>JAGKTQ010000028.1 GCA_021153325.1 Lachnospiraceae bacterium | reverse complement strand
TTACAATACTTTCTTTTGTTCCTTGTGTTTCGCCTTCCATATCAGAAACTTTCTTTTCTATTGCAGCAATTCTGTCAATCGCAGCAGAAATACTATTTTGTATTTCTTCTTTTATGACCTTTAATCCATTGCTATTTTCTGTTTTTAACTGTTCCAATGCGGAAAGTATTTTTTCACGTTCTTCTCCATTTGCCTGTTCCAATCGTTTTAATAGTTCCTCCTGCAAAGACGAAAAAATCTCATCTCCGATTACTGCATATTCCTCTTCCGAAATAAATACCTCTCCAGCTTCATCAATAAATTGACTCTTCCAGTCATCCATAAAATTATTGACTATATGGTCAAGTACTTCTTGTATTAACTCATCATTTCCCTCCTGCTCTAAAATTTGAGGGTTTAACTCACTCACACGTTCATTCAAGTATTGTTTCAAATTCTTTTCTATAGTCACTGCCATTTCTTCTTCATTTCGATTCAAATTACGGTAATAAAGCACACCGATCAGTATACAGATCAAAAATAAAATTCCAGTGCCTACGGCGATTAACATTTTGCTGATTGATTTCATATTTCCTCCTTTTAAGCAACGCAGGCTCTTAAAAAGCGACAAAAAAAGAGCCATTTTAACAAACGACTCTCTAACATCTTACATATTAAATTCTTTCTCTCTTTTTCAATCCCTTTTTATATAGTATCTGTCTCTTTCTCTTTTGTAAATAAAACTTTAGTACCATTTTCTATACAATGGTCATTAACCTTTTCACATTCAGCATTCCCCAGCCTTGTTTTGTCCAAGGCTCTTTCAGATCTACTGCACTATAGATCAATCTTCTTTTTATTTCTTCACATTCCAGCCTGCCGCATTTTTGAATCAATAAAGCTGCTGCACCAGTTACTATAGGCGTAGCCATTGATGTTCCACTCTTTTTAATATATGGTTCTCCAAAGAAACGCCAATTTCTCATACGATAGGCTGCATTACACGAAATAATATCCGTTCCCGGTGCTACCAGATCCGGTTTCTTAATTGTATACTGCGTTGGTCCTCTTCCTGAATACATTTCACAAATATCTTTTCGATTTCCAAAATAACCACCATCATGACATCCCACCGTTATAATATGTTTTCCTGCCCCAAGCGGTGATATCGTCATAGGTTTCGGTCCTGAATTTCCTGCAGCACAAACAACTAATATATTTTTCTGCCACGCCTCTTCCACAAGTGCAAGCATGATTTCCAAATATTCCGGTTCCATAGTGCTTGTTACACCTACTGAGATATTCACGATACAGATATTATATTGCTCTGCCATTTTTAAGACCCACTCAAATCCCTGTATCATATCAACCAAGTTGCCATCTCCATCTGCATTCAAAACTTTACCAATAAGAAAATTGCACTTTGGATGAATCCCTCTGTATTTTCCATTAGAAACTTTACCGTCGCCTCCAATGCATCCTGCTACATGTGTTCCATGTCCACTATCATCATAGTTCTTTTTTCTATTATGAACAAAATCTTTAAAATCTAATATTCTATTTTCAAAATCGGGATGATTGCTGATACCTGTATCCAGCACTGCTACGCCGACAGGTTTTCCTGATAATTCCAGCAGCAAATCATCTGTACATCCTATTTGCTTCCTGACCCGATACACAAAAAAATCCCCCAGCCTTTTCTAATATCTTATGCTGGGAGATTTTTGTTGCGCATATAATGACTCTATTCAACATTTAATGAACGGTTGGTTTTGTTCCATCCATAATAACAAATGCATTATTTCCAATTACTCTTGTCTTTCCAAGCACTGAAGAATCCTCTGGAAGCTCCAGTGGATCCACGTATCCACTTCCTGTACTCGTACCATTTTGTGGAGTACTTTGAGAGCTATTCTGCGTCGTATCTTCTTCAGAAGATGTCAAAATTTCTTCATCGGAAACTGCAATACTATCTAATATAGAAATGCTTGCCTCTTCCTTTGTCTCTTCTTCCGGAGCTGGCAGACTCTGTGCAAATTCATAACCATATGTTCCTTCTTCGGCTGTAATCTGTAGCTTATTACATCCAGAAAATGCTGTATCATGAATATAATTTACAGAAGGATGCAGAATCACTTCCTCTAAAGCAGTACAATTTTCAAATGCATTCAATTCAATCCGATATACAGAATAAGGAATTTCTATGCCAGTCAATGACTTACAATTACTAAACGCATATGCCGGAATTTCGTGAAGCCTCTGACTCAAAAGTACTTTTTGTAAGCTTTCAACGCCCCAAAAAGCATATGGTCTTATCGTTGTAACCGTAGATGGAAAATAAAATGCCGTATACGCTCTTCCCGGAAGCATTTCGATCAAAGTCGTCTTCTCTTTATCATAAAGCACACCGGAAACGCAGACTAAATCTTCGTTTTTTGTGGATATCTCTATCTTCTCTAACTTTGTACAGCCAACGAATACACCAGAGCCTACTTTCTTTACATCTTTTCCAAACGTAACTTTATCCAACTGGGAACAGCCAGCAAACACACCATTACCAATCTCTTCCGTTCCATCCGAAATTGTAACAGTCTCTAAAGAAGTACATCCTGCAAACGCGCCATAATCAATCTTCTCTACAGAAGATGGGATCGTCACATTCACTAATGTAGTATTTCCTGCAAACGCCTCTTCTCCAATTTCCTTTACGTCAGCCGGAATGGACACGGTACTTGCCGTGCCCTGATACTTCATCAATTTTCCTTCACTTGTCTGAAAATCTGCTGTGACAGTTGTTTTTGCATTCACAGCATTTACTGGTATTTGTGTGATGACTGCCGCTGCCACAAGCAACGTTGCCATCAACACACCTCCCAGTTTCTTATTTAACTTTTTCATATTTCGACCTCAGATTACGCCATCTTAATATTTGGTGTTTTCTTGTCTTTTTTCATAAATAATATTACAGAAAGACATGCAAGTCCAATAGATAAGAACCATTTCGGATGGATACCATCTCCCGTTTGTGGTGTAGAATCCAATGTACCTGCTGAAAGGTTCTGTGTATCTACATAGATTGTATATGGTGAGAAATGTGTCGCTCTAAAAGTAACACATGGTACTCCATCAATGGTAGTAAACTTAGGTGACAAACTTTCAAGTTGTGAGTTTACAACTGCCGCTGTTTTATTATTTCCAGCATATTCTCTCAATTCATCTGGAATTGGGATTGTAATATCAATCGTATATCCTGTCGTATCTGTAATCTTATTTGTTCCAGTCGAATCATACAGACTGATGTCCATTGCAACATAACGGATATTATCAAGACTTCCATATTTGTTTGTTAATGCTGCTTCTACTGCTGCTGTAGCTTCCGCTGTTTCTGAAATCTTAACAATAAAGCCATCTTTAGAACCGTTTACTTTTGCTGCAGCCAAATCGGTATCAGAAATACCCGGTCTTGTAATGATTACCTTGGTACTGTTTGTACTGCTTGTTCCGCTCGTATTTCCACTTACTGTACTGCTATTTTTATTACCACTGGATGAAGAACTGCTACTGCTTGAAGAGGAAGTATCATCCTCATAATTTGCTGTAATCTTTACATCTCCAGCCGGCATTGTAAAGGTCGTTGCCATTGTTCTGCTGCTTGCAAGTGTGGCATTATTTGTTTCCACTGTCCAGTCTTTGAACTTCTTGCCTGATGCAGGATTATTTGCTGTGATAATAACAGTAGCACCCTCTACATAGCTTCCGCTTCCGCTTCCGTTAACAACTGTAACGGTATATAATTTTGTACTTTGATTGTTATTGCTATTATCATTCGTACCATTATTATTCGTACCACTATTGTTGTTATCCGTTCCCGTTCCGCTTCCACTACTGCTTGATGTACTGGTGTACTGTGCTATAAAAGTACAGTCTTCTGTAATATTTAAAGTATCCAAAGTACTTGGTAAATGTGCCCATCCAGTAAATTTATAACCGGTTTTTGTCGGACTATCCTGTCCTGCAGCAGCTAAAGCCTGTTCCAAAGAACCTCCATCTTTTAAATAGGTTCTGGAAAGTTCTGTATAATCCGAATCCATAAATACGACCAAATGCTCATCATCATTCAGTACCTGGAAGTTTACATCATTATCTGCTGCATAACGAGCTGCAGATGAATCAGAATAACTCCAAATATAAACTGCATCTTCTCCATGCTCTAAAGCATCTCTATGAATATATACCTCATTTGCCGGTATTTTTACAGTTACATATTTACAACCTGCAAATGCACCTTCATGAATATAATTAACTGAGCGTGGAAGCTGAACACCTTTCAATAAGGCACAATCCTTAAAGCAGTCTTCCGGTATTTCTTTCAGTGATATGCTGTCACTCAGATCAACGTTGATCAAATTATCGCATTCCACGAAAGCACTTTCTGAAATTTCTGATACATTTGCCAGTTTTGGATCTGTTGTAGAATCTACATATCTATAGGTATCGTTATCAGCACCTCTTGTAGGAAGACACTGAACCAATCTGTATGTACCATCATCCTTTAATTCATATATAATATCATTTTCAACGAAAATCTTAGGATTTCCTGTTGCTGTCACTGTTTCAAGAGAAGTACATCCTCTAAATGGTGCTATACCAATATCCGTACAAGCAGCTCCTAATTCTACTTCACGCAATCTTTCACAACTATCAAAAGCATAATCTGGAAGTGAAGTAACTGTACTCATTGATATTTTTTCTACGCGGTCATTTCCTCTTTCTTCTACTTCGTAGAGAGTATCTTCTTCAGTACCATCTTCATAATCATCATAATATCCACTGAAAAGTCCCGGAACAGACATTGGTTCATCTGCTTTTCCACCGTTGGAAGAGGATAAACTTGCTTCCATTACCATTTTTGCAGAACTGGAACCATCTCCACTCTCAACATAGGTTGTAATACTCTTATTATTATATGGTGACATGAAGTAAGCAGCAGAGTCAATAGAGGTGATGCCTTCTGGAATCACGATATATCTTGTTCCATCTACATAACTTATATCTTCTGCGTCTGCATAGGAAACGCTCGCATCACTTCCTGCTGTTCCTGCTTCAAAGCGCTCGATGATGCTATAATCTTCATAGTTAGCAATTCCCAACAGGCTTGCTTTCTCACGTCTGTAATCTTCATTATCATCATCCAGACACTGGTAAATCGGATAATACATTAAAGTAACTACACTATTATCATCTGTAGATGCACCTACATCATAGATAGCAGCTAAGCTCTCTGGCTCCAGACTCTTATAAAGAACACGGAGTCCTTCTTCTGAAAGATTGTTATCTTTCTGCATTGCCCATACAAAAGGTTCAAAATCACTTGCAATCTTACCATAGAAAGTAAGTCCAGTAGTCATACCCGATGATTTTGTAAATGCCTCGGAACCAATCGTAACATTATCCATATTAAAATATACATCCGTCAAAGAATCGCAATTAGCGAATGCTCTATTTCCAATTTTGGTTATGGAATTTCCCAAGTCTACAACTTTTAATGCTGTGAACCCTTCAAAAGCACTTGCCCCGATCTCTGAGATCGTATTATCTTCTACAGTAAGCTTTGTCGCACTATTTTTTACAGAGTCAAAACATCCTTCATCGACAGATTTAACGGAAACACCATTGTAATTACCTTTGATAACAATTTCTGTATACTCATTATTATCTGCATCCGGTGTATATTTTTCCAATGCTCCTGTATTTGCATTGATCAAATAATAATCTGTTACTGTTACTTCAGACAGACCAGCTAACAGATTGCCACTTGCATCATAAATTCCATCAGCCTCTGTATAAGTATTTCCATAAGCATCCTGCCACAGCAATTCTCCATCTGCATTCTTTTTCTGATAGCTGTATGCTACATCAAAGTAAGAAACACCATTGGCAGTAAACTTATAAGTAATACCAGCCTCGTGTGCAGATACTCTTGGATTGGAATAATAATCTGCATTATCATAATTGGCATTATCAGAGCCATCATAGGTTGCAGGTCCTTCTATATAAAACTCATCCGAAGTCACACTGACAAACGTATTATCTGCAAAACTCAAATATGGTCCATTAATCTTTACCCACTGTAAATTTTTACATTGTCTGAAGAAACCGGCATCCAAAGTTGTCGGTGATGTACCACCGTACGTTTTTGGCAATGTACAATTGAGTAAATTGCTTCTGCCGGACACTACCGCTTTACCGAAAGTATTAACATCTATCGGAAATTCAATACTTGTCAAAGAGCCGGTAACTGTTTTATCAGATGAAACTGCAAAAGCACAATCTCCAATAGAAGTTGTAAGGTTTGAAAATGCAATGCTGTTCAAACCAGTACAGTTATAAAATGCAAATTTATCAATTATATTTTCTCCGGTTACCTTGCTCATATCAATTGAAGATAAAGAAGCACAATTCGCAAATGCTCCCGGATATATTTTCTTCAAAGACTTCTCTAAAGTCACACTATTCAAAGAAGTACAATCCTTAAACGCTTCTGTTCCAATTTTTGATACATTCGCAAAGTTTACGGACTGCAGACCATTACATCCTTCGAAAGTACGATTACCAACAGTTGTAACACCTTGTAAATCAACACTTTCCAGATTCGCCATTCCTTTGAATGCCTCATCACCGATAATAGTCAAACGATCATTCAACACAATTTTTGAAATCTTTAAAGCAGCACTGTCTGTTGTTGCCGTAGGATCTTTCTTAGAGAACAATCCTTTATTGGAAGCAAATGCACCATCCGCGATTGCGCCAATCTCATACTGCTCTGTAATATAAAATTCTGAAGTTGATGTATTATATGGAACATATGCAGTCTGGTCAACTCCATCTACATCATTTCTTCCAATATGTACTATCTGTGCTTTGTATCCCGGTGTATAGTTTGCTCGGTCACATGCATATACATCTCTTGCATATGGCAGCACCTGAGCCTCTGTCATTTTGGAAAAGTCAATTTTATATTTAGGTGTAATACCATCATCTTCATATCCATCTTCATTACCAGGATTGTAATTATTGTACTGTAATTGAAGTGTGGAATAATCAGAACCATTCATATAAGCAGCTTTAACATCAGTATCCTGAAACTGCTCATAACTCTTTGCTATGAACAATGGAATAGTAAGAGTTCCACCACTCGGTTCATAATCAATATTATATCCTGTAATGGCATTAATAGAACCATTCGTACCGATCTTATAAATCAGGTCAAGGAAATACTCTCCATTTGTTTCTGTGATCACATACCCATCATAGGAAGAAGTACATGAAAATCCTAAAGAACTATCTACATCCGCATCCGTAACAGAATATGGTATTTCTGCTTCTTCCGCGCTCTGACTGCTTCCAACACCATCCACGTATACCGGTATTGTAGTTTCTGCAGCTGTATTATCCTGTACCGGAATTGCTGCTATTGCAATCGCTGTTGCCATGAACAATGCAGACAAGCTCTTTCTGATGGTTCTCTTCATCTTTCTGTTCATTCTTTTCTTAGGTGCTCTTTTTGCCATTATATAACTCTCCTCTTATTGTGAATTCCCTAATATATAAATATCTAGTTTACTCTTCTTGCCACTACAACAAATCTTCCTTCCGGCTCCGAACTGTCACAAGTAGACAATGTCAAAAGTCGATCTCCATAACTTGCTGTCACGCCTGTATCATACAAAGATAATTCACTCATTTCTTCCATATAAGAATAAAATTCCTCTGCCGAATTAGCTTCTATGAACTGATAATATTTAAATACGATTTCGTCTTCATTATAAACTTTGGAACGAAATACATACATAATTTCATAGGTACCTTTTTCATATATAGTATCAAATTGAATCGTAGGATGTGCTTCATAATAAGACTTGCTGCTATACTTATCTAAATCTCCGAACATCTTTCCCGATTTCATATGATGACCATAAATAATCAGATTCGTACTCGGCTTTAATACATCACAATCCTTATCCATAAAAATAGATCCGTTTTTGTCATATTCCTGTTCTATATTATGATCAAGGTAATATGTATTATTTACCGTCTGCATAACCGGATAGTTTATTTCTGTATCGTCAATTTTTACCCATCCGATTAGACTTTTATTTTTATTATATAAAACTTCGTATTCTTCTAAGATTTTTTTTGTAGCATTCTCTTCCACATCAGATACCTGCACTGTTGCAGCCCCGGAATTTGTCTGTTTCAGTTCTGACCATTTTTCATAGGTTTCCGTCGTCCGGTCCATAAAATAGTAATAAATTCCGTAATATCCAAAACACGCGATAGCAAGCACACTACAAAATACAATCGTCCATTTTCTGCGTTTTTCCCTTTTTTTTAACTCCCAGAGAATTTCCACTTGCATTTTCTGATCGTAGTCTTCAAAATTCCTCTGCTCCTTTGTTTTCCCCTTTTTATCAATTTTTTTAACTTTTCTGGTCTTCTCGGCTTTTTCTTTGCCAACTGTTTCTACCAGTTGTTCTATTTCATAAATGAAGTCATCCCCAACCATTGTTTCAAAGTGATATTTTCCACTCTGAAGCTCCTTAAACAAATTGGAACATTGTTGCGGATTCTCCAAATTATAACGTTGTTTGAGTTTTTCTATTTTTTCGTTATCCCGGCAGGCAGCTTCATAATCCGACCTCGTTCTGAACTGCCTCCCGGCAACGTTCCATCCGCCTGTTGTCATAGTAATAACTTCTCCTTTTATCGTCTATTATACCACAATATTACACTTTCTGTTATATTTATTTTCATACTTAATTTATTTTACTATATCTTGTAATAAATTCAAGTATTTTGTCAATTTATACTATTTTAAATTCCTTTATATTTTTAGAAACACTGACATGCCATGCTTCATAAGATATACCATAAAACAAACAATATGGAGGTAACTCATGAGTGATTTAACTGCAACACACTGCGGATGTAACAATGTGTCAAACAATGGATGTGGAAGCTGGATTTGGATTATTATCCTTCTCTTCTGCTGTAACGGAAATAACGGTTGTGGTCTCGGCGGCGATATGTGTAATAATAATAATGGCTGTGACAGCATTATTTGGATCATTTTGCTTCTCTGCTGCTGTGGCAACAATAACAACAACGGATGCTGCTAATCTCTAAATGAATTTTAGTATTTTCCGCGGAATAGGCTCTGGAAAGAGCCTATTTTTTTCATAATCAATACCATTTTCTCATACAATGGTATGACAGATGAAAAGGAGAACACATGGACACAAAACAATCTGACAAAATTGCAGTCTTTGATACCTTATACACAAATAACCACATTCAGATGTTAAAAATCCTTATTCCTGTTGTTGGCAAGGAGTTCCGTCATAACCTCGCCATTTATATTAAATATATGGAATTTCAATATACAATATCTCTTGCCAAATCCGCGCCTCATACTTTCAACCTTTGTGCAGAATCCGAGAAGCAACCTGTAGATTTTTTTGAATTATGTGACGAGCTTCTTCCATTTTGTTCAGAAAAAGAACAGTCCATGTTAAAAAATATTAAAAATATTCAGGGGACATTAAAGCAATACAAAGAAATGGAATCTGCCATGAAAATGATGAAGGAACTATTTCCTGAAGGTATGGATTTCGGCACAAAGACTGGTTCTGGCGATAACGAAAGCGGTTTTTCGATGGATATGCTCCTAAATTTACTGTCACCAGAACAAAAAGACCTATTTTCCATGTTTCAAAATAAGGAGGAATAATCATGGATCGCCCTATATGGATGAATGACCCTGCCGTCGCACACATCTCTTCTGAAAAGCTGGAATTTTTGCATTCTCTCGTTGTCGAAAGCAAAGGAATTTCTGGAAAAGAAATGTTCCCTTTTCTTATGAATGTTATGAAAAAGGCAAAAGAACAAAATATTCAATTTCATGACAACGAAATGAATCTGCTGATTCAGACGATAAAAAAATACAGTTCTGAAGAAGAAATTGCAACAATTGAAAAAATGGTTGCAGCAAAAAAGAAGGGTTAATCCCTTCTTTCTTCTGCTTTCGGAAAACGAATGATCGCTTTAAACAAGTCTCCATCCAAATAAATATTAAATTTTCCATTTTGTGCTGTTGTCAGATTTTTTGCAATGGAAAGTCCAAGTCCACTTCCTTCCGTACTTCTTGATACATCCCCACGTATAAATCGTTCCGTCAGTTCATCTGCATTAATATTTAAAGGCTGTGCCGAAATATTTTTAATAGCAAGCACAAAATCTGTATTTTTTCCATCCTGTACTTCACGCCCATCTATATAAACACGCGTACCAGGCATTGCATATTTAAAAATATTATTAAAAAGGTTTTCAATCACACGCCACATTCTTCTACTGTCTGCATCAATATACATATTTTTATTTTCAAATGTAACAACCATCTGCAGATCCTTTGTCTCGAATTTTTCCGAGAACTCACCAATTGCCTGATTCAAAAGTTCTACAATATTGATTCGTTCAATATGGAGCGTAATATTTCCTGAAGAAATTTTAGATGCTTCCACCAGATCATCGGTCAAATGTTTTAACCTTTGCGATTTACTTTCTAAAACCTGTATATAACTTTTTACCTTTTCGTCCTGAATATCTTCTCTTTTCAGCAGATCCACGTAATTGATAATGGAAGTTAACGGTGTTTTAATATCATGAGAAACATTTGTGATCAAATCGGCTTTCAGCCTCTCATCCTTCATGCTTGTTTCTACTGCCTGCCTGATTCCATCCCCGATACTATTAACAGCCTCTGCCAAAACCCGGTTATCCCCATGCAGTCCTACAGTATCTATCTGATATTTCAGATCGCCATCTCTTATTTCTCCAATACCATCTACGATTTTTTTCTTATCCACGCTGTTTCTAAACAAGATCCATCCCACTACCACATCTGCAATTCCTAAAAGTATAAGTAGCAGTTCACTCGAATTTTCTATTACCAGCATTGCACAAACAACATTAAAAGTAACAAGCAGTCCATACGGAAGAAGTGTCCGTAATACTACCGGCATATTACGATACAAAGTTTTAAATGCCTCAAACAGCTTCAACACTACTTTTTGATAAAAAGCATTTAAAAGATAACAGGTAAAACTGCCTTTCCACAAATTATGAACTTTACATCTGCGGACCAAACTATAAAACATAGTACTTACGATACTGCTTGTAATAAAAGCCTCAATTGCAACAACTTTCAAGATATTCTGATTATTCATATCCCGCCAGCCTATCATGTCATACGTAAATAATATCATGATAAAGAGCAGACCCGAAAAGATTCCACATATGAGCAACCATATCTCTGTTGGTATTTGTTCAAATTTTGTCACACAAATTTGTACCTGTCCGTCCTCTTCCTCTCCTTCTCTTCTTCCTGTATACACCGATTGAATAACCGTTAATAATACAAAAACAGATACGCAGACAATTGCCCCTATAACATATTCCCACCAATACGGTAAAAAATTGCTATATGCATATTCTGCCTTTGCAAATGCATCCTGTGCTGAATATCCATCATCTACTGCGATCCAGATTTTTGTATTTTCTGTATAAGCATAATTATATTCATCCATCAGTTGCAGGAAATACTCTTCTGGAACATTTGTATTTGTAATATACTCCATATCATATGGATTGTAATAAATATTTTTATGGAATCCTTTAAAATATTCATTAATAGTCGATTCCTTAAAATCTTTTAAAATTGCATTCGTAAAAAATACATTTTCTCCATCCACAAGCATTTCCATGCAATATATCAGATTGGAGTTTTCAAGACTGTATGAATTTTCATAATTCAAATATTCCTGATAATTGTAATATAAACTGTTTGCTGCCTCTGCAATATTATCACAAAGTGCATAATATTCTTCCCAGGTAGACACAAGCTCCTGTGGCGTTTTTCCATCAACGGTCTGATAGCGATTCGAGAGAATTGTCTGATACGTATTTTCTTCTGTTGCACTATAAGTAATGGACGTAACGCCATCCTCACCTACCTCCTGATAGGCAGTAATGGTAGCATCTGTTTCTTTATAAGCGCTTGGCTCCTCTCCTGGTTCTGCTACGGTCAATGCATTCGTCTGTTCTATATTCTCCGGCAACTCCGATATCTCTGTTATACTGAGCGCATCCGTATCGGCATAATAACTGACTACCGTATCCCCTCTGCCAGCCATGCTCCATTGACCATAACTATAACTGGTACTATTATCCTCCGTAATTGGATGAAATCCAGTTGTATAGGTTCCTTCGTATTGGGTATAGGCCGTTTCATCGGCAAGAAACTCCTGCATTTCTGCTTGCGAATCAAACACCTTTCCTGTATATTCAAATCCGTATTTACCCCACTTCAGCAAATCTTCCAAACGATAGTTAGCTGTCACATATTTTCCAGAAAGCTGCTCTGCACGGTTCACATAAGCAGTTACGTCAATTACCTTATTTCCATCAAACACACCGTCTGTTTCCAACTGGCTCTTAATGACACTCATTCGCACGGCATCTCTGATTCCTCTTTCCAGAACAGTCTGAAATATATCCGATTCTTCAAATTCCATATCATATTCAAAAGGATTTAAAAAATAATCGTTATGAAATCCATCATTTATATTGATCATGGAACTGACTGCCACAGTTGCGATACATACAGCCGCAATCACTGCTACAATCTGCTGTAATAAAAATAAAACTATTTTATTTCCCGTTGCCATCGCTTTCTTATTTTTCATTTACACATCTTCCTATTGTTTTTCTACTTTATAACCTACACCCCAGACCACTTTTAAATACCTTGGTTCTCTTGGATTGATCTCTATTTTCTCACGGATATGTCTGATATGTACTGCCACTGTATTGTCTGCGCAAATAGCATCTTCATTCCAAATACTCTCATAAATCTGGTTAATAGAAAATACACGTCCTTGATTTTTTACGAGTAAAAGTAAGATGTTATATTCAATCGGTGTAAGTTTTACCGGTTCTCCATCTACCGTAACTTCCTTGGTATCATCATTCATGCAGAGTCCACCAACTACATACATGGAATTATTTTCTGTATTTAAGTTGCCAAGGCTTGTATATCTACGCAAATGAGATTTTACTCTTGCGACAAGCTCCAATGGATTAAATGGTTTTGTCACATAGTCATCTGCACCAATATTTAAACCTAATATCTTGTCCGCGTCCTCGGATTTTGCTGACAATATAATGATTGGAATACTGCTGTATTCTCTTATTTTCAATGTTGCATGTATACCATCCAGTTTTGGCATCATGATATCTATGATCAATAAATGAATATCTTCTCTGCGTAATACTTCAATTGCCTGTTCTCCATCATATGCTTTATAGATCTGATAGCCTTCCTGCAACAAATAAATCTCTATTGCTATTTCTTTGATTGTTCTGCTATCCAGCTTTTCCATTTCTTTTTCCTGCTGTCCCGGTCTTTCTTCTTTTTTATCCGAAAAAGCATTTTGCCGGCTCTTCGCCATCTCTTTCATTCTTTTTAAGAAAGCTTCTTTTCCCGCTTCAAATCGCTCTCTTGCCTGCCCTGTTTTTACTTTTAATGCAGGGATTGCAATGGAAAGCTTCCATCGTTCCGGTGTAGTCTCTGCCTCAGATCTTTTCTGTACTTTTACGTCGACAACACTTTCCATTGCTGCCAGATTGTTTGTCGATAATTCATTTGTTATTTTATTCCCCTGCTGTAATTCTTCCCCTTTTACAACACCAGAACTTTCACTCTTGTTCCCGGTATCCGTAGAATCATTCCAGATTCCTCTTAACAAACTGATACCATTCCCAAAGATTTTCTTCATGTTCATCGCCACATGATCAAATAAGGACATCTTCGTTTCAACAGTCTGCTGTGGTGCCATTTCCTGCCGTGACGAATGAATATCCATATCCGTGTCCAACCAGTTCCCCGAATGTTTATGCACACAATTGGATAAATTGTGTTCCTGACTGGTTATATTAGTTGTGTACGAATCCACATTATGAATCATAAGGTCCTCCCCTTATTTCATGACAACCTTTCTAAAGTTCTTCTTTCCTCGCCTTACTACAATGCCGTCTCCTTCAAATGCTGCCATATCAAAAGAAGCTTTAATATCGGTTACTTTTTCATCTGAAACAACAACACCGCCCTGTTCTACTGCACGTCTTGCTTCGGAACGAGAAGCAGTAAGTCCACTCTTTACAAGTACTGCTAAAATATCAATCTTTCCATCAATAAAGTCTGCCTCTTCTAACTGACTGGTAGGCATATCTGCAGCATTACCGCCACTAAATAATGCTTTTGCACTTTCCTGTGCTTTTGCTGCTTCTTCCTCACCATGCACAAGTTTTGTCAATTCAAATGCAAGAATTTCTTTTGCCTTATTTAACTCGCTGCCTTCCCACTTATCCATTTCTTCAATCTGCTCTAATGGTAAGAAAGTAAGCATTCTTAAACATTTCAGCACATCTGCATCTGCTACATTTCTCCAGTACTGGTAAAATTCGAATGGAGAGGTTTTGTTCGGATCAAGCCATACTGCACCTTTTTGTGTTTTACCCATCTTTTTACCTTCTGAATTCAAAAGCAGAGTAATGGTCATAGCATAAGCATCTTTACCAAGCTTACGACGAATCAACTCTGTACCACCAAGCATATTGCTCCACTGGTCATCTCCACCGAACTGCATATTACAGCCATATCTTTCATACAAGGATAAAAAGTCATAGCTCTGCATGATCATGTAATTAAATTCGAGGAAGCTTAATCCTTTTTCCATTCTCTGTTTGTAGCATTCTGCAGAAAGCATACGATTTACAGAAAAATGTGCACCGATATCTCGAATGAACTCAATGTAATTTAAATCCATCAGCCAGTCTGCATTGTTGACCATAAGTGCTTTTCCATCAGAAAAATCAATAAAACGGCTCATCTGCTTTTTAAAGCATTCGCAGTTATGCTCAATTGTTTCTTTTGTCATCATGGAACGCATATCCGTTCTTCCTGATGGATCACCGATCATGGCCGTACCGCCACCGATCAAAGCGATCGGCTTATTTCCTGCCATCTGCAATCTTTTCATCAAGCAAAGTGCCATAAAATGTCCTACATGAAGACTATCTGCAGTCGGATCAAATCCAATATAAAAGGTTGCCTTTCCATTGTTAATCAGTTCTTTAATTTCTTCTTCGTCTGTCAGCTGTGCCAACAGTCCTCTTTTTTGCAATTCATCAAATACTGTCATCTTTTTTCTCCTATCTTTACCTTTATTTTTATTTTTTGTATGCGCTTTGTCAAGTCCTTTGCTATTATTCTACCTTTTTTGGTAATAAAAAAACCTCATCCTTGTATTTCAAAGGACGAGGTTAAAACCCGTGTTACCACCTTCATTCACAAGCAACTCACATTGCCTGCCTTAGCAAGTACAGCCGAAGCGATACTCTTGTGTAATAACGGTCACAATCTCCGTCACATCCTACTTATCTTTCGGTGTGCAGCTCCAAGATGTATTCATAGTCAGTTTCCAATGCGCCTCTCATCTACCGGCCACTTTCTGTATCTTCCGCTCACTACTACTTGTTCTCTTCATAGCCTTTATAATATAGCCAAATTTTAGCTTAGGATTTCTTATTTGTCAATATTGTCTTTTCATTTAAATAGTAAACTGTTTTACAATAGAATCCAATTGTTCTGCAAACTGTGCATTATCTTCTGCCTTATTACCTGTATCGCTGGCAAGTCCGACCATATCCGTTGCCTTTGATGCAATGTCACCAATACTGATAGCTGCTTCATTTACAGTAGAATTGATGCCCTGAATAGAATTTGCAATATCTTCAATATTCTCTTCCAACTCTTCAATGGAATTACTGATCGTCTTCATGCTGTCAGAAAAGCCTTTTGCATCTGCGCTATATTCTTCACTCACGTTAATAAAGTTCTGATAATCTGAAATAACAGTTTCTTCCATGAAACTTATCATCTCTTCCAAACATTTTTCCATGCTCTCTGCAGCATCTTTTACCCCTGCAACAATTGCCGAAATACTGTTTGCCGTTTCAGTAGACTGCGATGCAAGATTTCCGATTTCTCCTGCAACTACTGCAAAGCCTCTTCCTGCTTCTCCGGCTCTGGCTGCCTCAATAGACGCATTCAAGGAAAGCAATTCTGTCTGACTTGCAATCGCTGCAATGGCATCTGTCAGCTCATTAATACGCTCGATTTCTTTTGCTTTTGTAATTGCTTCATCGGATTCTTTCTTGACCTGTGAATATATTTGCTGCGTCTTCTGATTTGCATTTTCTGTATCCCGTTTTAAGCCATCTGCCTTCACGATGATCTGTTCTGCAGATTCTTCTCCTGCTATAGTAAGTTCTCCGATTTTCTTTGCATTTTCATCGATTTTACCCATTTTTTCATCAATCAATGCTGTCGTTGCTGATGTTTCTTCCATACTTGCTGCAAGTTCTTCACTGGTTGCTGAATTATCACAGGAATTGCTGTTCAACTGTTCTACAATATTGTTTAAACCTGCAGAATTTGTTTGCAGCTTTCCTGCTACAGCTGAAAGCTGTTCTACAATTCCGCATATGTTCGCACGCATAATCTCTAAAGAGCTGCTCATAATAGCAGTCTCACTTTTTCCTTTTGCAAGTGACTTTCCTTTTGTATCTTCTGTAAAATCAAAATCTGCATTCCTATCAATGACACCTGTCAAATGTTGAATCGGTTTTGCAATACTTCTAGAAATAATGATTGCTAATACCAAAACTATGATCAATGTAAATACAACACAGTAAGCAATACTTCTTGTAAACTGGCTGATTGCCTGTAAAGCTACATCTTTATCTGCAGAAATGACTAAAATACTGTGATTTTCTTCCAACACACAATAACTTGCAAGCTTCGTTTCCCCATTAAACAAATATTCTACTGTTTCTGCCTCCGGGATAACGCCATTCTTTATCTGTGCTACGAGATTTTTGACTACTTCATTTTCTACAGACTGTCCAATCTTTTCAGCTGTTGGATGCATAAGCATGATTCCATTACTGTCTACTAAATAGCAATAGCTGCCTTCAATACCTTCAACTGTAATATCTCCGATTAAGTCAGACAACGTTTCTGTGTCCAACATCTCTCCACCATTTTTATCAATTTCTACCGCTAATTCTGAACCATAAGCCATGGCTAATGACTTCATGTTAGCATTCACTGAATCTCCAAGTTCCTCTTTGAACAAAGGTATCGCAGTCCACAAGCAAAGTACCATAGAAATGGCTACTGCAAACAAGACAAGTGCAATAATCTTTGTCTGGATTCCTTGAAGAACCCCTACCTTTTTCTTTCCTGATACATTTTCCAATTTTTGATTATCCATATTCCCGCCTCCGTTACTTTTAGCCTATAGTGAATATATTACACCTTTTTCAAGTTTTTTTCATTATTTTTGTGCATTTTTATTGATTTTCGTCAAATTAACAAAAAATCCGCAGATTTTTTTGTCTTTTCTGCGGATTTACTATTTTCTTTTATTCACTTTTACGCTTCACAATCAAATCTGCTCCCGCTGCTTCCATAACTTGACAGCAGTGAACTATAAGTAGCACTATTCAAAGAAGTCAGATTTGCCTTTGCATTTTCCTCAATCTTTTCACATCTGTCCACTATTTTATCAGCAAAAGAATTTTCTCCCTGAAACAATGCTTTTAAATTTTCGGTTTCTGCCTCCTGCAATTTTTCCTGTTCCAGTTCTAACTTCCCATATATATTTTCTGTAATCCCTATTTTTTCTAATTTACTCTTATGAGTGATCACATAATTATGAAGCTGTTTTTTATACATCGTATTTATAGTTCCAGATTCTTCATTCAAACTTTGCACCATATCATTATATGCTTTTACAAACTCCGTTATCTCATCCTGAATTTTATCTGTATTTGGCTCTGTTGCCATCTCTGTCTCTTCCGTTCCCCAAAGAGAACTCTCACCTGTATTAAGTAGTTTTTGCAAATGCTTCATCGCATTCTCAGCAGCAGTTTCCATACTCGTATAATTTTTCTTAATCTCCTCAAGCAGAGTTTGTGATGTAGATGTGCTTTTGCTCGAGTTCTTTGCTGCTAAAGCCTTTTTTTGTGCCAAAGTTTTTACTAAAGATGTGGTCTTTGTACTTTGGCTTGTCCACGAAGAACTTCTTGTACCCAAATTCATTTTTGTTTTTCTGCTCCGTATTAATTTTGACCTTGTTGCCATAAAGAAAATATTGCTTTTCCCAATTCTCATATCTTTTTCCCCTGTTCTATTTATTATTTTTGATTTTCTATATATTGTTTATATTTTTCCGTAAATTCTCCATATTTACGCTTTGCTAAAAAAACACTCTCGCCATTTTTTAAATATATATTGCTGCTATCATATCCCTTTATCTTAGACATAGCTACCAGATAACCTCTATGACACCGAAAAAAATCCTTTTCTAATTCGTTTCCCAGTTCTTCCATCTTTCCGTAAAATTCCAATATTTTATCTTCCAGATGTAAAATAATTTTTCTACCATTATTTTCTGCAAATACAATATCTTCAATAAAAACACTATGATAGACTGTACCACTTTTTACTACGATTGTTTTTTCCACTCTTTTCTTCTTGATAGAACTTTCCAATATACATTCAAATTCCCTTTCTTTCAGCTGATCTATATTTACAATCCATAAATCGATTTCTTCTTTATTTTGCAAAATCTCTTCTTCTGATGCAAACCAAAGGAGCTTGCATTCTGCATTCCATTTTTCTATAAGCTTTTCCAAATATCCCCTACTTTGCTTTACACTACCTAAAACCCCTATCAGAAACATTTTCTACCTCCACCATCTATCTATAAACTATTCCAGTAAGAACAAACGTGTTCTATCGCACACTCCGCGTCTTACGTTACTGACATAACACAGCTTTTGTTCCACGCGCGAAGCTGCACATCGTTTGCACGAAGTGCTTTTAACTCATAGGAATTTCCTATGAGTTAAAAAAGACACTGCCACCTTGAAACTGTTTTCTCGTTCCATCGATAACAGTGTCTCTTTTTCTGTGAAACCTTCACATCTTTCCCTTATTCACAGCTAATATCGACACATATATTTATTATTTTAGTAAAATGTAATGAAATTTCTGATTTTTGTAATCAAATACAACAAAATCACTTATTCACCATAAGCTTCACCATAGCCTGGTTCAAGCCATCTACTGTCAGTTTATACATTGGGAACATTGCTTTGATCGCGGTCTCTGCTTCTCTCCATGGTGCATGTCCCGGTGCCATTTTCGGATTCAGCCACACGACTTTTTTATAGTGACGCTTTAATTGTAAAAGCCATTCCTCCCCCGAAAGTCCACCATTTGGTCCTCTGTAATTTCCACTTGTGGAATAAAGCTCCTCTGGTGCCATTGCCGCATCTCCTACAATGATCACTTTGTAATCACTGTCTAAGTTGCGGAACATCCATTCTGTTTCAATCCAGTCACCATTTTCGCATTCTGGCGTTTTGTACAAATGGGAATAAATACAGTTATGGAAAAAGTACGTTTTTACATCTTTATAGTGGTTCGACTTATGCACAGACTGAAACAATTCCGTAAGCAGATTACTATACGGAATCATTGTGCCGCCGGAGTCCATCAACAGCAGTAATTTTACCGCATTTTTTCTCGGTTTTTCCATCACGATCTGCAAACATCCACCATTGTTACAGGTCTTGTCTATCGTTCCATCAATATCCAGCTCTGTTCTTGGAATATCCAGTTTTGTAGAAAACTGGCGCAGTTTACGGAGCGCAAGCTGGAACTGTCTGTTATCCAATACTTTATCATCACGAAAATCGCGATACTTTCTTGCTCCTACAACAGAAAATGCAGATTGAAATCCAGTTTTACCGCCTACACGCACACCGCCTACATTTCCTCCTGTGTTACCAAAAGAAGTTTTTCCCATCGTACCGATCCAATAACTTCCTCCGTTATGCTCACTGTCCTGATCCTTCAATCGCTCTTTGAATTTTTGCTCTATTTCTTCTTTATCAATGATCACTTCTTCATTACTGAGCCAGCTGCGCTCTTCATTTGTCAACTGATCTGGCGGAATTTCATCCGACTTATCCAGCCATCGGAGCATCTGTTTTGTTAACTCCGGCTCATGCTGCACTGCTTTGAACTCTTTTTCAAAAGCCATATCGAACTTGTCATAATCCGTCTCGCTTTTTACAAGAATAGCCCTCGCCACATAATAAAACTGTGTCAGACTGCTTCCACAGAGATTTTCATTCAAAGCCTCCTGCAAAGTAAGCCATTCACTGAGTGTTATATTTAAACCAAATTCTTTTAACGTATAAAAAAATTTACTGAACATAGGCTAATCTACCCTTTTTTTCACAGATTCCAAATCTTCATCCTTCTTTACCATAACACCTAAGAACGGCAATTCCTTCATAAGTGTCTCTGCCGGAATGCCGCCTATCTGAAGCGCATTGATCCAGTCAATCAACTCAGAAGTACTTGGTTTCTTTCTCAAATCCCTGATATCGCGAATCCAGTAAAATACTTCCATCGCATTTTTCATTAGATTTTCTTCTACGTTCGGGAAATGTGTTTTTACAATTTCTTCCATTAACTCCTGATTTGGAAAATCAATATAATGGAAAATACATCTTCTTAAAAAGGCATCCGGCAATTCCTTTTCCGCATTGGAAGTAATGATCACGATCGGTCTGTGTTTTGCTTTGACCGTTCTCTTTGTCTCATGAATATAAAATTCCATCTGATCTAATTCCCAAAGCAGATCGTTTGGAAATTCCAAATCTGCTTTATCAATTTCATCGATCAACAAAACGACCTGTTCCTCTGCCTCAAATGCCTCGCCTAATTTTCCAAGCTTAATGTATCTTGCAATATCATCTACGCCTTCTTCTCCGAACTGTCCATCATAAAGACGTTGGATCGTATCGTAAGTATAAAGACCTTCCTGTGCCTTTGTTGTAGATTTAATATTCCATATAATGAGCTTTTTATTTAAAGATTTTGCTACCGCTTCTGCCAACATGGTCTTTCCGGTTCCTGGTTCTCCTTTGATCAACAGCGGTTTCTTTAATGCCATTGCAATATTTACACTTGCCATTAATTCCTCTGAAGCTACATATTCCGAAGTAGTGCCAAATTTTTCTGCCATATTTTTATCCTTTCTATGCATTTCTTTTATTTGTTTCTTTGGAACAAAATACCATTCTGTAAAAGTTTTCCGTTTTCAAAATGTCTGGCAAATAAAACTTCGCCGCCTTCTGAAACTTCTACTTCTTCATCAGAACAATTTATGAGAACTTCTACATAATTATCAACCCAACCTACTTTTGTAAAATGAATCACTCTTGGATTATCATACTCTGCTGGGAAATGGAAATTTCTGCTTTGCAGCAATTTTTCACTTTTACGCAATGCTATCAATTGCTTGATCACTGCGATCCGTTCCTCAAATTCGCCCGCTTCAATTTTTTTCCAAGGCATGCATCTGCGACAATCCGGATCATGTCCGCCTTCCATTGCAACTTCTGTTCCATAATAAATACAAGGACTTCCCGGCATAGCAAACAACACTGCAAGCTGTTGATAATATTCATCTAAGCTGTGAACCTCCGAACGGAGTCTTTTTGTATCATGAGAATCCAACAGATTAAATAACACATCATTTGTCTGCTGCATATATCCGGTATAACAACGATTTACTGTATATTCAAAATCTTCTGCGGTCAAAGATTTATCAATCCAGAAATCCTTAATACTCTGTCCAAGTGGATAGTTCATTACCGCATCAAATTCGTCTCCACGAAGCCATCCCATCGCATCATGCCAGATTTCACCAAGAAGATATATGTCCGGATTGATTGCCTTCAACTCACTTCTTAACTCTTTTAAAAAGGTATGTGACACTTCATTTGCCACATCAAAACGAAGTCCATCAATACCGTAATCTTCCACCCATTTTCTACATACATCCACAAAGTATCGACGTACTACCTCATTATTCGTATTTAACTTTGGCATATCATCAAAAAACGCAAAGGAATAATACTGTTTCTTCTTTGCAGAGCCGCCTTTATGGTTAAAAGGCCATTCATTGATCATGAACCAATCATAATATTCTGACTCTGGTCCCTTTTCCTGCACATCCTTCCATGGTGCAAAATTTTGCCCACTGTGATTAAATACGCAATCCACCATGATACGGATTCCCTTTTCATGCGCTTTGTCTACCAGCTCCTTAAAATCCTTTTCTGTTCCAAAGTGTGGATCGATCTTTAAGTAATCCGTCGTGTCATATTTATGACTGGAAGGAGATTCATTAATTGGAGTCAGATAAATACCGGTAATTCCAAGTTCCTGCAAATAATCCAGTTTCTGAATGATTCCCGGAATATCTCCTCCAAAAAATTCAGAATTTTTTACACTGCCTTCTTCTCTCCAAGGTAGTGTATGTTCCGGATTAAGGCTCGCATCTCCATTGCAAAAACGCTCCGGAAAAATCTGATACCAAACCGTATCATTTACCCATGCAGGAGTTACTGCGATATCGCACGGATTCATCCATGGCATAACAAAACACTGTTTGCTTCGTCCTTCCAGATGCATCTGCTCTTCACTTAAAAAACCATCTTCAAAGTAATACCACTTTTCTGTCTCGGTAATCAGTTCAAAATAATATTTCAAACGTTTAAATTCCGGTTCTACAGTCGTAGTCCACCAAATTTGATTTTTCAAACGTTTCTTAAAGGCAATATTTACCTTTTCTCCATCCCAGCCTTCTCCGCCACCTAAAATACCGAATTTGAATGGGTCTCCCTGATAAATATTTACTTCCTTTACATCATAACCTGTTTTAATATTGATAATCAGTTTATCTTCATCCAAAGCATAACAGAAATTGTCATTCGCTCTGTGATAAACCCCATTAAAGTCCATACCTTATCTCCTATCTGCATCGACATTTTCTTAGTTCTTAAAGCTATGTATCGGTGCTGGAATTCTTCCTCCTCTGTTTACGAAAGCATCGCAAGAGAATTGATTTACCGGCATAATTGGTGCATATCCAAGAAGTCCTCCAAACTCTACTGTCTCGCCTACGCCTTTTCCAATAACAGGAATCACACGTACCGCTGTTGTCTTCTGATTTACCATACCGATTGCCATTTCATCTGCAATGATACCAGAAATTGTTGTTGCTTTTGTATCACCTGGAATTGCGATCATATCAAGACCTACAGAGCATACACAAGTCATTGCTTCTAATTTTTCTAATGTCAGAGCTCCTGCTGTTACTGCATCGATCATACCCTGGTCTTCGCTGACTGGAATAAACGCACCACTCAATCCTCCTACATAAGAGGATGCCATAACACCACCTTTTTTCACCTGATCATTCAACAAAGCAAGGGCTGCTGTTGTTCCCGGTGCACCTGCATATTCCAAACCAATTTCGCAGAGAATATCTGCAACGGAATCACCGATCGCTGGTGTTGGTGCCAAAGAAAGATCTACGATTCCAAACGGAACTCCTAACATCTTGGAAGCTTCCTGTGCAACAAGCTGACCAACACGAGTTACTTTAAATGCAGTCTTTTTAATCGTTTCACAAAGTACTTCAAAACTTTCACCGCGTACTTTTTCCAAAGCAGTCTTTACAACACCCGGTCCACTGACACCTACGTTAATGATCTTATCAGCCTCTGTCACACCGTGAAAAGCACCTGCCATAAATGGGTTGTCATCCGGGGCATTACAGAATATTACAAGTTTTGCACAGCCTAATGAATCGTCTTCTTTTGTATATTCGGCTGTTTGTTTTACCATTTCTCCCATCAGTTTTACAGCATCCATATTAATTCCTGTCTTAGTAGAACCTACATTAACAGAACTGCACACTCTTTCTGTTGTGGAAAGGGCAAGTGGAATAGAACGAATCAATAATTCATCTGCTTTTGTCATGCCTTTCGAAACAAGCGCAGAATATCCTCCAATAAAGTTCACCCCTACATCATGTGCTACCTTGTCCAAGGTTCTCGCAATACCAGCAAAATCATCTTCTGTTTTACAAGCTGCGCCACCAATCAGAGCAATCGGGGTTACAGAGATTCTCTTATTGACGATTGGAATACCAAATTCTCTTGAAATCTCTTCTCCGGTCTTTACCAGATCTTTTGCAGCATCGTAAATTTTCTGATAGATTTTTTCATTGAGTCTTTTTAAATCGGAATCAATACAATCTAAAAGACTGATACCAAGCGTAATAGTTCTTACGTCAAGGTTCTCCTCTTCAATCATTTTATTGGTTTCTGTTACTTCAAATATGTTAATCATGTTTATCCTTTCCATGCACCTGTGCACTCATCTGTTTATTGTCTTATCTAGGAAAGCATGTCCTTAGATTCTGTGCATTTTATCAAAAATCTCTTCCTTCTGACATTTAATGATAACGCCGATCTCTTCGCCTAATTTATCTAATTCATCTACGATATCACCAAATGCTTTATCTGTTGCATTGGTATCTACGATCATCATCATATTGAAATATCCCTGCACAATTGTCTGGGAAATATCTAAAATGTTAATTTTGTTTTCAGCAAGGTAAGTACATACCTTTGCAATAATTCCTACTGTGTCTTTTCCTACTACTGTTATAATTGTTTTTTTCATTGTTCTTTTCCTTTCTTTTTATGCAATATGTATCAACGACGAAACTTCACTTCGATTTGCCACAGATATTGGGAAATCAGTTGCTTTATATTCATTTTCCGCCATCGTAATTTCTAATCGTACCGTTTCATAGGCTAACTCCGGTAAGTTATTTTCCTTACTCAGATGTCCTAATACAACTGCCTGCATTTTGTCATGCAAAAGTTCACTTAAAAGTCTGCCTGAAAGTTCGTTGGACAAATGCCCTCTATTCCCTAAAATACGCTGTTTCAAATAATAAGGATAAGGTCCGACCTGAAGCATGTTCACATCATGATTTGCCTCTAAAAAAAGGGCATCCATTCCTTTCAGACATTCCACCGTATAATCATTATAAGTACCAAGGTCAGTAATGATCGCCAGTTTTTTCTTTCCATGGCTGATACGATACGCTACCGGCTCTGCTGCATCATGCGATATCTGCATCGGATTTAAGGTCATATCCTTGACTGTCAGTTTCTCTTCTGCGCTGATAGTCTGGAACAGGTCTTCATCAATTGTTCCTACTGACTTTGTTTGTTTAATTGCCGCTATAGTTCCCTTTGTTGCAAAAATTGGTATTCCATATTTTCTTGCGAGAACTCCTAATCCGCTTATATGATCAATATGCTCATGCGTAATAAAAATACCATCAATATCCCGGCAAGTAAGTCCGAGCGTGTTCAGACCAGTCTCTGCTTTTTTGCCACTGATTCCTACATCCACCAAAATATGAGTCGCATCTGTTCCAACATAAATGCAATTCCCACTGCTGCCACTGGCTATGCTGCACAATCTCATCCGTCATTTCCTCCAATATACTTCTATCACATCTCCGGCATGGAGTGCTTCCATATACTGTGCCGGTCTGCCATTTATATTAGTTACAATACCTGCTCCCTGTGGCTTTGACAAGTCCATATCAATATAATCAAAAATATCTACAAAGATAAATTGACTTTTTCCACTCATCGTAATGGGTCTGCCATTTACAACAACATACATTGGACCAGCCTCTTCCTGCTTTGGCTGTGCCTCTTGCTCTTCGGTCTTCTCTTCGGCTTGTTTCGGTGCTTCCTCTGTTACTTCATCGTCTTCATCAAAGTAAAAGTCATCATCCGTTGCCGCTGCCGTTTCTGTCACATCTTTTTCTGATACTTCTTTTTCTACTATATCGGACAATGTAATTTCTTCCATCGTCCAAACTACGGAAAAGTTTTCATATACTTTTGTATCTCTGTCTGCGACCATATTATTGACATAAATATTCATATTGGCGTCCAGTAAAACATCCATAAACTCAATAATCTGTCCTACGGTATAATAATTGAGTATCTGCACATCATCGCCATCACAAATATCATAAAAACCAGACTGCAGTTCTCCATTTACACTTGCAAATGCAGGAAGTAAGACTTGCTTCTCATTCACAAAAATGCTTAGTTTTGAAGAAAACTCTGGAATCTGCTGTAGTTCCAGTTTTGCCGCTGCTCCAGCTGTGGACTCTATTACCTGTACACAATCATTGGCAAAAATCTGTGTATGAATATCTGCCTCTTTTCCATTTACTAAAATTTGTGCTGCCTCTCCCAGCTCACCGCGTGCAAGTCTCACTGTTCCGTTCACCGTATAAGAAATTTCTTTTCCTCTCTTCGGGAACAGACCATCATTCGGAAATCCCGCCTGCATAGCTGCATCTACAACAGCCAGCTTACTATTATCATATAACTTAATTCTTTCTTCATTAAAGGTTACAAAAATAAAGTTATTACTCTGTTCATAGTAGCTCAGACATATTCCTATCGGAGTTACGAGGAGCGAATCTTTCTTTACGTCCTCTTCGCAGAACTCTATCTTCTGCATGACCTCTTCCCCACGCACAGCAACCCTCTGTGTTGCAATGCCAAGTTCTTCTGCCAAACGCTCTGTATAAGTCGGAATCTTTCCACCGCCTCCTACTACAAATACAGCACTGACTGACTTGTCTCCGTTTAATTCTCTTATCTTGTCTGCTACCTGCTTAGTCATATCCAAAATAGCAGGCTCTACGACTTCTAACACTTCTTTTGCCGTTATTGTCTGCGTAATGCCCATAATATCGTTGTATTCGATAATCTCTTTTTCCCCGGCACTTCGTTTTATCATTTCTGCCGTTGCAAAATCTACCAGACAATGCATTGCAATAAGCTCTGTCAAGCTGTCTCCTGCCGTCGGGATCATGCCATAGGCTATAATACTTCCATCTTTTGTAATAGAAATATCGGATGTTCCAGCTCCAACATCTACTAAGGCAATATTTAACATACGATATATTTCCGGGATAGCTACCTGAATGGCTGCTATTGGCTCCAGCGTCAGATTTGCAACGCGAAGTCCTGCAAGTTCTACCGCTTTATACAATCCATCTACCACATCATCCGGCAGGAATGTCGCGATCATATCTGCTCCGATCACTTTTGCTTTATGACCTTCCAAGTTTCCGATCGGATAATCATTCATATAATAACGGATCACCGAATAACCGACACAATAAAATTTCATGCCCGTATCATTCGTTTTCAAAAATTCTGTGTAAGCTTTTTCCACTCCCATAGAAGCCAGTGCATACACATCCTCTTTCGTTACTTCTTTTTCTGATAAAAATTCATGTTGCACTGAAGTGGTTACCGTTCTAAGTACACGACCTGCTGCCGCAATGCATACATCCCTGCATTCCACACCAAGTATTTCTTCTAATTCTTCTTTTACTTCTGCAATAGTCTCACTTACTTTTTTAATATCATGAATCTGCCCATCCAGCATTGCCCTTGTTTCATGTTCCTTGGAACGCTGTGCAAGTACAATAAACTTATCTTTTTCTTTATATCCTACCGTACCTACAATGCTTCTTGTTCCAATATCCAAACCGAATACAAGCTGTTCGGGATATTTTTTCATTACTGTCACAGGTATTCCCCCAGTTTTTCATCAATTTGTTTTTTAGTTTCTTCCAGCATTCCATTATTGTATATCACAACATCGCAATGCTTTTTAAATTCCTCTTCCGTTTTCTGACTGGCGAGAATGCTGTCAATCTTTTCATCCGAATATCCTCTTGCCGCCTTTAAACGCTCTCTGCGAACTTGTTCCTCCGCATAAATATACCAGACTGCTTCCATTTTTTCATACAATCTGCTCTCTAATAATAATGCAGCCTCTACAAAGAAAAAGTCAAGCACACACCTTTCTTTTTCTTTCTTGATTTCTTCCAAAATATACTGTTCTACCGCTGGATGAATCAAGGCATTTACTTGCTCTAAAAGTGCCGTATCCTGAAAAATGATCTCTGCCATCTTCTTTTTATCAATATTTCCATCTGACAACAAAATTTCTTTTCCAAGTAGCTTAACAAGCTGTTCATAACAGCTCTGTCCGGGCATTTTTACAAGATGACCTACTTCATCCGCCAAAATAATGCGGCAGTTATATTTTTCTCTTATATAAGAAAGCACCTCTGATTTTCCGGCACCAACTCCACCGGTAATTCCGATAACGTGCACTCCTATCACTTCCTTTAGCAACTATTTTGCTTCATACCAGTTCTTTCCGGTATGAAGATCAATTTCAAGCGTAACTGCCAGTTCTGCTGCCGACTGCATTTCATGCGTCAAGATTTCCCGCACAGTTTCCTCTTCCTTTGGCAGAACTTCGATCAAAAGTTCATCATGAACTTGTAAGATCAATTTTGATTTTAAATTCTCTTCTTTTAAGCGCTTCCAAACATTTATCATAGCAATTTTGATAATATCAGCAGCCGTTCCCTGAATCGGTGAATTCATGGCAATACGCTCCCCGAAAGAACGCTGCATAAAATTGCTTGAATTAAGCTCCGGTACTGAGCGTCTTCTGCCAAACATTGTCTCAGAATACCCCTTTTCCTTTGCATCACTTACCAGCTGATTCAGAAATTCTTTTATCTTTGGATAAGTCGCATAATACTGTTCTATATAAGCAGCCGCTTCTTTTCTTGTAATACTCAGATCCTGACTCAGACCAAAAGAACTGATTCCATACACAATACCGAAGTTAACTGCCTTCGCATTTCTTCGCTGTAGATCCGTTACTTCATCCAGTGGTGTATGGAAAACCTTTGACGCTGTGATCTTATGAATGTCCTCATCCATACGGTAAGCTTCTATCAACTGTTCATCCCCGGACATATGTGCCAGTACACGCAGTTCAATCTGTGAATAATCTGCATCCATAAACAAGTAGCCATCTTTGGGTACGAATACTTTTCTTATCAGTCTTCCCAGTTCCATACGCATCGGAATATTTTGCAGATTTGGCTCAGTAGAACTGATTCGCCCGGTAGCTGTAATCGTCTGATTGAAATTCGAGTGAATCCGATTATTTTCATCAACAAACGCTGCCAATCCATCTGCATAAGTGGATTTCAATTTTGCCAGTCCACGGTATTCCAACACAGCAGCTACAAGCGGATAATCCGGTGCCAGTTTTTCCAACACATCTGCTGCCGTAGAATATCCGGTCTTCGTCTTTTTTCCGCCCGGTATCTGTAACTTTTCAAACAAGATCTCACCCAACTGCTTTGGCGAGTTAATGTTAAATTCCAAACCAGCCAGCTCATAAATCTGCTGTTCTAATTCCTGTATCTTTCCTGCCAGGCTTTCACCGTATGCCTTTAATTCTTCTGGACGAACTAAAACGCCCTCTTTTTCCATATCATAAAGCACTAAAGATAACGGCATTTCTATCTCTTTAAACAGACGATACATTCCATTTTCTTTTAACTTTACCTCTATCTGTGCAGCTGCCTTCCAAACAGCAACAACAAAAAGTCCGGCATATTTCAAAAAAGTTTCTTCCTCTTTTGCTGCCTCTATAAGACCTTTCTTTCCAAATAGCTCCTGTCTGCTCTCCAAAACAAGACCAACATGTTCTCCCGCAATATCCTCGATCTGATAATCATTTTTCAGAGGATTTAATAAATATGCACCGATCAATACATCAAAGTAATGATCCGTATTCTCTTTCTGCAAATAATCGTATTGCTTCTTTATATCAAATGCTACAAGAGAAGTCTGTTCTGACAATACTGTCATTTTACCTTTCAGGTATTCTTCTGTCACAAACCCATTTGGCTCGATCAAAATAGCTCGATCTTCTGCATAGGAAAGTCCGATTCCTACTAGTGTCTTTTGTTTTGTCTCATCTTGAAATATGTGGAATGCACATCTTTCTGCCTTTTTTGCTTCTTCAAAAACAGCTTCCACATCCGAAAGTTCTGTAACTTTTATCAAGTTTTTGATAATTTCTTTATTTCCATCTGCCATTCCCGTCTCAAAACGAGATAAGAAGTTTTTAAATTCTAATTCTTTAAATAGATTATAGGCTTCCTGTGTATATAAATTGCCTAGTTTTGCTGCCTCAAATGGTGCTTCAATATCGCTGTCTACCGCAATCGTAGCAAGCACCTTACTCAAATCTGCAAGGTCTTTGTTTTCCTGTAAAGAAGCTTTGATACTCTTTTTGCTGATTTCTTCAATATGCTCGTAAATACCTTCTAACGAACCATAAGTCACCATCAAGTCTGTTGCTGTCTTTTCTCCTACCTTTGGTACACCCGGGATATTATCTGCCGTATCTCCCATTAACGCCTTTAAATCAATAAACTGTTTTGGTGTAACCTGATACTTTTCCAAAACATCTGCAGCATAATAGTCTTCTATCTCGGTCTTACCACCTTTTGTCTTTGGAATGCGGATTTTAATATGCTCTGTTGCAATCTGTAACAAATCCCTGTCACCAGAAACAAGGGATACTTCCATCCCCTGACTTTCTCCCCGTTTAGCAAGAGTACCCAAAATATCATCTGCCTCAAGACCAGCCTTTTCCACTGTCACGATTTTCATTGCCTTTAACACATTTTTCATAACTGGGAGCTGTTCTCTAAGTTCGTTTGGCATAGGCTTCCTTGTGCCTTTATATTCCTTATAAATCTCATGACGAAAAGTAGGTGCCTTTACATCGAAAGCCACCATCAAATAATCCGCCTTTTCTTCTTCCAAAATCTTAAATAAAATATTTAAAAAACCATATACCGCATTCGTATGAAGTCCTTTGGAATTTGTCAGATCCGGTACTCCATAAAACGCTCTGTTCAATATACTGTTTCCGTCAATCAATACTAATTTTTCACTCATTTTTAAAACACCATCAACAAAAATATGATCAGCATTACAACTGCAAAAAATTCTGCCACATAAGAAAGATAACGCAGGTTCTCATGCCGCTCTATTCGTTTTTCCATTTTCTGCATACGGTTATCCAGTTCATGTTGCAGATCAAAAGCTATCCCTTCTTCCAGATTGGCCATACCTTCTGATACCAAAAACTGGATTGCAAGCTCTTCCTTACAGTTTTCACATTGTTTGATATGCTCTAAAAACTGCACGGTCTCTTTATAATCCAATTCATCATCAATAAATTTTCTTATCAGCTTTTCCGCTTCCTTGCATTCCATATTCCGACTTTGCCCTTTCAAGCATTACAGTTTATTTTTTATCGTCTTTCTTATCTTTATCACTATATTTGGGATCGCACAAAACCCTAAGCACCATTGCACCACCACCAAAAATGAATACAAGCATTAACAGATATTCATAGAGTGATGTTGGTCTGAAATGGAAACTAGTATTCATTATGATCGCTGCAATGATCAAAATGACACTGAGACCTACTGCTATCTTTGCCACAAAAGAATCCGGGTTTACAAACAACCATACGATCGTTGCGATAAAAGGTACTACGATCAGACCTGAATTTATATGAAAACTACCAAAGTAAAGTGTTCCTCCGAAAAAGTTAGTGGATACTGTTACCTTTGTCATAAACCAGTAAAGCCCTGCTACAAGCATTGCCAATCCACCAAAAAATACTAATAAATCGTTCTGCTTTCTTTTTTTCATATGTTACTACTATCCCCTCTCTTCGAGTATTCTTTGCCTATTATAGCATAAAAGAAACTATTAAAAAAGACAGAGTTTTCTTTCCGTAAAAAAAAAGCACTGAATCTGCAATTCCTGCTAAAATTCAGTGCTTTTCTATGCCGGCGATGGGACTTGAACCCATACGTGGTTGCCCACAACAGATTTTGAGTCTGCCTCGTCTGCCATTCCGACACGCCGGCGTTTCCCGTGTTGCAAATCAGTTTCGCAACACAAGATGTAGTATATAATATCCTCGATATAAAATCAAGTAATTTTTTCAAAAAATTTGAAAATTAGTAAAATTATTCTGCCATGCTTTTTTAAACTTCAAAGTCAAATTTATCATAAATATCAAGACCATCAAAAGTAGCAAAATAATCCTTTGGTGTTTCTGCGCGACGAATCAACTGCACACTGCCGTCCTCTTTTAATAAAAGTTCTGCGGATTTTAATTTACCATTATAATTGTATCCCATAGCAAAACCATGTGCACCTGTATCGTGAATCACAACATAATCCCCCATATCGATCTTCGGCAGTTCTCTGTCAATCGCAAACTTATCATTGTTTTCACATAAAGAACCTGTTACATCATATACATGATCGCAAGGTGCATCTTCTTTTCCTAATACGGTAATATGATGATAAGCTCCATACATAGCAGGACGCATCAAGTTTACTGCACAGGCATCCAGACCAATGTATTCTTTATGTGTATGTTTTTCGTGAATCGCCGTTGTTACAAGATGTCCATAAGGTCCCATCATGAAACGTCCAAGTTCTGTATAAATAGCAACATCACCCATTCCTGCTGGAACGAGAACTTCCTCATATACTTTTCTTACCCCTTCACCGATCACATAAATATCATTCGGCTCCTGATCCGGTTTGTATGGAATTCCAATACCACCGGAAAGGTTAATGAATTTAATATTTGCGCCTGTTTTTTCTTTTAAATCAACAGCAAGTTCAAATAATGTTTTTGCCAATGTAGGATAATAATCATTTGTTACTGTATTGCTGGCAAGGAATGCGTGAATACCAAAATTCTTTACTCCTTTTTCTTTTAAGATCTTAAAACCTTCATACATCTGCTCTGTTGTAAAACCATATTTTGCATCACCAGGATTATCCATAATACTGTTGCTGATCTTAAAAAGTCCACCCGGATTAAAACGACAGCTTATTGTTTCAGGCAGCTTACCAATTGTTTTTTCCAGGAAATCAATATGTGTAATATCATCTAAGTTAATAATGGCTCCAATTTTATTTGCATATGCAAATTCTTTTGCAGGTGTAGCATTAGAAGAAAACATAATATCCTCTCCCTTTACCCCCATTGCCTTACTCAGCATAAGCTCTGTTAAAGAAGAACAGTCACAGCCACAGCCGTATTCTCTTAATATATTGATCAAATATGGATTTGGAGTTGCCTTTACTGCAAAATATTCTTTAAATCCCTTGTTCCATGAAAATGCTTCTTTTAAAGCCTTTGCGTTCGCACGGATTCCCTTTTCATCATAAATATGGAATGGAGTTGGGTACTGTTTTACAATTTCATCAACTTGTTCTTTTGTTACAAATGGTACTTTTTTCATTTTTATCTCCTTCTTTATTGTTTTTTAATTTTTTTCTGTAAGCTCTATCAGTTTAATTTCATTTCTGAGTGCTTCCTTAAAAACATTTACAAAATTATGTTGTCCGCAATACAAACAGGTATCGCTGTCTTTTCCGGTTATTTCCCCGGTCAGCACATATTCCGAATCAATGATCAGTCTGAGCTGTTCTTCCTTTTTCCCTGAAAGATAAATAATACTTTTTTCTATCTCCAGTTTTTCATCTGTAATAAGAACTACCTTTATTTCCCTTGCTGTAAGCTTCTGTAATTCATCCTCCCACTGCATAATAAAATGAGCTGGTGCTGACAAATAGATTCTTTGCTTTGCGGCTTTCAACATATGGTACATTTTATCACATATATGTCGATATCCTTCTATGGTAATGTAGCCTTCCTTGGAAACTTTCATATGCGGAATATTTTCCACTAAATACTGTTTCTCTTTCTCCAGATTTCGGATTTTATTATCACAAAATTCATCAATCATTACTGGTGTATATTTATTGGCATTTCCTTCCAAAACATAAGCAGCTCCCTTTTCCACAAGTCCTGCCAATGCACTATAAACATTCGATCTGGAAATGCCCGTCTGCTTGGCAACTTCGTAGCCGGTAAGGTCACCGGATTTAAAGAGGCACACATAAATGACTGCTTCCTGTCTGGTCAATCCAAAATCCAATAATTTTTCTACAATGGTTGATTCGTCCATTCTTTCTCCCTAGCAAATTTGATTTTATCAGTTACATTTTAGTAGTTCTCTATAGGAACACTATATATCTTTGTATAATACTTGTCAACACTACTTTTATAAATCCTATAAGAATATTCTGATATTATTTATCAAAAAAACACCTCCAAATACCAGACACTCTTTTTTCTGATATTTGAAGGTGTATTTTTCTTTATAAATTTTCTATTTGCCAGTCAATCGGCATGACACCATTTTCCTCTAAAAATGCATTTGCCTGACTGAAATGCTTACATCCAAAAAATCCACGATATGCTGACAATGGACTTGGATGCGGTGCTTTTAATATCAAATGCTTGGGATTAGTAAGCATCGGAATTTTGCTCTGTGCCGGTCTTCCCCACAACATATATACAATAGGTCTGTCCTGTGCATTTACCGCTTGAATGATTGCATCCGTAAACTGCTCCCAGCCTTTTCCCTGATGCGAATTAGCCTGATGAGCACGCACTGTCAAAACAGTATTTAGCAACAATACGCCTTGTTTTGCCCACTTCTCCAAATAACCATTGTTCGGTATGTAACATCCCAAATCATCCTGCAATTCTTTATAAATATTTTGCAAGGATGGCGGAAGATCTTTTTGTTCTGGAAGTACCGAAAAACTAAGCCCATGCGCCTGATGTTCATTATGATAAGGATCCTGCCCTAAGATCAACACCTTCACTTCACTAAGCGGTGTCAGATGCAATGCATTAAAAATATCATCTGCAGGCGGGTAAATTACACGGGTATTGTATTCCTCTCTTATAAACTTATACAATTGCTGATAATAAGGCTTTTTAAATTCTTCACTGATACTCTCTAACCAGTCATTTTGTATCATAGCCATATTTTTTCCCTCTATAATCTTACCGAAATATTTCTTTCTCGCAAGTATTTCTTGACTTCGTTAATTTCTAACTCTTTATAATGGAATAAAGAAGCCGCAAGAGCTGCATCCGCTTTTCCATCTGTCAACGCATCATAAAAATGCTCCATCGTGCCTGCACCACCTGACGCAATAACAGGAATAGAAACGTTTTCTGAAATGATCCTTGTCAATTCAATATCATATCCCGCTTTCGTTCCATCACAGTCCATACTTGTAAGCAAGATTTCACCGGCTCCTAGTTTGTCCGCTTTCATTGCCCACTCTACTGCATCAATGCCCATATCTACGCGTCCGCCATTTTTGTATATGTTCCAGCCACTTCCATCTGCACGTCTTTTTGCATCGATTGCTACAACCACACACTGACTACCGAATTTATCTGCAGCTTCACTGATCAAGTTCGGATTCATAATCGCAGCTGAATTTACCGAAACCTTGTCAGCTCCTTCTCTTAAAATTGCCTTAAAATCATCAACTGTACGGATTCCTCCACCAACGGTAAATGGAATAAAAACTCTTTCCGCTACTTTTCGTACCATATCTACGACCGTGGCTCTGGCATCAGAAGAAGCTGTAATATCCAAAAATACAAGTTCGTCCGCACCTGCTTTATCATAAGCTGCTGCAATCTCAACCGGATCACCGGCATCTCTTAAATCTACAAAGTTAACGCCTTTTACAACCCTTCCATTATGTACGTCCAAACAGGGAATAATTCTTTTTGTATACATCTATTTATCCTCCCTGTCTAAATTAATAAAATTTTTTAAAATAGTAAGTCCGACATCCGAACTCTTCTCCGGATGGAACTGACATGCAAATACATTATCTTTTTCCACTGATGCATGAATCAAAGTGCTATATTCGGTTGTAGCTGTTACGATTTCTTCCTCTTCTGCCTTTAAATAATAGGAATGAACAAAATAAACATAGGAATCTTCTTTTAATCCCTTAAACAGTCTTCCTTCCTTTGGAAATTTTAAGGAATTCCAACCAATATGTGGAATTTTCAATCCTTCTTTATCCGGTATTCTCAAAATTTTACCTTTCAAAATACCAAGTCCCTTTACTCCAGGACTTTCTTCACTTTGTTCGAACAAAAGCTGTAATCCAAGACAAATTCCTAAAAAAGGAGTCTTATTAGCTACTACTTCCTGAATAACTTCTTCCAATCCATAACTACGGATTTTCTCCATGGCGTCTCCAAAAGAACCAACTCCAGGTAAAATCACTTTATCTGCTGATAAAATCTTCTCCCTTTCTCTTGTTACGATCGGTTCTTCACCCAACGCAAGCACTGCTTTTTCTACACTTTTAATGTTTCCTGCATCGTAATCAATAATTGCTATCACTTGTCGTCCCACCTTTATGTCAAATTATAATGCTGTCATCTTTATTTATTCTTCCGTCTCCGGCTCTTCCTCCGCAGACTCTGGTGCACTGTATTCCGTACCATTTATAATGGATTCCAGTTTCAGAGTATACTCCAGTTTATCCTCCATCATATAAAGCTCTTCTGCTTCCTGTGCAGTGATTCCATATTTATTTTGCAAAGCATTGCATATCGTCTGATACAGAGCGTTTACTTCATCTGTTACTTTATACGCTTCCGCATCCGCATAGATTTCCTTGTATCTTATTACACCCTCGATCAACTGATTCAATGCTTCCGTTTCTTTTCCCATATTCATATAGTTATTGTAACCGTCAATTTTTCTCTGCACTCTTAAGATTGTGTATGCACGGTCATACATAATAGAATCACTTTCGCTTAAGTCTTCGCCATAAAAGCTTTCTATTACCTTTTCATAATCTTTGGCATAAAAAGCATCTCTTGCATCATTCTTTTGCAAAGTCGGTGGAATTAAGTTCACTGCCAACAAAATTGCTGCCAAAATTGTGAGACAGAACACTGCTGTAACTTCTATCTTTTTAACAGAAATCTTTTTGCTTGGTTCTTCCGGCATCCAATCTTCGATTTCTTTTTCCTTTTTCTTCTTTCCCTTTTTGGCTTTTTTCTTTTTCCCTTTACTTTCTGCCTCTTCTCCAGATTCGTTATCTTCACCGTCTTCTGTGTTTTCCGCAGCTTTTCCTTTTTTGCCTTTTTTCTCTTTTTTCCCTTTTTTCTTCTCTTTTTTATCTGATTTCTTGTCCTCTTTATCAAGATCTTCCAGAATAGCTGCATTTTCGCCTGATGCTTCTCCTAAAAGCAATTCACTGGCATCAGCCTCTAACGCTTTTTCACTTTCTTCGTCCTCATCTTCTTCCATAAGGAAATTTACAAATCGTGCAAAGACTCCTTTTTTCTTTTCTTTTTCTACCGGTGCTCCTTCAGCATTTTCTTCTGTTTCTGTATTTTCTTCTGCACCTGTTGCTTGTTTCTTTGCCTTTTTCTTTTTTTCTTTTTTCTTTTTTTCTTTCTTCTTTTCTTCTACTTTTTCTTCTACGACTGGCTCTTCTGTATCTGTATCAAAGAAACCAATATCAAATCCTTCACTCTCCTCGCCATCTACACCTTCAAGCATGGCAAACATTTCATCGTCACCATCACTTGAGCTCGCCAGTAAATCGCTGATTTCTTTGAAGCCCTCATCTTCAAAGCTCTCTTCTACACAATCAGCCGCACCGATAATATCCTCTTCCGCCATTAAGTCAGTAGCTCCGATAACCTCTTCCTCTACTAAATCAGCCGCTCCTATAATGTCTTCCTCTGCAACCAAATCAGCAGCTCCTATACTATCTTCTTCTGCTACTAGGTCAGCCGCTCCTATGACATCTTCCTCTGCTAAGTCAGCCGCTCCTATGACATCTTCCTCTGCTACTAAGTCAGCCGCTCCTATGATATCTTCTTCAAGATTACTTTCCTCGATATGATCGTCCGTCGAAATGGATTCTTCCGGAATATCTTCAATTGCAAAAAGTGGATCTTCTTCCGTTTCCTCTTCTTCCCCTTCAAAGAACAATGCTCCAGGATCACTAAATGCTTTCTCTTCCAAATCCGAATCATCCTCTTCTGTATAAGTATCATGCATTCCGTCATCTAAAGTTGTCTCATTTACATCAAACTCTGCAACATTTTTCAACATTTTATCTAATTCATCCGCAGAAACACTTTGCCAGCTTTGCTCGCTATTTTCTAAACTGGTTTCCATATTTATTTCATCATCAAGCGAATTTTCCTGATTATCCATCTGTCCTTCCGATGTTACTGCTTTTAACAGGCTGTCTAAATATTCTTCATTTGAACTCATGAAATACTGTCCCCACTTTCCTATGTATTTTACACAGTTTTTATCTTATTTCAAACAAAACGTTCTTATCCATATATATGCAATAGTTTATCATATATATAGTAGTTATTCAAACGAATTTGACAGAAATTCTATCGGATGCTGTGGTACTGCATACCCTTTTTCGCTTAATTCTTCTGTCAATTGATACAATTTGTGATGTACACGGAAAATACTAGCTTTCTTATTAAAGAATGCCATCTTTTCAAACGGCCAGCGTATGACTGACGGATATTTCATTCCTGCACCCAATTCCAAAATGCATAAATTATGATTCAATGTTCCTTGAAGCCACTTTGTATACTTCTCCCACATTGGTAAATACCCTTCTTCACAATACTTAGAAGCACCCATTCTATTAAACATCAAATTTTTGTTGCATTCTGAACACTTTTGTTCTGGCACTTCCAAACCATTTTCCGGATTTGCCCAGAAGTTTTCCAAAGCGATTGTTACCCCACTTGGCACTTCAAAAATATCATTATTGCAATTATTTTCACACTGCAATTTTCTTACACCTCCACATGGTGTAACAATTCTCTCCTCTTTAAATCCAAATTCTTTTTTATATACTAAATCATCCGTCCTTAAAGATACAATAAAATAGTTTTTATTCTCCAAAAGTTTTGCCAAATTTAAATATGCTTTTTCATCTGTTTCTTGTTCAGCTACTTTAGCATACACATAAGGCATTGCCCATTCATTTTCCTCTTTTAATTTATCAAAATAAATACTATATTCTTTATTTTCAAGTGCTTGCTTTTCGGTATATCCGAAACTCTCTCCAATACCGACCAGAACCATATCTGATGCTTCTATTTTTTCTTTTAATAACGTTAAATATTTTTCCATAATAAAATTTCCTCCTTGTGTTACATGACAAAAGAAACCGGAATACTTTTCCATATCCCGGTTTCCTTTAAAGGCTTTATATCATCTGTTTTATAAAACTAATGAATCAATAACTTTCACAAGATTACCAATTTCCGGTTTAGATAACTGAGCATTTGCTCCCAAAGCTTCCCCTTTGCGCTTCATTTCTTCATTTACTAATGAAGAAAAGATAACAACTGGAATATCCTTCGTCTCATCATCTTCCTTGATCAATTTTGTAAGGCGGTGACCATCCATAAGTGGCATTTCAATATCAGTGATAACACATTTTACATGCTGATCTAGAGTACCTTCCTCTTTACATTCCTGAATAACTTTGTATGCTTCTTCACCATTTTCTGTATGTATTAAATTATGATAACCGGCTTTTTTAAGAGAATCTACAATTAACTTATTAAGCAATGCTGAATCTTCTGCAATTAAAATAGGAACGTCACTTCTACTTCTTTCACCTAAAGCATCAATCTCTGTTGTTTTTAATCCTGTTTCCGGATTAATATCTGTTACAATCTTTTCAAAATCCAAAATAATGATCAATTTATTATCATATTTAATAATTCCTGTTGAAATACCATCCTCAGTAGTAGAAACTGTTGCACCCGGTTTAATAATCTCTTTCCATGATACACGATGAATACCTACTACAGAATCAACGTGAAATGCAATATCAAGTTTATTAAAATTCGTAATAATAAACAAACCGCCTGCCTCAGATGTTCCTCTTTGGAGACAATTTCTTAAGTCAATTGCTGTAATCATCACATCTCTTGGCATGAATATTCCTTCAATACTTGGATGTGAATTTGGAACAGGTGTAACTGGTTGATAAGTGATAATCTCTCTAATTTTCGCTACATTAATTCCATAAGAATTACCTGCTACAGTAAACTCAAGAACTTCTAATTCGTTAGTACCATTTTCAAGTAAAATATTTGTATCCATATGTCCACCTCACAACATTTTCCCTTTATTAATACGAAAAACATATCATATGTTGATTATATCACATGCTTGTCAAAAAAGACACACAAAATTTCAAAAATAGACAATATTTTAAGAATATAAACAATTATTTTGTACATTTTTATGAAAGAATTGACATTTTAAAATGCTTTTATACTAAAAATAAAATTATTTTAAGCACAAAAAAACCTTATCTACACATTGTAAATAAGGTAATTCAAACGTATATTTTTAATATTATACCTTCAAAACCGAACATTGATCTTATCTTAATTCTCTTTCCATCTCTTCCTCTAACCTTCTTAGGATAAGCCCTCGACCGATTAGTAATCATC
>JAGKTQ010000057.1 GCA_021153325.1 Lachnospiraceae bacterium | reverse complement strand
AATGGTTAGATTCATGGCAGAAAACTGCATTGAAAATCCTGAAGAAATAAAGAAATTCAATAGACTTGGATACGTTTTTAGAGAAGACTTATCTTCTAAAATAGAATATGTTTTTGAAAGAAGACTGTGATTTTGTTATCACAGTTTTTCTTTACTTCATAAAGAGATATGGTATAATATTTTTATAGCATATGCCAAAAAAAGAGGTGTTAAGATGCCAAGATGTAGAAAGAGAATAGTATGTAAAGAGCCTGATGTTAAAGTGTTTATACCTCAGCAAAATGATAACAGCGAAATGTTGATTATGACTGTTGATGAATATGAAAGCATAAGACTGATTGACTTGGAAGGATTCAGTCAGGAAGAATGTGCTAATAAGTTAGGTGTTGCACGGACAACTGCTCAATTAATTTATAATAATGCGAGAGAAAAAATTGCAAAGGCGTTAGTGATGGGAAAGGGGCTTCAAATCGAAGGTGGAAATTATGTGCTTTGTGATGGAAGTCCGCATTGTAAAAAATGTCATTTAACGAAATCATACTTGAATCAAAGACAATTACAAAAAAAGGAGAATGGAATTATGCGAATAGCGGTAACATATGACAACGAAGAGGTATTTCAGCATTTTGGAAGAACCGAGAATTTTAAAGTATATGAAATAGAGGATAATCAAGTCATTTCTTCGGAAGTGATTAGCTCAAATGGACAAGGACATGGTGCTCTGGCAGGAGTGCTTGCAACAAATCAGATAGATGTACTTATTTGTGGCGGTATCGGAGGCGGTGCACAGATGGCGCTTGCAGAAGCCGGAATAGAACTGTGTGCAGGTGCAACGGGAAATGTGGATAAAGCAGTTTCAAGTTATCTTGCCGGTACACTTGTAAATACCGGTTCAAATTGTAATCACCATCACCATGAGGATAGACATACATGTGGAGACCATGGTTGTGGAAAGCATTAATTTATAAAACGAATTGAGGTGTAAGAAATGAAAGTGGTAATTATAGGTGGTGTGGCTGGTGGAGCTTCGGCCGCAGCAAGAATTCGCCGTCTGGACGAAAGTGCAGAAATAATTGTTTTTGAAAAGACAGGATATATTTCTTACGCCAATTGTGGTCTGCCATATTATATTGGTGATGTAATCACAGATTCCAGTGATTTGACACTTCAGACGCCGGAAAGTTTTTGGACAAGATTTCGGATTTTAGTAAAAGTAAATCATGAAGTAACTAACATTGATGTGACCAAAAAGACAGTAACAGTAAAGAATCTGCTTACAGGTACAGAATGGGAGGAACCTTATGATAAGCTCTTATTATCTCCGGGTGCAAAACCTGTAAGACCAAATCTGCCCGGAATCGACAGTGAAAAGATTTTTTCGCTAAGAACAGTAGAAGATACGTTTCGGATTCATGATTATTTGGAAAAAACAAAAGCGCAAAGTGCTGTGATTGTGGGCGGAGGCTATATAGGTATTGAGGTTGCGGAAAATCTTAAGGAAAAAGGTCTTAATGTGACGATTGTTCAGAGGCCGAATCAGTTGATGAATACGCTGGATTATGATATGGCTTCGTTTGTTCATAGTAAGCTTCGGGTAAAGGGGATTTCATTAAGACTGAATAGTAATGTTACCTCTTTTCGACAGGATGGGGAACGTATTGTGACCCTGCTGGAAGATAATAGTGAAATAGCAGCTGATATGGTTTTGCTTGCCATAGGAGTGGCACCCGAAAATAGTCTTGCAAAACAAGCAGGACTAAAGCTTGGTGTAAAAGGAAGTATTGTCGTAAATGATCGTATGGAAACCTCTGTACAGGATATTTATGCTGTGGGTGATGCTATTCAGGTGAAACATTTTGTGACAGAAGAAGATACCGTAATTGCACTTGCAGGACCGGCGAATAAACAGGGGCGTATTGCAGCAGATAATATCTGTGGAGGGGATAGTCATTATCAGGGTTCTATGGGTTCCTCCATAATAAAGATATTTGATATGACTGTTGCAGGAACTGGTTTGACTGAGAAAGTAGCTAAATCTATGGGAATTGATTGTGAAAGTGTTGTCCTTTCCCCGGCTTCTCATGCAGGTTATTATCCCGGTGCAAAAGTTATGACCATGAAAGTTGTTTTTGAAAAGGATACATGGAAACTTCTTGGAGCGCAGATTGTGGGAACAGAAGGTGTGGATAAGAGACTGGATGTGCTTGCTACAGCAATGCATGCCGGTATGAAAGCGAATATGCTTAAGGATTTAGATTTGGCATATGCGCCACCATTTTCATCGGCGAAGGACCCTGTTAATATGGCAGGATTTATGATTGAAAACATCAGGAATGGATTTGTGAAACAGTATCACTGGGATGAGATTGCAGACCTTCCGAGAGACGGAAGTGTTACTTTATTGGATGCAAGAACAGTTTGGGAGTATCAACAGGGGCACATTGATGGGTATATCAATATTCCGGTGGATGACTTAAGAGAACGAATGAATGAAATTGATGACAGTAAGCCGGTGTATGTAATATGCCAGAGTGGTCTCCGAAGTTATATCGCTTGCCGAATATTAACTCAGAATGGTTTTGATTGTTATAATTTTTCCGGTGGATATCGTTTTTACGCAAGTGTCATCCATGAAAAACAAATGAGTGAATGTACATACCCTTGTGGTATGGAAAAATAAAAAGGAGGTATTTTATGAGGTACATATGTCAAATTTGTGGATATGTCTATGATGATGAAAAAGAAAAAGTCCCATTTGAACAGTTGCCGGAGGACTGGAAATGTCCACTTTGTGGTGCGGTTAAATCTGATTTTAAGCCGGAAGTACCCAAAACAGAAGTAAATCCAGTCAGTGTGAATACAGAGGCTGCAGACCTAAAAAAACTTTCAGCGGGACAATTAGCTGCGGTATGCTCTAATCTTGCAAGAGGTTGTGAAAAGCAGTACAAATCGGAGGAAGCAGGTCTGTTCAATGAACTGGCAGCATATTTTACCAGTATTACACCGGCAGTAAATGATGCAACTGTTGAAAATGTGGCGAAACTGTTACATGAGGATATAGATAAATATCCTCATGTTAGAGCTGTTGCGGACCAAAATAAAGATAGGGGTGCAGCAAGAATCTGTGTATGGGGTGAAAAGGTTACAAGAATGCTTTCATCACTGGTAAACAGATATCTGAATGAAGGAGAGGCAATGCTTGCTGATACAGACATTTGGGTTTGTACAGTGTGTGGATTTGTATATATTGGAGAGACACCACCTGAGCTTTGCCCGGTATGTAAAGTTCCTCCTTATAAATTTGAAAAGATAGAAGGGAGAGCATAAATATGGAATTAAAGGCAGTTAGAAACCTTAGGCTTTGTACAAAGGATTGCCTGTGTCTGTATGTATGTCCTTATGGAGCGACAGATACGGAAGATAGTATTATTGATATCAATAAATGTGTGGGATGCGGAATGTGTGCGCAGGCTTGTCCTAGTGGAGCTATCAGCATGGTACCCGTTGAGTTTCCGCCACAACAATCTAAAACGGATGAAGTAAAGGCTACATTAAACGAACTGGCACAGAATAAGTCTGATGGTGAGACTATGGCCAGACAAATAGCAGATACAACGGATATGGAAGGACTTAGCCGTTTAATGAATGCAGTAGCCAAATCAGAAAGACTGATTGCGGAAGATATTGTTAGAGAAGCTGGTTTTATGCTTCCACAGAGCAATAATGTACATGAGTTATTAGAGGAGTTGATTGCAAATCCTCCTACGTCAGACTTTCCAATGGAAACAGCAAAGAAGTTATTAGAAATTGTTCCAAATAATGAAAAAAAAGAAAAGTCGAAGGGAGAAACAATTATGACAACATGGAAATGTACAGTATGCGGATACGTTCACGAAGGAGAACAGCCACCGGAGCAGTGCCCAATATGTAAGCAGCCGGCTGAGAAATTCGAGAAAGTAGCAGAGGTTAAGAAGAACCCATACGCAGGAACCAAAACAGAAAAGAACTTATGGGAAGCATTTGCCGGTGAGTCACAGGCAAGAAATAAGTACACTTACTTTGCATCTGTAGCAAAGAAAGCCGGATATGAACAGATTGCGGCTTTGTTCTTACAGACAGCCGAGAATGAGAAAGAACACGCAAAGCTTTGGTTTAAAGCCTTGGGCGAACTTGGTGATACAGCAGAAAACCTTCTTCATGCAGCAGAAGGCGAAAATGCAGAATGGACCGATATGTATGAGAGAATGGCAAAGGATGCAGAGGAAGAAGGCTTTACAGAACTTGCAGCACAGTTTAGAGGTGTAGCTGCCATCGAGAAGTTGCATGAGGAAAGATATCGTGCATTGCTTAAAAATGTTGAAACTATGGAAGTGTTTAAAAAGAGTGGCGTAACTATGTGGGAATGTCGTAACTGTGGTCATGTAGTAGTCGGTCTTGAAGCACCGGAAGTTTGTCCTGTATGTAATCATCCACAGGCATATTTTGAAGCACGTAAAGAGAATTATTAATAGGGAGGTTTTTTATATGAAATATTATATTTGTGAGCATTGTGGAAATATTATTGAATATGTGAAGGAGTCAGGTGTTCCAGTTATGTGCTGTGGTCAGAAGATGACAGAGATTGTACCGGGAACCAGTGATGGAGCACATGAGAAGCATGTACCTGTTGTAACAGTGGATGGAGACAAGGTGACTGTTGAAGTTGGTGAAGTAGAGCATCCAATGGTAGAAGCACATTATATTCAGTGGATTGCTATTGAAACAACAAGAGGTAGTCAGAAAGTTAAATTAGAATATACAGATAAACCAAGAGCAGAGTTTAAACTTGTGGATGGAGAAGAATTTGTGGCAGCCTATGAGTACTGCAATTTACATGGGTTATGGAAGAAATAAGATATAGCAAATAGAGGTACAAATTCCAGGTTGATTTTTAGTAGCAGGAGTAAATGCTCCTGCTATATTTACATATAAAATTAGTTGACAAAACAACTAAAAAGATATATAGTTGACTTGTCAACCAAAGGAGGCTATATGGAGACCATAGGAAAGAATATCAGTATTTTATACAGACAATTTAATATGTTTCTAAATAACGAACTTGAAAAGGTGGATATTACAGCTACGGAGCTTATGTATCTCGGTTCATTATATAAAAAAGACGGAATTACGCAGGACGAGCTTGTAAGAGA
>JAGKTQ010000027.1 GCA_021153325.1 Lachnospiraceae bacterium | reverse complement strand
AACAAAAACACCCCATTTTAAGAAAGGAAGGATATATCATGAAAAAAAAATTATTAACTCTAGCACTGACAGCAGCATTCATTTTAGGTTTTGCATTCCCTTCAACAGGGGAGCCATCTGATTCTGTAACAGTTTGTTCCATCGGTGGTTGCGTATTAGATGAATTTTAGTACCAAGTAATTTTTTCAAAACAGCACGCTATATTTGATAAGAAATTTGCTAAAAGACTTCCTCTTCCACAATTAAGAACTTGTGAGATTCCCAGCTTTGCCATATCCATGCTTTCCGTTAACTGGTTCATTTCCTCTAAACTGAGACTTAAATTTGCTAAGATTAAATTACTTCCTGTATAATGATATTTTGCCGATACTTTACTGGATTGATAGCTTTCTACTACTTTTTTATATATAGCAATTGCCTTTTTTGTCTGGTTCATTTTTTTATGTAATGTGCCAATGTAATTAATGATCTTTACTTCTTCCTGTGAAAGGATCACATCCGTTTCAAAATTCCCATCATTATATTCAAAAGTTAATTCTAATGCTTTGACTACTTCTTTTAATGCTTCTTCCATTTCTGCATTTTATGAAGTTTTTTCTGATCATCTAAATGTACAAGCCCTTCTATCATCAATGCTAATATTTCTTGAAAATTTAATAATACACCATTCTTTCCAAGTAAATCCAAAGCCGATTCACATATTTCTACTGCTTTATCATATCTTTTTCGTTCCAATAAAATTCTTGCTTCAGCCCGGGCTATTTTCACATAAATTTTCACAAGCTCTTCTTCATCTGTATAATGTACTTTCACATAATGATTTAATTGATTTAATACATTCCACACTTCTTCATCATCATTACTCTTATAATGGCTTATTTCCATCAAAAGAAGCTGTATTTCTGATATAGATAAAAGAGAATTTTCCAAAGCTGCTAGTCCACCTTCCGGCATAGTTATCCTGATTGCTTCTTCAATATATTTCCGGCTTTTTTCTACATCTTTATCTGCGAGCTCGCTTAAGGCTGCTCTTATTTTTAATATATATTGCTTATTTACCTTTTCTTCTGCTTCTTTTTTTTCTGCATATTTTCCAAGAACAATTTTTGCTTCTTCATAATTCCCATCAACAATATGACTTTGAATTTTTTCCCTATACAAATAGAGTTCATAACCTCCTGCTGATACGATAGATTCCAGTTTATCCGGAGATTTTCCAAGTCTTTGCATTAAAGCATCTAAAAGAAGTTTGTCCGGTATCCTTTCACAAGCTTCGATTCTTGATAATGCTGGAACAGAACATAATCCTCTTGCCAGTTTTTCTTGTGAAACGTTATTACATGTTCTTAAAGTATAAATGATTTTTCCTATATTTCTGTCCCTCATATGTGCCTCCCGATTCTGACCTTTTGTTTTTTCATACGAATTTAGTAGGAAACATCTAAACTTACTCTATCACAAGTATAAACGCTTTTACCAGCGATTACGTTCTAATTTTTCCATTTTTAACAAAATTCAAGCAGCTTTGGAATGCAAAAAAAAACTACCAAATCCAGTTTGCAATGCCGCAACTTTCAGTTTCCATATAAACCTTTACTTTTTCTTTACGGGATCAAAATTGACTTTCCACGAATGCTTACATATAATTACATATAATTTATGCAGTTTGCTGATACACATTTATTTTTTCAAAGAGTTGTTAGGAGGTCGATTAGAACATGGAAGATGACGGTAACGCGGATACGTCTACATATTATATTTTTATTCCATGGGATAATAGGAATATATAAAGGGTGCGGTCTGTGCTTCGTAAAAAGCATAGATTGTACCCTTTTGCGTTTTTATTTTTCGTTATTTATTGTTTGGCGCATTGTATACGCCACTATTACACAAGGAGATATTTATGATTGGAGCAATTATTTTACAAATGATCTTAATTTTTTTAAATGCAGTTTTTGCCAGTGCAGAGTTGGCTGTCATTTCTATGAGTGGCACGAAGCTTGAAAAACTTGCAGAAGATGGAAATAAAAAAGCGGCACGACTTGTTTCCCTGACCGCAAACCCGGCAAAATTTCTTGCCACCATACAAGTTGCCATTACCCTTGCAGGTTTTCTTGGAAGTGCTTATGCAGCAGATAACTTTGCTACACCGCTTGTAACTTTCTTAATAAACGCAGGTGTTTCCATCCCTGCTAATGCATTAAATTCCATATGCGTGTTTTTGATCACCTTGATCATCGCCTATTTCAGTATTGTATTTGGTGAACTGATACCGAAACGTATTGCCATGCAAAAAACGGAAAGCATGTCACTTGCTCTTTCCGGCATTCTGACTGTTGTTTCTAAACTGTTTGCCCCACTCGTTTGGCTTTTAACAGCTTCAACAAATGGTGTTTTGCGTTTGATGGGTATTGATCCGAATGAAGAGGAACAAGTCACCGAGGAAGAAATTCGTATGATGGTGGAAGCCGGAAGTGAAAAAGGAACTATCGACTCCTCTGAAAATGAAATGATTCAGAACATTTTTGAATTTAATGACACTCCTTTAGAAGAAATATGTACTCATAGAAGAGATGTCATAAGCTTATATCTTGAAGATGATCTAGAAGAATGGAATAAAACAATTTACTCTACCAGACATAATTATTATCCTATTTGCGGCGATACTAATGATGATATTATTGGCATTCTGGATTCCAAAGAATATCTCAGAATGGAAATTGATACAAAAGAGACCGTTCTTAATTCTGCTGTACGAAAACCTGTTTTTGTACCGGAAACCATGAAAGCGAACATTCTTTTTAGAAAAATGAAAAAGTCCGGCTGCTACTTTTCTGTTGTTATTGATGAATATGGCGGCATGAGCGGAATTGTTACCATGCGTGATTTATTGGAATTACTTGTTGGTGAACTGACGGAAGACACAGATGAAGATAAACCGGAGGATATTATTCAGACAGATAATATGGAATGGGTCATTCAAGGTTCAGCACCTTTAGAGGTTGTAGCAGAGCAGCTGCAATTAGAACTTCCATCCGAAGAATATGAAACATTTAATGGTTATATATGCGATTTCCTTGGAGAAGTACCGGACAATGGAACCTGTTTCGATGTGGAGATCAATGGTCTGGCAATTCATATAAATGGTGTAAAACATCATAGGATTGAAGATGCTGTAGTAAGATTTATTTCTGCTAAGGCAGAGGAATAATAAGATATCTTGTAAAAAAAACGGTTGTGCCTTATTCTATAATATGCTATAAAAAATTTAAAAAATAGATCTAGAAAGAAGCGATATTATGCGAATTGATACACATGTACACATTGGTGGAGAAGCCGTTGGCTTTCAAATGAGTGAAAAGATAGTTATCGAATCCATGAAGAAATATGAAATTGATTATGCTATCGTATCAAATGGAGATGCAGCAGAAATGGATCATCAACAAAATCTGCTGCCGGAAGAAATACAAATATCTCAGGAGACAGCACTTGATAGAACGCTTAAATTTGCAAGAAATTATCCTGAAAAAATCGGTGTTGCTGTTTGGGTAAAGCCTTATACACAAGGATTGACAACAGAATTAGAAAAAATGATTGAGGACAATTTGGATATTATTTTTGCATTGAAACTGCATCCGTTTCATTCCAATGTATCACCAACTGATGAACGAACCATTCCTTATCTGGAACTTGCAAAAAAATATAATTTACCAGTAGTATCACATACCGGTGGCTGTGAAGCAGCGTCACCAGTTCACCTTTATGAAGCAGCAAAATTATATCCTTCCATCCCTTTTGTTATGGTTCATATGGGCCTTGGAAGTGATAATAGAGAGGCATTAGAACTTCTTGGAAAAGCAGATAATCTCTATGGTGATACGACTTGGGTTCCGATGAAAACTACTATCGAAGCCATCAAGCGATATGGTAGTAAGAAAATGCTCTTTGGAAGTGATTCTCCAATAGACGGTTTAGATACTTATTTCTGTAATCCAAAAGGGGAACGTTCCCTTTATCAGGACTATTTTCATGTACTCCCTGAAAAAATTGATAGAGCTGCTTATAACGATTTGATGTATAAAAATGCTATAAATTTATTTAACCTTAAAATTTAAAAATAGGAGTATATGAATTAAGGAACTCTATAAACATAACAGAGTTCCTTTTTCTTTTAACCATTTTTCTCTTTCTTTATAATCTGGGATAATATTTCCTACACTATTCCAAAATTGTTTAGAATGATTCATATGTAACAGATGACATAGTTCATGTACTACAAGATAATCTATAATTTCATCCGGCGCCATAACGATTTTCCAGTTAAAATTTAAATTTGCCTGACTGCTGCAGCTGCCCCAGCGACTTTTTTGCTCCTTAATGCGTATCTCTCCAACATTCTTTCCAACAAAACGCTGATAATAGATAACCTTATCGGTAATAACTTCTCTGGCGCGTTCCCGATACCATTTTTCAATTGCAGCTCTTATTACTGTTTTTTCTGCATTTGGAGAAACCACAAGTAAGGTTCCTGCTTGCTTCTTAACCATAATTCTCTTTCTATCAGGATTGATGATCAAATTAAGTATAAGACTTGTTCCCCGAAAATAAAATGTTTCTCCACTTTCAAAATGATGTACAGGCTTTTTCTGCTCCTGCTCTTCCATCTGCTCATATTTTTCTGCAATCCACTCTGCTTTTTCTATTACCAGTTTTTCAATATCCTCTGCCGGAAAATACAGTGGAATTTTAACAACAATTCCTTTCTCTGTTCCTATAGAAATTGCAAATGTTTTCCTCTTACTTCTTACAATGGTATATTCATATATTTTTCCTTTGTAAGTAAATTCCTTTATGATGTTATTTTTCAAACAAATTTCCTTCTTATCTAAAAACTTATAATATTTGAATCTGGCACATTTTCATTGTTTCCAATGCAGCCTGATGACTCTCAGGTGTTACTCCCGCGCAACAGGAAGCATCTACAGAAATTTGGATTTCCGGCATTTTTGCTTTTAATAGGATTGCATTAGAAACTACACAAATATCTGTACAGAGTCCGACCAATTCAACTTCCAGTTCTTCCTTTTTATTTTCTTCATACAAAAGTTCTGCCAATTCCAAACTTCCAAAAGAAGGCTTATCAACAACTACTGCGCCCTGCAACAACTCTGCAATCTCCGCTCTGATCTCCCATCCTTCTGTGCCTTTTATACAATGCTCTACCGGAAGATTTTTTCCTTCCTGTGTAGATAAATAATCCGTTCCATGTGTATCTCTCGTTGTATAAATATTTGTAATATCATATTCCTTTATTTTATGTATAACAGGTTCTACAATCTGCTGTGCTTCTTTTGTTCCAAGAGCACCATCAATAAAGTCATTCTGCATGTCAACTACAACTAAAATCTTTCTCATTTACGCTCCTATCCGCGACTCGCTTCATCACTCAAACTTTTAAAATATTCAATAACTTCAAATAAATCTTTTTTACAGGTTACTGTCATAGACAATATCTCCTCTGTGGGAACTAACAGATCCGGTACCATAACCGGTTTCATTCCGGCACGATATGCTGAGCGTATTCCATTTGGAGAATCTTCGATTGCAAAAGTTTCTGCCGGATTTACACCTAATTCTTTGCAAGCAAGTAGATAAATGTCCGGATTAGGTTTGCTGTGCTCGATCATATCACCGCCAACTACTATTTGAAAATAGTCTTTAAAACCACTTTTCTCTAAATTTTCCAAAACACGGAATTTTCTTGTAGAAGAAGCAAGTCCGATCTTATAATTTTCTTCTTTTAAAAACTCCAGTATTTCTTTTGCACCTTTTTTAATCGGAATCCCTTCCTCATCCATTCTTTTTATATTTATTTGAGAACAGATATCCATAAAACCTATTGCATCAAAATCCTCGCCATAGGCTTTTTTCATAATAACGATCGTATCCTGTCTATTGGAACCGGTACTGGCAGTCAACACTTCATCTATATTTTCCAAATTCTTCTCTTTTGCAATTTTATTCCAAGTCTCTCTACAAAGTCGCTCTGTGTCAAACAAAACACCATCCATATCGAAAATAACTGCTTTTTCCATCTACGATCTCCTTATTTAAACATATTAATACACATTCCTATTATAATCTACGCATGATTTGTGTTCAATATTGCAATCCATCTTTTAATACCTAAATTCTTCGATGAAATGCACCACATTATAAAGCACCAGTATATCATCTACCTCATACTCCTCCAATAGATCCTGCAGATTCCCACGATAATATCGAAAATCCACAACATAAATATCTTCATAATGACTTGTTAAAAAAGGAATGAAACAATTCGCATACGAATCTTTTACTACCATAACATTCTTTCCATTATGATTCTCTGTCTGTATTTCTATAAAAGCATGATTTCCATTTAAAAAAGCACTGTATTTATCCTTTCTATTAAAATACTTCTTTTCATACAATCTGCTTTCCACTTCATCTGTAAAATCATAATAAATGCTATATTTCTGTTCTACCTTTGGTATAAATATTTCCATTTTGTCTGGCTTCATTGGAATATTTACTTTACTTTGCAGTGTACCAAGAAAATCTTCTGAAATCGTTTCTCTCGTAAATTTATCCAGAGACAGCGGTTCCACTCCCTTTTTTTCTCCCCATACCTGATATGCATAAAAAGCCCCCAAAGTAGTCCAATGATGATCTGTCCTATAATAAATATATGCCCTTTTCCGTTCCTTTAAAATTTCTTCTACGTTAATGAAATGTGTACTTCCAACAATCTGTTCCGCTTCATTTAAAAAATTTTCCTGATCAAAGTGAGGCGCGTATTTGGGGAGTTTGTCCTTGTATACTTCATCTGCCGTAGGAACAAGTATCACCGAAAGATCATATTTTCCATCACACCATTTGGAAAGCTCTTTTAATTGTTCTAACTTTTCTTCTGACTTTTCTTCCAACATTTTTACATCATGTTTCTCCAGTAAAGTATCAGATGAAACAAGATAAACTCCATTTATCTCCTTTTTTGCAAAAGCAATATCCGCATACGTTTTTAACAAAATCCATGTATCCCTGTATAAGAACTGATCACTTACATATTCCTCATATTCTTCTCTGAAATTTCCCTCTATAAATTGCTTTATATGAAAGGTTGGCTTTTGTGCAAGAATCCTATTTTCTGACTCTGAAAAATGTTTCTCTTCTTTCCATAAATCAGCAACCGCTATAAAAACTAAAATACATCCAAATAAAATAATATAAGCTACATTCTTTTTCAAATTTTTACCCTTTTACATAAAAGTCTCTTTTAAAAACGAAAATATAAAAATGGATTATAAGAGGCATCCACAATATAAGCGACAGACAAAAAGAAAATGCAAACTAAACCCACACTTTCCAATCCGATATATATAATTTGCTGCTTTTTTTCTAAATAATTTCCAACTATTTTTACTATTGGTGTTGATAAAATCATCCCAATTATAAGCAAAACATAATAATTGTTTAACTGATAGAGAGTATCTTTATTAGAAAGAGCTGTATTTCCCATACCAAACATATTTTGAATATAAATTATGCTTTCCGTAAGAGATTCGGAAGCAAAAAATACCCAGCTTATTAAAATAATGATGAGTGTATAAAGAAAGCGAAAAATAGCAGGAACCTTTTTTAATATAGAAAGAAATCCGATTTTTTCTATCATAAGAAATACTGCGAACCAAAGTCCCCATACTAAAAAATGAAAGCCTGCTCCATGCCATATACCTGTCAAAGTCCACACGATCAAAATGTTGATCAATTGTCTTTTGACTCCTTTTTGATTTCCGCCAAGAGGAATATACACATACTCTTTAAACCAGCTGCTTAAAGAAATATGCCATCTTCGCCAAAAATCTGTAATGCTTTGTGCAATATAAGGATAATGAAAGTTTTCAGGAAAATGAAAACCTAACATAGCACCAAGCCCGATTGCCATATCAGAATATCCTGAAAAATCAAAATAGATTTGTAAAGCATATGCCATTGCTCCGATCCAGACTAGTAAAACCGTACGTTCACTGCTATTTAAGCTATATGCATACTCCCAAAGCATTCCCACATTGTTAGCAAGCAGTACCTTTTTTCCAAGCCCAATAATCAGTCTTTTTATTCCATATGCTATTTGATCTGCACTGGTATTTCTCATTTTTAAATCTGCTTCCACAGTTTTGTATTTTACAATAGGACCTGCTATAAGCTGTGGAAACATCGTTACGAATACACTAAAATCCAAAAAGTTCTTCTGTACCTTTACCTCTTTTTTATACACATCAATCGTATAAGACATAGTTTGAAACGTATAGAATGATATTCCAATTGGAAGAGGCAGCAGTCCTGTATATTTAAAAACTCCAAGCAAAACCAAATTAATTACAATAGAAGAAATTAATAACATTTTTGCTCTTTTCCCATTTTCCTCACCTGCATACTTATCAATCAATATACCATGTATATAATCTGAACATGCCGAAAACAGCATGACAATTAAAAATAATGGTTCACCCCAGCCATAAAAAATAAGGCTTCCCAAAAAAAGAATGAGATTTCTCATTCTTTTTGGTACTAAAAAATATAAGAGTAAAAAAAAGGGAAGAAACCGAAATAAAAATACAAGGCTTGAAAATGTCATTGTCTATAATCCTTACTTTAAAAGAGCTTTTTCAATCGCATCTAAAGCACGTTCATTTTCTTCTAAACATTGATCTACAACGGCTTCTTCGCTTACATCCATAGCTGCTGTAGTATCTGCTCCAAGCTGTACAAAGCATACATAACGATCAAAAACCTCTATTCTAGAAGCCTGTACTTTTCCTAAATTCATCGGGTACTGCATATTCTCAGATATATTTCTTTCTCTATATTCTTCCAAGGCATTTTTGACATTTTCTTCCTGCCCTTCCTTTGCCTTTACAATAATAAGTGTATCAACATTTACATTAATAGATGGACACTCTGCAAAATAATCCTCATACATATCCGGTTTTATTCCATATATTTCTTCTAAAGAAGCTGCATCAATTTCCATATTAGGCCAATAATTTTCTGCTAAAATTGCAACAACTGCTTCTTTTAATTCCTGCATAGTAATATCCTGATTATAACCTCCTTCTGCCTCACTTCCCGGCATTCCAGTATTTCCAAGATGATTATTTCCATTATTCTTATTGCTTGAACAACCGACTGCTGTCAATGCGATCACAGATACCAACAATAAACATACTATTTTTTTCTTCACTATTGCTCCTCCTGATTCATAACCCATTCACTAAAATAATTCATACTCCATATTTTGTCCTATACATTGCTAAATATTCCTTTTTAATATATACTGATACGGTAAATTTTTATAATAAAACAAAATAAAATGAGGAAATTATGAGTATTTTAAATGTAGAAAATCTGACACATGGTTTTGGCGACAGAGCTATTTTTAATAATGTTTCTTTTCGTCTTTTAAAGGGCGAGCACATTGGGCTTATTGGTGCAAATGGAGAAGGAAAATCTACCTTTATGAACATTATTACCGGAAAGCTGCAGCCTGATGAAGGAAAAATTGAATGGGCAAAAAATGTACGTGTAGGTTACTTGGACCAGCATACGGTTTTGGAAAAAGGTATGACCATTCGTGATGTTCTCTCATCTGCTTTTAATTTTTTATATGAAATGGAAGCTCAAATGAACGAAATCTGTGACAAAATGGGCGAAGCTGATGAAGAACAGTTAAATATTTACATGGAAGAGCTTGGAACGATTCAGGATCTCCTTACTATGCATGATTTTTATATGATCGATTCTAAAGTAGAAGAAGTAGGACGTGCCTTAGGACTTACAGAAATTGGATTAGATAAAGATGTAACCGATTTAAGTGGCGGGCAAAGGACAAAAGTCTTACTTGGTAAACTCTTATTGGAAAAACCAGACATTCTTTTATTAGATGAACCTACAAACTATTTGGATATGGAACACATTGAATGGCTGAAACGCTATTTGAATGATTATGAGAATGCTTTTATTTTGATTTCTCATGACATTCCATTTTTAAATAGCGTGATCAACCTGATTTATCACATGGATAACCAGGAATTAAATCGTTATGTTGGCGACTACGATAAATTTATGGAAGTTTATGAAATGAAAAAAGCGCAGCTTGAAGCTGCATATAATAAACAGCAGAAAGAAATCGCTGACCTGAAGGATTTTGTGGCAAGAAATAAAGCACGCGTTGCTACAAGAAACATGGCTATGTCCAGACAGAAAAAATTAGATAAAATGGATGTGATTGAGCTAGCGGGAGAAAAACCGAAGCCGGAATTTCATTTTAAAGAGGCAAGAACACCTAGCCGTTACATTTTCCAGACAACTGATTTAGTTATTGGTTATGACGAACCTTTATCTAAACCATTGAACTTAGAAATGGAAAGAGGTCAAAAGATTGTCTTGACTGGTTCTAATGGTATCGGTAAAACGACACTTTTAAAAAGCATTTTAGGACTTATCAAACCTTTGGAAGGAAAAGTAGAACAAGGAGATTACCTTCATATTGGTTATTTTGAACAGGAAATGGATCAGTCCGTCGAAACAACCTGTATTGAAGAGATCTGGAAAGAATTTCCTTCTTTTTCTCAATATGAAGTTCGTTCTGCTCTTGCAAAATGCGGATTAACAACAAAGCACATTGAAAGCAAAGTCAAAGTACTCAGTGGTGGTGAACAGGCAAAAGTACGTCTTTGCAAATTGATCAATCGCGAAACTAATATCCTTCTTCTGGATGAACCTACCAATCATTTGGATGTAGATGCAAAAGAGGAATTAAAACGAGCACTTATAGAATATAAAGGAAGTATATTAATGGTATGCCATGAACCGGAATTTTTTGAAGGATTGGCTACTGATGTATGGGATTGTACGAAATGGACTACCCGTTTATGGTAGATTTAAAAGATAATATACGTGAAAGGGGATATATTTATGACTGAAACAATGACTGTAAATCAAACTACTTCTAAAAAAGGGATTCCTGGAAGTACACTAAAACTGATCGCTATCATAACAATGTTTATCGACCATACAGGAGCTGTTATTTTAGAACGCATGCCTATGGAACATGGTATTCTTGTATTAGACGTTATTTTTCGTTTGATCGGACGACTTGGATTTCCAATCTTTTGCTTTCTTCTAATTGAAGGATTTATGCACACAAGAAACGTATGGAAATATGCATTTCGCCTTTTATTATTTGCATTTATTTCAGAATTGCCTTTTAATCTGGCTTTTATGGGCTCTTTGTTCTATAAAAATTACCAAAATGTGTTTTTTACCCTTTTCCTTGGGTTATGTGCATTAATTACCATCAAATTTATTGAAGAAAAATTCAGTCAGAAAGCTTGGTTAAAATATTTGTTGATCATTCCAGCTACTATCGTTTTTATGGTAATCGCAAATTTATTAAAAACCGACTATTCAGAAATGGGTGTCCTTACTATTGTTGTAATGTACCTTCTTCGTAAAAATAAAGTTTTAGAAATGACTGCTGGATGTATAATACTGAACATTATGAGCCTTACTGAAATTACAGCTTTCTTCACCATCATCCCTGTCTCTAAATACAATGGGGAAAGAGGTTTGAACTTGAAATATGTATTTTACGCCTTCTATCCGGTACACTTACTGATTCTCTACTTTATCGCATACCTTATGGGAATAGCATAAAAATAAAATGGGAAGACATTTTTCATTTAGAAAATTAATGTCTTCCCATTTTATATAAATTTTCTTTTAATTTACTGTCGTATCCTTCTCCACAACAATCTCAAATTCCTGCTCTCCCATAAATCCCGGAGCAATCTCATATTTATCAAATACAATTACCGGATTTCCCGCCGCATTAATATAAAACTTTGTATTTTCATCTACGGTTGTAAAACCATCAAATCCCTGTGAAGCACCTTCATCCGTTACTCCCCAATACACATAATCAGGATTCTCGTTTACACGCTGCTTCATTTGACGTACGATCTGCACATTAGCAACTTCTTCATAATTTTCACCGAGTAAATCACTCAAAACTACCCATTTTCCATTCAACAAATCCAGATTGTAGTAAGTCTTTTCTCCATATGTAGAGCACCAATTTTGATCGGATGTAATTACAAAAGAAACTATCGCACCTCTTTGAGATTTTATTTCATAGCTGACATCAATATCAAATTTTCGATCTGCCCATTCTTCTTCCGTTCCACCATTTTCAAAGAAAGCAATCTTATATTCTTCAAATTGCTTTGTTTCATCCGATACATATCTTTGTATATAATTCTCAATTTTCGCATTTATATCCACATTAAAATCACTTACTGCAGCTGCCTGTTCATATACATCATTGCTGGATACTGTCACAGGATTCGTAGGAGTATCCAAAGTATCTACAATCCTTTTTTCATCACCTTTTACAGCTACAATATCATTTCCGGATATTGTCATTTGTGTTTTTGGTTCACTTGCATTACCGGATACACTATTCCCCGATACACTATCTATCCCTATATCAGACTGTGTCGCATCATTACCAGACACAGTCGCTTCTACATCATTCTGTCCTTCAGAATCCATAGTAAGCTCTACATTAGGAACATTTTCATCTATAGTAAGCTCATCCTCTTTCACCGTATAATTTCTCACAGTAAATACTCTTGCAACAGACCCAACAAAAGGCAATTCTTCCATCTCTCTTGCAAACGTTTCGCTGCTGTTCAGACCTACTATAAAACTGAGCATAAGGATTGCAGCAGCACTACCTATATATTTCGCAATTACAAAAATATTATTAGCTGGCTTTTTATATTGCATATCGATTGCTTCTTTATCTACAGATTCAATTGATTTTTTCACAACATCTTCAAGTTCAGGGGGAATAATAATATTGTCATATACTTCTTTTCCACTAGCTTGAAGTGCCTGCTTTTTTTGATTGTCCATCAAAATACTCCTCCTTTAACCCTTCTTCCAACTTTGAAAGAGCTGCATACAATCTGGATTTGACTGTATTTAAATTGACACCGGTCACTTCCGAGATTTCTTTCAATGTAAGCTGTTCAAAAAAATGTAATACAACAACAGTCTGCATTTCTTTTGACAGCTTGTTTATTTCATCATATACCGCAAGACCTGGTTCAAATTTAGGCTCGTAGTAAATTTCTTCTTTTAGTTCTGTCGGTTCACATGCTATTTCTTTCCCATTCTTTTTGATGTAAGTCAAACTTTCATTTACAAGAATACGGTAAAACCACGTTTTTACAGCATCAGGATTACGCAAACTGTGATAATGTTCAAGTGCCTTACAAATTGCATTTTGTACAATATCCAACGCAGAATCTTTATTATAAACATAACAATAAGCTATACGGTAGAACTTCTGTTGATTTTCAATAATATATTCAACAATTTTATCATAGGTGTTCTTTGCCACTGCTGCCCCTCCCTACCTTCTACTTAATAGATTCCTAAGAAATCCAAAAAGTTTGATTAATTCTGATTTAAAATAAATTTATCGATTACTACTACAATTCCATCTTCATCATTTGATTTTGTAATATAGTCTGCTGCCTCTTTTACTTTTTCCTGTGCATTTTCCATTGCTACGCCTACCCCGGCATACTGGATCATAGTCATATCATTAAATCCATCGCCACAGCAAATAGCATTTTCTCTTTTTAATCCAACTGTACACAGCATTCTATCTAATGAAGCAGCTTTATCCACACCCTTTGGCATAATTTCAATGAAAAATGGTTCACTGCGATAAATACTAGCGATATCTCCGAACATTTCCTGTAATTGCTTTTCCAATTCAGGTGCTTTATCAACAGGTGCAGTCATCAGGCACTTATTCATATCAAAATCAACAAAATCTATCATGTTTTCTACCTGACGGATAGGCATGCCATTGATTCTAGCCTCTAACTCAACATATTCATCACTTCTCGTTCCTAAAATAACGCTGTCTCCAAGATAGGTTACCAGTCCGCAATCATGCGCTACTGCAAATTTATAAAGTCGTGGAAGAATATGATTTGGTAATGTCTTTTGAAACACAATTTCTCCTGTTTTGCAATTTATGATCTTTCCACCATTAAAGGACAATAAATATCCACCATATTTCTCCAATTCCAATTCTTCCGCATAACGTTTCATCCCCGGTGTAGGACGTCCTGAAGCAAGCATAACAATGTGTCCACGTTCCATAATATTCTTGATACCCTGCTTTGTATTTTCTGTTATTTCCTTTTGAGAATTGGTAAGTGTCCCATCTATATCCAATACTAAAATCTTTTCTTCACCTAATTTCATATATCCTCCACATTTGTACAATTTCCACTTTTTTCAATATTACTGCTTATAAGATATTATCACGTTTTTATTATAAAGTCACTTATCTACATCTTAAGAATTTCTGTAGATACTTTATCCACAAAGGATTTATCATGTTCCACAAGCAGCATAGTAGGCTGAAATTCCTGAATTAAATTTTCAATCTGCATTCTTGAAAAGATATCGATAAAATTCAATGGTTCATCCCAAATATATAAATGCGCCTGCTCGCAAAGACTTTTGGCAATCAAAACCTTTTTCTTTTGTCCACCACTATAATCCTCCATATTTTTTTCAAATTGGAGTCTTGAAAAATCAAGTTTTCTCAGTAATGCTTTAAAAAGACTTTCATCCAGATTATTTTCAATAATATAATCCTTCAAGCTTCCCTTCAAAAAAGAAGTATCCTGGTTGATATAAGATATTTTCAATCCTGCTGCCACATCTATTTTTCCTTCAAATGCAATTTCATTTCCAAGTATTTTCTTAATGATACTGGATTTTCCACATCCGTTCTTTCCACTTAATACAATTCTATCTCCATTGTTGATTTTAAAATTGACATTCTGGCATACACATTTATCATCATAATACAAAGATAAATCTTCCACAGAAACAAGAGTCTGTTTATAATGCTTTAAAGGAATGATCTTTAAGTTCTCAGCACTATCTATATTTTTCAATAAGCCGGATTTTTCTTCAATAGCCTTATCCTGTCTGTTTTCCAGATTCTTACGCCTCTGCTGCATCCTTCTGGATTTTTCTCCTATATAAGCTCTTGTATCAGTACACACATCCCCCTTATTTCTAAGCTTCTGTGCTCCTTTTCCTATCTTTGTAGATTCTACCTTATCAGCCCATTCCCTTGTCTGCCTTGCTGCTTTTTCCAGCCTTTTAATATCCTTTTTAAGCCTCTCATTTTCAGCCAACTCATAAGCATCCTGTCTCTGCTTATTTTCCCACCATGTAGAAAAATTTCCTTTCATTACTTCAATATTACACTTATTGATAGAAAGCACATGATCTATACATCCATCTAAAAAACTTCTGTCATGAGATACTAAAATAAATCCTTTTTTCTTATTCAGGTATTCTTTTACTAAAATTCTCGTTTCCATATCCAGATGATTGGTAGGTTCATCTATTAACAAAAAATTATTTTCCTTGGAAAACAACACGGCAAGCATAACTTTTGTCTGCTCTCCATTGCTAAGCGTCTGAAAAGGACGGTATAAAACATCCGCATCCACATCTAACAAACTAAGCTCTCTACAAATTTTCCAAAATTCATAATCTGGATATAATTTTTCTACAATATCAATTGTATTTTTTTCTTTATTCTCTATTTGAAAAGGAAAATAGTCAAAATTCACAGAGGCACTTATTGTTCCCTTATATTCATACTTTCCAAGTAATAAATTCAGAAAAGTTGTTTTTCCTTTTCCATTTCTTCCTATAAAACCTAATTTCCAATCTGTATCTATCTGAAATGATACCTCTTCAAAAATATTGTCATAATTTCCATCATAATAAAAAGTTAATCCACTCACATTTATTAAAGACATAAAAAAGCTCCTTTATTTTTATTGAACAAAAAAGACGCAGGAATAATTCCTGCGCCCATTTGTGAGTCCATAACTTTTATTTTCTATATCAAAATATGTTATTGGAATGAATTATTCTCTGCTAAACACACAAATAAACTTCTTAATGATTGCCATTAAGAACCTTAAAATTATTTGTGTACTTTTAATTGTTTGATTAGCGAGAAATAATTATCATTCCTTCAATATCTCCATTCTTTCATTTACTGTTGTCACTGCTTTTTTACTATAACTTATTGATATTTCTTTGTCAATCAAAAATTATGTGGACAATTCTACGCTGGTTCAGCTTCTCCATGCTTTGCATATAATACCTTTAATATGATCGGTGTACAAATAGAAGAAACAATGATCAACAAGATAACTGCAGTAAAGTATACTGGTGATAAAAGTCCTACAGAAAGACCCTTCTGAGAAACGATCAAGGCTACTTCTCCTCGTGTCATCATTCCAACACCAACTTTTAAGGAATCACCCCAACTGAACTTACAAATCTTTGCTACAAGTCCACATCCTATAATCTTTGCAATTAATGCTACAATAACAAAGGCAATTGAGAAAGCGATAATAGAAGAATCAATATTATCAATATTTGTTTTCAGACCAATACTAGCAAAGAATACCGGCCCAAACAACATATAAGAATTAATGTCCATTTTTTCTGCAATATATTCAGAATCTTTGATAGAACAAAGAATAATACCTGCCACATAAGCACCGGTAATATCTGCAATTCCAAAAAATTCTTCTGCTATATAAGCCAAAGCGAAACAAAGTGCAAGTCCCGCAATTGGAATACGTCTTGTATGTGGATATTTTGCATCTACCCACTTAAATACTTTATAACAGACATATCCAACTACAATAGCAAATACAAAGAATAAAACAGTAGAAATAATAACATCTACCGGTTTTGAATCCGGAGTTTTAAATCCAATTACAAAAGTAAGTACGATAATACCAATTACATCATCAATAATAGCTGCACTTAAGATCGTTGTTCCTACTTTGCCTTTCAAACGTCCCATTTCACGAAGAGACTGTACTGTAATACTTACAGAAGTTGCAGTCATGATCGTTCCCATAAAAACTGCTTTATAAAACTCTTCTGATCCCCACGGAGATGCTCCATAAAATCCCATATAAAGTAATGTTCCACCAACTAAAGGAATAAATACACCAGCACATGCAATTAAAAATGCAATTGGTCCTGTTTTTAAAAGTTCCTTTAAGTCCGTTTCAAGACCAGCAGAAAACATTAATAATACAACACCTATTTCTGCCATCTGTAATAAGAAATCCGTCTGATCTACCAGACCTAACATACAAGGTCCTATTACAAGTCCTGCAATAATTTCTCCTACTACCTGTGGTGCCTTACACTTTCTTGCTATAATACCGAAAATTTTTGCCGCAACAATAATAATGGCAAGATCTTTAAATATACTGTATGCTTCCATAATTTTTCCTCCGTATAATAAAAAACATAGCCTAGGTGTTATTTATAAAATTTATATAAACTAACATCTAAGCTATGATTTTATCACATTTAAATAAAATTACAAGAAATAGGAATTATATTTTTAAGAAATTTTACATTACTTTACAATATCCGATTTTTATAAAAATCTCTTCTTTATTTCTTCGTATTTTTCACTTATCATAAGCGCATCTTTATCAATATCTTTAAATGTCACAACATAAGTCCAGCGTCCATAAGGTTCAATCTTCTTTATTTGTGAAATGTTTATAATATACGACTTATGACTTCTTAAAAACTGGTCTTTGTCCAACTTTGCTTCTATATCACTAAGACTTGCAGAAGTTGTAAAAGAATCAGTTCTTGTATAAATAACTGTACTTCCATTTTCTCTTTGAATCAGTATGATATCTTTTATATCCACAAAGCTCATACTTTCTTTGCCTTTGACAAGAAGTTTTTCCAAGCCTTTTTCGTATTTTACAATTTTATCGAGATGAGAAGAATCAATATCCTGCTTTTGAGACAAATTTTCTATTCTTTCAAGAGTATGATTCACTCTTTCAATATTAAAAGGCTTCACAATATAATCAAACGCATATACTTCAAAAGCATCCGACATATATTCTGAGTGAGCAGTAGCAAAGATTATTTTTGTTTTTGGTTCTAAATCTGCAATAATCTTTGCACATTCCAGTCCACTTTCTCCACCTATTTCAATGTCTAAAAAAACAACCTCTGGTTTATTCTTCATAAAGAGTGTTACTGCATTTGCTAAATTATCACTTTCTGCAACAACCTCAAATCCAGGTTTTTTTTCAATCACTTTACTTAAAAGTTTTCTGATACCTTCTTCATCTTCTACAAGCATTACACTTATCGGCATGTATGACCTCCACATGACCTTCTTTGGTTTCTACGTCTTCTACATACTGGCTCTCCAATTACTTCTGACCAAATAACTGCTTCTCTCAATTTTTCTACAGACATGGAATCTACCGAAAAATTTTCTTTCGTTATTGCAGTATTCGATAAAGTTTTACTAACTTCTTTGCTTTTCATTGTTTCTTGAAGTTTTTTTTCTTTACCTTCCTGTTTTTTCTTTATTTCTATCCTTTTTTCTTCTAACTCTTTTTTTATTCTGGATTTTACTTTTTCTGCATCTTCCGAACTTATTTTTTCATCGTATGTGAGAGACATCCCATTTATATATTTACCTAATTTTTCTTTCTTTTTTAAATTTTCTTTTACTAAATCTCCATAAATCTCACCTGCAATTTCTCCAATAGTTCCTCCTTTGAATTCATCTGCAACTTGATTCAGAAATTCTTTTGGAAAATTTTTAACAGCAGGTTTTACGATCACATTGAAATTATCTTTAAGCATGGGCTCTCCTCCCCGCTCTATTCTTTACCGGATTTAATTTCTTCTGTACTCTTTCCGGCAATTTTGTCACGCATCATTGTATCTGCTTTGATATTTTCCATATCATAGTAATCCATAATTCCAAGCTTTCCTTCTCTTAATGCATATGCCAGTGCCTTTGGAACTTCTGCTTCTGCTTCTACTACATAAGCACGCATTTCCTGCTCTTTTGCAACAGCCATAGCTCTTCTTTCTTCTGCTTTTGCCTGTGCAATATTTTTATCAGCTTCTGCCTGAAGAGTCTGCAACTGTGCACCAATATTTCTTCCTACATCAATATCTGCAATATCAATAGAAAGAATTTCAAATGCTGTACCGGAATCAAGACCTTTACTTAAAATACATTTTGAAATATCATCTGGATTTTCCAAAACAGATTTATGAGAATCGGAAGAACCTACTGTTGTAACAATACCTTCACCAATTCTTGCTAAAATAGTTGTTTCACCAGCACCACCGACCAATCTTTTAAGGTCAGCTCTTACAGTAACTCTTGCTTTTACAAGAAGTTCGATACCATCCTTAGCAACTGCAGAAACATTTGTTGTTTCAATAACTTTTGGATTAACACTCATTTTTACAGCTTCCAGAACATCACGGCCTGCAAGGTCGATAGCTGCTGCTTTTTCAAAAGTAAGTTCAATTCCTGCTCTTTCAGAAGCAATTAATGCATCTACAACTTTATCAACATTACCACCAGCAAGATAATGCGCTTCCAACTGGTTAATGTTTAATTTTAATCCGGCTTTTGTAGCTTTAATAAGTGGATTTACAATTCTTGCAGGTGTTACACGTCTTAAACGCATACCGATCAAATTAAAAATGCTGATTTTTACATTTGCTGCCATAGATGAAATCCAAAGACCAACCGGAACAAATGTAAAGAATAATATAATAAGTAAACAAATAACTCCTATTAAAATAAAATATAACATAATCTTCCCTCCATAAAATAAAAATACTTCAATCAAATGTTTTCAGGTTTTTTAAATTTCTTTTACGATCAATTTGGAACCTTCTACTTTATAAATTACAATAGAAGTATCTTTTGTAATAAACTTACTTTCAGACATGATATTAAATTCTACACCATCAAAACTTCCCCTACCAGCAGGTCTTAAATCAGTTACTGCTTTTCCTTCTTTTCCAAGCAAATAATTTAAATCATTAGAACTGATAAAACCACTTTCTGTTGTAAGCTCATCTTTTAAAATAATCGGTGATTTCAACTTTCCTGATGATAAAAGTTTTAAAATAATTGCAAACATAATAGCAAGTAAAGCTAAAACGATAAGTAAAATAATAATACCTTCTTCTACTGTATCAGCTGTCAAAAATAATCCAATTACAAGACAAGCAATTCCTGATACTCCAGGTACTCCAAATCCTGGCACTACCATTTCAACTCCAAGTAATATAAAACCTACAATAAAAAGAATAATGCCAAGAACCACTAACCCTTCTATCATATCTATTTTCCCCCTTTCTTTCATCTGCTATCCTGCATTTTACTTTCAAGCATCTGTTTTATTGTAATTATAATTTACTTTAATTTAAAAACTTTTTAAATACATATCCTTTCACTTATACATATTTTTAACTAAAATGTCGTTTTTTTAATTTCAACTTCAAAGCTAGTCTTATTTTCATTTGAGGAAACTGAGATTTTTCCGCCATTTTCTTTTAGAATACGGCTTATAATGGCTAATCCCATACCATGTCCTTCCTCTTTTTTTGTTGTAAAGCCTTGTTTAAATATCAATTCCAAATGCTCCTTAGGAATCTCAGGTCCATTATTATAAATACAGAAAAAGTAATTTATCTTATCTTCCCATATCTCAATATGAATCTGTTTATCTTCTTCTTTTTTTGAAAGAGCAGTTATCGCATTATCGATCAGATTTCCAAGTATTTTACACAAATCCCATGGTTCCATATTTATATATTTTAAATCAGAACGTATTTCCATATAAAAATCAATATTTTCTTTTTCTGCCGCTTCCATTTTTGCCTGTAAGAGTGCATTTACAGCTGGCTGCTTTGTTTTCAAAGCCTTACTTACTTTCATTATATCTTTAAAAACTGGCTGCATGTATTTCTTGGCTTCTTCATACTCTTCTAATTCCATCAGTCCATAAATTACTTGTAAATGATTCAAATAATCATGCCGCTGTGCCCTAAGTTTTGTATTTAGTTCTTCCAGATTTTTCATACTCTCTTCTAAGTTATTATTCTGTTTCTGATAAAATGTATATAAAACAAAAATAGATAAAATACTACTAAAAATCATCATTGCTGCAACTAGAAAAATAATATCGTTTATTCTATCCGTTATTTTTATAATTGCTGTGATCAAAACAGAAAGCCCAATAAAGAACTGCATTCCGCTTATGATAAGCAAAGCTCTTATAATCTTTCTATTATTAGTCATTTTCTCCCCTTTTCCATTTGAAAAATAAGCTGCCATATCATACATTGATATAACAGCTTATTATTAGTTCTTTACTCTTCCTCTTCCTGAGGTAATGTTACATTTTCGTCATCTTCTTCAACAATAACGACATTTTTTTCTTCTTCTGGAATATTCTCCATTGCATCATCAATGTTCTCAAATTCCTGATTACCATTGGATACTTTCTCTCTTACTTTTGCGATCTTAGCAACCTTAACACCTTTATCAAGATTAATTAATTTCACACCGGAAGTAATTCTTCCTAAAGTAGAAATATCATCCATTCTAAGCTGAATAATAACACCTTCTGTTGTTATCATCATAATTTCATTATCATCCTTAACAGCCTTCACACCTACAACATCGCCGGTCTTTTCTGTTATCTTGTAACATTTTACACCTTTTCCGCCACGTTTTTGTACCGTAAATTCATTAAGGAAAGTACGTTTACCCATACCGTTTTCAGAAACAATCAATAAGGAATCTCCCTGATGATCTAACTGCATACCTACAATTTCATCGCCATGATCCAGATTCATACCAATAACACCCATAGAATTTCTTCCGGTATTTCTTACATCTGTTTCTTTAAAACGAATACACATACCAAGCTTTGTTACAAGGAAAATTTCTGTATTTTCTCTTGTTGTCTTTACTTCAATTAACTCATCATCTTCTCTTAAATTAATTGCTGTAAGACCATTTTTACGCACATTACTATATTCCATGATGGAAGTTTTCTTTGCAATACCATTTTTTGTGATCATGAATAAATTCTTGTTTTCATCATAATCTTTAATTGGTATCATCGCAGATATTTTTTCACCAGGGTTCAGCTGCAATAAATTAACAATAGCTGTTCCTCTTGCTGTTCTGCTTGCTTCCGGTATTTCATATGCTTTCAAACGATATACACGACCAAAATTTGTAAAGAACATCAAATAATGATGGGTCGTAGTCATGAGTAAGTCTTCAATATAGTCATCCTCAATCGTCTGCATTCCCTTAATGCCTTTACCGCCTCTGTTCTGTGCCTTGAAATTATCTACAGTCATTCTCTTGATATAACCAAGACTTGTCATAGCAATAACAGTATTATCTCTTGGAATTAAATCTTCCATAGAAATATCGAACTGATCAAATCCAATAGCACTTCTTCTGTCATCTCCGTATTTTTCAGAAATAATAAGAATTTCCTCTTTGATAACGCCAAGCAATAATTTCTCGTCTGCAAGAATTGCTTTTAATTCTGCAATTTTAGCAACCAATTCTTTATGTTCATTTTCCAGTTTTTCTCTTTCCAAACCGGTAAGAGCTCGCAGACGCATATCTACGATTGCCTGTGATTGTACTTCTGTAAGACCGAAGCGTTCCATCAATTTTTCTTTGGCAATCTGTGTATTTTGGCTGCTTCTAATAATCTGAATGACTTCATCAATATTATCAAGAGCAATTAATAAACCTTGTAAAATATGATCTCTTTCTTCTGCTTTATTCAAATCATATTTTGTTCTTCTTGTAACAACGTCTTCCTGATGTTTCAAATAATATCCGAGCATATCAAGAAGGTTCATGATCTTTGGCTCATTATTTACAAGTGCAAGCATAATGATACCAAAAGTATCCTGAAGCTGTGTATGTTTATAAAGCTGATTTAATATTACATTTGCATTGGCGTCTCGTCTTAATTCAATAACAATACGCATACCTTCTCTGTTGGATTCATCTCGAAGGTCTGTAATACCATCTATTTTTTTATCACGCACAAGTTCTGCTATTTTTTCAATTAATCTCGCCTTATTTACCATATAAGGAAGTTCGGTAACAACAATACGGCTCTTTCCATTAGACATTGTTTCAATATCTGTAACAGCACGTACCTTAACTTTACCACGGCCTGTTCTGTAAGCCTCTTCACTTCCTCTAGTACCAAGGATAATACCACCTGTAGGGAAATCTGGTCCTTTTATGATCTCTAAAAGTTCCTCTATTTCTGTTTCTTTTCCTTCTACTTTGTTATCAATGATCTTTACTACTGCACTGATCACTTCTCTCAAATTATGAGGTGGAATATTAGTAGCCATACCTACAGCAATACCGGAAGTACCATTTACCAGAAGATTTGGATAACGGCTTGGAAGTACAGTAGGCTCTTTTTCTGTTTCATCAAAGTTTGGTGTAAAATCAACGGTATCTTTATTAATATCCGCTAAAAGTTCCATAGAAATCTTGCTAAGTCTTGCTTCCGTATAACGCATAGCAGCAGCACCATCACCGTCTACAGAACCAAAGTTTCCATGACCGTCTACAAGTGGATAACGAGTTGACCATTCCTGTGCCATGTTGACCAAAGCACCATAAATAGAACTGTCACCGTGTGGATGGTATTTACCCATTGTATCACCGACAATACGAGCACTTTTTCTGTGTGGCTTGTCAGGACCATTATTTAACTCAATCATGGAATATAAAACTCTTCGCTGAACCGGCTTTAAACCATCTCTTACATCAGGAAGTGCACGAGAAGCAATAACGCTCATAGCATAGTCTATGTAAGACTTTTCCATTGTTTTCTTCAGGTCAACTTCATGAATTTTATCAAAAATTTGATCGTCCATTTTTTCCTCTTTTCTGCATAAAATATGTTATTATATATCTAAATTCTTTACATATTTTGCATTTTCTTCAATAAATTCACGTCTTGGTTCAACCTTATCACCCATAAGAGTTGTAAAAGTCAGATCCAGTTCTGATTCTGCTTCTTCATTCATGGACACACGAAGCAAAATTCTCTTTTCTGGATCCATGGTTGTATCCCAAAGCTGTTCCGCATCCATTTCTCCAAGACCTTTATAACGTTGAATTTTATTATTTTGATCTCTTCCTACTTCTGTAAGAATTTTATCTAATTCTTCATCACTGTATGCATACCATACTTTTTTATTTTTCTCTAATTTATAAAGAGGTGGTTGTGCCAGATAAACATAACCTTGTTTGATCAATTCTGGCATAAAACGATAAATAAATGTGAGTAGAAGAGTAGCAATATGTGCACCATCAACATCGGCATCCGTCATAATAATAATCTTGTGGTAACGAAGCTTACTGATATCAAAATCATCGTGAATACCTGTACCAAATGCAGTGATCATTGCTTTTATCTCTGCGTTAGCATATATTTTATCTAATCTTGCTTTTTCTACATTTAAAATTTTACCTCTTAGTGGAAGAATAGCCTGTGTTGCACGGCTTCGTGCTGTCTTAGCAGAACCGCCGGCAGAATCTCCCTCTACGATATAAATTTCGCAGTTCTTAGGATCTTTATCAGAACAATCTGCAAGTTTACCTGGAAGAGAACTATTTTCCAAAGCTGTTTTTCTTCTTGTTAAGTCTCTTGCTTTTCTTGCTGCATCTCTTGCACGCTGCGCCAAAATAGATTTTTCGCATATTGTTTTTGCAACAGAAGGATTCTGCTCTAAGAAATAAGTTAACTGTTCACTTACAATACTGTCTACAGCACCTCTTGCTTCGGAATTTCCAAGCTTTTGTTTTGTCTGTCCTTCAAACTGTGGATCCTCTATTTTTATACTGACAATAGCTGTCAGACCTTCTCTAATATCTTCACCAGAAAGATTTGACTCACTATCTTTTAACAATTTATTACTTCTTGCGTAATCATTAAAAGTTTTTGTTAAAGCATTTCTAAAACCTACCAGATGTGTACCACCTTCCGGTGTTGTAATATTATTTACAAAACTGTAAACACTCTCTGTATAGGAATCATTGTGTTGAAGAGCCACCTCAACATAAACATTATTTTTGCTACCCTCAAAATACATGACATTTTCATAAAGAGGAGCTTTGCTTTTGTTTAAATAAGTAACAAATTCCTTAATACCACCTGCATAATGGAATTCCTTTACTTTCTGAGGTTCTTCTCTGTCATCACGAAGGATAATTTTCAAATTCTTTGTAAGGAATGCCATTTCACGGAATCTTTGTTTTAAAGTATCATAATCATAAACTGTTTCTTCAAAAATTGTTCCATCAGGCTTAAAGGTTATTTTTGTTCCTGTTTTTTCCGGCTCACATTCTCCTACAACTTTAAGAGGATAGCATACATGTCCTCTTTCATAACGTTGTTTATAAATCTTACCTTCTGTAAAAATTTCTACCTCAAGCCAGTCGGAGAGAGCATTTACTACAGAAGCACCAACACCATGAAGACCACCAGATACTTTGTATCCTCCACCTCCGAATTTTCCACCTGCATGAAGAATCGTAAATACGACTTCAACAGCCGGAAGTCCTGCTTTATGATTGATTCCTACCGGAATACCACGACCATTATCAATAACTGTTATAGAATTGTCTTTATTAATTGTAACATCAATGGTATCACAATAACCAGCCAATGCTTCATCCACTGAATTATCTACAATTTCGTATACTAAATGATGTAAACCTCTTATTGAAGTACTTCCAATATACATACCCGGTCTTTTTCTTACTGCTTCCAAACCTTCCAATATCTGTATTTGGTCTGCTCCATATTCGTTACTCATATCAATAACCATGCCTTTCTTTCAATCTGTTTCCTTGAACCGATGAAAATCTTTTACTTGCTTTCTACAACACCATTTGTAACATTATAAACTTTATTTATTTCAAAACGATTATTTACAAATTCATCCAATCCCGTACAAGTTATAATCGTCTGAATATCACCAATACTATTTAAAAGATAATTTTGTCTGTTACTGTCAAGCTCTGATAAAACGTCATCCAACAGAAGAACCGGTGTATCCTTTGCTATTTTTTTCACTAACTCTATTTCAGATAATTTCAAAGAGAGAGCAGCAGTTCTTTGTTGTCCCTGAGAACCGAATTTGCGAATATCTACATCGTTTACAATAAAAGCAAAATCATCTCTGTGAGGACCTACCGTTGTCTGTTTTAAACGAATATCTCTTTCCTGATTGATCCTTAATTTGCTTTCGTAATTTTCAATCGTAACTTCCGGTTCATATTTTATGATTAATTCTTCTTTTCCGCCTGATAATTTCTTATGTATATCGTATATAATATCATTTAACTGTGAAACAAAAAGCTGACGTCTTTCAATGATCTTACTACCAAAGGATAAAAGCTGGGAATCCCATATATTAAGTGTATCCTTTAAATCAGGGTTCATAAACAGATCTTTTAAAAGTTTATTCCTCTGATTTACTATTTTATTATAATGATTTAAGTTATAAAGATAGAAATTGTCTAACTGACACAATTCCATATCTACAAATCTTCTTCTCTCAGAAGGTCCATTTTTTATAATACTCAAATCTTCCGGTGAAAAGAATACAACATTTAAAAGTCCCAAAAGCTCAGCAGCTTTTTTTATTTTCTGCCCATTGATAGCAATTCCTTTTGATTTACTTTTCCGAAGGTGCATATCAACTTTATATTCAATATCCTCTTTTTCAAGATAAGTCCTTATATGTGCCTCATCATACCCAAATTTAATAATATCCTGATCTTTGCTTCCTTTATGGGATTTTGTAGTAGAAGATAAGAAAATAGCTTCTAATATATTTGTTTTTCCCTGGGCATTATCTCCAAAAAGAATATTAGTTCCACGGTCAAATTCAATATTCAGACTTTCGTAATTTCTAAAATTTGCCAGCTCCAATGATTTTATTATCATTTTTTAATATTACCTCTATTTTGTTATTTTAATTTCTTCGCCGTCAAACTCTACAATATCACCGTCAATCAGCTTTTTACCGCGCTGTAATTCAACTTTTCCGTTTACTTTAACAAGACCATCCTGTATTACAAATTTCGCATCAACACCGGACTCAACCAAACCAGCCGCTTTCAGCGCCTGACCCAGTTTTATATAATCATCTCTTAATTTAACAACTTCCATATTTACTCCAATTCTGGTCAATAGTTATTCTAAATTTATTTTAAAAATAAGTTTTTAGTTTACTGTAGTAAAGTTTACAGGCAGAATAAGGTAAATATAGCTTTCTTCCGGGTTTTTGATAAAGCATGGTGCCTTTGGATTTACAAGATAAATTTCAATTTCTTCATCATCAATAACCTTCAGTGCATCAATTAAGAATTTTGGATTAAATCCAATCATCAAATCTTTTCCGCTCTTTGCAATATCAATTTCTTCATTCATGCTACCTACAGTAGAATTAATCTTTAATTCCATTGTATCATCTGTAATATTAATGATAATTGGTTTTTTATCGCCTTCTTTTACAAGAAGAGTAGCTCTATCAATACAATTTAAAAATTCTTTTTTATTAATTTTTACTTTTGTTTCATAATCACTGGAAAGCATTTGATCTATTTTGAAATATTCTCCTTCAATAAGACGAGAAACTACTACAGTATTATCAAATTCAAATACAACATGCTTGTCTGTAAAGAAAATGCTTACATCTTTATCTGTATCACCAGATAAGATCTTACTTACTTCATTTAATGTTTTTCCTGGAACAACAACTTTTTTATTTGTATATTCGTTCTTTAATTCAATTTTACGGATTGAAATACGATGTCCATCCAGTGAAACAACCTTTAATTCATTTCCACTGATTTCAAATAATTCACCTGTCATCAATTTATTGTTGTCATTGTCAGAAATAGAAAAGATAGTCTGACGTACAATTTCTTTTAAAGTAAACTGTGAAACAACAACAGAATCTTCTCTTTCAATAATAGGAAGATAAGAAAAGTCTTCTCCAGATTTTCCAATAATATTAAATTTAGCTTTTTCACATGTAATTGTTGTTTTATAAGAAGAGTCTGTTTCTATTGTAATATCACTATCAGGAAGTTTTCTTACAATTTCTAAAAAGATCTTAGCATCTAATGCTATAATACCTTTTTCTATAATCTCGCCTTCAATTGTTGTTTCTATTCCAAGTTCCATATCGTTAGCTGTTAATTTGATAACACCTTTTGAAGCATCTACAAGGATACATTCTAATATAGACATTGTTGTTTTACTTGGTACTGCTTTAGATACAATCTGAACACCATTCAAAAGATTAGATTTGGAACAAACTAATTTCATACTGTGTATAACTCCCTTCGTGTGTTTAAGAATAAAATTTGAAATGTAAATATATATAATT
>JAGKTQ010000005.1 GCA_021153325.1 Lachnospiraceae bacterium | reverse complement strand
GAATGCGGATGCTGGAAGATCCAAGGAATTTTTGAAAGCACTTTCCGATGAGATCAAAATGCTTTCTGATATTTGCGGTCTTATCGTAGAAAAAGAAGAAGAAATGCTGGATGCAGATATTGAAAAACTGATTGAAGAAAGACAGAATGCACGTAAAAATAAAGATTTCAAACGTGCGGATGAGATCAGGGACGAATTGCTTGCTAAAGGTATTATTTTGGAAGATACCCGTGAAGGTGTGAAATGGAAGAGAGCTTAGGATTATTAAAAAAAATAAAGACAGCATTTGCGTGTGGGGAAGTGGATATCAGAACTTACTCTCCCTTAACGCTTGCGTACATTGGCGATGGAATTTATGAATTGATTATCCGTACGGTAATTGTAGAGCGAGGAAACCGGGCAGCAGCCAATCTTCATAAAAAGTCGGTGAAATATGTCAATGCAACCACACAGGCGGCTATGGCAGGAGTGATTTTAGAAGATTTAAGTGAAGAAGAGCTGTCAGTTTATCGGCGTGGAAGAAATGCAAAGTCTTATACGACTGCAAAAAACGCTTCTGTCAGCGATTATAGAAAGGCAACCGGCTTTGAGGCATTAATTGGTTTTCTTTACCTGCAGGACAAGATGGACAGAGCCATTGAACTTATTAAATTAGCATTGGAAAGATTGGAAATAGAAATATAGAAGATCTGATAAAGAGAGGAAATTTATGGGATATCAGGAGTTTACAATAGAAGGCAGAAATGCAGTGATCGAGGCATACCGTGCAGGAAAACCGATTGACAAGATTTTTATTTTGGATGGCTGTCAGGATGGACCGATCATGACGATCAAGAGAGAAGCAAAAAAGCATGATACCTTGATCAAATTTGTTACAAAAGAGCGTTTGGATCAAATGTCAGAGACCGGAAAGCATCAGGGAGTGATCGCGTATGCAGCGGCATATGAATATGCAGAAGTGGATGATATTTTAAATGCAGCAAGAGAAAAAGGAGAGCCACCATTTATTTTCCTTTTGGACAATATCGAAGATCCTCACAATCTGGGGGCTATCATTCGTACCGCGAACCTTGCGGGAGCACATGGTGTTATCATTCCGAAAAACCGGGCAGCCGGATTGACAGCGACCGTAGCAAGAACGTCTGCTGGAGCACTGAATTATACACCGGTAGCAAAAGTGACCAATTTATCCAAAACAATTGAAGACTTAAAAAAAGAAGGCATGTGGTTTGTCTGTGCAGATATGGACGGAACAAGAATGTATGATCTGGATTTAAAAGGTTCCATTGGAATGGTCATTGGAAATGAAGGAGAAGGTGTGAGCAGACTTGTCAAAGAAAAATGTGACTTTGTTGCATCGATTCCGATGAAGGGCGATATTGATTCCTTGAATGCTTCGGTGGCAGCGGGTGTACTTGCCTATGAGATCGTCAGACAGAGAAGCCTGTAGAGAAGTGGGATGAAAATAAAGTTCGATTCAGAGAGCGTAGATGAGGAAAATGGATTATACAAATATTTCGGATGAAGAGTTGATCTTACGTTTGCGTGACGGAGAAACCAATATCACAGATTTTATTATGGACAAGTATAAAAATCTTGTCCGGAGTAAAGCGAAAACAATGTACATTTTAGGTGCAGATACGGAAGATCTGATCCAGGAAGGCATGATCGGACTTTTTAAAGCGATCAGAGACTATGACAGTGGGAGAGATGCCAGCTTTTTTACTTTTGCTGACCTTTGCGTATCGAGACAGATGTATACGGCAGTACAGGCATCAAGGCGTGAGAAGCATGCACCATTAAATTCTTATATTTCCTTGTATTCGGTAAATAGTGCAATGGAAAAAGAAGAGGGAGAAGAAGTACAGCTTGTGAACGCATTGGCATCTCATACGGAAATCAATCCGGAAGAGATGTTGATAGATAAAGAAAATGTAGAGAATTTGGAAAAAATTATTGAAAAAGAACTTAGCAGTTTTGAAAAAGAAGTGTTAGACTTATATTTAGTAGGTATGAGTTATTCACAGATCGCCAGAATTTTAGGGCGGGATGAGAAATCAACAGACAATGCTTTGCAGAGAATAAAAACGAAGCTGAAGCGTTTTATAAAGTAATAGTTATTTTAAGTAAAAGGGGGTATTTTTATGAAATACGAAGAGTTGGTTGAAAACGTTAAAAATGCAACAAGTACAGCAAAAGTGAGCCGGGCGGTGGGACATATAGCATTTCAGTTCAATGTCGAAGGTGAAGCAGAGGGCGCATTTTATGTAGAAATTGCAGACGGAAAAGTGAATGTGGAGCCTTTTGAATATTATGACAGAGATGTCATAATCGTTACGACAGCAGAAGTGATCATGCAGATGTTAGAAGGCAAATTACAGCCAATGGAAGCTTATGCCAATGAACAGCTTAGAGCATATGGCAGTATAGAGCAGTTAAAAGTCTTACCATTTGGGGGAGATGGTAAGCAGACGACCAAGCAAAGTGCAGGAAACAAGCAATAGAAAAATAGAATGAGAGATAAAAAGACAAAGAAACGATTAAAAAGCAGCCTGGTCATTAAAATGATAGCACTTTTTTTAGGGCTTATATTTTTAACGGCATGTGGAGCTGTAGAGTCAGAATCTGCGGAAGAGACAGATAAACTCTCTGAAATGCAGGTGCATTTTATGGATGTAGGACAGGGAGATGCAACATTAGTCATTTGTGATGGCGAAGCGATGCTTATTGATGCAGGTGATAATACAAAAGGTACTGCGATTCAATTGTATTTATCAAAGCAAGGAGTAGAAAGTTTAAAATATTTAGTCCTTACGCATCCAGATGCAGATCATATTGGTGCAGCGGATGTTATTGTAACAAAGTTTGATATTGATAATGTGTTCATGTCGGATTTCACAAAAGATAACCAGACCTATAACGAATTAATACAGGCATTAGACGACAAAGGATATAAATGGTCTACCCCTGATGTTGGAAGTACTTATGAATTGGGCAGTGCAACTTTTACGATCATAGCTCCGAATCAACAATATACAGATCCAAACAATGCATCAATAGGACTGTTATTACAAAATGGCGATAATACATTTTTGTTTACCGGAGATGCAGAAGAAGAGGCGGAAGCAGATATTTTAGCAAATGGAATTTGTATAGATTGCGACGTATATAAAGCAGGACATCATGGCAGTAAAACAGCGAGCAGTAAGGAATTATTGGAAGCAGCTACGCCGTCATTTGTTGTTATAAGCTGTGAAGAAGGCAATTCGTATGGGCATCCACACGCAGAGCCTTTAAATAATTTCCGCAGCATGGGAATGAAAGTATTTAGAACGGACGAACAAGGCTCTATCGTTGCCACATCCAATGGAACAGAAATCACATGGAACTGTGCATCGACAGAAAGCTGGAAAGCAGGAGAGAGTACAGAATCTGCCAATAGTTCAACGCCGGAATCGACTAAGACTTCAGAGGCAACTAAGACCCCTGAGGAGACTAATACTCTGGAAACGGTAGAAAGTGAAGTAGTAGAAGAGTCACCAGTCGTAGAACAACAGAGTGAGTATGTAATTGGCAATAAGAATACAAAGGCTTTTCATAGACCGACTTGCAGTCGTTTGCCCAAAGAGGAAAATCAGGTGATCTTTCCTAGCAGGGAAGATGCCCTTGCGGCAGGATATGATAATCCCTGTGATTATTGTTGTCCATAAAAGAAAAGGAAGACGTAATAAAAAACTGGAAACCAATTGGCTTCCAGTTTTTATTTTAATTTTTAAATCGGGCATACTTTATATAGATAGGCAATTAAAATTTTCACGACGTAAATATATCATTCATTATAAGGGTTGGTCATTATTAGACGGAATATATATGTAGATTATAAATGCATTTTGTGTTATAATATTCATAAGAAAAGAGGAATTAATTTGGAAACAGATATTTTTATAGATAAACTTACAGATTGCTTGATTGAAAGAAAAACAGGCAATGTTGTAGAAACAGAATACAGTGAGCGAATAATTCCAATTACATCTAAAGATATTCAGGGATGGAAATTTAATTGGAGAACAACGGAAGAAAATGGTTATACCATATATGAACTATTTTTAAAGGATGATGATGTGGTACAAGGGAGGATTTCTTTAAAAATAGATGGTGGTGTAGCTGATGTTGATATTGTTGAATCTGCACCACATAATTATGGACATGAAGGGGATTATATAGGTGTCGGTGGTCATATGTTTGCAATAGCGTGTCAGATAAGTATGGAAGCTGGATGTGATGGAGTGGTGGCATTTACAGCAAAATCAAATTTAGTTGAACATTATAAGGAAGAATTGAATGCTGTAGAAGTTATGTCAAGAAGAATGGTTATATTTGAAGATGCAGCTCAAAGATTATTAGATAAATATATTAGAAAGTAGGTGATGAGGATGTTAGCAATGGCAAAAAGCAATTATGGAAAAGTTGTTGATTTAGAACGTTATGCAAAAGATAGCAGATTAACAGAACCTTCTGATGGAAAGATTTTTGATTATCGAAAAATGCGTGAACTTGTTAAAAAATTAGGTAGACCTCTCACAGATAAGGAAGCAGAACAGTTTAGAATTAAATAAGAAGTATATGAAAGCACCAATGGATGAAAAATAATCATCAGATGGTGCTTTTTCTCTGTCCTTCAGCTGGATTTATTCAAGCTCAGTAATGTAATCAAAAAAGAGCAGAAAGTGTAATCAAAGATTAAAAGCAAAAAAATAACGGAAATGCAGTAAATATCAGCATTTCCGTTATTTTTTAATAAAGCTAGCGACGGGAATCGAACCCGTGACCTCAACACTACCAATGTTGCGCGCTACCGACTGTGCCACGCCAGCTTAAGGATTTGAAAATAAGCTTCCAAATCAACCACGAGCTATATTGTAGCATAGCGAAAAAGTGTTTGTCAATCTATTTGTATAAAAAGAAAACCGAATCAATCGTGATTCGGTTTAGAAGATACTAATTCAGCTGCCTGAACAATTACTTGAAGAATTTCTGTATCAAATTCTCCATCCATATATTCTGTTTTTGAAACAAGTTCATCTTCTCGTGTTGTTACATAATGTGGTTTGATGCGGCTTAAAGTATAAGCGGCAACATCCGCTTTGCAGCGAGCACAGGTGCAGCATCCAAGCTGCGGTAAAGTATCATTGATTGCACGGAATACGCGGTCTTCCATGACGTTTACAAGCTTATATTCCATATGATCCCCCTTATGTAGTAGTTATAGTTTGAATAAATTAATTATGTCCGACAGGTTTTCCAATAGTGGCAGCTGCCTGAGTTACTTCCATTAACAATTTCGTATCAAAATCAGAACTCATATGATTGGCACGAGTATATAATGCCCCTTTTTCGGTATCCACATATTTTGGTGGAATACGATTTAAAACATAGGCTGCAAGATCGACTTTGCATTTGTTGCAAGTACAGCATCCAAGTTGACCAGCTGCCTTATTAACGGTTGTAAGAACTTTATCTTCCATGATATTTACAAGTTTGTACTCCATATAATTCCCCTTTGTTCCTTATGACTTTAATTTATGATAATACGCTATTATTATATATCCTTTGCGTTTAAAAATCTACAAAATTATTAAAAATAGCAGAAAAATGTAAAAATTATGTGAAAGCTGTTAACCTTTAGACTGTTTTTTTGTATAATAAAAAACTGTGAGTTGTTGATATTAGGAAAACAAAGGAAGGAATAGAATGGTACAAGAAGGACAATTAAAACTTAAAACACTGCTTGAGGAAGAAACATCAGAACAATTACTAGTACAGATGAAACCTTTCAGACAGTTAATGATGCAGTATGAATGTGCATTGATGGAAGTTGCAACAAAGCTTAATGTACTGGATGCGGAATTTTCTTTGGAGTATGACAGAAATCCGTTTGAGGCTATCAAGACAAGAATTAAGCAGCCGGTCAGTATTTTTGGAAAAATGAAACGTATGGGGGAAGAAATCACAGTTGAAAATATCGAAAGATGTTTAAATGATGTAGCTGGCATCAGAGTCATATGTTCTTTTCCGGAAGATATATATACGATAGCAGAAATGTTAGAGAGACAAGATGATATTACCGTTTTAAAACGAAAGGATTATATTAAAAATCCGAAAGAAAACGGATATCGGAGTTTGCATTTAATATTAGAAATCCCTATTTTCTTATCCGATGAGAAAAAGTATATGAAAGTAGAAGTGCAGTTTCGAACAATTGCTATGGACTTTTGGGCGAGTGTAGAGCATAAACTGAAATATAAAAAGAACATTAAGAATCCGGAACAGATTGCGGAACAGTTAAAAAACTGTGCAAATACAATAGCAGATGTGGATTTCAGAATGCAGGCGATCCGTCATGATATCGATAGAGTGGCAGAGCAGGAAGAATAGACTTTGGGATAAAATGAAAAGAAAAATGAGGGGATAAAGATGGCAATAGAAAGAGCAAAGGAATATTTAAAAAAGTTTGGCGCAGAGGACAGGGTGTTAGAGTTTGAAGTATCCAGTGCGACGGTGGAGTTGGCGGCGCAGGCTTTAGGATGTGAACCGGCGAGAATTGCAAAGTCATTAACATTTAGCGGAGAGCACCCAATTATGATCATTGCTGCAGGAGATGCAAAGATTGACAATAAAAAATTTAAAGAACAATTTTCTATGAAAGCAAAAATGCTAGGAGCAGATGAGGTAGAAAGTCTGATCGGTCATGCTGTAGGAGGCGTGTGTCCTTTTGGTATTTATGAGGATGTAGAAGTTTATTTGGATGAGTCGCTGAAACGTTTTGAAACAGTGTTCCCTGCAGCAGGAAGTTCCAATAGTGCTATTGAGTTAACAATAGAAGAATTGGAAAAGTTTTCTAACAGCAAAGCATGGATAGACGTGTGCAAAGGTTGTGAAAGTTTATAAAAATTAATAAAGATTTAATTGAAAGGGTAGCGTATTGGTGCTATCCTTTATCAATGTTAATCGGAAAAAAATGGGAGGAATCGGCATGTTCAAATTGTTTAAATATTTAGGAAAACATAAGACAGCAGTTTTTGCAGTCATTGCACTGCTCATTGTGCAGGCATACTGTGATTTATCATTGCCGTCGTACACATCAGAAATTGTTGATGTGGGAATTCAACAAAAAGGAATTGAAAGAGTTACCCCAGAAATCATTCGTGAGGAAACGTTGACGACTTTGACTATGTTTATGAATGAGGACGAAGCAGACATAGTGAAAAAGGCATACACGCTCAATGAAGAGGGATTTTTTGAGCTTGTTGTTGATGAGAAAGAAGCTTTAGAGGAATTAGATAATATATTTCGTGTTCCGATGATTATTTTATCTCAAATGCAGGAAAGCGAAGAATTTGATCTAGAAAGTGCAATGCAGATGCTGGAGAGCGGAATGATAACCAAGGAACAGCTGCTCATGGTCAGACAGCAGGCAGAAGAGCAGATGCAGGACGTAAGTGAGACAATATTGGAGCAAATGGCAGTACTTGCAGTAGAAAAGGAATACGAGACATGTAATGTGGATATGGGTAGCTACCAGACGTCTTATTTACTGAGTACCGGAGCAAAGATGCTCAGTCTTACACTTTTGATGGTAGCAGCGGCAATTGCAGTTGGCTTTATTGCTGCAAGAGTTTCCGCTCAGATTGGTCGGGATTTACGAAGCAAAGTGTTTAATAGAGTTGTTTCTTTTTCTAATAAAGAGTTAAATGAATTTTCGACGGCTTCTTTGATCACGAGAAGCACAAATGATATACAACAGGTACAGAATGTATCTGTTATGATATTGCGAATGGTAATCTATGCACCGATTCTTGGCATTGGCGGTATCATAAAAGTAGCCAATACAAAAACTGGCATGGAATGGATCGTTGCAGTAGCCGTTATTGTTATTATGGGGATTGTTGCGGTGCTGATGGCAGTTGCAATGCCAAAATTCAAAAAGATGCAGACATTAGTGGACCGAGTGAATCTGGTTGCAAGGGAGATTCTGACAGGTATTCCGGTTATCCGTGCTTTTAGTCGTGAAAAGACAGAGGAGGAACGTTTTGACAAGGCAAATAAGGATTTGATGGGTACCCAGTTGTTTACAAATCGTGTCATGACTACGATGATGCCTACGATGATGCTTATTATGAATGCAATCACGGTTGCAATTGTATGGTTTGGTGCAAAGGGAATTGATGCCGGAAATCTTCAGGTTGGTGATATGATGGCGTTTATTACCTATACAATGCAGATCGTTATGGCATTTTTAATGATCACTATGATTTCTGTCATGCTTCCGAGAGCTGGTGTGGCAGCAGAACGTATTGATGAAGTATTAAATACAGAACCAGATATTCATGACAAAAAAGAAGTGTTGGATGCACAGATAAAAGAGAAAAAAGGTGTGCTGGAATTTGAAAATGTTTCTTTCCGTTATCCGGGGGCAGATGAGGATGCATTAGAGCATATCAGCTTCAGAGCAGAGCCTGGAAAAACAACAGCAATCATTGGCAGTACTGGTTGCGGAAAATCCACACTTTTACAATTGATCCCGCGTTTCTATGATGTGACAGAGGGAAGTGTCAAGGTAGATGGTATTGATGTCCGGGATTTATCTCAAAAGACATTAAGAGATTACCTTGGTTATGTGCCACAGAAAGGTGTGCTGTTTTCTGGTACGATTGAATCCAATATCAAATATGGCGGAGAAATTTCTGACGAAGTTATGGTAGAAGCGGCAGAAATTGCTCAGGCAGTTGAGTTTATAGATAATAAGCCAGCTAAATACCAGAGCGAGATCTCTCAGGGTGGAACGAATGTGTCTGGTGGACAAAAGCAGCGTCTTTCTATTGCAAGAGCTATTGCGAAAAAACCAAAGATTTTCTTATTTGATGATAGTTTTTCCGCTTTGGATTACAAAACGGATGCAGTTTTGCGTCATCAACTGGGAGAGAAGATCAAAGATGCGACGGTTATTATTGTAGCACAGCGTATTAGTACGATTCTTCATGCAGACCAGATCATTGTACTGGATGATGGAAAGATAGCGGGTATTGGGAATCACGAACAGTTGCTTGCAAGCTGTGAGGCATATCAGGAAATTGCAAAATCCCAGTTATCTGCTACAGAACTGGAAAGAAATGGAGGTCGATAATTATGGCAGAAGATAAGAATATACATACAAACAGACCTCACAGAGGTCCGGGTGGTCCGGGCAAAATGATGCCGGGAGAAAAAGCAAAAAATTTTAAGGGCACTATAAAAAGACTTTTGGAATATATGGGCAAATATAAGCTTGCATTGATTGGTGTGGTCATTTTTGCCATTGCGGGTACTACCTTTAATATTATTGGACCGAAAATCTTAAGCCGGGCGACTACGGAATTGTTTAATGGACTGGTAGCTAAAATTTCAGGAACTGGTGCCATTGATTTTGAAAAGATTGGAAGGATTTTATTAATTCTTTTAGGAATTTATGTAATAAGTTCTGTTTTTTCCTTTATACAGGGATGGATCATGACAGGTATTTCTCAAAAGATGTGTTACCGGATGAGAAGAGAAATTTCGGAAAAAATCAACCGGATGCCTCTTGGATATTTTGAATCCAAAACAGTCGGTGAAGTTTTATCACGAATTACGAACGATGTAGATACTCTTGGCATGAATCTGAATCAGAGTATTACGCAGCTGATTACCTCGATCACTACTATTATTGGTGTATTGATCATGATGTTATCCATCAGTCCGTTGATGACACTGATTGCTGTTGTTATTTTACCAGTATCTGCCGGATTGATCGGATTTGTGGTAAAACATTCGCAGAAATATTTCGTACAGCAGCAATCCTACCTTGGAAAGATCAATGGTACGGTAGAAGAAGTGTACAGCGGACAAAACATTGTAAAAGCATACAATAGAGAAGAAGCAGTAAAGGCAGAGTTTGATGAAAACAATAATGTTTTGTATCAGTCTGCGTGGAAGGCACAATTCCTTTCTGGTCTGATGCAGCCTATTATGACACTGGTAGGAAATCTTGGATATGTAGCGGTGGCAGTGTCCGGCAGTATACTTGCAGTGAAAGGAACGATAGAGGTCGGTGACATTCAGGCATTTATCCAATATGTAAAGAACTTTACACAACCGATCACACAGGTGGCACAGGTTTCCAATATGTTGCAGTCCATGGCGGCAGCAGCAGAGCGTGTGTTTGAATTTTTAGAGGAAGAGGAAGAAGAGCAAATAGCTGAGAATCCTGTAAAAATAGAAGATTTTAAAGGAGAAGTTTCTTTTGAACATGTAAAATTTGGTTATAATCCAGATAAAATTGTTATTCAGGACTTTTCCTGCGATGTGAAACCGGGGCAGATGGTTGCTATTGTAGGACCTACCGGAGCTGGAAAGACTACAATGGTCAAACTTTTAATGCGTTTTTATGATGTGAACGGAGGATGCATTAAAATAGATGGTCATGATATCAAAGACTTTAACCGGAGTGAGCTAAGAGAATGCTTTGGCATGGTATTGCAGGACACATGGCTGTTCAAAGGAACAATCATGGAAAATATCCGTTACGGACGTTTGGATGCAACGGATGAGGAAGTGATTGCAGCAGCAAAAGCCGCTCATGCCCATCATTTTATTAAGACCTTGCCGGGCGGTTATCAGATGGAATTGAATGAGGATGCAAGCAATGTATCACAGGGACAGAAACAGTTGCTTACGATTGCAAGAGCTATTCTTGCAGACAATAAGATCATGATTCTGGACGAAGCAACAAGTTCTGTAGATACAAGAACCGAGCAGCGCATTCAGAAGGCAATGAATAATCTTATGAAGGGTAGGACCAGTTTTGTCATTGCACACAGACTTTCTACGATTCGTGATGCAGATGTTATTCTTGCTATGAAGGATGGCGATATTGTAGAACAGGGAAATCACGAAGAATTACTTGCTCAAAATGGCTTTTATGCACAATTGTATAACGCACAGTTCGAGGCATAGCTTACGCTATGCCTCTTTGAGGAAAAACCTTAAAAAAATTTCTTTTCCCAAGTGTAGATTTGTGATACAATGTATTAGAAATTTGTAAGCTAAAGAAAGGGATTTAGTTATGGGGACAGAAACTCCTACAGATGTGCAAAAACGGGAGCAACGTCGCAACCGTGTGCAGAGGCTTAAAAAGATAATTATTATAACAACGATGGCCGCAATCTTGCTTCCAACACTGCTTTGTATCATTCTATTTGTAAAAAGTGCAAAACTTCAAAATCAGATAGAAAAATTGAATGAGCAGATGACAACCTTGAGTGAAGAAGTACAGAATACAGGGGCGGTAAATGTAGCTGCAGATTCTTCCTTACAACAGACGGGGCAAAATACAGAGGAAGCCAAAACTACTATGGAAAATGCAGCAGTAGAAAATGCTACAGCGGAAAGTACAGGGGATGCTTCAGAACAGGTAAGAAAGGTATATCTTACGTTTGATGATGGTCCTAGTATATACACAGAAGAAATTCTTGATATTTTAAAAGAATATGATGTAAAAGCTACTTTTTTTGTAACAGGAAAAGAGCAGGAATCCTACATAGAAGTATATCAGAGGATTGTGGATGAAGGGCATACATTAGGCATGCATTCTTACAGTCATAAATATGAGGGAATTTATGCCTCCAAGGAAAGCTTTGCAGAAGATTTCACAAAGCTTCAACAATATCTTTATGATATAACCGGAGTAGAAAGTAAGGTATATCGTTTCCCAGGCGGAAGCAGTAATACAGTCAGCCAGGTGGGAATGAATGAATTAATAGATTATTTGTCGGAACAGGGTGTTACTTATTACGATTGGAATGTTTCTTCAGGGGATTCTTCGGGAAGTACCTTGAGCGCACAACAAATTGTTGACAATTGTATGGAAAATATGGATTATTATAATAATGCTTTTATATTAATGCATGATTCACAAGATAAGTATACAACCGTGGAAGCGCTGCCGACATTGATAGAAAATATACTTGCGCTTGATAATACGCAGATTGTACCGATAACCGATGATACGGTACCGGTTCAGCAGATAAAGAATTAAAAGAATGGAGGACGAAGGATGGGCTTTTTTTCGGAGTTAAAGGAAGACTTATCACAGGCGGTAAATGAACTACTCGCTGACGATGACCTTTTAGAATTAGAAAAGGAAACAGGCGTGGAGAAGGAAGCTGTTCTGGAAGAGGCAACAGTCCTGAAAGAGGAAGCAGTCCTTGAAGATGCAGCTGTTCAGGAAAATGCAGAGGATTTGGAAGAGGTAGTGATCTCTGATGAGGTAGCTGCTAAAGAAAGCAGTGATTCTGAAAAGGAAACAACAGCTATTCCAAATGATGCAAAGAGTCTGGAAGAAATGTTGGAAAAAATGGATACAGATGCTCTTTTTGCTGGAATGGAAGAATTGGAAGAAGGTTTCTTGGATGAAGATATAGAGGAAGACTTCTTGGATGATGAAGATGAAATGCCAATGATAGACGAAGACAGCTATTTCGCAAAATCCTTCCAGGATGATGCTGCAGAAAAAGAAACCAGCGTAAGCAAGTTGGAAGAAGCAGTAGAGATCGAAGAGCCAGTAGTGGAAGCAGAGGAAGTTGCAGTAGAGATCGAAGAGCCAGTAGTGGAAGCAGAGGAAGTTGCAGCAGAGATCGAAGAACCAGTAGTGGAAGCAGAGGAAGTTGCAGCAGAGATCGAAGAGCCAGTAGTGGAAGCAGAGGAAGTTGCAGCAGAGATTGAAGAGCCAGTGGTGGAAGTGGAAGAGTCGATTGCTGAGATAGAAGAATCAATCGCTGAGATCGAAGAACCTATCATGGCAGAGGAAGAATCCGCAATGGAATTGCAGAGTACAGAAGAAGTATTAAGTGCAGTAAAAGAAGATGGCGAGCTGTCTAAGGAAGAGATTTTAGAAGTAGTAAATGAAATGGATTCTTTAGCAGAAGCTATAGATGTAGTACAAGAAAACGACGAGGAGAAAACAACTATGAATATGGACTTTTTACCGGAAGACGGTATGATGAACGAAACAGTAGTTTCAGAAAATACAACGACAGAAAATGTAGGGGGATTAAATATGGATTCACAGTTTACAAACAGAGAAGCAGTAGATGAGACAGCTGTTATTACAGCAGGTATGACGATCAATGGTGATATTGTATCAGAAGGTTCCGTTGAAGTAATTGGTTCTATTGTAGGTAATATTGACATTCTTGGAAAACTTAATATTACAGGTTCTATTCAGGGTAATTCAAAAGCTGCTGAAGTTTATGCAGAAAACGCAAAGATCATGGGTGAAATTTCCAGTGAAGGCTCTGTAAAAATTGGACAGAGTTCTGTAATTATTGGTAACATTTCTGCAACAAGTGCAGTAATCGCAGGTGCTGTTAAAGGTGATATTGATGTACATGGTCCTGTTGTATTAGATACTTCTGCAATTGTTATGGGTAATATTAAATCAAAATCTGTACAGATTAATAATGGTGCAGTTATTGAAGGTATGTGTTCACAGTGCTATGCAGATGTTAATCCTTCTTCCTTCTTTGAAGATTTTAAAAAAGCAAAAAATAATAAATAATATGAGGCATGCATATGAAACGAATTTTACTTAAATTAAGTGGAGAAGCATTAGCCGGAGAAAAGAAAACCGGATTTGATGAAGAAACAGTAGTCGGCGTTGCAAAACAGGTAAAACAGCTTGTAGACGACGGCATACAAGTAGGAATTGTTATTGGTGGCGGTAATTTTTGGCGTGGTCGTTCCAGTGAAAATATTGACCGTACAAAGGCAGATCAGATTGGAATGCTTGCTACTATCATGAATTGTATTTATGTGTCTGAAATTTTCCGTTCTGTCGGAATGATGACAAATATACTTACTCCTTTTGAATGTGGTTCTTTTACTAAGCTTTTTTCAAAAGATAGAGCAAATAAGTACTTTGAAAAAGGGCAGGTCGTATTTTTTGCAGGCGGTACAGGACATCCTTATTTTTCAACGGATACAGGTGTAGTGCTTCGTGCGGTAGAAGTAGAAGCTGATGTGATTTTGTTAGCAAAAGCAATTGATGGCGTATATGATTCTGATCCGAAGGTGAATCCTAATGCTGTTAAATATGATGAGATCAGCATTGATGATGTAGTAGCCAAAAATCTTCAAGTAGTAGATATGACCGCTTCTATATTGGCAAGAGATAATAAAATGCCAATGTGGGTTTTTGGACTGAATGAAGAGAATAGCATTGTAAATACAGTAAAAGGAGAGTTCAAAGGAACGAAGGTTACTGTATAAAATCGAATAATACCTGACTTTGAAAGGAGCAATTTTTACATGGATGAAAGATTAAAGCAGTTTGAGGAAAAAATGACAAAGGCATATGACTATTTAGTAGCGGATTTAGCAACTATTCGTGCAGGACGTGCCAATCCTCATGTACTTGATAAAATTAAAGTAGATTACTATGGTACACCTACACCGATCCAGCAGGTCGGTAATATCAGCGTACCGGAAGCAAGAATGATTCAGATCGCACCTTGGGAGAAGAGTCTGATTCGTGAAATCGAAAAAGCAATCATGGCATCAGATGTAGGAATCACCCCTTCCAACGATGGAAGCGTTATCCGTTTAGTATTTCCTGAACTTACAGAGGAACGTCGTAAAGAGCTTGTCAAGGAAGTAAAGAAAAAAGGTGAAGATGGCAAAGTTGCTATCCGTAATATCAGACGTGAAGGAAATGATGCTTTTAAAAAGCTTGCAAAAGAAGAAGTATCAGAAGATGAGATCAAGCAATTAGAAGATAAATTACAGAAGCTTACTGATAAATTTGTAAAAGATATTGATGGATTAGTAGAAGAAAAGTCAAAGGAAATTCTTACAGTTTAATAATAAAATTAATCCTTTGCAATTGGTTAAAAACTAATGAGGGGCAGGCGGTGTGATTACATTGAGACGGCTTGCCCCTTTCGTTGCAATCTATAGAAAGAGTCAAGGGTGAAAGAAAAATGAATATCCCAAATCATGTAGCGATTATTTTGGATGGAAACGGAAGATGGGCAAAAGCAAAAGGAATGCCTAGAAATTATGGTCATGTACAAGGAGCAAAAACGGTAGAGGTTATTTGCGAGGAAGCATACAAAATGGGGATACAGTACTTAACGGTATATGCGTTCTCTACGGAAAACTGGAATCGTCCACAGGATGAAGTGGATGCTTTAATGAAGCTTCTTAGAAATTATATGAAGAACTGTCTGAAAACAGCAGAAAAAAATAATATGTGTGTCAGAGTGATCGGAGATAAGACACGTTTGGATGAAGATATCCGAACAAGAATTGATGAATTGGAAAAGGCAACGGAAAACAATACCGGACTGCATTTTCAAATAGCCCTTAATTATGGTGGAAGAGATGAAATTACACGTGCTGTAAAGGCACTGGCGGCAGAGGTGGAAAAAGGAAATCTGAAGCCTGAGGAAATTACAGAGCAGTTAATTTCAGATACATTGGATACAAAAGGAATCCCGGAACCGGATTTACTTATCCGTACGTGCAATGAACAGAGAATTTCAAATTTTTTACTTTGGCAGTTAGCTTATACAGAGTTTTATTTTACGCCGGTTGCTTGGCCGGATTTTTCAAAAAAAGAATTAGAAAAAGCTGTAGAAGCATATAATCATAGAGACAGAAGATACGGTCTTCTAAAAGAAGAATAAGTTTTTGTATTGGAGGAATACCATGTTTAAAACCAGATTACTCAGTGGGATTGTTTTAGTTATTATCGCATTGGTTACAATAATAGCGGGAGGTCCGATTCTTTGGGCAACGCTTTTTGCGATATCAATTATTGCATTCATGGAGCTTTCAAAGGCAACCGGCATTCATACAGAAGAAAAGGTAATGAATGGATTGGAAATCACAGGTGTTGTCTGTACGGCAATTTATTATCTTGTGATCGGAATGCAGGGAAGGGTATTTGATGCTGCCTTATTGTCAACTGCAATGGTCTTAGTGTTCATAGCTGTACTCGTATGCTTTATGTTCGTGTACGTACTTTCTTTCCCGAAGTTTAAAGCAAATCAGATTATGGCAGCCTTTTTCTCTTTTATATATGCACCAGTCATGTTGTCCTTTTTGTATTTGACAAGAGCGCTTGAAAATGGAAATTATATAGTGTGGATGATACTGATCAGTTCATGGGGATGTGATACATGTGCGTATTGTGTTGGAATGTTGATCGGTAAACATAAATTTGCACCAAAGTTAAGCCCCAAAAAGTCAATAGAAGGAGCTGTTGGCGGTGTAGTAGGAGCAGCGGCGCTTGGTGCGCTGTATGGCTACTTTATTGTAGACAAAGTTATGCCGGATCAAAAGATTGCACTGGTATTTGCTGTGATTGGTGGAGTTGGTGCTGTGATTTCACAAGTAGGTGATCTGGCAGCGTCCGGTATTAAGAGAGATCATGAAATTAAAGATTATGGAACATTGATCCCGGGACATGGTGGAATTATGGATCGATTCGATAGTGTGATATTTACTGCACCGATTATTTATTTTTTAGCACTTGTGATGCTGTAAACAGCATATAGCAGGCGGATAGGAGCAAAGATGAAGCATTTAACAATACTTGGCTCTACCGGTTCCATTGGAACGCAGACGTTAGAAGTTGTAAGAGCCTATCATGAAGATTTAAAAGTTACTGCTTTGGCGGCAGGAACAAATGTGGAGCTGATGGAAAAACAGATCCGCGAATTTCATCCGAAAAAGGCAGTTATGTGGACCGAAGAGGCTGCCAAAGCATTGAAACAGAAAACAGCTGATCTGGATGTGGAAATCGGCTATGGGATGGAAGGACTGCTTGATATTTCTACTTTGCCGGAAACAGATGTTGTACTGACAGCCATTGTAGGAATGATTGGAATACGCCCTACTATTGCAGCGATTGAAAGCGGAAAGACCATCGCTCTTGCCAACAAAGAAACTTTAGTAACAGCTGGACACATTATCATGCCTCTTGCAGCGAAAATGGGTGTTCCTATTTTGCCGGTAGATAGCGAACACAGTGCAATCTTTCAATCTATGAACGGAGAGAATAAAAAGCAGATAAATAAGATTTTGCTTACCGCTTCCGGAGGTCCTTTCCGTGGAAAAACAAAAGAAGAACTGGCGACAAAGACAGTAGAAGATGCGCTAAAACATCCGAACTGGTCTATGGGAAGAAAAATTACAATTGATTCTTCCACTTTAGTGAATAAAGGACTTGAGGTCATCGAGGCAAAATGGCTTTTTGGTGTAGACTTAGACCGGATTCAAGTAGTAGTTCATCCGCAGAGTATTATTCACTCTATGGTGGAATATGTGGATGGTGCGATCATGGCACAGCTTGGAACACCGGATATGAAGTTGCCAATACAATATGCGCTTTTCTATCCTGATAGAAGACCAATGAATGGAAAAAAACTGGATTTTTATGAGTTGGCGCAGATGACGTTTGAAAAGCCGGATATGGATACTTTTACAGGATTAAAACTGGCTTTCAAGGCAGCAGAGTGTGGTGGCAGTATGCCAACGGTATATAATGCCGCAAATGAAAAAGCAGTGGCATTATTTTTAGATAAAAAGATTAAGTTCCTTCAGATTCCTGAAATCATCGAAATGTCTATGGAACATCACAAAGTGATAGACAATCCGAATGTGGAACAGATTCTTATGGCAGAAGCAGAAACTTACGACTATATTATGCAGAGGATGGAATTGCAGTGACAGTTTTTATTTCAATTATATTTTTTATTATTATTTTTAGCACCATTGTTATTGCCCATGAACTTGGACATTTTATTCTTGCAAAAGCAAATGGTATACGGGTATTGGAATTTTCTGTTGGAATGGGACCAACGATCTGGGGCTTTCAGAAAGGGGAAACAAAATACTCTTTAAAGTTATTGCCTTTTGGCGGAGCTTGTATGTTTGACGGCGAGGATGGCATGAATATGGAAGAAGGGGCAAAACCTGAGGAAGGTTCCTTTCTGGCAGCAAATGTTTGGGCAAGAATTTCCTGTGTGGCAGCGGGACCCATATTTAATTTTATTCTTGCTTTTTTGTTTTCGCTCATTGTGGTCGGCTATTGTGGCTCTAATTTGCCTGTGCTCGATGAAGTGACAGAAGGAGGAGCAGCAGAGGCAGCGGGTCTACAAAACGGAGATATTATCAAAGAGATCGATGGCGAAAATATTCACCTTTATAGTGAAATTTCCTTGATTTCCATGGTGAATCAAGGGGAAAGTATGGAAATCGTATATGAGCGAGATGGAAAAGAGTACGAAACTATACTTAATCCTATTTATGATAAAGAAGCGGATCGCTATTATATGGGAATTTATGGGAATGGTCAGTATACAAAACATTCCGGTTTTCAATTGATCAAGTATAGTGCTTATGAAGTGCAATATTGGATGCGTGCGACTTTTAAGAGTCTTGCTATGATGCTACAGGGTAATGTGTCAAAGGATGATGTTTCCGGTCCGGTCGGTATTGCACAGATTGTAGGAGAAACCTATGAGGAAACAAGAGAATATGGAGTATCCAGTGTGGTGCTCTCTATGATGAATATTGCCATTTTATTATCTGTAAATCTTGGCATTATTAATCTGCTCCCATTGCCTGCATTAGATGGTGGGCGGCTGGTATTTATGCTGATCGAAGTGATCAGAGGAAAGCCTGTGCCACCAGAAAAGGAAGGAATGGTACATTTCATTGGTCTTGTAGTTTTTATGATTTTGATGGTTTTAATCATGTATAATGATATTATGAGAATAATTGGAAGGTAAGGAAAATACGAAATGGTTTCTTAGAAGTCTGGCTTTTTTGCCAGACTTTTTTGATTGTACTTGCGTAGAGATGGAAAGTGTAGTAAAGTAAAATCAATCATAATTCTTTATGACAGAAAGAAAATCTTTAGATTCTTTATATTCTTAATTCTTTTGTGGATTCTTTAAAATTCCAAAAATGAAAAACAAAATGGGAAGTGAGTAAAATGAAAACAGCATATTTGTGGGAACAGGGAGAGTGTGCCGTAAATCAGGACTCTCTTATTTTGCAGCAGGCAGAAACTAGGACGGGAACCGTGACTATGGTGGCAGTCTGTGATGGGATTGGTGGACTAAAGGAGGGCGAGACAGCAAGTGGCTATGTAGCAGAAATGCTTATTGTGTGGTTTTACAAAGAGCTTATTCCTATGGTAGAAAAGCATCGAAACCAAAGAATACTATATAAATCGATTGTAAAAATGCTTTATGAGACCGATGAAAAGCTAAAAGAGTATGGTAAGAAAAAGAAAATCCGACTTGGCACGACAGTGACGGTAATGTTTTTTATTAAAAAACATTTTTATTTGATGCATGTGGGAGACAGTAGAGCTTACAAAATCAAAAGACGAGTAAAAATATTGACAAGAACAGATGGAAAAGGGCGTTTTCTATATCGGTGTATCGGTGCAGGAAAATGGGAAAGACCACAGTGGAAACATGGGAAAATATGGGGGAAAACAGGCTTCCTTGTTTGTACAGACGGTTTTTACAAAAAACTTTCTTTAGAAGAAATAGCAGTTGTGGCATCTCCCAAATGTAAGGAAGAGACATCAATGGAAAAATGCTTGAAGGAAGCAGGCGAACAGATAAAACGGCGTAAGATGCAGGACAATGCTTCTGCAGTCAGTGTGATCCAATGAATCAGAGGAAAGGTGACATTACATGGAAGAAAGATACACAAGAATAGAGAGGCTTGGGAGTGGGGCAAATGGAACTGTTTATAAAGCCTTTGACAAACATTTGCATCGGGAGGTTGCTATAAAAAAAGTGGGAAGGGAAGAAACATGGGCATGGAAAGAAGCAGAAGTTTTAAAAAAGCTAAAACATCCTGCGATACCAATCATTTATGATGTATTAAAGGAAGGGGAAGATATTGGTATTGTCATGGAATATATGGAGGGCAACAATCTGCTTTCTGTTTTGGAAGAAGGGGAAATGTTCAGCGAAGAGAAGGCAGTACAGATTGGAATTTGCATAGGAGAATGCTTACAATATTTGCATAATCTGCCTGAAAAAATTATTTATCGGGATCTAAAGCCTGCAAATTTATTGTTAGATGAAAAAGGAGACATTAAATTGATCGATTTTGACGGTGCATTTGTTGGAGGAAACAGAAGGCAGGAAAAAGTATATGCAGGTACATTTGGCTACAGTGCACCAGAACAGTTCGAGCATGGAGAAATGGTTGATGTGCGGAGTGATATTTATGGATTTGGTGCTACCTTATATCATATTTTGACTGGAAGAAATCCATCAAAACCACCATATCGTTTATATAAAATAAGAGAAGTGAATCCATTTATTTCGGAAAAGCTGGAACAGATCGTAGAAAAGTGTATGGAAAAGGAGAAGGAAAAGCGATATGAAAATATGGAAACTGTTTTAGAAGAATTAAGAAATTATGATAAGAAACTAGGCAAAAGAAAGAGATATAACAGAAGAAGCAAATATATGATCGAGGAAAAAAAGAATGTTTTTCTGACTTGTAAAAAAGGAGGAGGACTCTTTGTACTTATTTTTTTCATGCTTTTTATTATAGGGAAACAAAAGGAAACCATATATGCACAAAATATACAGGAAGAAACCAAGATCCTTCCACTGATCGTGTACAATCAAAAAAGAGAGAAGATTATTATTAGAGATGGAACTTTCTATGAGGTAGAAGGAGATTTTTATATGGCATTGCCGATAAAAGCATTGGATGGCAAAAAAGGAACGGAAGTAACTGTGATATGTAAAAATCTGGAAAGCGGAGAAATTATGGAAAAGGTAGTCTTATTGAAAGTAAAATAGAAGTACCTTTTTGACTATAGAAATGGTATAATATTTTCTATAAATCAGAAATCAACATAGAAATGAGGAAAAGCTATGTATCGTGAACATACGAAAGTTGTACAGATTGGAAATAAAAAGATCGGCGGGGGCAATCCTATCCTGATTCAGTCCATGACAAACACAAGGACAGAGGATGTGAAAGCGACCGTAGAACAAATAAAAAGACTGGAGGCTGCAGGCTGTGATATTATCCGTTCCACAGTTCCTACACTGGAAGCAGCACAGGCTATTAAAGAAATCAAAAAAGAAATCAGTATTCCGTTAGTGGCAGATATACATTTTGATTATAAAATGGCAATTGCAGCCATCGAAAACGGCGCAGATAAGATCCGTATTAATCCGGGAAATATCGGAAGTCACGAGAAGGTAAAAGAAGTTGTAAAGGCAGCAAAAGAACGAAATGTGCCTATTCGTGTAGGGGTCAATAGTGGTTCGCTGGAAAAAAATCTGGTAGAAAAATATGGTGGTGTAACTGCAGAGGGTATTGTGGAAAGTGCCCTTGACAAAGTAAAACTGATTGAAGATATGGGATATGATCATTTGGTCATCAGTATTAAATCCTCCGATGTTTTGATGTGTGTAAAGGCTCATGAAATTTTGGCAGAAAAGACGAATCATCCACTTCATGTAGGTATTACGGAATCGGGAACGATCATTAGTGGAAATATTAAATCGGCTATGGGACTTGGACTGATTTTAAATCAGGGAATCGGGGATACCATTCGTGTGTCTTTGACAGGAGATCCGGTAGAAGAAATTAAATCGGCTAAAATTATTTTGCGTACATTAGGGCTGAGAAAAGGCGGTATTGAAATCGTATCCTGTCCGACATGCGGTAGGACAAAGATTGATCTGATCGGACTGGCAAATCAGGTGGAAAATATGGTAGAAGATATTCCGCTTGATATTAAAGTTGCGGTCATGGGATGTGCAGTCAATGGTCCTGGTGAAGCAAAAGAAGCGGATATCGGAATTGCAGGCGGAATAGGAGAGGGTCTATTGATCAAAAAGGGAGAGATCATTAAAAAAGTTCCCGAAGACCAACTTCTTTCTGTGCTTAGAGAAGAGCTTTTGAACTGGAAAGAGTAAAGGCTGTTTAAAAGAAAAGCAACACAGGTGAGTGAAACATGGCAAAAAAGTTTTTTGAAGTATTTCCAACATTAAAGCTTAATAAGAACCTGCAAGACTTGTTTGAGCAGGTTCTTGTTGATAAGGTTTCTGCAACACGGCAAAAAGACTTTATCCGCATCTATATTTCCTGTGACAGGCTGATTCAAAAGGAAAATATCCTTTTGGTGGAAGAGACGATCAAAAGGCAGTTGTTTCCGAATGCCAATATTACGATTAAAATCTATGAAAAATATCATCTTTCTTCCCAATACAATCCGGAAAAACTGATGAATACATATAGAGACAGTATTCTGCTGGAACTTCGGGAATACGATCATATTGAATATAATACGTTTAAAAACGCAGAAGTGACTTATCCGGGTGAGGGAAGAGTCGTACTCACCGTGGATGACTCGGTTCTTGCAAGGAGTAAAGAAGAGGACTTGTTACGTGTTTTAGAGAAAATATTCAATGAGAGATGCGGATTTTCCTGTATCTTTGCGATGGAATACAAGGAGACAGAAAAAAGAAAACGCAGAGAAGAAGATGAATTGGAAATAGCCAGACAGGTAGCAGAAATTGCAGCGCGTGCCGGTAAAAATACGGATGGCGCGGAAACTATCTTAGAAAATGCAGCAGACAAAGAAGGGGCAGAAGCAAAGAAAGAAGCAGCTGCCAAAGGGCAGGATAGTTCAACAGGTGCAGGAAAAGGAACAGAAAAGCAGGCAAAGACCTTTGGCGATAAAAAAGGTGGTTTTGAAAAAGGAAGAGGCGGCTTTAACAGGCAGCCGAAAAAATCAGATAATCCAGATGTATTATATGGCAGGGATTTTGAGGAAGAAGCAATTGCCATGGAAGAAATCCTCGGAGAAATGGGAGAGGTGGTCATTCGAGGTAAGATATTGAATCTGGATAAAAGAGAGATCCGTAATGAAAAGACGATCGTTATTTTTGATATTACGGACTTTACCGATACGATGACGGTCAAGATGTTTACAAGAAATGAACAGTTGGAAGAAATTCTTGCAGGGATTAAGCCGGGTGCATTTGTAAAGATTAAAGGTGTGACCGTTATTGACAAGTTTGATAACGAATTGACGGTTGGCTCTATTGTAGGCGTGAAAAAGATTCCTGATTTTACGACGAGCCGAATGGACAACAGTGCAAGAAAAAGAGTGGAGCTTCATTGTCATACCAAAATGAGTGATATGGATGGTGTGTCCGAGGCAAAAGACATCGTAAAACGAGCTTATAAATGGGGACATCCAGCCATTGCGATCACCGACCATGGAGTGGTGCAGTCCTTCCCGGATGCAAACCACGTATGGGAAGATTTGTGGAAAGCTGAAAAGGCAAAACGAAAAGAGGCAGGCGAAGAGAATCCGGACAAGCAGGATTTCTTTAAGGTTATTTACGGAGTAGAAGCCTATCTGGTAGATGATCTAAAGGAAATTGTTACCGGAGATAAGGGACAGTCATTGGAGGAAACTTATGTTGTTTTTGACATTGAAACAACCGGTTTTTCTCCTATCAACAATCGCATTATTGAAATTGGTGCGGTAAAGGTAGAAAATGGCGAAATAACTGACAGGTATTCTACTTTTGTAAACCCGGATGTGCCGATCCCTTTTGAAATTGAAAAGTTGACGGGAATTAATGACAATATGGTCATTGATTCTCCTATGATCAAGGAAATTCTGCCACAATTTTTAGCGTTTTGTGAAGGGGCAGTCATGGTGGCGCACAATGCCAACTTTGATATGAGTTTTATCATTGAAAATACAAAGCGTTTAGGCATTGAAAAAGAGTTTACTTATTTGGATACGCTTGGACTTGCCAGAGTGCTTCTGCCGAACCATAATAAGCATACGCTTGATGCCGTAGCAAAGGTATTAGGTGTTTCTTTGGAAAATCATCATCGTGCAGTGGATGATGCGGAAGCAACGGCACAGATTTTTGTGAAATTCATTCCCATGCTTCGGGAAGAGGGCGTTGAAAATCTAAAACAGATCAATGCGCTTGGAGCAGCTAGTGTGGAAGCAGTCAGTAAACTCCCTTCTTATCATGCGATCATACTTGCACAAAATAATGTGGGAAGAGTGAATTTGTATCGACTTGTTTCCGAGTCGCATCTGACGTATTTTAACAGGCGTCCTAAAGTACCTAAAAGCTTGTTCGTAAAATATAGAGAGGGACTTTTGCTTGGAAGTGCCTGCGAAGCCGGTGAGCTGTATCGGGCACTTTTGGAAGGAAAACCTGATTCTGAGATTGCAAGACTTGTCAATTTTTATGATTATTTGGAAATTCAACCAGTCGGTAATAACCGCTTTATGTTGGCGTCCGATAAACATCCAAATATCAATACAGTAGAAGATATACAGTCAATAAATAAAAAGATAGTGTCTTTAGGTGAACAATTTCATAAACCGGTCGTAGCAACCTGTGACGTGCATTTCCTTGATCCGGAAGATGAAGTATATCGGCGTATTATCATGGCGGGAAAAGGCTTTAGTGATGCAGACGATCAGGCACCGTTGTATTTGCGTACTACAGAAGAAATGTTGGAAGAATTTGCATACCTTGGAAGTGACAAAGCAGAAGAGGTCGTTATTACCAATACAAATCTGATCGCAGATACGATTGACTGTATGTCCCCGGTTCGACCGGATAAATGTCCGCCGGTCATTGAAAATTCAGATGAAACTTTGACGAATATATGTTACAATAAAGCGCACGAAATGTATGGTGAAACGTTGCCGGATATTGTAGAAGAGCGGTTGAAAAAAGAATTACATTCTATTATAAGCAACGGATTTGCCGTTATGTATATTATTGCACAGAAGCTTGTTTGGAAATCTGTTGAAGATGGATATCTGGTTGGTTCTCGTGGTTCGGTAGGTTCTTCTTTTGTAGCATTTATGGCAGGAATTACAGAAGTAAATGCGTTAAGTCCGCATTATTATTGTCCGAATTGCTATTATAATGATTTTTATTCGGATGAGGTTCGTGCTTATGCTGGAAAAGCAGGGTGTGATATGCCGGACAAAATTTGTCCAAAGTGCGGAAAACCTTTGAAAAAGGATGGCTTTGATATTCCATTTGAAACATTCCTTGGATTTAAAGGAGATAAAGAACCGGATATTGACTTGAACTTTTCCGGTGAGTATCAAAGTAAAGCACATAAATATACCGAAGTTATTTTCGGTTATGGACAGACTTTCCGTGCAGGAACGATTGCAACACTTGCAGACAAAACTGCATTTGGTTATGTCAAAAACTATTTTGAAGAAAGAGGAAGAAGAAAAAGAGTTTGTGAGATCAATCGTATTGTAGGAGGATGTACCGGAATCAGACGTAGTACCGGACAACATCCGGGAGGAATTGTTGTACTTCCATTAGGAGAGGATATTAACTCCTTTACTCCGGTACAGCATCCGGCGAATGATATGACTACGGATACGATAACGACACACTTTGACTATCACTCTATTGACCACAACTTGTTAAAGCTTGATATACTCGGACACGATGATCCTACCATGATCCGTATGCTGCAGGATTTGACAGGAATTGACCCGGTTAAGATTCCGTTAGATGATCCGCAGGTAATGTCTTTATTTAAAAGTACGGAGGCATTGGGTATTACACCGGAACAAATTGGAGGATGTCCGCTTGGTGCATTAGGTATTCCGGAATTTGGTACAGATTTCGTTATACAGATGTTGATCGATACGAAACCATCGTCCTTTTCGGATCTGGTTCGTATTTCCGGTCTGTCACATGGTACAGACGTATGGCTTGGCAATGCACAGACATTGATCGAGGAAGGAAAAGCAACGATTTCTACAGCAATCTGTACACGAGATGATATTATGACATATCTCATTAATACAGGAGTAGAAAGCAGTCTTTCTTTCACCATTATGGAAAGTGTACGTAAAGGAAAAGGATTGAAGCCAGAGTGGGAAGAGGCAATGACCGCGGCTGGAGTACCTGACTGGTATATTTGGTCCTGTAAAAAAATTAAATATATGTTCCCAAAAGCGCATGCAGCAGCATATGTAATGATGGCATGGCGTATTGCTTATTGTAAGGTAAATTATCCGCAGGCGTATTACGCAGCGTATTTCAGTATTCGTGCTTCCGCGTTTTCTTATGAAATTATGTGTCAGGGACAGGCACATTTGGAAAACGTAATGGCAGATTATAAAAAACGGCAGGATACTTTATCAAAAAAAGAGCAGGATACCCAGAAGGATATGAAAATTGTACAGGAAATGTATGCAAGAGGATTTGAATTTGAGCCAATTGATATTTTCCGGGTACAATCCAGACTTTTCCAGATCATGGATGATGGAAAGATCATGCCATCTTTGAATAGTATTGATGGCTTGGGAGAAAAGGCAGCAGATGCAATTGTGGAAGCAGCAAAAGATGGTCCGTTTTTGTCGAAAGACGATTTCAGACAACGTACAAAGGCATCAAAAACAGTGATCGAAATGATGGATAGTTTAAATCTGCTTGGAAATTTGCCAGAATCTAATCAGATTAGTCTTTTCGATTTAGTATAAAGGAGATAAAGATATGATAATTCACATTAAAAAAGTAAATGACAAGGCAATTATTCCAACAAAAAGAAGTAAGTACGCAGCAAGCTATGATCTGTATGCTTGTACGACGACAATGACAGTCATTCCACCACATCAGACAGTAAAATTAAGAACGGGTCTTGCAATAGAATTGCCACACGGATATTTTGCAGGTATCGTAGCAAGAGACGGATTGGCAACAACACAGGGGCTTAGTATTTGTCAGGGAATGGCAATTATTGATGAAGATTATCGTGGAGAGATCGCTGTTTCATTACATAATGATAGTGATATTCCAAAAACAATCAATCCGATGGAGCATGTGGCACAAATGATCGTTATGCCATATTTGCCATTAGATTTTGTGGAAGTAGATAAATTGACAAAAACAGAACGACGTGATGCTTAAGAAAGTGAGAGAACAGGAAGGCAGTTAAAATGCTTTCCTGTTTTTATTTTTTAAAATAAAAAAATTCTCGAAAACAGTAGTGATACTGAATTCAAGAACTTCTTCGGGTTGGGCTATTCTAAAAATAGTCAACAGCTCGTAGGGGAATCGAACCCCTGATTCCGCCGTGAGAGGGCGGCGTCTTAACCGCTTGACCAACGAGCCATAACTTGTCTCACGCAAGTACTTGTCTATTCTATTATAATTCTTAAAAAAAAGCAAGTATTTTTTTCATTTTTTTTGCTTTTTTTTCATAGGATGAAATGATTTCGCATGATGTTAAATTTACATGAGGTAGATAGATAATGATGGCTTTTCTGGATGCATTTCAAAATTCTGCAGGGAATTTTTTTCTATTAGTTCTTTTATTGGTGACACATATTTATTTTACGGTCAAATTGAAATTCATACAGAGAAGGATACCGGAGGGGATTCGGTTGAGTTTTTCAGATGAGAAGGAAGGAAAAGGTGGGATTTCACCATATGCTTCTTTAGCAACAGCACTGGCGGCTACGATCGGTACTGGAAATATTATTGGGATATCTACAGCAATTGCGGTGGGCGGACCGGGAGCGGTATTTTGGTGTTGGATAACAGGGGTTTTTGGCATTGCAACCTGCTATGCAGAGTGCTTTTTATCTGTCAAATATCGGATAAAAAAGAAAGATGGTTCCTATGCCGGTGGACCGATGTACGTGTTGGACAGGGTGCTTCATAAAAAGAAAATAGCACTTTTTTTTGCTTTTTTTACAGTGGCAGCATCTTTTGGAATAGGAAGCAGTGTACAGTCTCATGCCATAAGCGCTGCGATCGGCGAAAAGCTTTCTGTATCCCCGCATCTTATCGGGATTATGGCAGCGATGCTTGCAGGGAGCATTTTGATCGGAGGGGGGAAAAAGATTGCAAAGGTGTGTACCTATTTAGTTCCGGTCATGAGTGTTTTATATTTGGGGGGCTGCCTTTTGCTACTGTTAAAAAATGTGTTTTTTTTGCCGGAAGCGGTTTTGGTTATTGTGAAGTCAGCATTTTCTTCAAGTGCTGTAGTAGGAGGAATTACAGGGACGGCAGTTATGACCGGGATTCGAGTGGGGATTTCCAAAGGACTTTTTACAAATGAAGCGGGAATGGGGTCGATTGCTATATCTGCAGCGGATGCAAGAACGACTTCACCGGTAAAGCAAGGGCTGATTTCTATGACCGGTGTTTTCTGGGATACGGTTGTGATGTGTGCGATCACTGGAATTACCATTGTAAGCAGTATGCTCCGTGTGCCGGAAAGGTATCAAAATATTGCAAGTGACAGGCTTTGCTTTGCTGCCTTTTCTTCGCTGCCTGCCGGAGAGTGGTTGTTGATGCTGTCACTTGTACTGTTTGCTTTTGCAACTATTATTGGCTGGAGCTATTATGGGGAATGTGCTGCCTTCTATTTATTGGGGGAACGGGGAATCGGTCTGTATCAGATTTTATTTATTCTGGCAGTGTATCTAGGAGCTGTTATGTCATTAGACATTGTATGGGGATTTGCGGATCTGCTTAATTCTTTTATGGCAATTCCGAATATTTTAAGTCTTCTTTTTTTACGGAAAGTCATTATAAGGGAAACAATGGAGGACAACAGGAAATGCTTGCACGAAAAATAGGAGGATTTGTTGTGCCAAATAGAAAAATATAGTATAATTTATTATATTTATGCAGTATTGTAAGGGGATTTACAGTATGCGGGAAGGAGAAGAAATGATTTTTAAATGTCAGAACTGTGGCGGTAATGTAGTTTACAGTCCAGAAAAGGGTGCGATGTATTGCCCGCACTGTGAAGGGATAGATAGCCATCAGAAAATGGAAGGGAGTTCAGAAGAGGCTTGCCCGAATTGTGGAGCACCGGTTGAAATAGGTCAGTTTGTTTCTGCTTCGAAATGTGAACACTGTGGAAATTATATCGTGTTCGATAAAAGAATAGAGGGAATGTACGAACCGAATCTGATTTTGCCTTTTAAGATCGGTAAAGAAAAGGCAAAAGAAATTTTAAAGAAAGAATTTAAGAAAAAGGCATTTACACCTGCTGGTTTTCTTTCCGATGCCGCTTTGGATAAAATGGAAGGAACCTATGTACCATTTTGGTTATATGATTATATGGCAAATTATACCTTTGATGGAGAAGGAACTAAGGTTCGTACATGGCGAAGAGGAAATACAGAATATACAGAGACCAGCTTTTACCATATAGTGCGAGATATGGATATTGATTTTGATAAGATTCCGGTCGATGCTTCCGTAGGAATGGATGACCAGATCATGGACTTGATGGAGCCATATGACTATACTATATTGGAAAAATTTCAGGATAAATATATGTCCGGATTTATGGGAGAGGTTTTTAATGAGCCTTCCGGTAAATTGGAGCCAAGGGCAAAAGAAAAAGCAAAGAATGATTCAGAAGCACTGTTGAAAGAAAGTATGAGTGCCTACAGTTCCATTCGTACGCATCACAAAAATTTGGATTTAAATAAAAATGGGTTATCTTATGCGTTATTCCCGGTCTGGGTATATACATACAGCTATCATAATGAAAAGTACCCGTTTTATATTAATGGGCAGACGGGAAAAGTAGTTGGAAAAACACCTCTTTCTGTTCAAAAGCTGATGGGATATGGCGCTACCGTTTTTGCGGCTTGTTTTACGATGCTTACCCTATTAAAAATGGTTTTGGAGGTGCTGTAAAATGAAAGAATATTTTCATTATTTTCGTTATCTGTTCCTTGCGCTCGGCGTAGTGGCAGTGTTGTCAGTTGTTCTGCTTATTACGAATCAGCCAGAAAAGGCAGGAGAGAGAACAAATACAGAGTGTACGACAGAAGAAAGAGTATTTGATTATGCAGATGTTCTGACAGCGGAAGAAGAGGATCAATTAAGGGAACAGATCGCAGAAAGAGAATCACAGATCGGTGCGGACATTGTCATTGTTACTTTGAATGAATCCTTAAAAGAATATGCAAGATCATACGATCCGGATGTAACTTATGATAAATTTACGATGATTTATGCAGATAATTTTTATGATGAGCATAAATTTGGTTATAATAAGCCGATAGGCGATGGTATTTTACTTTTGGATAATATTTACCGGGAAGATGATGGAAGCGTATATACATGGCTTTGTACGACGGGAAAGGTAGAGAATAGATATAGCAATGCCATGATAGACAATATTCTGGATGAATTTTATGTGTATGTAGACACCAATCCGTATCGTGCTTACAGCGATTTTGTAGATAATGTCTATTATGATATGGCAGATAATGGTTCCAATATTACATTGCCTCTCTATATACCATTTGTATGGTCGCTCATTGTGACGGTCGTATTTATTGTTGTCAATCTGACAAACCGCAAAGGAAAGAAAACGACCAATCAGAGAAGCTATGTAAATGGCGGACAACCGAGAATGAGAAGAAGAGAAGACACCTTTATCAGAAAGAGCGTTACAAGTAGAACGATTGAAACAAGCAGTTCCAGTGGCGGAAGCGGTGGAGGTGGTCATCATACTTCCAGCAGTGGAGCTTCCCACGGTGGTGGAGGTCACAGCCGTTAATCAATTGAAAAAATGCATCAAAAAAGAACCTGCCATGACGGTAGCAGGTTCTTTTATTTTGTTTGCTTTATTTCGAAGTTATCATTAAGCCATCTGATTTACTGCTTTAGCAAGACGGGAAACTTTTCTAGAAGCAGTATTTTTGTGGTATACTCCTTTAGTAGTAGCTTTGTCAATTGCAGTAGTAGCAGCTAATAATGCTTCGCTTGCAGCAGCTTTATCACCAGCTTCTACAGCAGCGTTTACTTTTTTAACAGCTGTTTTTACACCAGATTTGATAGCTTTATTTCTATCAGCTTTTGTCTGATTAACTAAAATTCTCTTTTTTGCAGATTTGATGTTAGCCAAGACTTACACCTCCTATTACAGTAATCTCTAATTAATATCAGGAATTGTTTTATCAAAGCCGGACACGGACGATTCAATAAAACATACGCATATTATTGTAGTGTATGAGTTTCGGATTGTCAATACATAATTCCCACTTTTTTGTAAAAAATAGATATTAAAATCAGGGAAAAGGAAATGAGAGCATTATGGCGAACAGTTTTAAAATACGAACAGATTTGGCATTGGAAGCGAGAGAGAGCGTAGAAGAAACGCAAAAAGAAATAAGAGGCGTGGAAATTGATGAGAACTATGACGAAAAAAACGAAGTAAAGGTAACCAGGGTAGTGATCCACACTAAAAATGCAGCCAGAAATCTAGGAAAGCCAATGGGAACTTATATTACATTGGAGGCACCAGCTATGTTAGAGGCGGATGAAGATTATCATAGAGAAATTTCAGAAACGTTAGCAAGGCAGCTTGGGATGATAATACCAAATCATGACAAAGAGCAGTCGGTGCTCGTTGTGGGGTTGGGAAACCGGGAAGTGACGGCAGATGCGCTTGGTCCAAATGTGGTAGATAATTTATTTGTAACAAGGCATGTGATTCTGGAATATGGGAAAGCGGCTTATAATCGAACGAAAATGAATCTTGTCAGCAGTATCGTGCCGGGAGTCATGGCTGCAACCGGTATGGAAACGGCGGAAATTGTAAAAGGGGTAGTTGAACAGACAAAACCGGATGTGGTGATCGTTATTGATGCCTTAGCAGCAAGGAGCACAAAGAGGATGAATCGTACGGTACAGATAACTAATACAGGAATCCATCCCGGTTCTGGGGTAGGAAATCATAGAAGTGCGCTGACAAAAGAAAGTCTTGGTGTACCGGTCATTGCAATTGGTGTTCCTACTGTTGTGGATGCAGCAACGATCGTAAATGATGCTTTGGAAAAAGCTTCCTATTCTTGTGAAGAGCCGAAGGTCTTAACCGAGTTAAATAATATGTATGTGACAAGCAAAGATATTGATGCTACGATCAAGCGTTTGAGTTTTATGATCTCTGAAGCAATAAACATTACTTTGGATGGAGAATTTGAGGAATAATAGAGAAAGAAAATTCATATACTTGTCTGTATGAGAAGAGTGGATAAGTCAATGTGGAAAAAGTTTATAAGGAAAGGGATTTTTGTTTTCCTTATTGTTGTTTTAGTATGGAATATCACAGCAGTAGAAAAGAAGGAAACGGAAAAAAACTCCTTTTCTATAGCAAACTATTTGGCAGAAAATATACAGACTAAGGTAATGGAAACCGTGCTGCCTTTTGCTTCTTTTCAGACGGAGGATAAGAAGGATGGACAAGAAAATTTACTGGAGACCATGGCTTTACAACAGATGCCTTTGTTTGTTTATGCAAAGGAACATGGGGCGAATGAAGAGATCGTTGAGGATAGCTATTTTTATGAACTGCTTTTAGAAGAGCAGGGGCAACAGAGTAGCACGGTAAATGCACAACCGACGGAAGATGAAAATACAGATGATATTTTAGCAGGAATGGAAGCGGAAAATGCAGCAGCAAAAGAAGAATTTGCAGAGATAGAAAGCGAACAGGAAGAAACGGCGGCAGAGGAACAGAATGAGGTATCGGGTGAACTGACAAATGAAGCAGTCAATATGCAAAGTGGAACTGGCTTTCAAAAAGTCATGGAGAAGCAAAGGGAATATGACTGGAATCTATTTTCTGATTCGGAAAGTCTTGTAAAGGAATTTTATGCGGTAGACAGTACTACATCTGCTGCCGCTGCGGATATCAATCTGGATAATCTTTTAAAAAAGGATTTATCTATCAATAAAAATACGGAGGGCTACCAGATATTAATTTTTCATACCCATTCACAGGAAGGCTTTGCAGATTCTGTGCCGGGAGATGATTCGACTACAATCGTTGGAGCAGGGGATCGGTTGGCAGAGATTTTAACAGATGAATATGGGTACAAGGTGCTGCATCATACTGGGGAATATGATGTAGAGAGTCGGGATGATGCTTATTCAAAAGCCCTGCCTGCGATTGAACAGATATTAAAGGAGAATCCGGGAATACAGGTAGTTATTGATCTACATAGAGACGAGGTAGCAGAGGGGACAAAGTTAGTTACAGAAATTCAAGGGCGGCCTACGGCAAAATTCATGTTCTTTAATGGTCTTAGTTATACAAACCGTACAGGGAAGATCGATTATCTTTTAAATGAAAATCTGGATTCTAATTTGGCATTTTCTTTTCAGATGCAGGTGGCATGTAATGAATATTTTCCGGGGCTTACAAGAAGAATTTATCTGAAAGGATATCGCTATAATATGCATTTAAAGGAGCGATTTCTTTTAGTGGAATTAGGCGCGCAAACAAATACAGTGGAGGAAATAAAAAATGCCTGCGACCCACTGGCACAAACGCTTGATATGGTGCTGTCCGATATGGTATACTAATCATCAAATGACAAAAATGGAGGAAATACATGTCAAAGATAGATCAGAGTAAAATCAGAAATTTCTGTATTGTAGCACATATCGATCACGGTAAGTCTACATTGGCAGATAGAATCATAGAGAAAACGGGACTTTTGACAAGCCGCGAAATGCAGGCGCAGGTGCTTGACAATATGGATTTGGAGAGAGAAAGAGGTATCACGATCAAGGCGCAGACAGTCCGTACCGTATATAAGGCAGAAGATGGGGAAGAGTATATCTTTAACCTGATCGATACACCGGGTCATGTGGATTTTAATTATGAGGTCAGCCGAAGCCTTGCTGCTTGTGACGGTGCTATTCTTGTGGTAGATGCTGCACAGGGAATTGAAGCGCAGACACTGGCAAATGTATATCTTGCATTAGATCATAATCTGGATGTCTTTCCGGTCATTAATAAGATCGATCTGCCAAGTGCAGAACCGGACAGGGTAAAAGATGAGATTGAGGATGTGATTGGTATCGAAGCGCAGGATGCGCCACTTATTTCTGCGAAGAACGGTATCGGTATTGAAGAAGTATTAGAGCAGATCGTAAAGAAGATCCCAGCACCAAAAGGAAATCCGGACAGCCCATTGCAGGCACTGATTTTTGACTCTTTATATGACCCATACAAGGGGGTTATTATTTTCTGCCGTATTGTGGAAGGTACTGTGAAAAAAGGTACAAAGATCAAAATGATGGCAACCGGAGCGAGTGAAGAAGTAGTAGAAGTTGGTTATTTTGGAGCGGGTCAGTTCATACCATGTGATGAGTTGTCAGCGGGCATGGTAGGTTATATTACAGCATCTATTAAAAATGTAAAAGATACGGCAGTAGGTGATACGGTTACAGATGCGGACAGACCTTGCAGTGAGCCGCTTCCGGGTTATAAAAAAGTAAATTCCATGGTATACTGTGGTCTTTATCCTGCGGATGGAGCCAAGTATCCTGATTTAAGAGATGCATTAGAAAAATTGCAATTGAATGATGCCTCCTTAAATTATGAGCCAGAGACATCCATTGCTTTAGGATTTGGATTCCGCTGTGGATTTTTAGGACTGCTCCATTTGGAAATTATTCAGGAACGTCTGGAAAGAGAATACAATCTGGATCTGGTTACAACAGCACCAGGCGTTATTTATAAAGTATATAAAACCAATGGTGAAGTCATTGAACTTACCAATCCTTCCAATCTTCCTGATCCATCGGAAATCGAGTACATGGAAGAGCCGATCGTAAGCGCAGAGATTATGGTGACAACAGAATTTATCGGTTCTATTATGGAGCTTTGTCAGGAGAGACGAGGCAGATATTTGGGCATGGAATATATAGAAGGCACAAGAGCGCTTTTAAAATATGAATTGCCATTAAATGAAATCATATACGATTTCTTTGACGCGTTGAAATCCCGTTCAAGAGGCTATGCTTCTTTTGATTATGAATTAAAAGGATATGAGCAGTCTAAGCTTGTGAAATTGGATATTTTGATCAACAAAGAAGAAGTGGATGCACTTTCCTTTATCGTGCATGCAGACAGTGCTTATGAACGTGGAAGAAAGATGTGCGAGAAGTTAAAGGATGAGATCCCGAGACACTTATTTGAAATTCCGATTCAGGCAGCAGTAGGCGGTAAAGTGATTGCCAGAGAAACAGTAAGAGCAATGCGTAAAGACGTATTAGCAAAATGTTATGGTGGCGATATTACCCGTAAGAAGAAGCTTCTGGAAAAACAGAAGGAAGGAAAGAAACGTATGCGCCAGATCGGAAATGTGGAAATTCCACAAAAGGCATTTATGAGTGTATTGAAACTGGATGATGGTAAATAATGAAAAAATTAAGTGTGTATATTCATATACCTTTTTGCGTACGAAAGTGTTTTTATTGTGATTTTTTGTCGGCAGCAGCCACAGAAGAGACAAAACAACAGTACGTGGACAAACTCATCGAAGAAATAGAAAGAGAGGCGGAAAACTACCGGGAATATGAGGTGGTTTCCGTCTTTTTCGGCGGTGGAACTCCTTCCGTTTTAAAAACAGAAGATACGGAAAGGATCATGAGGGTCTTACGGGGGAATTTTACGATAGTGCAATCGGCAGAGATTACAAGTGAAGTGAATCCGAAGACGGCAGATTTCGCCAAATTAAAGGCGTATCATGAAATGGGATTTAACCGTTTGAGTATTGGAATGCAGTCAACGGATGATAGGGAGCTGAGAGCGCTTGGAAGGATTCATGACTATCAGGATTTTCTGGATGTATTTGAGGCAGCAAGAAGAGCAGGATTTCAAAATCTGAATGTGGATATTATGTCTGCGCTGCCGGGACAGAGTGTGAAAAGCTATGAAAAGACTTTGGAAAAAGTATTACAATTACAGCCGGAACATATTTCTGCGTACAGTCTGATCATTGAAGAAGGAACCCCATTTTACGAATGGTTTGGTGAAGAAGAGAATCAGAGACAGCGGACTGGAGAATGCGTGCAGCTCCCCAATGAAGAGGAAGAGCGCCGCATGTATGAATTGACGGAAAAAATGCTTGAAAAAAAAGGGTATCATAGATACGAAATATCAAACTATGCAAAAGAGGGCTATGCATGCAGACATAATCAGGCTTATTGGACAAGACAGGATTATGTGGGCTTTGGCATCGGTGCAGCATCCTTAATTGAGAATAGACGTTTTCAGAATAAGAGTGACTTAAACCAGTATTTAGCCGGAGAAGTTGAAAAAGAAGAGCAGATACAGCTTACGAAAAAGGAATGCATGGAAGAGTTCATGTTTTTAGGTCTGCGCCTGACAAAAGGAGTGGAAAAGGAGCAGTTTTTTGAGCAGTTTTCTCTGCCGCTTGAGCAGGTCTATGGGGATGTGCTGAAAAAGCAGGAAAGTCTGGGACTTTTGGTGAATGGGGAAAAAAACGTATATTTAACCAAAAAGGGACTGGATGTCAGTAATCTGGTCATGGCAGAGTTTTTGCTGGACGAATAGGGGAAAACATTGCCATTTTAATAGAGTTTTTGTATAATAAAAATAGCCTGTTCCAAAGGCGAAAGGGAAAATAATACAACCATAGGAAGATGTAGGAAAGGCACTTATATCTCTTTAAAAACATAGAATATAACAAATTGACTTTGGGGGCTGAAATTACGTGAAAACCTTTCAAAGACCATTATCCTCTGAAGAAGAGGCAAGTTATATTCAGGTGCTTAAAGAGGGAGACGGCAAGGCTGTTTCGGAAGCAAAGGAGATTTTAATTGAGAGAAATCTCAGGCTTGTGGCCCACATAGCCAAAAAGTACCAGAATGTGGATGAAGATATAGAGGATTTAATATCCATCGGAACGATTGGGCTGATAAAAGCGGTTGGTTCTTTTGATGTAAGCAAAGGAAGTCGCCTTGCTACCTATGCGGCAAGATGTATAGATAATGAATTGTTGATGCTTCTTCGGAGTAAGAAAAAAACATCCAGAGAAGTGTCATTGTATGAACCGATAGGTACTGACAAAGAGGGCAATGAGATCAATTTGCTCGATATTATTGAACAGGAACAGGAAGAAGTAGTAGACCGGATCGAGTTGAGCGACAATATTAAAAAATTAGCAGAATTAGTAGAAAAGGTCTTGGATGAAAGAGAAAAAGAAATCATAAAAATGCGATATGGATTGCTCACGGGAGAAGAGATCACACAGAGAGAAATCGGGCAGATGCTTGGAATTTCCCGCAGTTATGTGTCAAGGATCGAAAAACGCGCATTGCTGAAATTAAGAGAGCAATTTTCTTAACATATATTATGAGGGGAAAACAAACGAGAAATCAAAAAATACAATAGACCAGTCAAATGGTTTGGAAAAGAGGAAAAAATGCCAGAAATCAAAGAAATTATGAGAAAAGCAAAAGAAGCAGGAGCATCCGATGTGCATATTACCGTAGGAATCCCACCTAAAATGAGAGTGAATGGAAATCTGATCACTATGGATTATCCTCGTCTGATGCCTGCAGATACTTTGGAAATTCTTTTGAATATCATGACTGAGACACAGAGGGAAAAGTTTGAGGAAAAAGGAGAATATGATATGTCTTTTTCTATTCCGGAACTTGGACGTTTCCGTGTCAATGCTTATAAGCAGCGTGGATCTGTGGCATTAGCACTTCGTCTTGTAGAGACCAATGTAAAAAGTGCCAAGGAACTTGGGGTACCGGATTCGGTCATTGATCTGTATCAGCGGAAAAGAGGACTCGTTCTTGTGACAGGTCCGACAGGAAGTGGTAAATCTACAACACTGGCATCCATTATTGACAAGATCAATAATAACAGAGATGCACATGTAATTACATTGGAAGACCCGATAGAGTATCTCCACCAGCATAAAATGTCCATGGTCAACCAGAGAGAAATCGGACTGGATTCCGATACTTATGCAAGTGCCCTGCGTGCTGCCCTGCGAGAAGACCCGGATGTCATTCTAGTCGGAGAAATGAGAGATTTTGAAACGATCAGCGTAGCAATCACAGCAGCAGAGACAGGACATCTCGTATTATCTACCTTGCATACGATCGGTGCGGTAAGTACTGTAGACAGAGTAATTGATGTATTCCCGCCACACCAGCAGCAGCAAATCCGTGTACAGCTTGCCAATGTATTAGAGGCAGTCGTATCCCAACAGCTGATTCCAACTGCGGATGGAAACGGACGAGTGGCAGCTTTTGAAGTAATGCATGCCAACCATGCCATCCGGAATCTGATCCGAGAAGGGAAATCACATCAGATGGCAGCTGTAATGCAGACAAATCGAAAAATGGGCATGATCACAATGGATGAGGCTATCAGACAGTTGTATATGGATGGAAAGATCAGCAAACAGATGGCGATTCAGTTTGCACAAGATCCGGACGTTATGGAAACAAGACTTATATAAAAAAACAGGCATTGAAACCGGTGGTGTTTCAATGCCTTTCTCTTTATTTTTGTATTGTATTATTGGTTTGATCTATGATACACTATGTTTATCTCTCCGATTCAAGGAGTAAGCTATAGCATTCTCGCTATAGTACAATTTCAGTTCTATAAAGAATTTTGATCTTCATTAAAAAATCCCAATTTATTTTATTTGCCATTAGGGCGGAAAGGAGTTTTTTTGTTCAGTACAGTTACAACAGGAATGGTCTGTGGTATTCATAGCTTTTTAGTTCAGGTAGAAGTGGATACTGCACAAGGACTTCCAAGTTTTCAGATGGTCGGTTACCTTGGAAGTGAAGTAAAAGAGGCAAAAGAAAGAGTGAGCGTTGCATTGAAAAATGCCGGGGTAAAGCTGCCACCACTACATATTACGGTCAATCTCTCCCCAGCGGATATGCGAAAAGAGGGCACCGCATTTGATCTGCCCATTGCAGTAGGGATATTAAAGTCGCTTGGTATTATCCCGGCAGATTGTACAGAAAATTTGCTGCTCATAGGGGAAATGGGGCTGTCCGGTGAGATTAAAAAGGTGAGAGGAATTTTGCCCATTGTACGAAAAGCCAAGGAAGAAGGGCTGAAGTGTTGCATAGTGCCAAAGGAAAATGAAGAAGAGGCAGCAGTCATTTCTGATATTTTGGTAGTTGGATCATCGCATATAACGGAGCTTTTGGAAGTGTTGCGGCATAAAGAGAATTTGCAGCTTAAAGCAGCAAAAGGGTGTGGGATATTGTCGGCTCTGGCAAAGGAAAATGATTTCGAAGAGGATTTTTCCGATATCAATGGACAGGAGGCAGTAAAACGTGCAGTAGAGGTGGCAGCAGCGGGATTTCATCATTTGCTTTTTATCGGTCCACCGGGAGCTGGGAAGACAATGTTAGCAAAAAGGATTCCTACAATACTTCCGCCGCTTACGGAAGAAGAGAGTATGGAAGTATCCACCATATATAGTGTGGCAGGTATGCTTGACGGTAAGATGCCTTACATTGCCAAACGTCCTTTCTTAAATCCCCATCATACGATTTCTATGCAGGCTCTTGCGGGAGGAGGCAGAATACCTAAGCCGGGTGTGATAAGTCTGGCACACAGGGGTGTTTTGTTTTTGGATGAACTGCCGGAATTTCCACGCGCTATAATTGATATTTTAAGACAGCCGTTGGAAGAAAAGCAGATACATATTGCGAGAAACAGTGGTTCGTTTGTATATCCGGCGGATTGCATGTTCGTAGGAGCTATGAATCCCTGTCCTTGTGGAAACTATCCGGATTTAAGCAAATGCAGTTGTACCTCTTTTGCAGTGCAGCGTTATCTAAGTCATATCTCCGGACCTATTTTGGACCGGATTGATATTTGTGTGGAAACACCCAAATTAACTTACAATGAATTGATACATTCCACCGGTAAAAAGGAGACCAGTGCGGATATCCGGGCACGGGTAATGGCAGCAAGAGAACTACAAAAACAACGCTATAGAGGAACAAAAATCCGGTTCAATTCCGATTTGACAGCTGGAGAAATACGTCGCTATTGTGAACTCGGTACAAAAGAACAAAAGTGGATGGAACGTATATTTGAAGCAATGAAGCTAAGTGCCAGAGCATACCATAGGATTTTAAAGGTTGCAAGAACGATCGCGGATTTAGAGGGAAAAGAGAAAATAAGTGAAATGCATCTTACGGAGGCGGTCTGCTATCGGAGTGCAGATAATAAATATTTTCGGAAATAGAAGTTTACAAAAAGGAGAGATGACATTGGAAGAAAAACAGATCAAAGAACAACTTCCCTATGCGTATTGGCTGCATGCAATATGGCCTTTGTCTGGCAGGAAATTGTGGATGTTAACAGAAAAGATCGGTATGCCAAAACAGATTTATGAGTGCGAAACAGACAGAATGAAGGAGGTTCTAAATCCCAAGCAAATAGAGACTTTGGAAAGGAGTAGAGAAAACTGGAATGTGCAGGGAGAATGGGAAAAACTAAAGAAGCAAAACATATATTTTCTGCCCTTTTTTCATCCCTTTTATCCTGAAAAATTAAGTAATATCCCAGATCCACCATGGGCGCTCTATTGGAAAGGCAGACTACTGGAACGAAATCTGCAAACAGTAGCAGTAGTAGGTGCAAGGCAGTGTTCGGAATATGGAAGATTTGCAGCAAAAGCCATTGGAAAATGTATGGGAGAAAATGGTATTTTGACAATCAGCGGAATGGCAAGAGGAATAGATGGAATCAGTCAGGAAGCAACACTGGATGCTGGTGGAAGCAGTCTTGCAGTATTGGGATGCGGAGTGGATATATGTTATCCGAAAGAAAACAGGAGATTGTATGAAAGATTAGAAAAAAATGGGGGAATTTTGTCAGAGTATCCGCCGGGAACAAAGCCGCTTGCTGCATATTTTCCACCAAGAAACCGGATCATCAGTGGACTTGGGGATGTACTGGTAGTGGTTGAAGCCAAGGAAAAGAGCGGAACATTGATCACAGTGGACATGGCACTGGAACAGGGGAAGGAAGTTTTAGTATTGCCGGGACGCATAACGGATGCATTGAGCAGTGGTTGTAATCGTTTGATCAAACAGGGGGCAGGTGTGCTGACTTCAATGGAAGATATTTTTCATTTGCTCGGTGTGGAGAATAGAAAAACAAAAGAAGAAAAAACAAGGAAATTGTTCTTCGATACAGAGGAAGAAAGAAAAATTTATGAGATATTAGATTTTATGCCAAAAAACATAGAAAAAATATGGGAGGAATACGGAAAGGAAAAAATTACAGTACAGCAGTTGATGAGTGTACTTTTAAAATTGTGCTTGCGGGGCATGGTGGCGCAGATGGGTGGAAGCTATCATAGAAGGGCAGAAGAGTAGGACAAAAAAGAAGAACCTGAAAAACAGGTTCTTCGGAGGAGAGATAGATATATGTATATGTTAAACACCGGGGAAATATCCCGATGGGTGTTGTTTGTCGAAGCGGACCCAAATGCGGCAAGCTGCTCGGACTCAAGCCAACTTCATTTGATTTGATGATATTAGTATAAAAAAGAAATGTGTTCAAATTGTCAAGAAAATATTAGGGATTTCTAAAGTTTGGAAAGAAATCATTAATTTGGATGAAAAAAATTATGAAAGCAGAATATAAAAAACGGTAGGTTTTCCTTTTTTTATAGTGGAAAATGTGCTATTATTTATGATAAGTGTGATGGTTTTAAGGGGGAACGGATGAGCAGATATATTTTGGAAAATGAATGGATCAGGCTGGAAGTGGATTCGACCGGAGCTGAGATAAAATCCCTGCAAAGAAAAAGTGACCGCAGAGAATATATGTGGTGTGCGGATAAGCGGTTTTGGGGAAGAACCTCACCTGTTCTGTTTCCTATTGTGGGAAGTTTAAATAACAAAACATATAGATGGAACGGCAAAGAATATGAAATGAGTCAGCATGGATTTGCCAGGGACAGGGAATTTACGCTGAGCATGCAGAACGAAGATACGATATGGATGCGACTGGAAGCGGATGAGAAAACAAAAGAGAACTATCCTTTTGATTTTTCCTTGGAGCTTGGATATCAATTAGAAAAGATGGCAGTGCGCGTATTGTGGAAAGTTACAAATCTTGGAAATGAGGATATGCATTTTTCCATTGGTGGACATCCGGCGTTTTTGTGCCCTATTGCAGAAAATACGAAACAGACCGACTATTTTATTTGGTTTGATACAGATAAGATTTTGAAAAGTACTACTTTTGAAAATGGAATGGTTGGAAATGGTACGATAGAATATCCGTTGGACGATGGTTATTTAAGGGTGACGGAAAATTTGTTTGATGAAGGCGCTCTTATCATAGAGCATGATCAGGTGCATAAGGTTGCATTGTGTATGCCGGATAAGACCCCCTATTTGACTGTAAGATTTGATGTTCCGCTTTTTGGTGTATGGTCACCGGAAAAGAAGCATGCACCGTTTATATGTATTGAACCGTGGTATGGAAGAGGCGACAGAAATGGTTTTTCAGGAGAACTGTCTGAACGGGAATGGGGAAATACGTTAAAGGGACAGGAGAGCTTTGAAGCATCTTATGTGATCGAAGTGAACGAAAAATAAGAATGGCAGCAGGAGAAGATATGGCAGAGACAGGAATACGTTTAAATAAATATTTGGCAGAATGTGGTATCTGCTCCAGAAGAGAAGCGGACAAACTCATTGAAGAAGGCAGAGTTACCGTGAATGGCAAGACAGCAGCAATGGGGCTTAGAGTGACTGGCAAAGAAAGGATTGCTTTAAACGGGAAAATGCTGCATGCTCCGAATGATAAAAAAATATTGGCTTATTATAAGCCGGTAGGCGTGACATGTACAGAAAAAGATAAACATGCGGAGAAAAAAATTACGGATTCTTTCAATTATCCGGTACGCGTTACTTATGCAGGCAGACTGGATAAAGATTCGGAAGGACTTATGATCATGACGAATGATGGGGATTTGATCGATCATATGATGCGGGGGGCAAATCGTCATGAAAAAGAATATGTAGTCAAGGTCAATAAGGAAATAACGGAAGAGTTCAAAGCAGGCTTGGAAAAAGGTGTCTGGTTGAAGGAGTTAGAAAAAAAGACTCGTCCCTGCGAAGTAGAGAAGTTAGGAAAGTATACCTTTCGTATTATTTTGACACAGGGATTGAATCGACAGATACGACGAATGTGTCAGACTTTTGGATATGAAGTACAAAGTTTAAAACGGATTCGCATTATGAATATCCGTTTAGAAACATTAAAACCGGGACAGTACCGGGAGCTTACTGTAGAAGAAATGGAAACTTTGTACAAAAGTGTTGGTATGAATATAGACTAAAAGATTTTATATAAAATAATGGAGTGTGCAGTGTGAGACAAGAAAGTGCAGACAGAATCAAAGAGCTTGTAGAACTTTTGAACCGTGCAGCGGAAAGCTATTATGCAAAAGACACGGAAATCATGAGCAATTATGAATACGATAAATTGTATGATGAATTAGAACAGTTAGAGCAGGAAACAGGAGTGGTATTGGCGAATAGCCCGACCGTAAAGGTTGGATATGAAGCCGTAGATGAGCTTCCGAAGGAACGCCATGAACAACCCATGCTTTCTCTTGGAAAGACAAAGAGTAGAGAGGAATTGCGGGACTGGGTGCAGGAAAAGTCAGCATTGCTCAGCTGGAAACTGGACGGATTGACGATCGTACTTTCCTATCATGAAGGAAAACTTGCAAAAGCAGTTACCAGAGGTAATGGAGAAGTTGGAGAAGTCATTACAAACAATGCCAGAGTATTTAAAAATATTCCTATGTCGATTCCTTTTGAAGGAGATTTAGTCTTACGTGGAGAAGCGGTTATTACTTATTCTGATTTTGAAAAGATCAATGCAGAAATTGTAGAGGAAGAAGCAAAGTATAAAAATCCGAGAAATTTATGCAGTGGTTCAGTCAGACAATTGAATAGTGAGATAACTGCAAAACGTAATGTGCGGTTCTATGCATTCAATCTGGTGTCTGCACAGGGCATGGATTTTGAAAATTCGAAGAAAAAACAGTTTGATTTTTTGGCTGAGATGGGCTTTGATGTAGTAGAATATAAAGAAGTGAACAAGGATACTATTTTAGAAGCGATTGATTATTTTGCAAAGGCAATAGAAACTTATGATATTCCTTCGGATGGACTGGTTTTAACTTATGAGGATATTGCATATGGACAGAGTCTTGGCAGAACGGCAAAATTCCCACGCCATTCCATTGCGTTTAAATGGGCGGATGAAATAAGGGAAACGACTTTAAAAGAAATTGAATGGAGTCCAAGCAGGACGGGTCTGATCAATCCGGTCGCTATTTTTGAACCGATTGAGCTGGAAGGAACGACCGTAAGCCGTGCCAGCGTGCACAATATCAGTATTTTAAAAGGATTGAAGCTGGGAATTGGGGACAGGATCACGGTTTATAAAGCCAATATGATCATTCCGCAAATTGCGGAAAATCTGACCCAGAGTGATTCTGTAGAAATACCAGAGCAATGTCCGGTTTGCGGCGGAAATACGCAGATAAAACAGATCGGGGATGCGAAAATGCTTTATTGCATAAATCCGCAATGCGAAGTAAAGAAAATAAAAGCTTTTACGTTGTTCGTGAGCAGAGATGCCTTAAATATGGATGGACTTTCTGAAGCTACACTCGAAAAATTTATTGCAAAGGGTTATATTCATAAATATGCAGATTTATTTCATCTGGAGCGTTTTAAGGATGAAATTGTTCGGATGGAAGGATTTGGAGAAAAGTCTTACAAAAACCTTTCTGACAGCATAGAAAAGGCAAGAAATACTACATTGCCGAGACTTCTTTATGGACTCGGTATTGCGAATATCGGAGTAGCGAATGCGAAGATGCTTTGCAAATATTTTCACTTTGATCTGGAAAAAATGCGGCATGCCGATGTGGAAGAATTAAGCCAGATCGATGGTGTTGGTGAAATTATTGCTACTGCCTTTTATGAGTATTTTCAAGATACAACCAATAATGAGCAGTTGGATGCTTTGCTTAAGGAACTATATTTAGAAGAGGTAAAAGAAGAAGGAGAGCAGAACCTTGCAGGGAAAGCTTTTGTTATTACAGGAAGCTTAAATCATTTTCCGAATCGGGATGCTTTAAAAGAAGAAATTGAAAAGAGAGGCGGAAAAGTGACCGGAAGTGTTACAGGAAAGACAGTCTGTCTTATCAATAATGACATTACTTCTACATCAGGAAAAAATAAAAAAGCAAAAGAATTAAATGTTCCAATCGTTTCAGAAGAGGAATTTATGAATCAATATTTAGAATAAATTGGAGGGATAAATATGCCAATTAAAACACAGAGCGATTTACCGGCATTGGAAATTTTAGAGAATGAAAATATATTTGTAATGGATGAAAATAGGGCAATTCATCAGGACATTCGTCCGTTGAAAGTATGTATATTGAACTTAATGCCATTAAAACAGGAAACAGAATTGCAGCTTTTGCGTGCACTTTCTAATACGCCGTTGCAGATCGATGTGACATTTTTGAATATGACCAGTCATGTTTCACAAAATACATCTACGAATCATTTGAATAAATTTTATAATACTTTTGATGAAATCAAAGAAATGAAATTTGACGGAATGATCATTACCGGTGCGCCGGTAGAACAGATGCCTTTTGAACAGGTGGATTATTGGGAAGAAATTTGTAAGGTCATGGAGTGGACAAAAAAGAACGTGACATCCACTTTGCATATTTGCTGGGGCGCACAGGCAGCATTATACTATCATTATGGAATTGATAAAAAGCTGTTGCCGGAAAAAATGTTCGGAGTTTATCCGTTCCGTGTGTTAAATAGAAAAGTACCGCTTGTAAGAGGCTTTGATGATATCTTTCTGGCTCCGAACAGCCGTCATACAACGGTAGATAAAGAAGATATTGTAAATTGTTCTGCATTAAAGATATTGGCAGAATCGGATGAAGTAGGGGTACTGCTTGCAATTGCAGAGGAAGGCAGACAGATATTCGTCATGGGACATCCTGAGTATGACCGTATGACTTTGGATACAGAATATAAAAGAGATCTTGGAAAAGGTCTTCCGATCACGATTCCAAGAAACTATTATCCAAACGACGATCCTACACAGAGGCCATTATTACAATGGAGAGCTCATAGCAATAATCTGTACAGTAATTGGCTCAACTATTATGTATACCAGGTGACTCCGTACGAGTTATAAGAAAGTAAAAGACAATTTCTAAATTAGGTGATGCTTATGTATAGTACGGTAATTTCATACATATTGTTCGGTATGTCATGCATTACATTTTATTTGTTCATGCATATGATGAAACCGGAAAACAGAAAGCAATGGGAAAATTTCTATATGGGCATGGTGTTGCTTTCCAGTAGTATTTGGAGTTTTTGTTATTCCATGCTTTTTGCACAATCAAATATAGAGGCGGCAAGAATATGGAGAAGTATAGGACAGTATGGTGTATTTGCCTTTCTGTCTCTTGTCATTGTGCTTGCAAGCCATTGGACAAATATATCTGCTGCTTTTAAGAGGTTCATGTACTTGTTCAGTATTGTTTTAGGTATTCCATTAGCGGTACTTACAGGTGACGAGCAAAGTGCTACCTTTTTTGTGAAAAACGGTAGTATGTATTATAAGCTGACATCGGGATTCTGGAACAATTTATATTCGATTTATTGTGTTGCCATATGTGTTTTTTTGTACATATTAGTATGGAGCATGATAAAGCAGGGCAAACGCAAAAAAGAGCGTGCCATGGGTAAAAAGCTTTTAATGTGTGTCAATATTACCGGTATAGGCATGATATTTGATACGATCATGCCACAGTTTGGTTATTTGGCATTCCCGGGAAGTACACTGGGGCAGTTTTTTGGCGCGGTTCTATTATATAGCACGGTTCTTTTTTATAATAAGTCGCAGCTGACGATTGAGAATATGTCGGAATTTATTTATTCCTATGTAAAAGAACCATTGCTTGTTTATGATAATAGTAAAAAACTCTGTATTGTCAACGAGACAGGAAAAAGCTTTTTTGATTTGCCGGAGCAGTTTGAGGATATGACACTGGAGAAATTGTTTGACGCGCAAAACAAAGAGTTTTACTCCGTAGATAAAAAAACAGAAATTGAAACCATATGCAGAAATAATGGGGCATATTGTAATGTAAGTACAGTTCCGATACTGGATGAATATAAGGAATCGATAGGCTTCCTTGTACTGGTAAATAATCTGAGTGAAAAAATGCAGATGATACACGAATTGGAACAGGAAAGAAAACGTGCAGATGCAGCAAATGAAGCAAAAAGCAAAATACTTGCACAGATCAGCCATGAAATACGGACACCAATCAATGCAGTGCTTGGTTTGGATGAAATGATTTTGAGAGAGTGTGAATCTTCTGAAATCAGGCGTTATGCGGAAGATATTGGAAAAGCTGGAAAAACGCTGTTGAATCTGGTCAATGAGATTTTAGATTTTTCTAAGATTGAATCCGGTAAAATGGAAATTGTAGAAAAAGAATATAATGTATTAGAGATGGTACGTGATATTCGTAATGTTCTTATGTCAAAGGCAGAAAGAAAGGGACTTGCGTTCCAAATAGAACTGGAAGAGGGACTTCCTTACGAGCTGTATGGGGATGAAATGCGAGTGAAGCAGATCATTACGAACCTGATCAACAATGCTATAAAATATACAGAAAAAGGTAGTGTATGTCTGTACATAAAAGCAGGAGAGCGAATGGAAGATAAAATGCAGTTGGTCATTCAGGTTAAAGATACAGGCATTGGTATTAAGGAGGAAGATAAGGGAAGACTCTTTCAGGCGTTTAATCGTGTTAATGAGGAAAAGAATCACAACATTGAAGGAACAGGACTTGGTCTTTCCATTGTTCGCCAGCTTGCAGAATTGATGCACGGTAGTACGAGAGTAGAAAGTGAATTTGGAAAAGGGTCTATGTTTGAAACAGTCGTGGAACAAAAAGTGATGTCAGAAAAGACAATTCACGGTAAGAATGCAATATTGGACTGGGAAAAAGGCCAATTGGAGAAAAAGGTAGTTAAGGAACATTTTACTGCGGAGGGTGCAAGGATTCTTGTAGTAGACGATACGGCAATCAACATTACAGTAGTGAAAGCGTTATTGAAGCGTATTAAGGTGCATGTAGATACTGCTACAAGTGGAAAAGAATGTATAGAAAAGGCGACAAGGACATCATACCATATTATTTTTCTTGATCATATGATGCCGGAAATGGATGGTATCGAAACTTTGGAAGCGTTAAGAAAAGAATCAAGCAATGCTTCTGAAAAAGCAGTTGTTATTGTACTTACAGCAAATGCAATCGTTGGTTCCAGAGAAATGTTTTTAGAAAAAGGATTTGACGATTATATGTCAAAACCTATTGATGGACAGCTCTTAGAAAATATAGTAGAAAAATACCTTCCTAGGGAGCTGATTCACTACGAATAATTAAAAATATAGTGAAAAAGAGCAGTAGATAGTGTAACGGTTTACTGTTCTTTTTTTACTAAATTCTGAAGTGTGTGTGCGTAATGAGAAGTCAAGAATATTTATTACGAAAAACTGCACAAAAAAGAGGACACAAAAAATTGGCAGTATTAACGAAATTGCGGAAAAACCAAAAGAAAAGCTGACGAAAAAGATTTAAAAATGTTACAATTGTATTACGGAAACAGAAGGATATTTCAGTTAACAAGTAATGGCAAGCTGCTTTAGGCAGAGATGGAGATGAGAAAAGATGTTTGATAAAGGTGAGTATATCGTATATGGGGCAAACGGAGTATGTGAAGTAACAGATGTGAAAAAGATGAATATGAGTGGAATACCAAAGGATAAGTTGTTTTATGTTCTGACTCCGTATAACCAAAAGAGTAGTACGATCTTTACTCCGGTCGACAGCACCAAAACGGTGATGCGAAAAGTACTTTCAAAAGAGCAGGCAGTAGAGCTTATAGAGCATATACCCGAAATGGAAGAATTATATTTTCAAAATGAGAAGATCAGAGAAGAAAAGTATAAAGAATGTATCAGAAGCTGTGAATGCGAGCAGTATATCAGAGTGATCAAAACTTTGTATGCGAGAAGAGAAGAAAAGCAGGCACAGGGGAAGAAATTTGCAGCTACTGATGAAAGATACTTAAAACAGGCAGAAGAAAATCTGTATTCAGAATTGGCGATCGCACTTCAAATGAGTAAGAAGGATGTGCAGCATTATATTGAGGAAAAACTTGGAATTCTAATTTTATCCTAAAGGAAAAAAGAAACCCATCAGATCAGAATGTTTCTATGAAACAGGAGATTTGATGGGTTTTTCATTTAGAAATTTTTTTTGGAAAACTTTTTAAGAGTCTTTTTATGAATGTGACGTTTGCGGCTTCTTGAGCAGAGCGCTTTTCTGAATATTCGTGGAGCAAAGTAATATAAATATAAGAGCCGATCCAAGGTTTGACAAAATGGTCTTGTGAAGAAAAGATAAATCCGTACAAAGCATCGATTTTGCCATTGCGCTAAGCGGTGTCGGAAAGAGTGAAGCGGCTGTGGAGAGTTTGGTATCGAGAAGCAAAGGCTTACTGTCTGCATAAAGACCGTAATTTCGTCTGCACGATAGCCGGCACGAAACAGACCGTTTATATAGCTGTTTCTCATTTCTTCATTTGGGAAAGAGATGGAAATTTTTAAACGTAAATCTTCTGGCTCAGAATACAATCCCATACGGAAACAGGCAAGCCACCAGTGCGGCTTTGCATAACTGAAAATAGTACATCCTTTTTCGTTTATTAATTTTATGGAAACAGGCAGCATTTCAGACTCTGCAATGCTTTGAAAAAGTGTAGTGGATAGTTCTTTTTCTTTTAGGAGAGAATTGGCATAGTAAATACCAACTTCGGCGCCGGTATTGATACCATACTGTCCTTTCCAAAATTCGATCAGCCATGTTCTGTTTCTGTAAGGAAAGTATATTGGTTCGCAGTCGAATACCATACTCATGGAAGCAGCAGCTTCATCGTACAGTCGGCAGTAGCCAAACGTTTTTTGCCATGCATCGACAGTAGAGACAAATAGATCCTCGTATGCGTCGTAGGAAAAACCAAAAGGTTCTGTAATAGAGTTTAAAGTAGCACATTTTTCCTTTTTATCCATGCAGCAGATTTTTTTGCAAATTTTCTTTCTGCGATGAAAATTAAATAGCAGGCAAATAATGAAAAAAAGAATCAGAAGACCAAAGAACAAATACATAGATTTTTTCTCCCGGTATAGTTACTTATATATTATGTAAAAATATGGAAAAGCGTGTCAGAAAAAGCGGTATCATTTTCGGTTGTAAAAGTAAGAGACAATGTAGTAATATAGGAAATGAAAAAGACGAAAGAAAAGGGAAATGTGATGGAAAAATTAGGAAGAAACGATAGATGCTGGTGTGGAAGCGGAAAAAAATATAAACAGTGCCACTACGCCATGGATCAAAAAATAGAATCCTATGCTTTGGCTGGTCATATGGTGCCGGATAGAGAAATGATCAAGAATCCGGAGCAAATTGAAGGAATCCGGGAAAGCAGTAAGATCAATATAGCAGTACTGGATTATGTTGCCGAGCATATTAAGTTAGGAATGTCTACAGAAGAAATTGATAAAATGGTCTATGATAAAACGATAGAGCTTGGTGGAATCCCAGCACCTCTTCATTATGAGGGATTCCCAAAAAGTGTCTGTACATCCAGAAATAACGAAGTGTGTCATGGCATTCCGTCAAAAGATATTTTTCTTTTAGATGGGGATATAGTAAATGTGGATGTTTCTACTATTTATAATGGTTATTATTCCGATTCATCCCGCATGTTCTGTATTGGCAACGTAAATGAGGAGAACAAAAGACTTGTAGAGGTGGCAAAGCAGGCAATAGAAGTAGGACTTTCTGAAGTGCAGCCGTACCATTTTCTTGGGGATATGGGACAGGCAATACAGGATTATGTTAAGAAACAAGGATATTCTGTTGTGCTTGATTTTGGAGGTCATGGAGTTGGATTAGAATTTCATGAAGAACCAATGATAACGTATATTGGACCGCGCAAAACAGAAATGCTTATGGTGCCCGGCATGGTCTTTACGATAGAGCCTATGATCAATGCAGGAAAACCGGATGTTCTTATAGATGAGGAAAGCGGCTGGATTGTGTATACGGAGGATGGATCCATGTCGGCGCAATGGGAAGTGACGGTGTTGGTGACAGAAGATGGGTATGAAATCTTGACTTATTAATTGGTTTAAGTTTAGACAAGCAATTGGATAAAAAGGAGATGGAGTATGAAGGTTTTGGTATTCGGTGGAACTCGTTTTTTTGGGGTACATTTAGTGGAAAGACTTTTGGAAAATGGGCATGATGTGACGATCGCAACAAGAGGACTTGCAAAGGACCATTTTGGAAACAGAGTGAAGCGTTTGATCGTGGAAAGATGTGATAGCAGTAGTCTTAGTGAAATCTTTAAGGATAAGGAGTATGACTGTATTTGTGATAATATCTGTTATGCATCTAATGATGTTAAAAAACTTTTGGATGTGGCAAAATGCAAAAGATATGTTATGACTTCAACGATGTCAGTATATCCACTGGATGACTTCCATATCGGTATGAAGGAAGAAGAATTTGATCCACTTGTATATCCTTTGAAATGGTATGAAAGACCGGATGCTCCTTATGATGAAATAAAAAGACAGGCAGAGGCTGCTTTGTTTCAAAAATATCAGAATGTGAATGCAGCGGCAGTGCGCTTTCCATTTGTAATCGGCGAAGAGGACTATACAAAAAGACTTTATTTTTATGTAGAAAATGTGATGAACGAAACGCCGATGTATATTGATAATGCTAAGGCTTCCATGAGTTTTATCCGTGCAGAGGATGCAGGTTCATTTCTGGCATGGATGGTAGAAAACAAGGAAACGGGCAGTTTTAATGCTGCCAATAGTGGAACGGTCAGTATAGAGCAGATTTTACATTATGTGGAAGAGAAGACTGGCAAAAAGGCGATTCTGTTAAAAGAAGATGCAGGACAGAATCAGGCACCTTACAATGGAACACCGGCATACTGTTTAAATACACAGAAGGCAGAGGAAAAAGGTTTTCATTTTGAACGTCTGGATAGTTTTCTTTTCAATCTGCTCGATTATTATATCGAACAAGTAAATAATCAGGCAAAAACAAGTAAAAAATGGTAGATAATGCTTGCATTTCCAAGGTAATGGTGCTATACTAACTAAGAATTAAATATACTTACTAGATAAGAGTGGACGCGTTCCACTCTTTCTTGTTTCTTAAAGGAAACAGGAAACAGAAGGGATAGGTGAATAGATGTCTAAAAAAGAGACATATGAAACCAGAACAGAAAAACTTTTACAGCCTATTGCGGAAGCAAACCATGTTGAGATTTATGATGTGGAATATGTAAAAGAAGGAAATGAATGGTTTTTGAGAGCTTATATTGATAAGGAAGGCGGCGTGGATATCAACGATTGTGTGGCAGTCAGCCGGGTTCTTTCCGATAAGCTGGATGAAGAAGATTTTATTGATGAAGCTTATACTTTGGAAGTGAGTAGTCCGGGACTTGGGCGTACTTTGAAAAAAGATAAGCATTTAGAGAAAAGTCTTGGTGAAGAGGTAGAAATAAAAACCTATAAGCCAATTGAAAAATGCAAAGAATTTGCTGGTATTTTGAAAGCATATGATGCAGATAGCATTACAATAGAAACAGATGGAAAAGAAAAAGTATTTACAAGAGCGGATATCGCATTGATACGCTTGGCACTTGACTTTTAAAGTAGGAGGATAAAGGAAAATGAATAAGGAATTAATGGAAGCACTTGATATTTTAGAGAAAGAGAAAGAGATTAGCAAAGAGACTCTTTTTGAAGCGATTGAGAACTCTTTGATCACAGCATGCAAAAATCATTTTGGAAAATCTGATAATATCAAAGTAGAAATCAATAGAGAAACTTGTGATTTCTTGTGCTATGCAGAAAAAGAAGTTGTAGAAGAAGTAGAAGATGACTGTTTACAGATTTCTTTAGAAGATGCCAAAGAGCTTTCTAAAAAAGCAGAACTTGGTGATATTCTTAATGTAGAAATTAAGTCAAAAGAATTTGGACGTATTGCAACACAGAATGCAAAAAATGTAATCTTGCAAAAAATCCGTGAAGAAGAAAGAAGTGTTATTTACAATCAGTACTTTGAAAAGGAAAAAGATGTAGTAACTGGTGTAGTACAGCGTTATGTAGGAAAAAATATTAGTATTAACTTAGGAAAAGCAGATGCTATCTTAAATGAAAGCGAACAGGTAAAAGGTGAAGTTTTCAAACCGACAGAAAGAATTAAGGTATATATTTTAGAAGTAAAGAATACTCCTAAAGGACCGAGAATTTTAGTAAGCCGTACACATCCTGAACTTGTAAAACGTCTTTTTGAATCAGAGGTTGCTGAAATCAATGACGGTACTGTAGAAATCATGAGCATCGCAAGAGAAGCAGGAAGCAGAACTAAATTAGCAGTTTGGTCAAATGATCCAAATGTAGATGCAGTAGGAGCATGTATCGGTTCTTCAGGCGCAAGAGTAAATGCAATCGTTGAAGAACTTCGTGGAGAAAAGATTGATATTGTTGAATGGGATGAAAACCCTGGAAATCTTATTCAGAATGCGCTGTCACCGGCTAAGATCGTTGCAGTATTTGCAGATCCTGATGAAAAGACAGCGAAGGTTGTCGTACCGGATTATCAGCTTTCTTTAGCAATCGGTAAAGAAGGACAGAATGCAAGACTTGCAGCTAGATTGACTGGTTATAAGATAGATATTAAGAGTGAAACACAGGCGAAAGATGCGCCGGGATTCCGTTATGAAGATTATATGGACGAATTTGAAGATTATGAGGAGTATGAAGAATACGAAGAAGCTTCAGAGGAAATGACGGAAGAATCATAAAAGAAATAAGAAGGGAAGTTGGAACATGAGTAAGAAAATCCCTTTAAGGCAATGTGTCGGCTGCGGTGAAATGAAGAGCAAAAAAGAAATGATGCGCGTATTAAAGACAGCAGAAGGACCTATTGTTTTAGATGTAACAGGCAAAAAGAATGGAAGAGGTGCCTATCTTTGTTTATCTGAGGAGTGTCTGAAAAAGGCTAGGAAAAATAAAGGCTTGGAACGTTCTTTCAAAATGAGTATTCCAGAAGAAGTTTACGAGAGTTTGGAAAAGGAGTTTGAAGAGATTGACCCAGAATAAAGCATTGTCTCTGCTGTCTCTTGCAGCAAGGGGAAGAAATCTTGTAAGTGGCGAGTATTCTGTAGAAAATGCCGTAAAGGCGGGAAAAGCCTTTCTGGTAGTAGTTGGTACAGATGCTTCAAACAATACAAAAAAGATGTTTACGAATATGTGTGATTTTTATGAAGTTCCGTTGTTTCAATTTGGAACAAGAGAAACCCTTGGTCATGCAATAGGTAAAGAATTTAGAGCTTCTCTTGCAGTGACAGATGAAGGACTTGCGAAAGCAATCATAAAACAATTGGAAACTCATGAAGAATAAAACGGAGGTTAGTAAGCATGGCGAAAATAAAAGTACATGAACTTGCGAAAGAATTAGAAAAGCAAAGCAAAGAAATTGTTGCTTTCTTACAAGATAAAGGAATAGAAGGAAAAGCACCTGCAAGTGCTTTGGAAGATGATGTAGCGGATATGGTGCGTAAGCATTTTGGAAGTGCATCAAGTAATGTGGCTCAAAAAGAGGGTACGGAAGAAAAAACGGAAATGCCAAAGAAAAAGAAGAAGATCATTTTTGTAAGCAATCCGGGAAATTCAAAGATGCCTACTGGTCAAAGACCACCTGCATCCAATGCAATGAAGCAGAATCCAAAACCAGCTGCAAAGCCGGCGGTAAAACCGGCAGTTAAGCCAGAGGAAGTACAGGAAAAGAAAGTGGAAACCAAACCAGTGGAAGCAAAACCGGTAGAAACAAAAGCAGAAGAAGTAAAGCCAGCAGCAAAACCACAGGTAGAAGTGGAACAGAAAGTACAGCAGGAAAAGGCAGACGCAAAACCTCAGACAGAAGCTACAGAAAAGAAAAAGGAAAACGAAGGAACTCCTGTTGCAGTAAAAAAGGAACAGGTAGTAAAAGAAGAGAAAGCAATTATGGATAAACAGCCTGAAAATCGCGCAAACTATCAAAATAAATCAAATAATACAAACAACACCAATCATACGAACCATACAAACAGAAATGGTTATCAGGATCGTGGAAACAACACAGGTAGAAACGGATACCAGGATAGAAATGGTAATAACAGAAACAATTATCAGGACAGAAATGGTAATAACCGTGGTGGTTATCAGGATAGGAATAACAATGAAGGCAGAACACAAAACGGAGAAAGAAATAATGCAGGTTCTAGACCGGGCTATAACGGCGGTCAGAACAACAGGCAGAATAATGGTGGTGGTCAGAATAATAACCGCTCTTTCGGAAATAATGACCGCGATAGAAGAAGCAATGGAGGGCAGGACAATAAGTTCAGAAAGCCGGCTCCAAGCAAGAGCTTTATGCCAGAAGCTCCAATCAAAGATACCGAAAAACATAGAGATGAAGAAAAACGTAGAATCAGTCAGGAAAAAGATAAACGTTCCAAAAAAGATCTGATCTATGAAGAAGATGATAGTAAGATCAAGAACAAAGCGGGAAGATTTATCAAACCAGAGAAGAAAGTGGAAGTTGTAGAAGAACAGATCAAAGTCATTACTTTGCCAGATTCTTTAACAATCAAAGAACTTGCCGATAAGATGAAGATGCAGCCTTCTGTGATTATTAAGAAGCTGTTCCTACAGGGACAGATCGTAACGGTTAACTCAGAAATTTCTTTTGAGGATGCAGAAAATATTGCGATTGATTATGAAATTATTTGTGAAAAAGAAGTAAAAGTTGATGTGATTGAAGAACTGTTAAAGGAAGAAGAAGAAGCGGAAGAAACTATGGTAAGTAGACCACCTGTAATTTGTGTTATGGGTCATGTTGATCATGGTAAGACTTCTCTTTTGGATGCAATCCGAAAAACAAATGTTACAGATAGAGAAGCAGGTGGTATCACACAGCATATCGGTGCTTACACAGTAACAGCAAACGGACAGCAGATCACATTCCTTGATACACCAGGACATGAAGCATTTACTGCAATGCGTATGCGTGGTGCAAATTCTACAGATATTGCAATTTTAGTAGTTGCAGCAGATGATGGTGTTATGCCACAGACAGTAGAAGCTATCAATCATGCAAAAGCGGCAGGAATTGAAATTATTGTTGCTGTAAATAAAATTGATAAACCAAATGCAAATATTGACCGAGTAAAACAGGAAATGACAGAATATGAGCTTATCCCGGTAGATTGGGGCGGAAGTACAGAATTTGTTCCAGTATCTGCAAAATCAGGAGAAGGTATTGATGTTTTATTGGAAACTATCCTTCTTACAGCAGAAATCATGGAATTAAAAGCGAACCCGGATCGTAAAGCAAGAGGTCTTGTTATCGAAGCAGAGCTTGATAAAGGACGTGGACCGGTAGCAACTGTATTGGTACAGAAAGGTACACTTCATGTAGGTGATTTCGTTTCCGCAGGCGCAAGTCATGGTAAAGTAAGAGCTATGGTTGACGATAAGGGAAGAAGAGTGAAAGAAGCTGGACCATCTACGCCGGTAGAGATTCTTGGTCTTTCTGATGTACCAAGTGCTGGTGAAGTTATTATTGCTCATGACAATGACAAAACAGCAAAATCTTATGCGGAAACTTATCTTGCACAGAACAAAGAGAAAAAACTGGAAGAAACTAAGGCAAAAATGTCACTGGATGATCTGTTTACCCAGATTCAGGCAGGTAATCTGAAAGAATTGAACCTGATCGTAAAAGCCGATGTACAGGGTAGTGTAGAAGCAGTAAAACAGAGCCTTATGAAGCTTTCCAATGATGAAGTAGTTGTAAAATGTATTCATGGTGGTGTTGGTGCGATCAATGAGTCCGATGTCAGCCTTGCATCTGCTTCCTCTGCGATCATTATCGGTTTCAATGTACGTCCGGATGCTACTGCAAAAACCATTGCAGAAAGAGAAGGCGTAGACGTAAGACTTTACAAAGTTATTTATCAGGCAATTGAAGATGTAGAAGCTGCTATGAAGGGAATGCTTGATCCTGTATTTGAGGAAAAAGTTATTGGTCATGCAGAAGTTCGTCAGATATTCAAAGCATCCGCAGTCGGAAATATTGCTGGTTCTTATGTGCTTGATGGTGTATTTGAAAGAGGCTGTAAAGTCCGTATCTCACGAGAGGGCGAGCAGATCTTTGAAGGCGATTTGGCTTCTCTTAAGAGATTTAAAGATGATGTAAAAGAAGTAAAAGCAGGATTTGAATGTGGTCTTGTATTTGAAGGCTTTGACCAGATGCAGGAATTAGATATTGTAGAAGCATATAAGATGGTGGAAGTGCCACGCTAATAGCATGAAAAGAAAAGCTAAGACTGCATAATACGTAGTCTAAGCTTTTCTAAATTTCACGCAGAAGAATCGCAAGCGATTCTTCCCGCTTTATGATGTACGGAAGGAATCAAATGATCCTTTCCGCATTTTATAGCTGAAAGGAAACAGTAAAATTGAGGAAAAATAGTGTAAAAAATACGAGAATCAATGGCGAAGTTCAGAGAGCTCTGGCAGATATTATAAGAGGTGGAATTAAAGATCCGCGTATCAGTCCGTTGACGAGTGTTGTTGCAGTGGAAGTGGCACCGGATTTAAAAACCTGTAAAGCATGGATAAGCGTCTTAGGGGATGACAAGGCTATTGAAGATACTCTTGCAGGATTAAAAAGTGCAGAAGGGTATATAAAGGGGCAGTTGGCGAAAAAGATCAATTTAAGAAATACGCCGGAAATTCATTTTATTATGGACCAATCTATTGCTTATGGGGTTTCCATGTCAAAGTTAATTGATGATGTAAACAAGAATATCCCAAATAGAGAAGAAGATGGTGAAGATGATTAATATTTTAGAAGAATGTAAAGAAGCAAAGGCAATTGGTATCAGCGGTCATGTCAGACCAGATGGAGACTGTGTTGGTTCCTGCATGAGCTTATATTTATATTTAAAAAAAGAATTGCCGCAGACAGAAATTGATGTATTTTTAGATAAACCGGCAGAAATATTTAACTGTATAGAAGGCATAGATGAGATTCATACTGATTTTGTTTCAGAGAAACAGTATGATGTATTCTTTGCGTTAGATTGTGAAAAAGAGCGTTTGGGTGGTGCAGAAAGCTTTTTTGATCAGGCAAAAAAAACGATCAACATTGATCATCATGTAAGCAACAGTGGCAGTGGACAGTTGAACTATATTGTACCGACAGCAAGTTCTGCCAGTGAGCTTGTTTATGATCTGCTTGAAAAAGATAAGATCGATGAGGCAATTGCTAAAGCAATCTATATTGGTATCATTCATGATACTGGTGTTTTCCAATACTCCAATACAGCACCAAAAACATTACAGATCGCAGCGGAATTGATCAAATTTGGTTTTGATTTTCCAAAGCTGATCGAAGAGACTTTTTATCAGAAAACATATGTCCAGAATCAGATTATGGGGAGAGCTTTATTAGAAAGTATTTCCTTTATGGATGGACGTTGTATCGTCAGTGGTGTGGATAAGAAGACATTAGATTTTTATAATGTGGATTCCAAAGATCTGGATGGTATCGTAAACCAGTTACGCAATACAAAGGGTGTTGATTGTGCCATTTTTATGTATGAGACAGATGTTTTAGAATACAAGGTAAGTCTGCGTTCCAATGAAAAAGTAAATGTTGCAAAGGTAGCAGAATTTTTTGGCGGTGGTGGACATATGCGCGCAGCAGGCTGCACCATGAAAGGAACCTTCTATGATGTGATCAATAACCTGTCTTTACATATTGAGGAGCAGTTGGAGGCGGAAGCACTTTGATAAACGGAATTATAAATGTATATAAGGAAGCAGGTTTTACTTCGCATGATGTTGTGGCGAAGTTAAGAGGAATCCTGAAGCAAAAGAAGATCGGGCATACCGGAACATTAGATCCGGATGCAACTGGTGTACTTCCGGTGTGTTTGGGAAACGGAACGCGGCTTTGTGACATGCTTGCAGACAAAAGTAAAGAGTATGTAGCAGTGATGCGCCTTGGAGTCGTTACGGATACACAGGATATGTCAGGACAGATTTTGCAGGAAAAAGAAGTAACTTGCGGGGAAGAGAAAGTAAAAGCTGCAATACATGCTTTTGAAGGTGAATACGATCAGATTCCGCCCATGTATTCGGCTCTTAAGGTCAATGGGAAAAAGCTTTATGAACTGGCGAGAGAAGGAAAAGAGATTGAAAGACAACCGAGGAAGGTCTTTATTCAGGAAATAGAAATTCTTTCTATAAAGTTACCTTTGGTAACATTCCGTGTTTCCTGTTCCAAAGGAACTTATATCCGTACACTTTGCCAGGATATTGGTGAAAAATTAGGATGTGGTGCTGCAATGGATTCCTTGCAGAGAACCCGCGTGGGCAATTTCTTACTGGAAGATGCGTTAACATTAACAGAGATTGAGGCACTGGCAAAGGAAGGCAAGGTTTCATCTAAAGTAATTCCGGTGGATTTTGTATTTCATGCACTTCCTAAAGCTGTGGTAAAGAAAGAATTTCGCAAGAGAATAGATAATGGTAATTTCCTTTTGACTAAACAGGTTGAAGTAACCGAAGGAAGTCTGCAGGAAAAGCAGGGAGTCCAATGCCGTATTTATAATGATGAAGAGATCTTTTGCGGGATTTATGAGTATCGGGAAGAGGACAAGCAATGGAAACCGGTAAAGATGTTTCCTGTGAATTAGGTGAGCACATGCAGATTATTCAGCAGACAACAGAATTTATTATAAAAGAAAAAACAGCAGCTGCTTTGGGAAAGTTTGATGGCATTCATCGTGGACACCAGAAGCTTTTAGAGGAGATTTTGGAGCAGAAGAAAAAAGGATTGAAAGCAGTAATTTTTACTTTTGATCCTTCTCCGGCAACTCTCTTTCAAAAGAGCAAGGTGAAAGAGCTCTCTACAAAAAAAGAAAAAGAAGCATTGTTTGAAGAAATGGGAGTGGATATTTTAATTGAGTTCCCGTTAAATGAAAAGACAGCAGCAATGAGTGCTGAGGATTTTATTGAAGATGTTCTTGTAAAAAAGATGAATGTGGGATTCATAGCGGCAGGAACAGATCTGTCCTTTGGCTATCAAGGTGCCGGAAATGCCAAATTACTGAAAGCGTTTTCGGAAGAGTATGGATTTCAGGTAGAAATTATAGATAAGGTATGTCATGAAGGACGGGAAATCAGTTCTTCCTATGTGAGAGAAGAGATTGAAAAAGGAAATATGGAGCTGGCAGCTGCCTTAATTGGAAAAACATATTCAATATCAGGTGTTGTTGAGCACGGCAATAGAATTGGAAGAACTTTAGGTTTTCCAACTGTGAATTTGTTGCCGGAGAAAGAAAAACTGTTACCGCCCTGCGGAGTATATTTTTCCAAAGTTTTTGTGGATAAAGAAGTATATGATGGTGTAACCAATATCGGATATAAGCCTACTGTCAGTGAGGAATCGAGAATTGGTGTTGAAACATTTATTTATGATTTTGAAAAAGATGTTTATGGAAAAGAGATCACGGTTTCCTTAGAGCATTTTCGCAGATCAGAACAGAAGTTTTCTGATTTAGAGCAATTAAAAGCACAGGTTGATGCAGATAAAGAAGCAGGGGTTAAATTTCATCAAAAATAAGGATAATTACAGTGTCGCCTGTGGGCGACACTTTTACGTTGACAGGACTCTATTAGATTGCTATAATAACCATGTAACAAATTTAACAATTTTGTAATAAATAGTGAAGTGGAAAGAAAATATGAGTAAAAAAAGAGAATTGACTTATGCTGCTGCACTTGCACTTGGTGTATTGATTTTAGCAAATCCATTAGAAGCGCAGGCAGCCGAAACTACATTAGTGAGAAATACAGTGTCACAGCCGGCAGGAGTGTCAACATTAATTCAGGCAGATTTAACAGAAGATGAATATATACAGACTGCAAATACAGCGGAAGAAACTTATTGGGGATATAGAAATATAGGAATTGCTCAGGTAGACAACAACTTGAATATTCGTGAGATTCCGGATGAGTCAGGGAAATTAGTTGGAAAACTTCCAAAGGATGCAGCTTGCGAGATCATAAGTACAGAAGGAAATTGGGCGTATATTCAGTCAGGAGAAGTTGAGGGATATGTGAATCTGGATTATCTTTTGACAGGTGTAGATGCCAAATTAAAAGCAAGAGAGCTTGTAGAAACGATAGCAACTGTTACGACGGATGCATTGAAGATCAGAGAAGAGCCCAATACAGAATGTGGTGTCCTTACAACAGTTCCAGAAGGAGAAGAACTGGAAGTGGTAGAAGTGATGGATGGCTGGGTGAAAATTAATCTGGATGATGAAGCATATTATGTTTGTGCGGATTATGTGGAAATATCAGACAAGCTTCCTACAGCAATCACTATGACAGAACTTTTGTATGGACAGGGTGTTTCCGACTTACGAGTTGACCTTTGCCAGTATGCAAAACAGTTTTTAGGAAATCCCTATGTATGGGGTGGCACAAGTTTAACAAATGGTGCGGATTGTTCCGGTTTCGTTTTGAGCGTATTCAAAAACTTTGGCTATAGTTTGCCACATCATTCCGGTTCGCAGGCAAATTCCGGTACACAGATCAGTATTTCAGAAGTACAGCCTGGAGATTTGATTTTCTATGGAAAGAATGGTTCTATTAATCATGTTGCTATTTATATTGGTAATGGACAAGTTATTCATGCCAGCAGTCCTTCTACAGGAATTAAGATTTCCAACTATAATTATCGTTCACCGGTAAAAGCAGTAAGAATATTACCATAAAAGATTTGAGTATACCAAAATAGAATAGAAAAGAGTAAAGTTTAGGGCATCTTCTAAGGAAGGTGCCCTAAGTTTATTGTTCTGTGATTTTATTTTCATTATGCCGTTGGTGCAAACTGGCTGTTATAAAGGTTCGCATAGAAACCATTTTTAGCAAGGAGTTCTTCGTGACTGCCTTGTTCGATAATATCGCCATCCTTCATAACGAGAATAACATTGGCTTCTTTGATTGTAGAAAGTCTGTGTGCTACAATGAAACTGGTACGACCTTTCATCATTTCTTCAAATGCTTTCTGGATTCGGATTTCTGTACGCGTATCAATGGAGGAGGTCGCTTCATCCAAGATCAGCATAGGTGGTAACGTGAGCATAACACGTGAAATACATAAAAGCTGTTTTTGACCTTGAGAAAGGTTTCCTCCATCTTCGGAAATAATAGTATCATAGCCATCTGGCATTCGTTTGATGAAGCTGTGCGCGTGGGCAGCTTTTGCGGCGGCAATGATTTCTTCTTCGGTGGCATCCGTTTTTCCATAACATATATTTTCGCGTATCGTACCGGATTTCAACCATGTTTCCTGCAAGACCATACCATAATTCGTTCGTAAGCTGTCTCGTGTCATTTCTGTAATTGGAATATGGTCTACGCGGATAGTGCCACTTTTTACATCATAGAAGCGCATTAGGAGGTTAATCAAAGTACTTTTTCCACAGCCTGTTGGACCTACAATAGCAATGCGCTGTCCTGGATTTACATGAAGGTTTAAATCTGTGATCAGTTTTTGCTCTGGTGTATAGGAGAAAGCAACATGTTCTAAATCTACAGTTCCTTTGGCATCGACCAGCACATGTGCATCCGGTGCGTCGGGAGTTTGTGGCTGCTCTGAAATTAGTTCAAAAACACGTTCTGCACAGGCAAAAGAATTTTGTAATTCAGTGACTACACCTGAAATTTCATTAAAAGGTTTCGTATACTGGTTCGCATAGGTCAAAAAGCAGGAGAGCTGTCCGATGCTCAGGTGACCTTTGATCGCCAAAAGTGCACCTACGATTGCGACTGCTGTATAAACAAGGCTGTTTACGAAGCGAGTAGCAGGATTCGTAATGGAAGAGAAGAAGATTGCCTTTACACTGCAATCCTGCAGTTCTTTATTGATATTGTCAAAACGTTCTTGAGCTCTTTTTTCATAACCAAAAGCCTGAATGATCTTTTCGTTTCCAACCATTTCGTTAGTTAGAGAAGTAAGTCTGCCTCTTGTCTCAGATTGTTTGTGGAACATGGAAAAAGTACGTTTGGCAATAAAACTTGCCACAAACAAGGAAATTGGCGTCAAGAGAACAACGACACAGGCAAGCGGAATATTTTTGGAAAGCATAAAGAGCAAGGTTCCCACTATAGTAAGAATACCGCTGAAAAGCTGTGTAAATCCCATTAAAAGACCATCGGAAAACTGGTCCACATCAGAAACGATACGGCTCAAAATATCCCCATGCTGATTGGCATCGATATATTTTAATGGAAGCTCCTGAAGATGGTTAAAGGCGCGGATACGAATTTCTTTTACGACATTATAGGTAATATGATTGTTACATAAATTCATCAGCCACTGGGCAAGTGCAGTAACGAGTATCATGATCATCATTTTTTGAAGCAGTGGAAGGAGTTTGGCAAAATCGACCTTACCGGGTTCCACAATATAATCAATTGCATCACCAGTCAGTACCGGTATATATAAAGTTAGTGTGACGGTCAAAATGGCAAGAAGGAAAGAGAGCACTACAAAAAACATGTGCGGTTTGATCAGCTTTAATATTTCTTTTATGGTAGATTTTTTTACAACGTTGTTTTTTTGTTTCATGCTGTTTCGACCTCCTCTTTTGATAATTGGGAAAGACAGATCTCACGGTAAACTTCACAGGTAGAAAGCAATTCTTTGTGTGTTCCGCAGCCCGCTAATTGTCCATCATCTAAAACAAGTATCTTATCGGCATCCTTGATCGTCGTAGAACGTTGGGATACGAGAAATACGGTACAATTTTCTGTATTTTGACGAATGGCTTTTCGGAGTGCCGCATCGGTTGCAAAGTCAAGAGCAGAAGCACTGTCATCCAAGATCAAAAATTCCGGGTTACTTACTAACGCTCTTGCAATGGTAAGTCGTTGTTTTTGACCACCGGAAAGATTGGAACCTCCCTGTTCCACAAAAGCATCCAAGCCTTCTTTTTTCTTTTGAACAAAGTCAAGTGCCTGAGCGGTTTCCAGAGCTTTCCAAATTTCTTCGTCAGTAGCATCTTCTTTGCCAAAACGAATATTTTCTTTTATCGTGCCTTGAAAAAGAACGGCACGTTGTGGAACAATACCAAATTTTTTTCGCAAATCTGTCAAGGTAAATTCTTTTACATTTTTGCCGTTGATCAGCACTTCACCTTTTTGCACATCATAAAAACGTGGAAGGAGATTGACTAAAGTAGATTTACCAGAACCAGTACCACCGATAATTCCAATGGTTTCTCCCTTTTTCACAGTGAAATTAATGTTCTCCAAAGAGTATTCTTTGGAATTACCATAGGCAAAGGAAACATCATGGATGGTAACAGCATCCTTTGTATTTGGCGCTTCAGAGGAAAGGTTCTTTGTTACATCTTTTACACTTGGTTCTAAATCGAATATTTCATTGATTCGATTTGCACTGGCAAGTGATTTCGTAATATTGATGATCAAGTTTGCCAGCTTGATAAGTTCTGTCAAAATTTGTGACATGTAGTTTACAAGAGCGATAACTGCGCCCTGTGTAAGAATACCACTCTCAACCTGAAGAGCGCCGATCCATACAAGAGCGAGCAAAGCGACATTTACAATGATATAAGTAACTGGATTTAAAAATGCAGAAATTTTTCCAACGAATACCTGAAGACTCATAAGAGTGGAATTTGTATCCTCAAAAGCCTCTTTTTCCTGTTCCTGCCTGCAAACAGAACGGATGACACGAACACCGGTCAAATTTTCACGGGTAATAAGGAGTACTTTGTCCAACTGTCTTTGTACTTTTTTATAAAGTGGAATACTTGCTGCCATAATACCAAAAACTACAATAGCAAGCAAAGGAATCGCTATTACAAAAATAAGTGCTGCTTTCACATCAATAGTAAATGCCATGATCATAGCACCGAATACAATGAAAGGAGAACGCAGGAAAAGGCGCAATACAAGATTGACACCGGACTGTATCTGATTGATGTCATTTGTCATTCGTGTAATTAAAGTGGAAGTTCCTGTCTTATCAATTTCCTCATAGGATAAAGAATTGATATGAGCAAACAGATCACTGCGCAGAGCCGTACCGAAACCAACGGCAGCCTTTGCAGAAAAATATTGGGCTGTAAGGGAACAGGTAAGTCCGATAATGCCAAGTAAAATAAGAAGACATCCCATTTTTGCGATGTAGCCAAAATCCTTGCTGTCAATACCTACATCAACAATATTCGCTACTACAAGTGGAACAAACAATTCAAAGCTTGCTTCCAACATTTTAAAAAGAGGAGCAATGATGCTTTCTTTCTTATAAGCCTTTAGATATCGTAATAATTTTTTCATAAGACAACCTTTCTGTAATGTTGTGTAATAAGAAACGGCAAAACTATGCTTCTTTCATTTAGAAGTGTAAAATTATGCCGCCAGAACTTAGTATAATACTTTTGAAAATGGGTTGCAATAAAAAGAAGACTCCGAAAAGTCTTTGTTAAAAAAGCTTTTTAGGAAAAGAAAAAATGGGATGTTGTTGTAAAGCTATAAGCGGAATGTTAGTATAGAGGAACAAAAGAGAGGAGCCGGATATGCAGGGCAGCTTTGTTTGATAAGTGGTCCGCAGATGAAATGATTGTTACGATAGGGTATGACGAAAAATTAGTGATAGAGAGAGTAGAGTTTTCTATTTATTAAAGAGGACTGTATGAGAAACGAAAGATTATTTGGAATTTTATATACATTATTATCAGAGGATTCGGTTACAGCAAAAGAACTGGCTGACCGGTTTGAAGTATCAACAAGAACAATATATAGAGATATAGATTTACTAAGTTCTTTTCAGATTCCTGTTTATGCCAGTAAAGGAAAAAATGGCGGTATTCATTTGTTGGATAATTTCAAATTTGATAAGTCGTTGTTATCAAAGGAAGAACAGGATCAGATTTTATTTGCCTTGCAAAGCATGAAAAAACTGGGTGTTTATGAGGAATCTGATATGGAGCTTTCTGAAAAAATGCAACGCATATTCCAGAACAAGGGAAAAGAGTGGATTCATATTGATTTCACGGACTGGAAAAATAGCTCAGAACAAGACACTTTCTTTCATTTTATTAAACAGGCAGTATTGGAAGAAAGAAAAATAGAGTTTGATTATTATAATTTACACGGAGAAAAATCCAAAAGGATCGTAGAACCGCTTCAAATATGTTTTAAACATAAAGCATGGTATGTGCAGGCTTATGAGGAAGAAAAATCAGATTATCGTTTTTTTAAAGTGACAAGAATAAAGAACCTGAAAGTATTGAATGAGACATTTATAAGAGATATGCCAAGGGAAACTATTGTGAAAGAGCCGCAGGAACTCAATATAATTTATTTGGAACTGGAAATAACAAAAGAAATGGCATATCGGGTGTATGATGAGTTTGAAAATGATGAGATCACGGTAACAAAAGAAGGAAATTTTAGAATAAAGACTGCGTATCCGGAGGGGGAATGGGTATATGGATTTCTTTTATCTTTTGGAGAGTATCTTCGTGTGATTTCACCGACAGAAGTCATAGAGAAAATAAAAGAAAAGTTAACGAACAGCATGACACAATATTTATAATGTGACATGCTGTTGTCATATTATAGGTGGTATAATTGATACAAAATAAAAGAAGTGCTTTCTAGACAGTATTACGTAATGGATGAAATGGTGGGAGGAATTTTGATGGCTTTTGATTATAAGAAAGAATATAAAGAATTTTATATGCCGAAAAATAAACCGGGAATTATAACGATTCCAAAGATGAATTATATTGCAGTTCGAGGAAAAGGAAATCCAAATCAGGAGGATGGCGAGTATAAACAGTCGATAGGTCTTCTTTATGGAATTGCGTTTACGATTAAAATGAGTTACAAGGGTGATCATAAAATAGACGGATATTTTGAATATGTTGTGCCACCGTTAGAGGGTCTGTGGTGGCAGGAGGGCAGGAAAGAAATTGATTTTGAACATAAAGAGGATTTTCATTTCATATCCATGATAAGACTGCCGGATTTTGTGACAAAAGAAGAGTTTGAATGGGCAGTAACAGAAGCATCCAAAAAGAAAAAGACGGATTTTTCCAAAGTTGAGTTTTTCGAGTATGATGAAGGAAGTTGTGTGCAGTGTATGCATATAGGTGCGTATGATAATGAGCCGGTTACGATAGAAATGATGGATAAATATGCAATGGAGAACGGATATGAGATGAATCTTACAGATAACAGGTATCATCATGAAATTTATCTAAGTGATCCGAGAAGATGTGATGTTAATAAATTAAAAACAGTTGTGAGACATCCGATTAAGAAGAGTAATTAAGAGTTAAGATATTGCAGCAGGAGGAAAAACAAGATGCATGAGGTACATGCGAAAGGAATATTGTCGGCGAAAAATGGGATGAATATTTATCGTGGCTGTTCTCATGGCTGTATTTATTGTGATGCAAGAAGTACCTGTTATCAGATGAAGCATGATTTTGAAGATATAGAGATCAAAGTAAATGCACCACAGCTTTTGGAAAGGACTCTGCGAAGTAAACGAAAGAAGTGTATGATCGGAACAGGCGCCATGAGCGATCCATATCTGCATTTGGAAAAGGAATATAAGCTTACAAGACGTTGCCTTGAATTGATCGATGAATATGGGTTTGGACTATCCATTCAAACAAAATCCGATATGATTTTAAGAGACTTGGATTTGCTCAAAAGCATCAATCAAAAGACAAAATGTGTTGTGCAGATGACACTTACTACCTATGATGATGAATTGTGTAAAATTGTGGAGCCAAATGTCTGTGTTACAAGCCGCAGGGCAGAAGTGTTAAATATTTTAAAAGAAGAAGGCATACCTACCATCTGCTGGATGACACCTATATTACCATTTATTAACGATACGGAAGAAAATATCCGGGGGATTTTGAATTATACAAAACAGGCAAAGTGTTATGGAATCATGTTTTTTGATATAGGTATGACTTTGCGTGACGGAGACAGGCAGTATTATTATGAAAAGCTAGATACACATTTTCCGGGTTTAAAGGAACGCTACAGAAAGTTATACGGGGATGCTTATATGGTGCCGTCTTTGAACAGAAAGTATCTGACTGGAGTGGTGCGTAAGTTTTGCCGTGAAAATGGAATGGTTTGTGATACGGATAAGTTGTTTGCGTATATGGCAGAATTTGAGGACAAGCAGGCGGGAGAACAGATGTCATTGTTTGATCTTTCATAAATTAGTAAGTATGGAGGAAAGTTATGGCAATATCGTGTAGAAGTGCTGAAGCGCAAAACAACTATATTCAAAAATAGTAGTTTACACACTCAAAATAGTGTGATACAATAAGCAAGTATGAGATTTAGCCACTGCTCAGAAATTGGACGACTCCGACCATTTCTTAGTAATTGGCGATTAAAAAATAAGGAGGATATATACAATGATCTCTAAAGAAAAGAAAACAGCAATCATCAAAGAATATGCTAGAACAGAAGGCGACACAGGTTCACCAGAAGTACAGGTAGCAGTATTAACAGCAAGAATTCAGGAGCTTACAGAGCACTTAAAAGAGAATCCAAAGGATCATCACTCAAGAAGAGGTCTTTTGAAAATGGTTGGTCAGAGAAGAGGTTTACTTGCTTATTTAAAGAAAAAAGATATTGAAAGATATCGTACTTTGATTGCAAAACTTGGAATCAGAAAATAATTTTTATGATAGTAAAAGGCGGCGCAGAGCTATTGCGCACCGCCTTTTTTCTATAAATATTCATGTCTTAAGACAAAAAAAGAGAGGTGGAAGAAGGCTTCCGAGACCACTGACAAGGACATTTTTGTACAGTAAATGTTTTGACAAAAAGTGTTCTTATCAGTAGTTTCGGCATCTTCTACCTGAAAAATGAAACATATTTTGAAAGGAGAAAATTATGTATCAAACATTTACAATGGACTTAGCTGGTCGTACTTTAAAAGTTGATGTGAACAGAGTCGGCAAACAGGCTAATGGTTGTGCCTTTATGCAGTATGGTGAAACAACAGTATTATCCACTGCAACAGCTTCCGAAAAACCAAGAGAGGGAATTGACTTCTTCCCACTTAGTGTTGAATATGAAGAAAAATTATATGCCGTAGGAAAAATCCCAGGAGGATTTAACAAAAGAGAAGGAAAGGCTTCTGAAAATGCAATTTTAACAAGCCGTGTTATTGATAGACCAATGCGTCCTCTTTTCCCGAAGGATTACAGAAATGACGTTACATTGAACAACATGGTAATGTCCGTAGACCCTGCATGCCGTCCGGAACTTGTGGCTATGCTTGGTGCTTCTATTGCAACATGTATTTCCGATATTCCGTTTGATGGACCATGTGCGATGACACAGGTTGGTTTAATTGACGGAGAGTTTGTTATCAATCCTTCACAGGAACAGTGGAAAAACGGAGATTTGAATTTAACAGTTGCTTCCACAACAGAAAAAGTAATCATGATTGAAGCAGGTGCAAATGAAGTACCGGAAGCAAAAATGATTGAAGCAATTTACAAAGCTCATGAAATCAACCAGACAATTATTGCATTTATCAACAAAATCGTTGCAGAGGTTGGCAAACCGAAACACGAATATACAAGCTGTGCAATTCCTACAGAAATGTTCGATGCCATGAAAGCAATCGTAACACCGGAAGAAATGGAAACAGCTGTATTTACAGATGACAAACAGACAAGAGAAGAAAATATCCGTAACATTACAGCAAAATTTGAAGAAGCATTTGCCGAAAACGAAGAATGGCTTGCTATTCTTGGTGAGGCTGTTTATCAGTACGAAAAGAAAACAGTTCGTAAGATGATCTTAAAAGATCATAAACGTCCTGATGGTCGTGAGATTACACAGATCCGTCCGCTTGCAGCAGAAGTTGATCTGATTCCTAGAGTACATGGTTCTGCAATGTTTACTAGAGGACAAACTCAGATCTGCAACGTTTGTACATTAGCACCATTATCAGAAGTACAGAAAATTGACGGTTTAGATGAAAATGAAGTGAATAAGAGATATATGCACCACTATAATTTCCCATCTTATTCTGTAGGTGAAACAAAACCTTCCAGAGGACCGGGACGTCGTGAAATCGGACATGGTGCATTAGCTGAGAGAGCATTAGTACCAGTACTCCCTTCAGAAGAAGAGTTCCCTTATGCAATCCGTACAGTTTCCGAGACATTTGAGTCTAATGGTTCTACATCTATGGCATCTACATGTGCTTCCTGTATGTCTTTAATGGCTGCAGGTGTACCGATTAAGAAAATGGTAGCAGGTATTTCCTGTGGTCTTGTTACAGGCGATACAGATGATGATTATGTACTTTTAACAGATATTCAGGGACTTGAAGATTTCTTTGGAGATATGGACTTTAAGGTTACAGGTACAACAGAAGGTATTACAGCTATTCAGATGGATATTAAGATCCATGGACTTACAAGACCTATCGTAGAAGGCGCTATTGCAAGATGCCGTGAAGCTAGATTATTCATTATGGATACATGTATGAAACCTGCAATTTCTGCACCAAGAGAAACAGTTGGTCAGTATGCACCGAAGATCGTTCAGATTCAGATCAATCCAGAAAAGATTGGTGATGTAGTAGGACAGAGAGGAAAAACAATCAATACGATCATCGAAAGAACAGGCGTTAAGATTGATATTTCTGATGAAGGTGCAGTATCTGTATGTGGTACAGATAAAGAAAAAATGGACGAAGCTGTTAATATGATCAAGATCATTACAACAGATTTTGAAGAAGGACAAGTATTTACAGGTAAAGTTGTAAGTATTAAAGAATTTGGTGCGTTCATCGAATTTGCTCCAAGCAAAGAAGGTATGGTTCATATTTCTAAGATTTCAAAGGAAAGAATCAATAGAGTAGAAGATGTGCTTACATTAGGTGATGTTGTAACAGTTGTATGTCTTGGTAAAGACAAGATGGGACGTATCAGTTTCTCTATGAAAGATGTAGCACAGCAGTAAAATAAAAAAAGATTGCCACACAAAAAAGTGTGACAATCTTTTTTATTACACATGTCCTTATTTAGATAGCTTCATGGAATGTACGGGAAATAACGTCATTCTGCTGTTCTTCTGTTAATTTAATAAAATTTACTGCATAGCCTGAAACACGGATAGTAAGCTGAGGATAGTTCTCAGGATGTTTTTGAGCATCTAATAAAGTGTCTCGATTTAAAACATTTACATTAATGTGGTGACCGCCTTTTTCAGCGTATCCGTCCAATAAAGCTACTAAGTTGTTTACTTGTTGTGCATTGCCTGTCATAAAAATACCTCCTCTTTCTTTAATAATAGTAACAATTACTATTTGTATAATTATAATAACATTTCTATTTTATTATGTCTATAGATTTTCAAAGCATTCTTGTATTTCTTTTCGTACAAAAATCTATCAAAATTTGAGTATTTCATATTTACTTTTCTTAGTCATAAATCGGACAAATTCTCATATATTAGGTTAAGAGAAAGGAAGTGGATAGGTGGGACAAGAAACCAGCATACTACAATTGTTTCCTGATACATATAGAGCACTGTTTAAAGAAGTGATCAAACATGCAGAGCAAATAAATGAAATCCGTATGAGGGCTGAAAAACCTATCATTGTAGTAAGAAAAGGACAGGAGTTTTTTCTTACAAAGAGTGGCGCTTTTACACGGGAAATAGATGTAGCAGAAAAAATGGGACAAAGAGCATTAGAAACGATTTTAAATCATATATGTAATTATTCTATTTATGCTTATGAAGATGAAATAAAACAAGGATTTTTGACCGTGGAAGGGGGACATCGTATCGGCGTAGCAGGACAGGCAGTTATGAGAACGGAAAAAGAAATAAAGAACATGAAATACATACGTTTTTTAAATATTAGAATTTCCCATCAAATTATAGGTGCTGCAGATTTGATTCTTCCGTATCTTTATGAAAAGGGAAAGCTATGCAATGTACTTTTGATTTCTATGCCGGGAGTCGGGAAAACTACGCTGCTACGGGATATGGTCAGGCAGATTTCGGATGGCAACCGCTATGGCAAAGGTATGACGGTAGGTGTGGTAGATGAACGTTCTGAAATTGCTGGGTGTTTTCAGGGAATAGCGCAAAACGATCTTGGGATACGGACAGATGTACTGGATGCCTGTCCAAAGGCACTTGGGATGATGATGTTATTGCGCTCTATGTCGCCCAATGTTATTGCGGTCGATGAAATTGGTGGAAAACAGGATGAAGAAATGATACGGCAGTTAACACGCTGCGGAGTATATGTAATTGCAACGATTCATGGAAGCGGAATGGAAGATCTGGAAAACAATGCAATAGGGAAAGAGCTTATAAAAGAAGAAATATTTGACCGGTATATTGTGTTGGAAAAAGAAAAAAACGGTAACATAAAAAGAACGATTTATAATAAGGAGTTATTCAAATGTTTCGTTTGTTAGCCGGAATTTTAATCCTGTATGGAAGTATAGGTTTCTCTTTTAAACTGTGTCAGGAAATGCGGAATCGTATTCGGCATATTGAACAGATGAAGGAGATTTTTAGATTGTTTCAATCGGAGATCTCTTATAGCAGAGCGGCATTGCCGGAAACTTGTTTTTCTGTTTCGAAAAGAGTTGCAGAGCCTTACAAAACAGCAATGGAAGCGATTTATGAAGAGACTATGAAAAAGAGCGGAGCGCAATTCCCGGCAATATGGAAAGAGAAAATGGAGCTTTGCCTAAAGGAGATGCCAATTCAAAAGCGAGAACAGGATATTTTCATTGAATTTGGTAATCAACTTGGTTTTATGGATTGGAAAATGCAGAATGCAATGTTGGAAAAGAACAGGGAACAACTGGATGAGCTGTATATACAGCTGAAAAATGCAATGGCAAATAAAGAAAAAGTAATTACCAGCATGGGCGTCCTTGGGGGATTGATGTTAGTGATTATTTTGGTTTAGTTATTGGAATGTACACTGATGACTAAGGAAAGGACAAGTATGGGAGTTAACCTCATTTTTAAAATAGCGGCAGTAGGAATACTGGTAACCATTTTAAGCCAGATATTGAAACATAGTGGACGGGAAGAACATGCTTTTCTTTTAAGTCTTGCGGCTTTGATTTTAGTTCTGACATGGATTATTCCATACATATATGAGCTTTTTGTGACAGTACAAGGCTTATTTGATCTGTAGGAGCAGGGAGAAAAATCTATGAATATGATAAAGATAGGAATCCTTGGAATCGTAGGAGTATTAATTGGAATCCAGTTCAAATCGCATAGGCAGGAATATAGCTTGTATATTGGATTTGCGGTCTGTATTGTCATTTTTTCTTATGGCGTGCAATGTATGGAAAGCGTTCTGGAAACCGTTTTTGAGATGAAAAACCTTTTGGGGGAAGGAGCTTCTTATATTGGCGTGCTGATCAAAATCATCGGCATCACTTATATTTGCGAGTTTTGCGCCAGTATATGTAAGGAAGCCGGGTTTGCAGCAATTGCAGGACAAATTGAAATTGCAGGAAAATTGTCCGTATTAGTATCGGGGATGCCTATATTAGTTGCACTGATTGAAACGATGCAGGGATTTCTTCAATAAAAAGGAGAGAGCTTATGGATATTACTTCCTTCTGGAATGAATATGAAATGGATGAATTGAACAGACAGCTTTCTCAATTTTTCCCGGATATGGAATGGAATATGAAGGAGCTTTTTACGCAAATTACATCAGGTGATGTATGGGGAGCGTTAGTTCTTTTTGGAAAGCAGTTTTTTGCGTCCATAGGACAACAGGCGGCGGGACTAAAAGGGATGATCGTATGGTTATTGATCTTAGGTATTGTATCTGCTTTGTTTGTTCATTTTGGAGATATTTTTGAAAATCATCAGATTTCAGATTTGAGCTTTTATTTTTTGTATTTGCTGTTAATTTCTGTATTGATACAAGGCTATATGGAAATGGCAGAACTAGTGGTAGAAATGGTAGATAATATTATTCTTTTTATGAAGATCTTTATTCCTACCTATATGATAGCAATAGGGGCGGCAAGTGGAAGTACTACTGCGTATGGCTATTATCAGATCATTATGCTTTTACTTTATGGAATAGAGAAATTAATGGAGTTGGTCATTCTACCACTTATCAATGGGTATGTTTTCCTCGTTTTTATGAACGGAATTTGGGGAGAAGACAGGCTTCTTTTGTTAATGGAGTTTTTGAAAAAAGGAATTATTACAGGAATGAAAGCAGCTTTGGGAGCAATAACAGGAATCAGTCTTTTACAGTCTATGATATTGCCTGCTGTGGACTCTTTGAAAAACACGACACTGCAAAAGGCGGTAGGAGCGATTCCTGGAATTGGTGATGCAGCAGATGGTATTACACAGATCATATTGGGGTCAGCGGTGTTGATCAAAAACAGCATAGGAGTAGTTCTTTTGCTTCTTTTACTTATTTTGTGTGCAGTTCCGGTCTTAAAAATTGCATTGATCGCATGTGCGTTCAAAGGGTGTGCGGCTGTCATGGGAATGAGCGGAGATAAAAGAATATGTGAATGTACTGATAAAATTGGTGACGGAGGAATGCTGTTATTACGGGCAGTTCTTACCGTAATTGCTCTCTTTATGATCATTGTGGCAATTGCCGCCTACACGACGAATTAAGGAGAAGGAAAATGATACAATTCATGAAACAGATTGGTATTTTTGTGCTCTTGGGAAAGACACTTTTACATTTCTGTCCCAGTGAAAAATACGAAAAATATTTGAAGCTGATCTTTGGATTTATGGTAGTCATGCAGTTTGTTTCACCGGTATTGTCGTTGGGAAGCGGAAGCACTATGGAGGAGTATGAAAAAAATAAGGTGGATTTTGAAGTAAGACTGGAAGAATCGCTGCAAGAGGTGGAGGATAAGTGGTTCTTGTACAAGGAAGAAATAGAAGCGCAGGTAGAAAAGGATAGAGCAGAAGCAGAAAAAATGGTACAGGAAGAATGGAACAAAAAAGAGGCAGAAAAAGAGCAGGAATCAGAAAGTAATCCATCGGATACGGAAGTGGAAGATGTTGAGATCGAGGTAAAAGTATATGAGTAAATGGAAGACCATAATAGAAAAATATGCTGGAAACGGATTGAAAAAAGAAAATATGATCGTTTGCATTCTGATAGGAGTTCTTTTGTTTGTTATTGCACTTCCTACCAAGGAAAATAAAACAGAAAAGTCCGTTTTAAAGGACAGTGAAAGTGAGATAATAGAAGAAACAGAAAACAAGGTAATGACCGAAGAAGAATATGTAGAGTATTTGGAAAATAAGCTGGAAAAGACTTTGGCTTATGTGGAAGATGTTGGAAAGATAAAGGTGATGATAACGATTTCTACTTCAGAGAAGGAAGTGGTCGAAAAGGATAGAACTATAAATCGTTCCAATACCGTAGAGACAGATTCGGAAGGAGGAACGAGAAATGTCAGCAATCAGGAGAGTGCAGAAACTACACTTTATACAGTAGATGGACAAGGAAATCAGATTCCTTATGTCACACAAGTGTATGAACCGGAAATCGTAGGTGTGATGGTCGTTGCACAGGGGGCTGGGCAAAAAAACGTAAATTCTGATATATCGGAAGCAATACAGGCATTATTTGGAATTGAAGCTCATAAGATTAAAATAGCTAAAATGAAAACGGAATAGAAAAGAGGTAGATTTTTTGAAAGGAACAGGTAAAAAAAATCAGATTATGATTACGGCACTTGCAATTATGCTTGCCGTGGCCGGGTACTTACAGTTTGCAGGAAGTAAATTGAATGATGAGGAGCTTACAGCAGCAGGAAGCAATTCCGTTACTTCTGATTTAAGCAGCACTGAGCTGAACGAAGACTATGTGGTAAATGAGCAGCTGGATGGTGTGCTGGAAGAAGATATGGCAGGCATTGTGGACATTTCGGAAGAAGATATAGAGCAGGCGGAATTGACGGATATTGACAGTTTGGACTCGGATGTTGATGTTGCGATGGAAGACTATCTGGAAGAAGATATGGAAGCGGTCATAAGCGATGAAGCAACCGGCACAGAAGCACCGGGAGAGGCTGTTTTTACTTCTGGAACAGGAATGACATCTTTGTCAGATGCAAAACTTTTGAAAGAACAGACGAGAGCTAAAAATAAAGAAACACTTTTAGAAATTATCAATAATACAAATTTAAGTGATGAGCAGAAGCAGCAAGCCGTAAACAGCATGATTGAAATGACAGATATTTCAGAGAAAGAAACTGCTGCAGAAATATTGCTGGAAGCAAAAGGATTTACGGATGTGGTTGTGAGTATTAGCGAAGAGGGAGTAGATGTGGTAGTAAATACTACAGAACTGACAGATGCTATGCGTGCCCAGATCGAAGATATTGTAAAAAGAAAGACTGGTGTAGAAGGAGAAAACATCGTTATCAGTACGGTGACAGTTAATTAATCGCAAATGGGTATGTAAATTGGAAAAAATATGATATAATTGAGCGCGGACAACAAACGTATAGGACAGTGGAGGGCTGATACGAAAGTGAAAAGAGTATTTTTGATTGTATTGGACAGTTTTGGAATAGGAGAAATGCCGGATGCACAAAGCTATGGAGATAAGGGAACGAATACCTTGCGTTCTGTATCCGGCAGTCCATTTTTCCACATGCCCAATATGGAAAAACTGGGTCTTTTTGAAATAGATGGAGTGAATATCAAGGAAAAAGGAACCGCGCATACAGCGTGTATCGCACGTATGACAGAAGCGTCTAAGGGCAAAGATACTACAATAGGCCATTGGGAAATTGCGGGAATTCGTTCTGACAGACCGCTCCCAACTTATCCACAGGGGTTTCCGGTGAAGGTATTGGCGGACTTTTGTGCAAAAACAGGACGTGGTGTATTGTGTAATAAGCCATATTCCGGAACGGAAGTTATAAAAGACTATGGAGAAGAGCATATAAAGACTGGAGATCTGATCGTATATACTTCGGCAGACAGTGTGTTCCAGATCGCTGCACATGAGGATGTAGTACCAGTAGAAACGTTATACGAATATTGCCGTATGGCAAGAGAAATCTTACAAGGAGAGCATGGAGTCGGCAGAGTGATAGCACGTCCTTTTACAGGAGAAAAAGGTGCTTTTGTCAGAACGCCAAGAAGACATGATTTTTCTTTGCAGCCACCAGCAGTGACAATGCTTGACCAGTTAAAGGAAAATGGGCTTGATGTTGCAGCAGTCGGAAAGATTTATGATATTTTTGCAGGAAAAAGTATTACAGAGCATGTTTATACAAAAGGAAATGAAGAAGGAATAGAGAAAACTCTGGATTATTTTGATAAGGCTTTTGAAGGATTGTGCTTTATCAATTTGGTAGATTATGATATGCTGTATGGGCATCGTAACGATGTGGATGGATATGCAAAGGCACTCACTTATTTTGATGCTAAGTTACCTATTATTTTAGGGAAAATGCGCGCTGATGATATTTTAATGATTACAGCAGATCATGGCTGTGATCCGGGTTATAAGGAATCAACGGATCATTCCAGAGAATATACGCCGTTTTTAATGTATGGAAAAAACATAAAACCGGGTAATCTTGGAACGCGCGAGACTTTTGCAGACATTGGAGCGACAGTGTTAGATTATTTTGGAATCGAACCGAAGTTTTCGGGAACTTCCATGTTGGAAAAATAAGAGAAAAGAAACGTAAAATTGGAGGAAACAAGCGTGGGAAACTATGCAGAAGAAATTAACAGACGAAGAACATTTGCGATCATTTCGCATCCGGATGCAGGAAAGACAACTTTAACAGAAAAGTTCCTGCTCTATGGAGGCGCTATTAATCTGGCAGGAAGTGTAAAAGGTAAGGCAACAGCAAGACATGCTGTTTCAGACTGGATGGAAATCGAAAAAGAGAGAGGTATTTCCGTTACCTCTTCTGTTTTGCAGTTTGAATATGACGGCTATTGTATTAATATTTTGGACACGCCTGGACATCAGGACTTCTCAGAAGACACATACCGTACCCTGATGGCTGCAGATTCTGCGGTTATGGTCATTGATGCTTCTAAAGGTGTAGAGGCACAGACAAGAAAGCTGTTTAAAGTATGTGTTATGAGAAAAATCCCGATCTTTACCTTTATCAACAAGATGGATAGGGATGCTAATGATACTTTTGAACTGTTAGATGAAATTGAAAAAGAACTGGGAATTGCAACATGTCCGATCAACTGGCCAATTGGCTCTGGTAAAAATTTTAAAGGCGTTTATGACAGAGAGAAACAGTGTGTCATTACTTATTCTGATACAGAAAAGGGTACAAAGGAAGGCGAAAGTACTGAAATTTCTCTTGATAATGAAGAAGAATTATTAGCTCATATCGGACCGGAAAACAAAGACATTTTGGATAGTGAGATTGAACTTTTGGATGGAGCCAGCGCAGAATTTGATCTGGAGCTTGTAAGAAAGGGAGAATTGACACCTGTATTTTTTGGTTCCGCGTTGACGAACTTTGGTGTGGAAATCTTTTTGCAGCACTTTTTACAAATGGCAACAACACCGCTTCCACGAAAGGCAGATATCGGTCTGATCAATCCTACAGAACAGGAATTTTCTGCATTTGTATTTAAAATTCAGGCAAATATGAATAAAGCACATCGCGACAGAATTGCATTCATGCGAATTTGTTCCGGAAAGTATGATGCACAGATGGAAGTAAAACATGTGCAGGGAAATAAAGTAATGCGTCTTTCACAGCCACAGCAGATTATGGCAAGTGAGAGAAAGATATTGGATGAAGCATATGCGGGAGATATTATTGGTGTATTTGATCCGGGTATTTTTTCAATCGGAGATACTATCTGTATGCCAAAAGAACAGTTCCAGTATGAAGGAATTCCGACATTTGCACCGGAACATTTTGCAAGAGTCAGACAGATGGATACGATGAAAAGAAAACAGTTCGTAAAAGGTATCACACAGATCGCGCAGGAAGGTGCTATACAGATTTTCCAGGAATTTAATACCGGTATGGAAGAAATCATTGTAGGTGTAGTAGGTGTTCTGCAGTTTGATGTACTGAAATATCGTTTGGAAAATGAGTATAATGTTGAAATCCGTTTAGAAAATCTTCCTTACGAACATATCCGCTGGATTGAAAACAAAGATATTGATTTAACCAAGCTTGTTGGAACTTCCGATATGAAGAAAATTAAAGACTTAAAAGGCAATCCACTTCTTTTGTTTGTAAACCAGTGGAGCATTGGAATGACACTCGATAGAAACGAAGGATTGATCTTATCTGAATTTGGGCGAAATTAGTTCTTAGAAAACGGCAGTATGGAGGACAAACAATGAAGAAACGTCTTGCGATACTTTTTTGGATGAGCACGTTCATTTTGGCAGTGTGTATCTTTTTTGAAGTAAGGCAGATTGAAAGTGAGACAGGAACAAATATCATTCATACAGAAGAAAACAATGCCGCAAACCAAATACAAGAGCAGGAGATATTGTCATTGCAAAAGGAGCAAGAAGGACTTTATACTTACGAGTGCCTTTCGGAAGAAGAGCGGGAGTTGTATATAGAAATTTATAACTCTTTAGTTGTAATGCAGGAACAAGAGCTTTCTACAACGGATACTGAGCAGATGGAGAAAGTATTCCAGTGTGTTTTAAATGACCATCCTGAAATTTTTTATGTGGAAGGTTATACTTTTACAAAATATTCCCGAGGGAATAAAATAAATAAAATTGTTTTTCAGGCATCCTATACGATGGAAAGTGCAGAAATAGAACAAAAGAAACAGGCTATTGAAACGTGTGCAGAAGAAATTCTGTCTGGAATTCCAACGGATGCGGATGATTATGAAAAAATTAAATATATTTATGAGTACATTATTCAAAATACAGAATATAATGTGCATGCAGAGAATAATCAAAATATCTGTTCTGTGTTTTTGGATAAACAGTCTGTATGTCAGGGATATGCCAAAGCGACCCAGTATTTGCTTTTGAAGGCAGGTATTAAATCAACATTAGTAGTAGGATATGTGGACTATGGTGAAGGACATGCATGGAATCTTGTATATGCAGATGGAGAACCATATTATGTGGATACTACATGGGGTGATGCTTCCTACCGGATGACAACAGAGCAAAGCTATGAAGTCAATAATCTGCCAGTGATCAATTACGATTATCTGTGCGTGACTACCGAGCAGTTATGCAAGACCCATACGATCCAAAATGTTGTGCCTATGCCGGAATGTACAGCAATAGCGGACAATTATTATGTTAGAGAAGGTGCCTATTTTACAGAAGTAAACGAAGAGCAGCTTACCGAACTTTTTGAAAAAAGTTACGCAGAAGGGAAAGAGTATATTACACTTCAATGTGCTGAAGATAATGTGTATCAGGAAATGTATGAGGAACTGATCACAAAGCAAAAGATTTTTCAATATATGAATGCAACAAGTGATGGTGTCATTGCGTATGCACAGAATGATGAACAATTCAGCTTAAGTTTTTGGCTTTCAGAATAATAAATATTTGTCAATATACTTAATATTTGGTATAATAAACGGAAAAAGAGAATCGGATATTTGGAGGTAACCTCATGGAAAGAGAAACAGATAGAAATACTTATGTATTGCAGGATGATGAAAATATCGGAACAGTGAAAATTGCAGATGATGTGGTGGCTATGATCGCAGGACTTGCAGCAACAGAGGTAGAGGGTGTTTCTGCCATGGCTGGAAATATGAGCAATGAACTGATGAGCAAAGTTGGCGTGAAAAAGCTTACAAAAGGTGTAAAAGTCGATGTTTTTGAAAAACATGTTACAGTGGATCTGGCAGTTATGATGGATTATGGATACAATATTCCTGCAACTTGCCAGAAGGTGCAGTCAAAAGTAAAGACTGCAATCGAAAATATGACAGGTTTAAATGTTACGGACGTAAATATCCGTATTGCCGGCGTAAATATGCAGAAAGGTAACTAACGAAAGTCAATGAGCAGAAGAGAATTAAGAGAACAGATTTTTAAATTGTTATTCCGTGTTGAATTTAATAATGCAGAAGAAATGGAAGAACAGAAAGATTTGTTCTTTGAAGATGAAGAAAATCAGGCAGGGGAAAAGGATACCACATATATTCGTGAGAAGTTTGACCATATTGTAGAGAAATTAGAGGAACTGGACGCCCTGATCAATGAAAATGCAGAATGCTGGACTACAGCAAGAATGGGAAAAGTTGAATTGACAATCTTACGCCTTGCTGTATATGAGATCAAATATGACGATACAGTACCGACAAGCGTTGCTATTAATGAAGCAGTAGAGCTTTCGAAAAAGTTTGGTCAGGATGGATCTTCCTCATTTGTAAATGGAGTACTTTCCCAGTTCGCTTAATTAACCTGTACTTTTCAGGTATAGTGGCATGTTTTATGACAGGCTTGGAGAAGAAAAATGCATAATGTCTATACGGTAGCACAAGTAAATTCTTATATAAAAAATATGTTCACGCAGGATTTTATGTTGCAGTCTATTCTTGTAAGAGGAGAAGTAAGTAACTGCAAATATCATTCTTCTGGACATATTTATTTTACGTTAAAGGATGAAAAAGGAACCATTGCCTGTGTGATGTTTGCTGGTAATCGTAGCGGCTTAAAATTTCGCTTGGAAGAAGGACAACAGATCATTGCAGGGGGTACTATCGATGTTTATGAGCGGGATGGCAAATATCAGCTTTATGCAAAGCAGATTGTATTAGATGGAGCAGGCGTTTTGAATGAACGTTTTGAGCGTTTGAAGAAAGAACTGCTGGAACGAGGTATGTTTGCACCAGAATATAAACAGCCAATCCCTAAATATATTAAGACACTTGGTGTTGTAACTGCACCAACAGGGGCGGCAGTAAGAGATATTATTAATATTGCAACAAGAAGAAATCCCTATATTCAGATTATCCTTTATCCGGCAATTGTACAGGGAGAGATGGCAGCGCAGAGTATTGTGCAGGGAATCCGCGCGTTGGAAAGGCGAAAGGTGGATACCATTATTGTTGGTAGAGGAGGTGGCTCCTTAGAGGATTTGTGGGCTTTTAATGAAGAGCTTGTTGCACAGGCGGTTTTTGACTGCTCTGTACCGATCATTTCCGCAGTAGGGCATGAGACAGATACGACCATATGTGATTATGTAGCTGATCTGCGTGCACCGACTCCTTCCGCAGCAGCCGAACTTGCAGTTTATGATCTGCGTGTATTAGAAGAAAAACTGGAAGAATATAGTTCCCGTTTAAATGGTGGAATGTCATATCATTTAGAACGCAAAAGAGCACTTTTGCAAAGCTACAAAATGCAGCTTGGATATTTGAGCCCGGTGAATCAGATACGGGAAAAACGTACTTATACGATGAAACTGGAAGAAGAATTACAGGAAGCTATAAAGCGTATTCTTGTAAGAAAAAGGCATGAATTGGAAATTTATATAGAAAAATTAAAAGGACTTTCGCCGCTTGATAAATTGAATCAAGGGTTTTCACATACTTCAGTAGGAGAAGGTGAGACGGTGACGAAAATCAGTCAAGTAAGCGTTGGGGACGTGATCAATGTCTATATCAGCGATGGAAAGATTGAAGCAGTAGTAGAAAACACAGAGAAGTTAAATTGGAGCGAATAATATGGCGGGAAAAAAAGAAGAAGGACTTTTACAAGAAAATACATTTCCTTTAGAAGAAGCATTTGAGCAGTTGGAAGATGTCATTGAAAGATTGCAGGATAACGAAATTTCTTTGGAAGATGCGTTCAAAGAGTATGAACAGGGAATGCAGCTTTTAAAACATTGCAGTGAATCTATAGACAGAGTAGAAAAACAGGTATTGAAAATCAGCGAAAGTGGTGAGCTTTGTGAGTTTGAATAAAAAACAGTTAGAAGAGAAAACAAAACAGACAGAAGAGATTATTTTCAAATATCTGCCGAAAGCGGAAGGTGCACAGAAACCTGTTATTGAAGCAATGAATTACAGCGTGTTGGCAGGGGGAAAAAGACTGCGTCCTATGCTTATGAAAGAAGTTTTTGAAATGTTTGGCGGAACAGGTGAAGTGATAGAACCATTTATGGCGGCGATGGAAATGATTCACACCTATTCCCTTGTACATGATGATCTTCCGGCGATGGATAATGACGAGTACCGTAGAGGAAAGAAAACAACATGGGCACAATTTGACGAGTGTACGGCGATTCTTGCAGGAGATGGATTACTTAATTTTGCCTTTGAGACAGCACTTAAAGCAGAAAAGGAAAACAATCCTTATCTTGTCAGAGCACTCGGCATACTTGCAAATAAAGCTGGAATTTATGGTATGATAGGCGGACAGACGGCAGATATTGAGGCAGAAAAGCCGGAGAGTGATGTAGATGGAGAAAAACTTTTATTTATCCATGAGCATAAAACGGCGGCATTGATTCAGGCATCTATGATGATAGGAGCTGTTTTGGCGGGAGCATCCAAAGTGGATGTAGATAAAATTGAAAAATGTGCCTATAATATTGGAATTGCTTTTCAGATACAAGATGATATCTTAGATGTAACAAGTACGTTAGAAGTGCTTGGCAAACCGATAGGCAGTGACGAAAAAAATCATAAAAAGACATATGTATCTATTTACGGATTGGAAAGATCAAAAGATGATGTTAAGAAACTTTCAAAAGAAGCTATTTCCATTTTGGCATCTTTTGGACAAAGGAATCTGTTTTTGGAAGAATTGGTAGAACAGTTAATTAACAGAGAAAAATAGATAAGAGGAAATGCCATGCTATTAGACCAGATAAAGAAGGAAAATGATATAAAGAATATCAGCCCTGCAGATTATAAAGCGCTTGCAGAGGAAATCAGGCAGTTCCTGATTGAAAAGATCAGTGTAACTGGAGGACATTTGGGTTCTAATTTAGGTGCCGTAGAGCTTACGATGGCACTTCATTTATCCTTGAATTTACCGGAGGATAAAATTGTTTGGGATGTAGGTCATCAATCCTATACACATAAGCTTTTGACCGGAAGAAGAGAAGGCTTTGAAACATTGCGTAAATATGGGGGAATGAGCGGATTCCCTAAAAGAAAAGAAAGCGCGTGTGACTGTTTTGATACTGGACATAGTTCGACTTCTATTTCAGCAGGCTTGGGTCTTGTACGTGCAAGAGATATTTTAGGTGAAACAAATACCATCGTTTCGGTTATTGGTGATGGTGCACTGACAGGTGGTATGGCATATGAAGCACTGAATAATGCAGCCAGAATGGAGACAAATTTTATCGTTGTTCTAAATGATAATAATATGTCTATTTCTGAAAATGTAGGCGGTATTTCCAAATATTTGAATAACTTGCGTATGGCGCCTAAGTATTGGGATGTGAAAGAAGGAATTTATTATACATTAAAAGGAATGCCCAAATATGGGGAACCACTTGTAGAAGGCATTCGTAAGGCAAAGAACAGTTTAAAGCAGCTTGTTGTGCCGGGAATGTTCTTTGAAGATATGGGACTTACCTATTTAGGACCTGTAGATGGACATAATATTGAGGAACTTGTGCGAGTTTTCGGAGAGGCAAAAAAAATCCGAAGAGGTGTGCTTGTTCATGTTATTACAGAAAAAGGAAAAGGATACGAACCGGCAGAAAGACATCCTGCAAGATTTCATGGAACAGAACCGTTTGATATCCAGACCGGATTACCAGCAAAACCAAGAACGGTGGCAAATTATACAGACATCTTTTCCACAGTTATGACCAAGCTTGGAAACCGGGATGAAAAAATTGTAGCCATTACAGCAGCTATGCCGGATGGAACCGGGTTGAAGCGTTTCCGCAATATTTATCCGGATCGGTTTTTTGATGTTGGTATTGCGGAAGAGCATGCGGTTACGTTTGCGGCAGGTATGGCTGCGGGTGGAATGAAGCCGATCGTTGCAGTGTATTCGTCTTTCTTGCAGAGAGCTTATGATCAGATTTTACATGATGTATGTATTCAGGATCTGCCAGTTGTATTTGCAATTGATAGGGCTGGATTAGTAGGAAGTGACGGAGAGACGCATCAGGGTATCTTTGACTTGTCCTATCTTTCTTCCATACCAAATATGCATATTATGGCTCCAAAAAATAAATGGGAGCTTTCCGATATGATGAAGTTTGCAGTGAATTTTGGACATCCTATCGCCATTCGTTATCCAAGAGGTACGGCTTTTGATGGACTGAAAGAATATCGTGCCCCAATCGTACTTGGAAAGAGCGAATTGATCTACAAGGAAAAAGAAATTGCATTGATCGCTGTTGGCAGCATGGTAAAAACTGCTTTAGAAGTGCGAGAAGAACTCGTACAAAAAGGATATTCCGTTTCACTTGTTAATGCAAGATTCGTAAAACCGATTGATGAAAATATGGTAAAAGCACTTTGCAAAGATCATAAACTTTTAGTAACGATGGAAGAAAATGTAGCAAGTGGTGGTTTCGGCGAAAAGGTAAGAGATTATTTACAAACTTTGGATACGGATGCAAAAGTGCTTTCCATTGCATTGCCAGATGCATATGTAGAGCATGGTAATGTTGATATATTGCGAAAAGAAGTTGGCATTGATAATGATAGTATTATTCAAAAAGTAACAGAAAAATATAAAACTATTTATAGGGAAAATTAACAATGAAAGAACGCTTGGATGTACTGCTTGTCAAACAGGGACTGGCAGAATCAAGAGAAAAGGCAAAAGCTATTATTATGTCAGGTAGTGTGTTCGTGGATGGACAGAGAGAAGACAAAGCAGGCACTACTTTTGATGAAGAAAAAGTAAAAATAGAAGTAAAGGGACACAGTCTTAAGTATGTGAGCAGAGGCGGTTTGAAGCTGGAAAAGGCTATGGAACAGTTCGGGATTACTTTAGACGGCAAGGTCTGTATGGACATCGGTGCTTCTACCGGAGGTTTTACGGACTGTATGTTACAAAATGGTGCAGTGAAAGTTTATTCTGTGGACGTGGGACATGGGCAGCTTGCATGGAAACTTCGTAATGATGAACGCGTAGTATGTATGGAAAAAACGAATTTCCGTTACCTTGTACGGGATGATATTGCAGATGACTTGGATTTTGCGTCGGTGGATGTTTCTTTTATTTCTCTTACTAAAATATTGATACCGGCAAGAAATCTTCTGAAAAACTATGAAATCTTGGGAAATGCCATTGGTTTTGACCCTAAAAATGCGGTTTTGACCAAGCAGACCCATACAGACATCATCCGGGTCGTCACCGGCGCAGATGCCGGCACAGGCCTTTATAAGCCTGCCTTCCCTCCATGTGACGGTCTTGTTACCAACACCCCCGGCCTTGCCCTGGTGGTATTCACTGCCGATTGCACCCCTGTTCTTCTTTATGACGGAGTGACCGGTGCAGTGGGGGCTGTCCACGCAGGCTGGAAAGGCACTGCCCAGGACATCACAGGCAAGGCCGTGGAAGCTATGATAAACACCTACGGCTCTGACCCCCGTCACATTCGGGCGGCCATCGGCCCTAATATTGGGCAGTGCTGCTTTGAAACTGACGAAGATGTACCCAACGCCCTTTTGGAAACCTATGGGGATGCCATCTCCCCCTATATTTCCAAACGGGGAAATAAGTTTTATGTAAACCTAAAGGCGGTCAATGCCCATGCCCTCACCCGTCGTGGTGTTAAGAGCATTGACATCAGCACCGACTGCACCTTATGTCAAACCGACAGGTTTTGGTCTGCCCGGAAGCACCGGGATGAACGGGGCAGCCAGGGTGCGATCATTGTATGCAAAGGAGGAATAGGAAAATGAAGCGAATACTTTGCCTTCTTTTAGCCTGTGTTCTTCTTTGCGGCTGCACCCAGTTTACCAATCAGACCTACACCCCCACCGGTGACTCTTTGATTCAGGAGGGTGCGCCCAAGCCCACCAACCCCACCAACAACACGGTGGA
>JAGKTQ010000081.1 GCA_021153325.1 Lachnospiraceae bacterium | reverse complement strand
ACAACCAGCCATTGCAAGAATTAGCATGACACAAAAAATTAGAGTAACAATTTTTTTCATCAAAATTCCTCCATTTGCTATTTGATTGTGTGAGAGTGTAATTAATCTAGAACATGGTTAACTGCTTTTATTATAGTGCTCTTTTGTATACATGTCAACACTTATTCATACGTTTTTGTTTGTTGCCGATAATTTGCATCTGCATATCCCATCATCCATTGTTTTTTATTTGACGCTTACTTTAAATAGAGCAAAATAATCCCACATTACTGCTGCACGAGTAGAAATGTGGGATTATTTATTTATATATTGTCTATTGTACAGTTGCAAATGTAGTAAAATTTAATTACACCTGTGAATATACCGAAAAGAATGTTCGTTAAAGAAAGCACGGCCGTTTTGGCCGCTTTTTCCTGCCTTAGCAGCATATTATTATTGCAAACAAAACAGCGCCCCGACCCAGCGAGTAGATATGATTACCACAATCATCTCTCGCTATTGCCGAGACGCGCAAAATCTACAATATCATATTTTTGCAAAAAGCTATGTTACAGCAAGGGCAGCAGCTTTTGTTGCTCTTCGGGAGAAAATTTTAAAATATTCATTGCTTCTAATGCACTAACTTTCAAACTGTCCATTATGGCCTTAACATTCTTCAAGCGCTCCTTCAATTCACCCTTTGCGATACCCATAGCTTCGCCCTCTGCGCGCACACCTTGACTCAAATTGCACATTTTGTCCACCTCCTGCTTAACTTTTTCCGTCATCGCAATATCAAAACTATACTACATTGGATATCCTGAGCCAGTGAATTTTCTTGTTCCATTTTTTTCACCTCAATCTTAGCACATATCTGCGCTTTTGACTAGATTTGGTGGTGGCACTTGCAAGTCTTATCACCAACTATATTGTAGCACTAAATTGCGCACATTTCAATATATTTTTCTGATAATTGTCTATTTTCATTCTTCAGATAGCTAAAATATTTTTATCGCAGCGTCTTACTCTTAGGACACTGCGAAACTTTTCTATTCTTTGCCGTTTATTGTATTCTATATGTTAATGGTAAAATAAAAATACAGAATTTGGCCAACTGAAAATGCAGGTTTTGGTCACCTACATTTTGTAGGTTTTGGCCAATTACCAAAAAATAAAAAAATCCATTGCAGACATACTTTTAACCATTTATCCTTATTGTTGTACTACCAATACAAACGATAAGGAGGAAAAGGAGTATGATTACAATGGATCAGATACATCGTATCAGAGATTTGTTTTTTCGGCAAGGAAAAAATCTAGCCGAGATTGCAACCATACTTGGTGTGGACTGGAGAACAGTCCGAAAATATGTAGATAAGGAAGACTTTAATGAGCCTATTCCTGTGGCCCAAGGCAATAAGCCTAGGGTCTCAAAGCTTGACCCCTACAAGCCATTAATAGACAAATGGCTTTCTGGTGACAGCAATAAGAAACGGAAGCAACAACATACTGCTACACGCATCTTCAATCGCTTGCAAGAAGAGGTAGAAGGATTTGACTGTGGCAAGAGAACTGTAACTCGTTATGTTGCCGAAAAGAAAAAGCTACTTAAACAGGATACCCCAAATGGATTTCTTCCCTTGCTCCATAAGCCTGGTGAAGCACAGGCTGACTTTGGCACAGCGGATTTTTATGAGGGTGAAACGCTCTACAGGGATGCGAAATACCTCGTACTTAGCTTTCCACATAGCAACGGAGCCTATTTGCAACTCAACTATGGTGAAAACCTTGAATGCCTATTAGAAGGCCTTGTGGCTATGTTTGAGCATATAGGCGGTGTGCCTAGAGAAATCTGGTTTGACAATACCAAAACCATTGTAAGCAAGCTTATTCATGGCGGTGGCAGAAAGATTACTGAAAGATTCCAGCGGTTCTGCGAGCACTACCGCTTTGAACCCAAATTCATGAACCCTGCTTCTGGTTGGGAAAAGGGTAACGTTGAAAACAAAGTGGGTTACCTAAGACGCAACCTGCTTGTACCAGTGCCACATTTTAATACCCTAGCAGAGGGAAATAAGCAATTACTTGAACAATGTGACCTTGATATGAATCGTCCACATTATGACGATGCTAAAGGTAGAACAATTAAGGAAATTATTGCCGAAGATAAAGCAGTTCTAATTCCTTTGCCAGCAGTACCCTTTGATACTGCTAGATATATTAGTGTAGTCACAGATAAATATGGGAAATTTACATTGGAAAATGGCAAGTACAAGTACTCTGTATCTCCGGATTACTGTGCAACTACAATTAACCTAAAGATTACTTCAAATATGGTCTATGTAATGGACCAAGATATGCACGATATCCTTTGCCACCGGCGGCTGTATGGCGCTAACGGCGAAAGCATGGATTGGGTGCCTTATCTGAAGTATATAGCCCAAAAGCCAAGATCCTTGCGTAATAGCGGTATTTATGAAATGATGCCCTTGTCTATGCAGGAGTATATGGATAGATGTGAAACTAGCGAGCGTGGAAACACC
>JAGKTQ010000026.1 GCA_021153325.1 Lachnospiraceae bacterium | reverse complement strand
AGGATAGGCTTATTTAGCGAGCAGCATCATGATCTCATTACTTCTTGCAACAAATTTTGTCATTGCTTCTGAATCTAATGGTGCATGCTGTATTTTGGCAAGATCATAAAGCTGTTCAGCAATGATCTTTGTGTTATCGCTGTCTTTGTTTTCTACAATGTACTGCACAAGCGGATGGTTCGCATTCAGGACAAGTGTTTCACCTTCTCCTTCTGCGCCAAACATTCCCATACCATTCATAGCATACATTTTCATCATATCCTGCATACGTCTGCTTTCTTCTGACAACGTGATCATGGAAGAAATTTTCTTATTTTTCAGTTTTTCTACCTTTACAACAAGATTATCCTTCTTCAGTGCTTTCTTAATGATCTTTCCAATCTCTTCTGCCTGTTCTTCCATTTCCTTCTCTGCTTTTTTGGAAGTCTTTGCTTTAAAAGTATCGGTCAAATCTGCATCAATACGCTGGAATTTGATGCCTTCATTCTTTGCTTCCAGCTGAGAAACAAACGGCTGATCAATGTTGTGTGTTAAAAGAACGGCATCCATCTTTGCTGCTTTGAACATATTGATGTACTGGCTCTGCTGTACTTCATCTGTTACATAATAAATAACCTTTTCTTTCTTTTCTTCGTCTTCTGTCGATTCTTCGCTGCCCTTTTCATCTACAACTTCTGCTTCCACCTTTTCGCCATTTTCATCTACGGCTTCTGCCTCATCTGGGTCTATTTTGTTTACTTCCAGACATTCTGGTAAAGTCATGTACTGTCCATCTAAGTTTTTGAATAAAATGTAATCTGTCATTTTTTCACAGAATTTATCATCTTTTAAGCAGCCGAACTTAATGAATGGACTGATATCATCCCAATATTTTTCATATTCTTCTTTTTCTGTCTTGCACATACCGGACAGCTTATCTGCCACTTTCTTAGAAATGTATTCAGAAATTTTCTTGACAAATCCATCATTCTGTAATGCACTTCTGGATACATTAAGTGGTAGATCCGGACAATCGATCACACCTTTTAATAAGAGCAGATATTCTGGAATAACTTCTTTAATATTATCTGCGATAAATACCTGATTGTTGTAAAGCTTGATCGTTCCTTCAATGGATTCGTACTCCATGTTGATCTTTGGAAAATATAAAATACCTTTCAAGTTAAATGGATAATCCATATTCAAATGAATCCAGAACAAAGGCTCTTTATAATCGTTAAATACTTTGCGGTAAAATTCCAGATATTCTTCTTTTGTACATTCATTCGGATGTTTTACCCAAAGCGGAGTTGTTTCATTTAAAAGTTCCGGTCTTCTTTTGATCTTTAATTTTTCTTCTTCGTCTTCTTTTTCCGGTTTGATCGTTTCCACAACTTCATCAGTATCTAATTTTTCTTCCGGTTTGATTGTCTCTGTTGCTGTATCATTTTCCTTGGATAAATAAATTTCTGTAGGCATAAAAGAACAGTATTTTGTAATAACGCTTCTTGCTTCGTATTCGTTACAGAATTTCAGGCAATCTTCATTGAGGAACAAAGTAATTTCTGTACCAACTTCTGTACGGCTTCCCTCTTCCATATCAAATTCTGTACCGCCGTCGCATTCCCAATGAACCGGTTTTGCACCTTCTTTATAAGAAAGAGTATCAATATGTACTTCATCTGCTACCATAAATGCAGAGTAAAAACCAAGCCCGAAATGACCAATGATCTGATCTTCATTTGTTTTATCTTTATATTTTTCAATAAAATCAGTTGCACCGGAAAATGCGATCTGGTTAATATACTCATCTACTTCGTCTTCTGTCATACCAAGACCGTTATCGATGAATTTTAATGTTTTCTCTTCTGGATTTACAATGACCTGAACTTTCCCTTTCCAACCTTCCGGTAAGGTGTATTCCCCCATCATATCCAATTTCTTTAATTTTGTAACTGCATCACAACCATTAGAGATCAATTCTCTGTAGAAAATATCGTGGTCGGAATACAACCATTTTTTAATAATTGGAAAAATATTGTCACTGTTAATTGATAAACTGCCGCGTCTTGCTGCCATTTCACATACACTTCCTTTTTCTTTCATTCTTTTTAGTCTATTCTTTTGCTTTACTTGCTTTTGTTTCCACACATCAAAAGTTTTTCAAGCACTAGAGATATTTTATTGCGTTCTATTTTGGAAGTCAATAGAAAATTAGCACTCAACAAGTTTGAGTGCTAATAATCACCTTGAAATGCCGAAAATACGGGCATTTTAGATTTCTTAAATTTTCGTAAACTGCTATTTTCAAGAGAAATACTCGTCATATACATCGAAGAAATTCTGGGTCGTGACATTCGGATCATGAATAAAAGTAACACTCTCCCATAAGTCATCATTCAATTTTCTTGTCAGCGAACTGACAAACTTGTCATATTCTTCACCAAATACTTCTTCTTTACGCTGCTCCACGATCTTCACTTTATTGGCATCGGTCTCTTCTTTGTTAAAGGTACTGATACATTTAATAATATGATAGCCATATTCTGACTCCACAATACCGCTGATTTCTCCCGTTCCTAAATTAAATGCTGCTTCTTCAAAAGCAGGATCCATCATTCCCTTGCCAAAGGAATAAGTCGCATTCTGATCTTCGCTATATGTCCCGATCAAAGTTTCAAAATCCTGTTCACCGGACTGTGCCTTTTCCAATACTTCCTGTGCAAGCTCATAAGCTTCCGCTTTTGCACTTTCCGTATATTCTACTTTATTGCCAGCACCATCCAACATATGGGTCTTGATCAAAATATGCTCTACGGTAATCGTCCTCGCCTCATCATCGCTAATCTCCGGATTAATATCTTTAATAATATACTCATAGACTTTATCCGCCAGTGCATATTCGGCATACATATTGGCAATGGTTTCCTTTGTGATGCCCATAAGTGAGATTTCCGTTTCATTCAGACTACTATAATAGGTTTCTGCTGCCTGATTCACTTTTTCCAATTCTTCTTCATTTAATGAAACATGATGCTCCAGAGCCAGAAGATTCATTGTTTTCACCTGCGCTATTTTGGCAAGCACGGTTTCTTTCACATTTTCTTCCAGTGTAACACCGTCTAAATCCGCTTCCCAAATCTGTTCTCCATAAACACTTTCGTATTGATTCTGTGTCGTTGTCAAATATACCATGATTTCCGGCAAAGTGCACGATATGTCTTCAATGCGAAAGATTTCATCTTTACGAAATCCAGTCGTCAGAACAATTTTAGTATCGCTTTCTTCCTGCTTTCCACAGCCACTTAAGATCGGCATAAGAAGTGCCACACAGAGTATGACGGCTGTCCATCTGCCCCTTCGACCATTCGACCTCTTTTTATTCCCTTTCACGGCATTATCTTTTATCTTATTTTTTTCTTTCATAATTCTATTTCCCGATTTTCTATCCTAATTTTTTTGTCCTATTTAGCCTAGCACATTTTCAATCGTACTGCCACTATTAGTTTTTCTTATGATAATCTGATTGTCAATACGCTCTCTCAATTCTTGCACATGGGAAATAATTCCGATCAATCGGTCTTTTTCTACAAGAGAAGTCAACGTTTCACATGCCTGCTCTAAAGATTCACTGTCTAATGCTCCGAAGCCTTCATCAATAAACAGTGTCTCTACCCGTATTCCACCATTGGTTCTGCCGATCACATCACTTAATCCAAGTGCCAACGCCAAAGAAGCCTTAAATGTTTCTCCGCCAGAAAGTGTTTTTACCGGACGGGATTTTCCGGTGTAATAGTCCATGACACAGATTTCCATGCTATCCTTGCTTCTTCCGTCTGCCACCTCTTCACTGCGGAACATCTCATAGCGTCCCGCTGTCATTTTGCCCAACCGCACATTCGCTGCCTCCAATACTTGCTCAAAATAGGCAGACAGAACATATTGTTCAAATACAAGCCGCTTTGCATTATTTCCACTGGCTAAATTGTCCAGATCTTTTACAATGCCATATTCCTTACTTAATGCTTCCTGCTTTTCCTGTTTTTCTTTCAATGATTTTTGGATATTTTTTATTTCAGAAAGCTTTTGCGCTGTGCTTAATCGTAAATCTGCAGCTTTTTTCTTTTCTTTTTCCCAGTTTTTCAGTTGCTCTGTTACTTCCGCAGTATCTTCTCTCTTTTTTCCATTGCAGTCTTCTTTTAAGTGTTTTACTAGATCCGTCAAGGACTTGACCTGTTCTTTATAGCGGCTGCATGCTTCTAAAAGTGCGGCTTCTTCTCCTTTACGTTCTAACAAACTCAAAAATTCCTTCTCATCTGTTAGTTTTTGCTCAAAAATAGCTTGTTTATACACATTTTCCAGCTCTGTCACTTTTTCTGACACTTCTGTCATTTCTAATATGACACGTTTTTCAGTCTCTTCTTTTTCTAAAAACAATGTTCGTGCTTCTTGATAAATAGCGACTTTTTGTTCTAATTGTTCCTGCTTTTTCGCAAAAGGCATTTCCATCCACTCTGTCAGCTCATTCTCCTGTTGCATTTCCATGATCTGTGCCTTCTGTTCTTTTTCCTCTATTTCTTCCTTGTGCAATTGTCCTTCTATTTTTTCCAGTTCTTCTTCTAAGGTTTTGCTCTCTGTCTGAACCTTCAATGCCTTCTCATGCGCCTGAAACATATCTCCGTTCAATTGCTCATACTGCTCCCGTAATTCCTTAAGCTTCTTCTCATCGATTAAATTGCCTTCCATTTGTGCTGGAGCAGGATGCTCTATAGAACCACAGACCGGGCATGGACTTTCCACCTTAAGCATTTTTACAACAATGCCTATTGCAGAGCGCCGATATTCTTCCTCTGCTCTCTCTAATGTTTCTCTTGCTGTTTTTGCGGATTTCTCCGCAAGAAGGTATTCCTTCTTTTGGTTTTCCATTTCTTTTTGTTTCTTATCCAGCTCTACAGAGATTTTTTCTTTTTCTGTCAAATATTTCTCTTTTTCTTCCTCAATTTCAAGCAAGAAAGAAAGTCTGCCCCGATTTTCAAAAAAGAAATAGCTTTCTTTTTGTTTTCTTCCTAATTCTTTTTTTTCTAATTGCAGCTGCTTTTGTGTATTCTTTTGTTTTTCTTCCTGTTCTTTTCCATTCTTGAACCTTATATAATCCGGTTCTATCCGCTGTGCCTTCCTTATCTCTTCCGCATCCTTTTCTTTCTCACGATAGGAAGCCTCTTCTTCCTTCAAAAGCCGCAGTTCTTCTTCCTTCTTTTCCAGCTTGTCGAACATTTCGTTCACGCGGCTTATTTCTGCTGCCTTTAATGAAAACTCTTTTTCCTTCTTTTCTGCTTTTTCATATTCCTTGTCCGCCTGTTTCTTCTGCTCTTTATATGCTGTCTGCAATTTTTCCAAGAGCCGGAATATTTCATGATAATTCCTGTCTGGATCTTGCAGCAGTTCCTGCCATTCTACACTATCTTCCTGAAGCATTTTAACATCTTCATCCATGCGGTGTCGGTATTCCATTACTTCTTTATATAGATTTTTTGATTTTGTTCTTAAATTCGCCGTAAACTGCTCCAGTACAGATGTTCCGAAAAGCTCTCTGAAAATCCGGATCTTTTCATTTGGTGTCTCGGTCAAAAGCTTTGCAAATTCCCCTTGTGCTATCATAGAAACCTGCTTGAACTGCCGATAGTCCAAACGCAAAATTTCCTGCATTTTGCGCGTCACCTCTCCCGCACCTTCTATGCAGGAGCCATCCGGCAGCGTCAATATCGCATTTTCTCTCTCCTTCGTATACTCTTCGGCTCCACTTTTTCTCTTTTTTGGGCGAAGATATTCTGGATTTCTATATATTTCATAAACTTGTTCCTTATGCTCCATTTTCAGCTTTACATAAGTTTTGGTCTCTCTATCAGCAAAATCAGAGCGGACGCTGTTCTTTTCCCTCATCTGCCCGCTCAAGTTCCCATATAGTGCAAAACTGATGGCATCAAAAATAGTAGTCTTTCCTGCTCCCGTAGGTCCGGTCACTAAGAAAAGCCCTCTTTCCCAAAGTTTTGTAAAATCTATTTTTTCCGTTTGCTTATAAGGTCCCCAACCGGATATTTCCAACGCAATAGGTTTCATGATATTCCTTTCTACACTTCACTTTCTTCTAGTGCCCGTTGCACCTCTTTACGTCTCTCTTCGTCCATTTTTTCACCACGCAAAAGCTCATAAAATTCTTCAAACAGCTCCAGCGTTGATTTCTGGCTTATCTGTGCTGCCCTCTGCCCCGTAGGTCTTTCTTTTAACTCATTTTTTTCTAATAAGAGCTGCATAATATTCGGATACACGCTCCTGAGTGTTCCAATCGGGTCGATCAACTCTTCTTTATCCGTAAGTACAGCCTGAATGTAGTCATTCGTATTTTCTAAGGAAGCAATTTCCGGTCTCATCAATTCTTCCAAATTGCCTTTGATCTTTCGCATATCTCTAAGAGGCGTCAAAGGACAGCGTTTTACTACTGTTCCTTCTTTTCCCATCTCCACTAGAACAACACTCTTTTTTTGAGAAGCTTCTGAAAAAGAATATTTTAAAGGTGTACCGGCATAGTATACTTCTCTTTCCCCAATTTTTTGTGGCTTATGAATGTGTCCCAATGCCACATAATCAAAAAAAGAAAAAGCAGATGCTTCCACATTATCAATACCGCCTACATGTACCGGACTCTCCGAATCAGATAATTCTGGTGTTTTCCCTCCATCGGTAACAAAAAAATGAGTGACCAGAACATATCGGTGATGCTTCTCTACATTTTCTCCTGTCAGCCCTTCTCGTTCCAAAATGATCCTGACAGCCTCGTCACTGTTTTTCGCACCGACCTGTGCCGGCTTCACAAAAGGAAGTAAAACAAAAGTAACGACTTCTCCATCCTTTTCCATATCAATTCTACGAAGACTCTCTGTCCCATCTCCGGCAATAAAAATATGCTGTTTTTCCAAAACCGTATCCATAAAAGCAAGCCGCTCTCCAGAATCATGGTTTCCACTAATAAGCAACACAGTGATTCCTTTTTCTGACAGTCGTGTCAGAAATTCATCCAAAATTGACACTGCTTCCACCGCCGGAATACTTCTGTCATAAACATCCCCTGCAACGACAACAGCGTCAACCTTTTCTGCTTCTGCTATATTTACAATTTCATTTAATATATATTTTTGGTCCTCCAATAAAGATATTTCGTGGAGTACCTTTCCAATATGTAAATCCCCTGTGTGTAAGAACTTCATTTATACCTCAATCTCTCTGCCGTGGCAGTCATACCATGTTTCCCCATTTGTAACGACATAGTCTTTGCCAGACTTTATTCGTTCTACATAATCCTCTATGCCTGTAAGCTTTGTCCGAAATGCTACCCCCGCGCCAAAAAGATTCGTTGCATGCATATCTGAACCTGCTGTTATTGGCTTTTCATATTTGGCTGCATATGCAATCGCTCTTTTATCAAATTCTGGATCGTTATGGGATGTGCTTTTGGAATTAGAGTGCGTGGCATTAATTCCTTCTACCCCATGGACATATTCCGGGTAAAGTAAAATTTCAGGAATATACCATTCTTCCCTGTACGGATGAGCGTGGATTACCATACCGCCACTTTCATCCACCAAACGATACTGCTCTGCAACGTCCGCTGTTTTAATTTCCGGGTGTGCTATCATCCAGTCTTTATCCAATCCGTAAATTAAAAACTCTGTTCCCTGATAACCAGCTTCCCAGCCAAAGAAAACATCCAGTCCGATCTTATCGCCTTCTTTTTTGGCTTCTTCGTACCCTTTGACAAAATTCTCTACCCAGTCTTTCCAAGGCATCTGTCTATTCACACATGTATTACCACCCCAGTTGTGATCTGTGATAATAATTCCGGTATAGCCAGCTTCCTTGTATGCTCTAGCCATTTCTTTAGCACTGCACTGTGCACAGGCACTGGCTTCCTTTGTGTGCATATGCGTTTCATATAAAAATGGAAATTCTTCCTGTATTTTATTCATTGCTGCTCCCATCTTCTCTGATAATTGTACCCAAAAACCCGAAGCAAGCTGCCTCGGGTTTTCATGTATCTTATTTACTATATTCTTATTTTAATTTCCAGATATCTCTGTTGTACTCAGCGATAGTTCTGTCAGATGAGAAGAATCCAGCTTTAGCGATGTTTACAAGCATCATCTTCTTCCATTTCTGAGTATCTTTGTAATCTTCAAACATCTGATCTTTCTTTGCAATGTAATCTTCTAAATCAAGAAGAGTCATGAACCAGTCTTTGTTAAGAAGTTCATTGTAAAGTCTTTCAAGGTTCTCTTTATGACCTACTGCTAATGCTTCTTTGCTTACAATAAAGTCAACTGCTTCTTTGATCACTGCGCTCTTATTGTAGTAATCTTTAGAAACATAATCAGCTTTTGCGTAATGATTAATAACCTGCTCAGATTTTTCACCGAAGATATAAATGTTGTCTTCGCCAACAAGGTCACCGATTTCTACGTTTGCACCATCAGATGTACCAAGTGTTACAGCACCGTTTAACATGAATTTCATGTTACCTGTTCCAGATGCTTCTTTAGAAGCTAAGGAAATCTGCTCGGAAATATCACATGCTGGAATAAGTTTCTCAGCGTAGCTTACATTGTAGTTTTCTACCATAACCAGTTTCATGTATGGGCTAACTTCAGGATCATTGTTGATGATTTCCTGCATAACAAGTAATAAATGAATGATATCCTGTGCGATTACATATGCAGGAGCTGCCTTTGCACCAAAGATAAATGTAAGTGGTGTAGAAGGTTTTTTGCCTGCTTTGATTTCCAAATATTTATGGATAATGTATAAAGCATTCATCTGCTGACGTTTGTACTCATGAAGTCTCTTAATCTGGATATCGAAAATAGAATCTGGATTAAGTTCTACGCCTTCAGCTTCTTTAACGTATTCTACAAGAGCTTTCTTCTTGTCTTTTTTGATTGCTGCGATTTCATCAAGCACTGCCTGATCATCTTTGAACTCTAATAATTTTTCAAGCTTGTCAGCATCTTTCTTGTAGTCATCGCCGATTGTCTTAGATAAGAAAGCAGCAAGTTCTTTGTTACAGGAAAGAAGCCATCTTCTGAAAGTAATACCGTTTGTTTTGTTGTTGAATTTTTCAGGATAAATCTTATAAAAATGATTTAACTCTGTATCCTTCAAAATTTCTGTATGAATAGCTGCAACACCGTTTACAGAGAATCCGTAGTGGATATCGATGTGAGCCATGTGTACTCTGTTATCTTTGTCGATGATCTGTACTTTTTCTTCTGTATATTTAGCTGCAACACGTTTATCTAACTCTTTGATGATCGGTACTAATGCAGGTACAACCTTCTCTAAGTATGCAAGAGGCCATTTTTCAAGAGCTTCTGCTAAGATAGTGTGATTTGTATAAGCACAAGTTTTGCTTACAACAGCAATTGCTTCATCCATTGTGAAGCCTTCTTCTTCTGTTAAGATACGGATCAACTCAGGAATTACCATAGTTGGGTGTGTATCGTTGATCTGAATAACTGCATGGTCATATAATTTGTGTAAATCACAGCCATTTGCTTTCATTTCTTTCAAAATGAGCTGTGCACCATTGGAAACCATGAAGTACTGCTGATAAATACGAAGAAGATTTCCTGCTTCATCAGAATCATCTGGATATAAGAACAATGTAAGGTTCTTTTCGATGTCTGTTTTATCAAAATCAATACCTTTCTTTACAAGGCTTTCATCAACTGTTTCAATATCAAATAAGTGTAATTTGTTTACACCCTGCTCATAACCGATCACATCGATATCATACAATCTGGATGTCACAGTTCTGTCACCAAATTTTACTTTGAAAGATACATCTGTTTTGTTTAACCAAGACTGTGCTTCGATCCAGTCGTTTTTCTCTGCACACTGCAATTTGTCATTGAATACCTGTTTGAACAAACCAAAGTGGTAATTTAAACCGATACCATCGCCTGGTAATCCAAGAGAAGCGATAGAATCAAGGAAACAAGCTGCAAGTCTTCCTAAACCACCATTACCAAGAGATGGTTCTGGCTCAACTTCTTCGATCTTGCTTAAAGTTTTACCATTAGCTTTTAAAACTTCATCTAATTCATCATAAACACCAAGATTGATCAAGTTGTTGGATAAAAGTTTACCAATTAAAAATTCTGCGGAAATGTAGTATACTTTTTTGCTTCCGCTGATAACCGGCTTCTCTTCCATTAACTTTTTGGATAAGTTAAGAATGCTGTAGTACAATTCGCTGTCTGTACAAGCCTTGATATCTTTTCCGTAACCTTTCTGTGTGATTTCCTGTAACTGCTGTTCTAAATTCATTTTTCCTCCATTCCTGCGGTTTGCCCGCAACCTGAATTAATAATATGATTTTTAGTTATGCTTTTGTTAGCATATAATATCTAAATATTGCAGCCGTTCTATACTGTATGGCAGTATAACTTCCTGCCCTTCTCCGCCATTCATTAAGCGGTAGATCTCTTTAATTGCTTCTGCGGATATACTGCTGAAATTCTGTCTGATAGTATTCATCTGCTTTCCTATATATCCCATCAGTGTAATACCATCAAATCCGCATACCGGACGGAAAATATCCATATCCGTCAGTGCCTTCATCGCTCCGATAGCCATCAGATCCGATGCACATACTACTACGTCTTTATTCTTTGCATATTGGAATGTAATATTCCTTGCCTGAAGCTCCGAAAACTCACCATCTTTGATTAAGATCTGGAGTTTTTCTTCTTCTACCAGCTGTTTTATGCCTTCCAAACGTCTTTCCGTAACATATCCGTTCTTCTTTCCGGCTATATAAAGAATTCGCTTACAGGTATTTTCCTCAATCGTCCTCTTCGCCACATCATACTGTGCTTGTCTATGATCGATCCAAACACAAGATGTATTTGCATTAATAAGTGGTGCATCGATCAGAACAATTTTAAAAGTCTTGGATGCGATCAGTTCATGCAATACGGTGTCTTCTTTTGACAACCCATAAATAACAATCCCTGAAATATTCTGTGACTGAAAGTAACGCGTGATTTCTTCCACATTTTTATCTTTGATCATGGAAAAGAATACGGTAATAATGTCTATCCCCATTTCTTTTGCCTGATAAATAGCTCCGGCAAGATACTGCATATCAATTTCGTCAATCGCTTGCGCGTGTGTGACCATATTGATCAATAAGGCTACTCTACCGGATTGCTTGGAAGAAAGCGCTGCTGCGATAGAATTTGGAACAAAATTCAATTCTTCAATTGCTTCATTGACTTTTTTCTTCGTTTCTTCGCTAATATTTGGATAATTGTTTAATACCTTGGATACCGTTGAGATAGCAACACCAGCGTGCTTTGCAACATCTTTGATCGATACCATCATATTCCTCCATGTTTCTATCTCGGAAAACGTTTTCTGAAACTATCTTACAATATCTCCCAGTCCTTGTCAATACAAAATTTAGGGGCTCATTTTTGGGCAATATGCATAAATTTAAACACCAAAAAGGAGCTGCTATAAGCAGCTCCCACGAAAACAAGTTAATTTTTTCTGATCACAAGATGTCTCGGTACACCATTTACCATATAAGGCGCCAATTCACCTAAGATCAATGGCTGTGCATAATCTACAAAATCCTGTGTCACATTGATACCGTCATTCGTAATCCATTTTGTTGGTACGCATTTTTCAAAATTAGCAATTTCATGAATATCATACGTTCCAGTCGTACAATGATATGGAAACTGGCTGTCACGAACGAGAGTGACCATAATTCCAGTCTTGCCATCTCTTGCTGCCTCCACAGCGTCACTTCCTGCCATAAATGCTTCATCTATATCAGTCAGGGAAGCAAGGTGCGTTGCAGAACGCTGTACCGTAGAAAATTCGATTGCACGAGTTTTGTATCCAAGTTCTTTTGCAATGATACCGGATAAGGTATTTCCACAGCCAGAAAGCTGTTTATGACCAAATACATCTGTTCCCTGATCTACATTGCCAAGCTCACATACAAATCTGCCGTCGCTTAATTTCACGCCTTCGGAAACAGCTACTACTGCTGCTCTTCTCGTCTCGCCGATCTCTTTCATATCTTTTACGAACTGGTCTATACTAAAGATTCTCTCTGGAAGATAAATCGCTGCTGGACCATCACAGTCTTCACCCTTACAAAGAGAAGCTGCTGCTGTCAACCATCCTGCATGACGTCCCATAATTTCTACTACGCAAATAGAAGGCTTGTCCAAACCAAAGGAACCATTATCACAGATTACCTCTTTTACAGTAGTTGCAATATATTTTGCTGCAGAACCATATCCCGGGCAGTGATCTGTTACCGGCAAGTCATTGTCTACCGTTTTTGGTACTCCGACAAAGCGCTGTGGTTTATTTTTGGCTTTTGCATAATCGGATAACATTTTGATCGTATCCATGGAATCATTTCCACCAATATAAAACATCGCTTCAATATTGTATTTTTCCATAATGCGGAAAATTTCTTCGTATACTTTTTCATTACCATCTATTGGAGGCATTTTGTAACGACAAGTTCCAAGAAATGCAGATGGGGTACGTTTCAAAATCTCAATCCCCATGCTATCTCCTAAATAGTCATCCAAATCTACCAGTTCTTCCATCAGGAAACCCTGAATCCCATGCTCCATACCGTATACTTTTTGGATTCCGGCTCTTTTTGCCGCACTGTACACACCTGCCACTGAAGCGTTAATAACAGCTGTAGGTCCTCCTGACTGTCCAACAACAATATTTCCGTTCATAATACTCCAATCCGCCTAAAAGGCTTTCAAGTTCTTCTTTAGTATACTTTAACCTATTTTGATCAAATTTACAATATTTTATGTCCAATGCCTCGTGAATGCGTAGAATCTTACTGGATCAAATATACAAAATATGCTGCGTAGCTCACTAACATGATAATGCCACCCCAGCGTTTTAATTTGTTGTCTTTGTTCAATACACATACGAGAAGCAAGGCAGCCACTGCTACACAAACGATACTGTCTACAAAGAAGCTAGCCTGATAAACGACCGGCGTGATCAAAGCAGATGTACCAATTACAAACAAAATGTTGAATATGTTGCTTCCTACGATATTTCCGATGGCGATATCCGCTTTTCCTTTGACACCTGCTGTCACACTTGTAACAAGTTCTGGCAAAGATGTACCAAGTGCTACAATAGTAAGTCCGATCAAACGCTCACTCATACCAAAGATCTTAGCAAGTGCGGTTGCTGCATCAACGCTTACGTTACTTCCAAGTACGATCAAAACTGCACCAACGACGATCAATACTAGCATTTTAAAAATACTGTCTTTTTCACCATCATCCTCTACTTCTTCAACGGTTGCCTGTCCTTTCTTTGCCATGAAGAACAAGTAAACCAGATAAATAATAAAAAGCGCCCACAAAATCAGACCATCCACTACTCCAACTACGTTATCGCTTAGTCCAAGTACTGCAAAAATGATCATGATAAGGATCATAAAAGGCATTTCATACTTAATGGTAGATTTCTGTACTGAAAGCGGGATAATTAGTGAAGTAATTCCCAAAATAATAAGGATATTCAAAATATTACTTCCTAAAACATTTCCTACTGCAATTTCTGCGCTTCCCTTTAATGCAGCAGAAATACTAACTGCCGTTTCCGGTGCACTGGTACCCATTGCAACAATGGTCAAACCGATTACAAGCTGTGGTATTCCAAGCCTGTCTGCAATTTTAGCTGCTCCTTCTACAAACCAATCTGCACCCTTCACTAACATGAAAAATCCAAGTGCCAATAAAAGAATCTGTACTACTACTTCCATTTTTTCTCCTCCGTAATATTTAGTATGCCCTAATTTAAGGAGCTTCAAAAATAAAAAAGACTCTTAGCACACAACTGCATGCTAAAAGTCTCGTACTCTCAATTTTTGAAAGATGCGTAACCATGACGTACGTCAGGGCATGTTGATTACGCATAACAACTACTCCCTTTTAGAATAAACTTTTATAAAAGTAACATAGTTTCATTTTTCTGTCAAGATGTGTCGACTTTTTATCTCTTTACTTTCTTATGTTTCTATTCCATTAGGAATGTGATATATTTATATACAAAATCACAATCTCACTAAAGGGAGGTCATCACAAATGTCAACACTGGATTCCGCAAAAATCAAAACAACAGATATGACTTATATTGCATTATTTGCTGTTATGATAGCAGTATGCTCCTGGATTTCTATTCCGGCAACAGTGCCCTTTACGTTGCAGACTTTTGGCGTTTTTTTAGCGATTGGCGTCCTCGGCGGAAAACGCGGTACTTTATCTGTTCTGACTTATTTATTATTAGGAGCAGTCGGCATTCCAGTCTTTTCCGGTTTTACAGGTGGAATTGGGCATATGCTAAGCAGTACCGGTGGATATATTATCGGCTTTCTCCTCTCTGCACTTGTCATGTGGGGAATGGAGCATTTGCTTGGTAGAAAGAAATGGGGTCTCACTCTTTCCATGCTGCTTGGTCTTTTCGTATGCTACCTGTTTGGAACTGTCTGGTTCATGCTCGTGTATGCAAATAATTCTGGCGAAATCGGATTATGGACTGCTTTTTCATGGTGCGTGCTTCCTTACATCCTTCCAGATATTTTAAAAGTCATACTTGCGCTAACTGTTTCCAAAAGAATTAGCAGGGTGATGAAATAAGCATTTTGCCTTCTTTTACTTCGCCATATTCCGTTTAATTACTTTCAATCTGGTAAATTCTTCTCTTTCCTTCTCCTCCAACGCGTTGGAAATATCACGCACACGCTGGCTGTAGAGTGGAATGGTAATATTTTTGAGTGCATTGGCTCTCTTCTGCGTTTTACGGATATTCATAGCAAGTCGGTATGCCGAATTTTCTACCATAGACAGCTTAATCGTCAATTCCTTCACTCGCTCGAAATTTTCCTTGGCTTCATCCAAACATTCCTTCGTAGAAAAAAAGGAATAGGTCGGTTTATCCATGCTCGGTTCATACTCCACAAGTGGAATTTCCGTTCCCATAATACTTCTCGTTTTAATACGAATGGAATTTTCAACAGGAACCGCATGGGAAAGATCATTCACATATTTAATTCCCATTTCAATATTGGCATTTTGCAGTGCCTTATATGCCCTTGTAAAAGTCTCATCAATTTCAGTCTGAATGGTCTTCGCTTCATCAATCAGATTCATAAGCTCACGAACTAAAATATTCCGTTTTTTATCCATCAGCTCATGTCCCTGCTTTGCAAGTCCCAGCGAATTTTTTGCCAAAATTAAATTACCTTTCGTGGGAAATTCATTCGGATCCATCTCCCCACCTCCTTACTTTTTCATGTCTCAGTTGTCAATATCCATATGTCCTATAAAGGCCTCTTCTTCTGCTACGCCATAATATTTATCCAGAATCTTCGTATTAATTCTATCCAATTCCTCTCTCGGCAGCAGTCTTAACAATTTCCAGCCAATTTCAAGTGTATCAATGATCGTACGATTTTCGTTAATTCCCTGTCCTACAAACTCTGTCTCAAATGCCTTACCAAACTGCAAATATTTCTTATCCAAAGGTGACAGTTCATCTTCACCAATAACAGAAGCAAGAGCTCTTGCCTCTCCTACCTTCGCATAGGAAGAGAACAACTGGTTCGCTACATCCTGATGGTCTTCTCTTGTGTAACCTTCACCGATACCATCCTTCATCAGACGGGAAAGAGATGGTAATACATTGATTGGCGGATAAATTGCCTGCCCATTCATGGTACGATCCAGAACAATCTGTCCCTCCGTAATGTAACCAGTAAGGTCAGGGATCGGATGCGTAATATCATCATTTGGCATTGTCAAAATTGGGATCTGTGTTACCGAACCATTGATTCCTTCTACAATACCTGCTCTTTCATAAATCGTAGCAAATTCACTATAAAGATAACCTGGGAATCCCTTTCTGGAAGGAATCTCACCTTTACTGGAAGAAACCTCACGCAGCGCTTCTGCAAAAGAAGTCATATCCGTAAGGATTACCAGAATATGCATATTTTTTTCAAATGCAAGATATTCTGCTACCGTCAAAGCAACCTTCGGTGTAATAAGACGCTCTACAACCGGGTCATTTGCCAGATTCAAAAACATTGCCACATGATCCGCTACACCGCTTTCTTCAAAGGTGTGACGGAAATATTCCGCAACATCATATTTTACGCCCATTGCAGCAAATACGATCGCGAACTTTTCATCTGAATTTTCACCGAGAGATGCCTGCCTTACGATCTGTGCTGCCAACTGGTCATGTGGAAGACCATTTCCTGAAAAGATCGGCAGCTTTTGTCCTCTGATCAGCGTTGTCAGACCGTCGATAGCAGAAATACCAGTACGAATATAGTTACGTGGATACTCTCTTGTAACCGGATTCAATGGTTTTCCGTTCACATCACGTCTTACCTCTGCAACAATCTCACCTAGATTGTCGATTGGCTGACCAATACCATTAAAGGTACGACCTAAAATATCCGGAGACAATCCAATTTCCATCGGATGTCCAGTCAGCCTCGTATGCGTATTTTGCAAAGAAATATTTTCCGTACTTTCAAAAACCTGTACGACTGCCCTATCATCATAAATTTCAACAATACGGCCTAATTTTTTTTCATTTCCTTCTACCGTAATCTCCACGATCTCATCAAATGCAGCACCACGCACACCTTCGATTACAACAAAAGGACCATTTATTTTACTTAAGCCTAAATATTCAATAGCCATTTTTCTTTTCTCCTTTCGCGCTGTTAGGCATTACGTGCAATTACATCATCGTAGAATTTATCAATTGCCTCTTTATAGTCATCAAACTTATACAATGCATTATTCTCCACATCATATTTGATGGCAATTACCTTTTCAAAAATGTCATCTTCCTTCAATACCGACATCGGCATTCCCATTGAAATTAATGCTTTTGCCTTGGTATTTAAGTAAAGAATCGTTTCCATCATTTTCATCTGTTTTTCAAGCGGTACACAAGTGTCCTCTTTATGGAATGCATTCTGCTGCAAAAATCCAAGACGGATGACTCTGGCAATCTCCAGTGTTAATTTCTGATCGTCTGGCAATACATCACTACCGATCAATTTTACAATTTCCATCAAACTGGATTCCTGATTCAGAATCGCTACCAACTGATTTCTATAATCTACAAAATCAGAGCCAACTTCCTTTGCATACCAAGGTGCAAGATCTACCAAATATTCACTATAACTTGTAAGCCAGTGAATTGCCGGGAAATGTCTTGCATAAGCAAGTGATTTGTCCAATCCCCAGAAGCACCTTACAAAACGCTTTGTATTTTGTGTAACCGGTTCCGAAAAATCACCGCCCTGTGGAGATACCGCTCCAATGATGGTAACGCTTCCTTCTGTTCCGTTCAAGTTCTGCATCATTCCTGCACGTTCATAGAAAGCAGACAGCTTAGATGCTAAGTATGCCGGGAAACCTTCCTCCGCTGGCATTTCTTCCAAACGTCCCGAAAGTTCACGCAGCGCCTCTGCCCAACGAGAAGTAGAATCCGCCATGATTGCTACATGATACCCCATATCGCGGTAATATTCTGCAAGCGTAATTCCGGTATAAATACTTGCTTCACGTGCAGCAACTGGCATATTGGATGTATTGGCAATAAGTACCGTTCTGTCCATCAGCGGATGACCGGATTTCGGGTCCACCAATTTAGAAAAATCCTCCAAAACCTGAGTCATTTCGTTTCCACGTTCACCACAGCCAATGTAGACAATAATATCTGCGTCAGACCATTTTGCGATCTGATGCTGGGTCATTGTTTTTCCTGTACCGAAACCTCCCGGTATTGCTGCTGTACCACCCTTTGCAATCGGGAATAAAGTATCCAGAATACGCTGTCCGGTTACAAGAGGCTTAGATGCTGGAAAACGCTTTGATGTAGGACGCGGTACACGAATAGGCCATTTCTGTGTCATGGTCAAATTCACTTCTTCGCCATTTGAAAGCTGCAATACAGCAATCGTATCTTCAATCGTATACTGTCCGTCTTCTTTTACTTCTAAAATATAGCCTTCCCTGTCCGGCGGAATCATAACCTTGTGCGTAATTGCTGTAGTTTCCGGTACTTCTGCAATAATCGTACCACCACTTACATGCTCTCCTTTTTTCACGGTCATATGGACATCCCATAATTTTTCTGTATCCAAAGACCTTACACTGATACCTCTGTTAATGAAAGCTCCCGAGTTTTCAGCAAGTACACCCAATGGACGCTCAATACCATCAAAAATATTTGTAATAATTCCCGGTGCCAGTGTAACAGAAAGGGTTCCATCCGTTCCCACTACTTCCTCTCCGGGTTTCAATCCTGAGGTTTCCTCAAATACCTGTATCGTCGTCATGTCTGTTGTTAAAGAAATTACTTCACCTACCAGTTTTTCCTCACCAACATAGACCATTTCCGACATTTTAAATCCGGTATTTCCTTTGAGGTAAATAACAGGACCATTAATGCCATATATATTTCCCTTCTTCTCCATAGGAAATTCCTCACTCTCTAATCAAAATTAAAAGAAAAATCATTTTTAACTTCATTCAGTCGCGTTTCAAAAGACTGATCGATCAAAATCTTTTTGGAACGAATGACTGCACGCATTCCTCCATGAAAACCGTATTCACTCAGAGAAATTTGTACACCGGTTGCCGCCTCTAAAGCAATCTGCTTTTCTGAATCTGCCGGATCAATATAGATCTGTATTTCCTCATCTCCTGCAAATGCTTTTGCTTCCTTTATATGACGAATTAAATATTTATCATATTCCGGAGTGGACATATACTCTTCCAGCTTATTTTCAACTTCATGGAAAAGAAGACTTTTCAACTCTTCCTGCTTCTTTCCAAGTTCTTTTTTAATTTCTAATTGCTGTTTGGATAACTCTGTATTCTTTTCCTTTTTCAGATTTTCTTCATTCAGTTTTATCTGAAGTGCCTGTTTACGTTTGGCATCCTCTTTGTGGTTTTCAAATACGATTTCCAAGCCTTTTTTATATTCTTCTATTGATTCCACACTTTTTGCGTTGGCGTTTTCTACCGTAACGTCTAGAAAGTGTTTCAGCTTCTCCTCCGTTGTCATTGCCTCTCCTCCATCCGTCCGCTATAATTTGATTCCTATTGCTTCATTTACATATGAAGTGATAAAATCCGGTTTTCTTCCGGTTCCGTGCCTGTCAGGCACTTCTACTATTAACGGTAACTTATAATTTAATTTCACTTCATCGATCACATCCGGAAAATCTCTGCCAAACTTTTCTGTAAGCAGCAATATGCCGATTTCTTTATCTGCCAAAACCTTTTCTATTTCCTCTTTCAGTTCCTGCTTTTCGTGGACAACAGCTCCCTCAACACCTGCGAGACGCATGCCAGTATATGTATCCACGTTGTCACTGATCAAATACATTTTCATAAAATCACCCTTTGCTTAGAGCTTACCTAAGATCATGAAAGAAATAATCAAACCATACAAACAAACACCTTCGGCAAGACCTACGAAGATGAGTGACTTACCAAGAATAGATGAATCTTCACTGATAGCACCAAGCGCTGCACTTGCTGCACTGGCAACCGCAATACCACCACCGATACAGGAAAGACCTGTAACAAGTGCTGCTGCCAGATAACCCATACCAGTTGCCATAGAAGATGTTGCCACTGCTGTCGCCTCTACTTCTGCTGCACTGGCACTTGTTCCGAACAGCATAAGGCTTGCTGTCAACAAAATACCAAAAAATGCTACACAATTAACTGCCAATGAGATCTTATATCTTCTCTTTGATTCTTCTCCTTTAAAATATACTCTGAATGGTACTAAAATGCTTAATACAAGTGCACTGAATAATAAAACTTTTCCTACTGTCATAACAACGACCTCCTCTAATTTTTCTAAGACTTATTATTTTACCGCCTTTGATGTACGGTAAGGCTTAAACTCTCTGCCGCCACCTCTATAGAACCGGCTAAAGAATTCATAATATTGTAAACGCAAAACCTGGATTCCTACGATAAGACCTTCCATACCGCATACGAACAGGTTTCCGAGAACAATTACAATCCAATTCGGGCTTGCCCCGTTTTCTGCTCCTGCAAGCATCAACACGACCTCCATCATTGCTGCATGGCTGACTGCAAAAGCACCGATACGCACAAAGGAAAGCGTATTGGAAAAATAACTCAAAAGTACTTCAAACAATTCAAAGAATGCCTGTACAAAGAACATTCCTTTTTCTTTGGGCATGACCTCACTTTTCTTTTCTACCAAAGCTGTGAGCGGTTCCTTTAATGCCATTACAAGCAACGGAACTACAAACATGACAACCAGCACAATACCTGCAGGAAGTTTCTGTCCTGTCATGAAAAGTACTACCACTGCGACTACTGCTGCATAAAATACAAATCCTGCAATACCATTTGTATCAAACAATGCGGCTTCCATATTTTTCTGCTTGAATCCATTGATAATATGGAACATCATTGTTAAGAGCACAAGCCCCATACCAAAGGCTATCGCAATCACAAATACCGTATTCAGTTTTCCAATAAAAGGAAGTGTTGTCATTGCCGAAAGTGGCCGTAACCAGACCGCATCAATGACATCTTCAAAGCCAAACACACTTCCGAACATAAATCCAAAAAATGTAGAAAAGATACCGCAGCAGGATATGATCGCCGCCAGATCCATCTTTTTGAACTTATAAAGCAATGCTCCACCTATCAGTAAGAAGAGTCCTTGCCCCACATCACCAAACATTGCTCCAAAAATAAAGGAATAGGTGAGTGCCATAAAAATGGTCGGATCAAATTCATTATAATCCGGTAATCCATACATCCTTACAAACATTTCAAATGGTTTAAAGATTTTTGGATTTTCTAACTTTGTAGGTGGTTTAGACAAATTGTTCTCTTGTCCATCCTCTATGATGCAAAATACATTTTCGTCCTGTTCCACTTCTTTTTCAAATTTTTCTGCATCCTTTTTTGTCATCCAACCACACAGAATAAAGAATGTCTTATCTCCAGAATGCGTATACGCTGCCAGCTTTCTCACTTCAAAATTTTCGGATAAAACAGCAAGCTCATCTCTTGCGGCATAAATGTCATCCAAACTCTCCAAAAGATCCTGTTCCATCTTTTCTTCCAGTTTTGCAATGGTGCTTTCTGCTTTTTCCATTTTCTGAGTAAAAATTTCATATGCTTCTTCCAGCGTTCCTTCATAGCCTTCCGGCATATGAAATCTTTCAAAATGGAGTGAAGCATATACCGCATCTACTTTTTCTGCCTCCGTAGCAGGTACAAAGTAAACACCCCAGATATATTCTGCATTACTTTGGCATTTATAAAAAATAGTAGAAAGTTCATCATATACATAACGTTCTAATTTTTCATAAAACTCAACTGGAATCTTTCCAAAACGGAACTTGATCGAATGGAAATGTAAAATATCACGGATATCATGATTTACATTTCGATAAGGTTCAATATCCTGTATTGCCTTTGCAATCTTTTGTTTTTTCTCTTCCAGCATTCCTCGCTTCTTTCGAAAACGTTCCCTTTTTCCATCAAGGCTTTCCACAATTTCTATTGCTTTTTGTGCCCCAACAGTCTTTTTAAGCGGATCAGCGTGCTTTGTCATTGCGGCAAGTTCTTCTGCCTTTGCAAGACTATCTTTATATGGATTGACTTCCATACAAGGTGTTACATTTTGCAAGTCCTTTAACTCAGCCATTGTATTTTCGAGCTGTATCTCGTATTTGGATAAGTATTTTTCTACTATAATATCCAAATCATCTTTTGGCCCTATCATGTTAATAAACTTCATTTTAGCTATCATCCCCGCTCACCTCCTATGCAATATATTTTTTCGTTTCTTCTACACTCAGTCCATATCTTACACATTCAATTAACGTTGTAAGTTTATCAACTTCTTTTGCCTTTTTATATAAATATGTCTCAATACAAATAATGGAATACGGGAATTTCCTGCTTGCTGTATTATGAACTTTTTCTGCCAGTTCTTCACACACTGGCTCTATTGCCGAAATGGCAAATTGTTCTGTAAATCTAGCATAATAGCACTCTTTCAAAAGATGTTCCATCTCTTCGATCGTAGGTGCCTCTACGATCTTCTTGAATAGCTCTTTATGAATTTTGTAATGAACCGGCACAATGAACGCATAAATATCTGCCGGTGACATATGATAATACTTCTTTGCACGATAGATCAAATCCAGATTCAGAAGTTCAATCTCACTTCCATAAATTCCCCGCAAGACCTCTAAATCCTTCTTTTTGATCACTTTCGCAAAATCATTCCACATTTTTTTCATATAAAAAAGATTCAATGCATTTTCATAATCAAATAAGGTGGCTTCTTTGACTTCATTCAGTTTTTTCAAAACCGGGTAAAAAATGGAACCTTTTAAATTCTCAATAAACTCGGAAATATTTTTAGAACTTCCCAGCTTTACTACATTAAGGTCTGATCTTCTTTCAAAAAAGTCCTGAAACTCTGACAGATCCAAACTAACATCTCGATTATCAAAAAGCATACGAAGACAATTTTTTAATACCTCGATCTCGTACTTAATGAAATAAATATCTAAAAATTTTCGTTGTTCCAATCCAGAAAAGGCATATATTTTTGCAAAATCTGCATAAATTGCTTTTTGAAACAATGCTTCTACCCTTCCCCTGTGAATATCAAATTCACTTTCGGATGCAAATATCCTCTGATAGGCTGGATATTTCTTTAAATAATTTACGACCTCTACCACGCTTCCTAAAGCTGCCATCTCATCATATTCCTGCTTTTTTACAAGTTTACCGGACATGGCACGCATTTTTGCCACAACGGCACTATATGCAAATAATCCCTGCACTCTGCTCACATCCTTACTATGGACTGCATGATACGATCAGACCATGCGTCATGTTCATTGTCATATTTTTGCTGCATAGCTAAAAGTAAGCTATTGGTTTCTTCTCTTTGCACTTTTAATTCTTCTTCTTTTTCTTTATCAAGCTTCTGGGCTGTCAACTTTAACGCAATTTCCGTTTCCTCTAAAAGCTTTTCATCGAACTGTTTTGTTTTTTCTTCCATTGCATCAGAAAGCTTTCTCTTCTCCTCGCTGGCAGACTCCATAATACGCTCAGCTGCCGCTTCTATTTCTGATAATTTACCGATTACATCATCTACTGAATGTTCCATAAATTCCCTCCGTTCCTGTACCCTTACAAGTTTCATGAACAGTTTGTTGTTTCAGGGTCAAACAAAACCTTCTTTAATTTTATAACTTTTTTTGTAAATTGAATAGTATTTTTCTGTTTTTTTGACATTTCCTGACAATTTATTACATTTTCTTAACAACTTTTTTGCAAAAGGGGAATACAAGAATATTTTCCCCCTGCATTCCCCTCATATACATACATTATCAATGTCAATAAAACGTTTTAAATTTGTTCTTATTATAGGAGCATCCCCTTTTATTTTACAATAGTCATTTCCACGATAAATTTTCTATTTTATGGAAAATTTATAGACATTTTTCTTTTTCTACATTATTTGTTCCGTCATTTTTTATCAAAAAAAGTTGCCGTACTGTAATCTCAGTCGACAACCTTTCTTTAAAATATATCTTATGAATTTTTATTCTACTCTGATGGACTGAATACTTTCTTCAAAATCATCTGCCCATTCATCACTTGCCTGTGTATAACCTACTGCAAATGTTTCTGTATCTGTATGTACCATGCACTGAATCTGTGTACATTCGATATCGGATGCAACATAGGAAATATCAACACGAAGTGCTTCATATCCATCAACCGTATAAGTTTCATATTTATCTATAGTGATGTCTGCATCCTCACCAAGAGACTGTTCAAATGCAAGTACAAGCGTCTCTTCACTTGGAAATCCTGTTGCAGTATCTTCTGTAGACTGAATGATAACGTTAGAACCATCATTTGGATAATCCGGACTTACATAAATACCATCCTCATACTCTGTAAACTCTTCAGGAATATCTACTACTACATGTACGTCTGCTGCTTCTGTCTCAGCTTCTGTCGTTGTTTCCTCCGTTGCAGCTTCTTCTGTAGACTCTTCTTCTACAACGCTTTCTGTAGACTCCCCTTCTGTTTCCACTGTTGTTTCTACAGCTTCTGTACTTTCCTTGTCCCCACAAGCAGTCACTGCGAAACACATAGACATAGCTAATACGGCTACTAATAATTTCTTTTTCATAATGAACTCCTATCCTTTCTTACAATTAATATATAATAAATTACACACGCGAGGTATTTTGCCATATCCATTTTCTTTTGTCCATAGTTCTTTAGTACTGCTGCCTATTCTACTCTGATCGTAAGTGCACTTTCTTCAAAGGTCTCCATCCAGTCACTATCCCCCTCCTGCGTATAGGCAATAATTGTAGTAATATCTGTATTTATCGTATATTCTAATCGTTTAAAATTCATACCGCCATGACTGTAAGTATAGATTGCCCGAATCGCATCACAGCCATCAATCGTTATCTTTCCAAATTCTACCAGATTGATCTTTACCACTTCTCCAACCTGAGAAGAAATATTTTCATTTATCTTTTCTATATATCCCTTTTCATCTGGCAATTCCCCATAAAAAGGAGCTGTTACTATATAAATATTTGTACCATTATCCGGATATTTTTCTGTTACATAAATGCCTGAAGGAGCCAGATATTCTCTGAAGCCTTCTGGTATATCTACTACCACATTCCCTGTGTTCGTGATCTCTGCCTCTGTGGTTTCTTCCGTTGTCACTTCCGGTATGAGAGTGTTCTTACTCTCTTCGGTTGTTGTTTCTTCACCAGACTCTTCTGTGGACTGTTCCGTTGCTTCCTCAGTCGTACTTTCTGCCGCCCCTTTTGCCATCTTAGTGCTTTCTCCACAACCACATACTGCCATCGTCAGAGCTATACAAATTCCTAAACATAACATCTTTTTATTCATATCCAATTTCCTTCCATCTATCGTAAAATAATAATGAAGTATTTCTTTTTTACTAATTTACCATATAAAATAGAAAATAACAAACAAAAGCTCCCGTAAAGGAGCTTTTGAATCTATGATACATTATTATTTAATATAGCGGATAAACGTTCAATCTCATTTTGTACTGTTTCCATTGCCTGAATAATGATCGCAATGGCGGCTACCTGTTCCTGTGTAGATGCATTGATCTGTTCTGTGGAAGCAGCAGACCGCTCAGACACTTCTGTCAATTTATCCATGGATTGCAATAATTTTTCTTTCATATTTACAATATTTCCAAGTTCTTCTTCCAAAGCATGCGTACCTTCGATCACATTTTCAGAAGAGTCTAACATAGTATGGAATATCTCTACGGTATCATTTAACTTACCATGCGTCACATTTACGATCTCATTGTTATGCTTCATGATCTCGTTCGCCTCTTCTACCGTTCCGATAATATCCTTCAAAATTTCATCAATCTTTTGTGTTGCCTCTGTAGACTGTGCAGAAAGAGCATTGATCTCATCTGCTACTACTGCGAAACCTTTTCCGGCTTCCCCGGCTCTTGCTGCTTCAATTGCTGCATTCAACGCAAGCAGATTGGTCTGCTGTGCGATCTGATGAATACTGTCTACGATACCACCGATCAATGCAGATTTCTGTGACAGCGTTTCAATTTCTTCCATCGCTCTTTGATTGGATTGAATGCTCTCTTCAAATTTCTTTGCTAATTCGGAAATAGAACTGATGCCTTCGTCATTTTTGACCTTCATTCCATTCATAGTCGTAACCGTCTCGCCAACTTTATTTCCCGACGCTCCGATCATGTCAGCCAGTTCATTACAAATACCAAGGCTTCCTTCTACCTCTTTGATCTGCGTTTCCATACTTTCTGAAATTTCACCGGTAGAAGATGCGATTTCTTTTGAAATCTGCTCAAAAGAACCTAATGAAGTATAAATATTTTCAGAAGAATGCTGTAAATTTTCAAAAGCACCCTTTACATTATCAAGAAGTTCTTCTTCTTCCTTTTCCTTTTTCGCAATGATTGCAAACATATGATACGTTCTCTGACTGATCAGATATGCTGCTATTACGGAAAGCAAATATACAAACATGATGAAAATCCAAACCGGAAGACTGTGCTGTTTCAAAAATGGTTCCGTAAATAGAATCAGCCCAATCGCATGTGTAGCAATGGTAACAATCGCATTTACTTTAATGACCGATACATCATAATAAGCAATTGCCAAAATCAAAACAAATATATATGCCTGCGTCAAAGCAGCAAATTTTCCATCATTTCCCACTACAATTGTAATAACACCGGCAACCGGAAGTATACTGGTATAAATATACTTTGCATATTTCCCAAGCTTCTTCTCAAAAATTCGAGTCAAAACCCCCACAGCTACCATGGAAAATACACTGGCATCTGCCATAGTTCCGTCCAAAAACAGCATAACAAAAGCAAATCCCACAATCGGCACCGACACTGTCACAAGGAACATAATAAAATTCATTTGTTTTTCTTCGTTTTCTAATACCTTTAACTCCATAAAAAAGTCCCTCCGTTGTCTCGTTTGATTTCCATTTTACAATGAAAAAAAACGCTACAATAGAGGGGGCAATTTTTGTAATTTTAAGGTCAAATTTTGTTATTTTTTATTATTTTTTGTCATTTTGTGTCGGCAAAATCAAAATAGCAGAAAATACATCATCTCCAATCAAGCATTGCAAATAGCCACCATATTTTTCTGCTGTTTTTCTCACGCTCTTAATACCGATTCCATGAATTCCCTTCTCTTTTTTAGTAGAGACAAAGTCAGCCTTATGACGAACCGGAGGCTGTGCAAAATAGTTTGCAATCTTTACCACACAAACCTTTCCATCTTTTTCCATATAAATGCCAACAGAAACCTTTCTTTTTGTACCTTCACACTTTCCTGCTGCTTCCAGTGCATTGTCCAGCAAATTGCCAAGCATAGAAACCAGATCGCCACTTTCCACATTATGTAAATGCACACCCGGCTCTACATAGGCTTCATAACTAATTTGCTTTTCCTCTGCTTCGCTTGCCTTTTCCGACAAAATGGCATTTAATACTTTGTGGTTCGTATAAATGATCCTTTCATTTTGCAAAAGCTTTCCATTTAATTCCTCCACCATACTCACAATATTTTCGCAATTCTCTGTTCTTGCCATTTCACCGATCGCATTAAAATAATGATTGATATTGTGAACAAACTCCCTGTACTGTTCCTCTTTTTTCTCTAATTGCTCCAAGTAGATCAGTTCATCTTCGTAGATTTTTTTCTCTCTTGCTTCTTCAAGCAGTCGCCTCATACGGTAGGCAATAATCGCTGCCACAGCAGTTGCCAAAAGGTATACAAGCAAAATATAAACCCATACAACAGCATTATCCAGACTTAACATGGCTTCCGGCGAAATAATAAAAGCGCCGACCGTACTGAGTATCATCGCAGCAGAAGATGCAAATACCATCTTCACATCGCAATAAGCAATGGTCAGCATCAAACACAAAAAGTATACCTGTGTGGAAGCAGCATATTTTCCATCACGGCTGATAACTAATGCACAATTAACAATGAACGGCATTAATATATGCTCATATTTCACATACTTTTTAAACCACTTTACCTTTTTTCCAAAAACATGCACCGCATACCCTGATAGCGGTATTACAAGCATACTCCAATCTCTGTTCGAGCCATCCAGAAATCCCTGAACACCTACGACCGCTCCGATAGCAATCGTCATTCCCACAATAAAAGCCAGCGTATTTGCATTTTCTTCTTCCTCTAATAAAATATAAGAAATTCTGTTTTTTATATTATCTTTCATTCCATGTCCTCTTCATATTTCTTCGCCAGATCTACTGCAAAAGCCTTTAAAAATTCTTTTGCTCTGGCACGGGAAATTGTCAGCTTTTCACCATGAATAAATTGCAATTCTGTAGGTCCGGCTATCGCTACATATTTTAAATTTACAATATAACTGTTATGTGCATAGACAAATCCAAAATCTTTTAATTGTTCATAAAATTCTGCAAGCTTTTTCGGCGAGCTATAGCTTTCCTTAGAATTTGCATCATACAAGACAGAACCTTTTTTCGCAATTGCAATATAAGAAATCTGTTCCGGCGAGAGCTTTATCCACTGATTTTCTTTTTTCCCAACGATGTAGGGCATGACTTTTGTTTTTTCTAATTTGCCAAATACCCCTTCTACTTCCCGCCGCATCTTTTCTTCCGTATATTCTTTTAACCAATAACGGTATGGTGTTGTTTCAAAAGACTCTACGGTAGGCAGGCATACACCTGAGCAAAATACAAGAAGCGTATTCGGAAATTGTTCTCTAAACTTTTTCGCAGTTTCATTTCCATTCATTCCAGGCATCATCACATCTAATATTAACAGGTCATATTTTTCCTGTGTCTGCATGTCCTGAATCAATTCTTCCCCTGAAAGATATTCATAAAATGTTATGTCCTGACAAACCTCTTGAAATAACCTCTTTATATATTCTATGAACATGGAATCATCATCACAAATTCCTAAATGATACATACTTTTCTCTCCTCTTATGCAAAAGCCCTTTTTTCCTGCGAACACAAATTATCCGCCAAAATAAAAGTGACGATATATTTTGCTATACCGTCACTTTACATGTAGTCACCTATAATAAATGCGGATGACAGGACTTGAACCTGCACGTCGTGGACACTAGAACCTAAATCTAGCGCGTCTGCCAATTCCGCCACATCCGCATTTTGCAGAATGGTTACTGCAACTTTGATATTTTATCGTACTTTCTCTTTTATGTCAATTCCCATTCTACAATGTTTTTCCTTCTCCGATATGCCTGATTTTCTTTCTATAAATAATACACAGGAAAATGGAGGATAAGGTAAGCGATACGATTTCTGCAATCGGAAATGCAAACCATACATAGCGGATCTCACCAAGTTTGGAAAGCAAATAAGCTACCGGAAGCAATACAAGCAGCTGTCTGGTTATGGATACGCACATACTGTATACCCCATTTCCCAATGCCTGAAATACGCTTCCGCATACAATACAAAAGCCTGCAAAAAGGAAACTTGTACTAATTATCCGAAGCGCCGGAACACCGATTGCAAGCATCGTTTCTGAAGCATTGAACATTAACAACAGCTTATCCGGAATGATCTGAAGAATGATAAGACCTACAAACATGATGCCCACTGCATAAGCAATACTCAGCTTTATGATCTTCACTACACGACTTTTCTTTCCCGCTCCATAATTATAGGCAATGATCGGTACCATTCCATTATTCAGTCCGAAGACCGGCATGAAAATGAAACTCTGTAACTTAAAATACACACCAAACACCGCAGTCGCTGTAGAAGAAAACGCAATGAGAATCAAATTCATTCCATAGACCATAACAGAACCGATAGCCTGTACGACAATGGAAGGCGCACCAACAGCATAAATCTGTTTAATGATATGTGCATTCGGACGAATCTGTCCCACACGAATGGTAATATATTCATTGTGCATCGCATTGAATACGATCGCCAGAATCGCTGCTACGATCTGACCGATGATCGTTGCTAATGCTGCCCCCGCAACACCCATTTTGGGGAAAATTCCTACACCAAAGATCAAAAGTGGATCCAGAATGATATTAATGATCGCTCCTGTTCCCTGTGTGATCATAGTATAAAATGTTTTGCCCGTAGACTGTAGCAGTCTTTCAAACATAGTCTGGAAAAAGATTCCCACAGAGCCAATACAAATGATCGTCAAATATTGTTTTCCATATTCTATGATCTCTGCGTCTTTTGTCTGTGTCAGATAAAATGGTGCAACTGCAAAAATGCCTACCAGCAAGAAGACAACATAACATACCGCTGCTAAAAAAACTGCATTATTAGCTATCTTTTGTGCTTTCTCATAATCTTTCTCACCCAAAGTTTTGGAAAGCAGCGCATTCACACCTACTGCCGTTCCCACACTTACTGCTATCATAAAATTCTGTACTGGAAAGGCAAGTGATACTGAAGTCAGCGCATTTTCACTGATCCTCGATACGAAAACACTGTCTACTACATTATAAAGTGCCTGTACCAGCATGGAAACCATCATTGGCAGAGACATAGAAAGCAATAGCTTATTCTCCTGCATGACTCCCATTTTATTTTCCTTTTGTATTTGTTCCATATTTTTCTCCTTGTAACTCATCCTCTGGTTTTCTCATTTGTTCCTCATCTCATCAAACTTTATTATTCTAGCATAGACTTATAGAATGTACAACCGAAACAACTTTTGTGTATATTTTTTCTTTTTTTGGTAAATTCTTGTATAGAAAGGAAGGTGCACTATGAAAGATGAAAAATTAAGAACTACTCCTAACGGACAATCCCCTGCAAATTTATTTGATGACGGCAACATTCCGCAGGTGGATCTGCCAGCAGATATGATTCCTGATGAGGTTCCAAGAAAAGACGGACCGGGTGGAGAAAACAAAGAGCAGGTGTAGTTTCCTACACCTGCTCTTCCTAAATTTTATTTACTCAAAACTTTCTCAAGTGATGCAATAAGGCGCCACTCTTCAAATGGTTTTACTATAAAATCTTGTGCTCCGTATTGTATCGACTGAGCAACCATTGTCTGTTGTCCCATTGCAGAGCAAATAATGATCTTAGCATCCGGGTCATGTTCTCTGATCTGTTTTAGCGCTTCTACTCCGTTCATCTCCGGCATTGTGATATCCAGCATGACTACATCCGGCTTAAGCTCTTTAAACTTTCTTACAGCCTCTACTCCATCCGCTGCTTCTCCAATCATTGTATGTCCATGTGCTTCCAGCATTTGTTTTATTGTCATGCGCATAAAAGCAGCATCATCTACGATTAATACACTTGCCATTTCCCAACTTCCACCTTTCGTATGAATCAATTACTATCATCTTATCACACTTTTTCATTTTATGGAATATGTTATATCATTTACTGCCGCGTATCATTTTCCTAAGGAAATATCATACAGAAAACATATTGTAAGGCAGACTCCCGACTTTTTTAGAAAGCAAAGAGGGGTGAATCAGAAATGCATGTTACCGGATTATCTGTTTTTATGAATTTTTAGGAATAAGGAAAGAGTCATGAGGGTCTATGCACAAAAAATCTTCTTCCGTGCCCTCAAAATTCAAAAATAAGGACTCTTAAGAGCAATTTTTTCTCTATAGACCCTCAAACTGCTCTTTTTATAAGAAAAAGCTTGAAAAATATAGTTTTAACGGAATCTGGATGACACATTTTTCCATATAGACCCCGTAAATATGAGCATCACCTGAAAGCGCCTATTTTAAAACATTCTAATGAGACATTGGGGATTCTGAACCCACGGGCTTCGTCTCCCTCGTTGTTCCTAAGGAAAACAAAATCGCCACTCTTACGAGTGACGATTCCGTTTTTCTAATGAGACATCGGGGATTCGAACCCCGGACAACTTGATTAAAAGTCAAGTGCTCTACCGACTGAG
>JAGKTQ010000004.1 GCA_021153325.1 Lachnospiraceae bacterium | reverse complement strand
ACCTACTTCGTAGGTCGAACGTTAGCAGCAAAGGGGGCTTTTTTATTTAGATAATGTATTAAGCTTTGTTTACAGAACCAAAGATTTCCATTTTTTCTTTAACAGTTGCTTTGATTGCTTCGAAACCAGGAGCAAGAAGTTTACGAGGATCGAATCCTTTTCCTTCTAAATCTTTTCCTGCTTCGATATATTTACGTGTAGCTTCTGCAAATGCTAACTGGCATTCTGTGTTAACATTGATCTTAGCAACACCTAAAGAGATTGCTTTTTTGATCATGTCAGCTGGAATACCTGTACCACCATGAAGAACTAAAGGAAGTTCTCCTGTAAGCTGCTGAACTGCATCTAATGTTTCAAAACTTAATCCTTTCCAGTTTTCAGGATATTTACCATGAATGTTACCAATACCTGCTGCAAGGAAATCTACACCAAGATCAGCGATTGCTTTACATTCATTAGGATCTGCACATTCGCCTGCACCAACAACACCATCTTCTTCTCCACCGATAGAACCAACTTCTGCTTCGATAGAGCATCCTTTTTCATGAGCTGCTGCTACTAATTCTTTTGTTTTCGCAACGTTTTCATCAATTGCGAAGTGAGAACCATCAAACATGATTGATGAAAATCCTGCTTCTAAGCATTTGAAGCAGTGTTCATAGCTGCCGTGATCTAAGTGAAGAGCTACAGGAACTGTAATGTTCATATCTTTGATCAAACCATTTACCATTCCTACAACTACATCATATCCGCCCATGTATTTACCAGCACCCTCGGATACACCAAGAATAACTGGAGAATTATTTTCCTGAGCTGTTGCTAAAATTGCTTTTGTCCATTCAAGGTTGTTAATATTGAACTGTCCAACTGCATAATGACCAGCTTTTGCTTTGTCTAACATTTCTTTTGCTGAAACTAACATTTTCGTACCTCCGTGAAGTTATCGTATTTTATCGTTATCATTATACCCTATAATATTTAAAAAAGAAATAAAATTCGGTAAATTTTTAACAAGTTTTTATTTTTCGCCCGGCACAATGATATCTACTGCCTTTGCCAGATTACTTATCGCTACATTTTTATGGTCTCCACCAAATTCTCCATCCAGTGTCCATGCCACCTCTTCTTCCGACTCAAAGAAAATTTCTGCTGTTTTAAAACAATACATATATTTCGTATTCAGATCACTGTTCATGAGCGCGGTCACGACCATACTTAGTTCAAGAGGATTTTTCGGCATTTTGATCAGTGTCACCTCAAACACGCCGTCATTCAGGCTGACATTTTTTCCGGTTATCTTTTTAAATCCACCTACTGAGTTGGAATTTGTCACCATGCCATATATAAAATCATCTTCAATGGTCTCGCCATCGTGTGTCACTTTAAAATGAAAGGATTTTATTGCAGAAATACTTTTTACACCTTCCAAAAGATATGCCATATGACCTAATATATTTTTTACTTCCTGTTTTGTCTCATACGAAACATCTGTAAACAATCCAAATGCGGCGATATAAACAAAATGTCCGTTATTAAAAGCTCCTACATCACATGGAAATCTCATTCCATTTACGACGACTTCTGCCGCTTTCTTCATCGTTTTTGGAAGCTGTAAACTATTTGCGAAATCATTTGTACTTCCTGCCGGTACATATCCAATAGGAAGCTGCTTTTCCCCTTGCAACATACCAGATACTACTTCGTCCATCGTACCATCACCACCACTGCATACGACCAGATCATAGATATCTTCTCTGTCCCGCACTAAATGGACTGCATCTCCTGCTGCCTGTGTTGGCGATACGGTCACTTCATAACCACCTTTTGTAAATATATCAATAATATCCAGTAAATGATTACGAATATGTGCTTTACCAGCTTTCGGATTGTATACAAAAAGCATTTTCTTTCTTTCCATTGCAATTTCCTCTTTTACTATACAACAATTTTTCTTACAATATACTGCTTTTTTACATGAAAATCAATGTCAGCAAAAAATTTAATGATTCGTTTATAATTTATGCAAAATAATAAAGAGGCTGCCGTACTAAAGCGTACGATAGCCTCCTTGTTTTCGATTTGTTAAGTTTATTCTGCTCTTAAAAATTTCTCAATACCTTCTACAGCTTCGTTTTCATCTTCCCCATCTGCTGTTACTTTAACTTTTTCCCCATTGTCGAGTCCAAGACTCATCATCCCCATAATACTTTTTGCATTGACGCGCTTATTTTCAGCTTCGATGTAAATAACGCTGTCAAACTGACTTGCTACCTGTACAAGCAGCGCTACCGGTCTTGCTTCCAAACCTGTCTCTAATCCAATTTCAATTTCCTTTGCTTTCATAAATAGCTCCTCCTTCTACGTCCTAATCTTATCTGCAAGCTCACTCAATTTTCTTAGTCGATGATTTACTCCAGATTTTCCTACTGGTGGATTCAAATATTGTCCTAGTTCCTTCAGTGTAGCATCAGGATATTCCAATCGTACTTCTGCCATTTCCCTTAAGCTGTCCTGTAAGTTATTAAATCCATAATAATCACGTACCAGTGTAATATCCTCAATCTGTTTTGAGGAAGCATTTACTGTTTTCGTGATATTCGCAGCTTCACAATTAACACGTCTATTAATAGAATTACGCATTTCCTTTAAAATACGGAAATTTTCAAATTCCATAAGAGATACGTGAGCTTCCATAATATTAAGCAGGTCGGCGATCCCCCCGCCTTCCTTCAAATAAACTACATAATATTTTTTTCTCAGAACAATCTTTGCCTCTACCTGAAATCCTTGTATAAGATCTCGTAGCTGTATTGCCTGCACTTCATTAGTACATACCAGTTCTAAATGATAACTTTTCTCTGGATCACTCATAGATCCAACAGTTAAAAATGTTCCTCTCAAAAATGCCCTTTGACAACAGGAATTTTTAATGAGCATGGTATTTACCGGCTGTTCTAACGAAAGCACTCCACCTTCTGCATTTAATAGTTTAACAGCCTGTAATATTTTATATACCTGTTCTTCCTCATCCAGTACAAAAGAATATGTATGGCTTCTGCCCTGTTTTTCCCAAATTTCCGGAGAAACACCAATATCTATATTAAATGTTTTTTTTAGCAATGTAAAGTACTTTCTTATAACCGACTGATTTTCAGTGTGAAACTCCAGTGCTTTTTTCCCATCACTCTCATGCCACTTGCCACAAAAGTGTATCATAGCGGCCAATTCGGCTATCTGACAATGTCTGGATGCACTGATATGCTTTGTTAACTCTTCTTTTACTTCACCAGAAAAAGACATAAGCTTTCACTCCTCTATCTGCCTTGCTCTACGTCACGATGGGAAATTTTAAGCCCATAATTTCCCTTGCCATCCATCTGCTTGTACAATTCATTTGCAAGTGTTACACTGCGGTGCTTACCTCCGGTACAGCCAATTCCTATTACAAGCTGATATTTTCCTTCTTTAATATAATTTGGAATTAAAAAGTTTACCATATCTACCAGCTTATCTAAAAATTGATGTGACTCATCAAAGCTCATTACATAATCCTGAACTTCCTTGTCATTACCAGTCTTCTGCTTTAATTCTTCTATATAAAATGGGTTCGGCAAAAATCTTACATCAAAGACCAGATCTGCATCTGCTAAGATTCCGTTTTTAAATCCGAAGGAAACGATATTGACCATAAGGCTATTATATGCTTCCCCTTTTATAAAAATTCGGTCAATCTCTTCTTTCAATTCTCTTGTTAAAAGGCTTGATGTATCAATTACATAGTCTGCCTTTTTCTTAAGACCTTCCAGAATTGTTCTTTCTTTTTCAATTCCTTCCACTACCCTGCCATCCTGTTCAAGCGGATGAAGTCTTCTGCTCTCTTTATATCGTTTCAAAAGCACCTGGTCATTGGCATCCATAAAAAGAATTTCAAAGCTATGCCCTTTTTCACGCAGCATATCTAATGTCTTTTCAACGCCGCCTCGTGTCTTATCTGAACGCACATCAAGACCAAGTGCAACCTTTGCATCTTCTTTGTCCGGTGTTGCAAAAACCTCTACGAATTTTTCTACTAAAGGTTCAGGCAAATTATCCACGCAATAAAATCCAATATCCTCCAGCAATTTTAATGCGGTTCTTTTACCGCCACCGCTCATTCCTGTCACAACTACAAATCTCATTCGTTACTCCATTCCGCCTATGTCAGAATTTACCGATGCGAATTACTTCAGGCTCTAACATAACGCCAAACTGCTCTTTTACTTTTTCCTGTACTTCCTCAATTAAATCGGAAATGTCTAATGCTGTAGCATTTCCACTGTTAATAATAAATCCGCAATGCTTTTCTGAAACTTTAGCACCACCGATAGAATAGCCACGCAGTCCTGCATCCATAATTAATTTTCCGGCAAAGTAACCTTCAGGACGTTTAAAGGTACTTCCGGCACTTGGAAATTCCAGTGGTTGTTTTTCCCTTCTTCTTGCTGCAAAATCATCCATTTTCTGCTTGATCTCTTCTGGATTTCCTTCTTCCAGCGTAAGAACTGCTGAAAGTACAACAAAAGGACGATTTCTTATTACACTGCTTCGATAAGCAAACTCCATCGTTTCATTATCTAAAACGAGGATATTTCCATCCTGATCCATCACGGTAACTTCTTTTACAATCTGCTTCATTTCTCCATCATAAGCACCTGCATTCATCACGATAGCACCGCCCAAAGTACCCGGAATACCAGAAGCAAATTCCATACCGGTCAAGCCTTCTTCCAATGCTTTCCCTGCAACTTTCGCAAGGGAAACTCCAGCTCCTGAAATAATTTTCGTTCCATCTATCTGAACGTCTTCAAATTCTCCTACCAGTTTTAATACAACGCCATCGTATCCTTGGTCGCTAACTAGAATATTACTGCCATTTCCAAGCAAAAAATAATCATGCTCCGTCTGTTTTAAAAAAGGAATTAATCTGGAAAGCTCTTTACTGTTTGAAACTTGAATCAAGCAGGCAGCCTCTCCGCCAACGCGGAAAGTCGTATGCCTGCTCATCAATTCGTTCAGTACAATGCTTTCTTTTGGAACAATCCTACTTAAATTTTCAATAAAGGTTGAACTTAACATATGCACCTACATCTTCTTTTTTTAGTCTAAAACCATTTTTGCCGCACCATAAATTCCGGCATCATTTCCAAGCGTAGCTAATTTGAACTCAACATCTCTGCTCGCATGGAATACATATTTTTTATAGTATGGTTTAATATACTCAAAAAGTACTTCTCCTGCTTTGGAAACACCTCCACCGATAACAAAAGCTTCCGGGTTTACTACTGCAGCAATGGCGGAAAGTCCTTTTCCAAGGTAATATCCGAACTGTTCTGCAACCCAAATAGCAACTTTATCTCCTGCTTTTACTGCATCAAATACAGCTTTTGCACTTAACTCACCATCTCTTAAAATACTTTCTTCATCACCCATCAGTTTTCTCTTTGCAAGACGAACAACTCCGGTTGCAGAAGCGTACTGTTCCAAACATCCCTGATTTTTGCATCCACAAAAATCCGCTTCGTCATCTTCTACATGAATATGCCCGATCTCTCCGGCAGCTCCACCGGCTCCGCTTAAGATCTCTCCATTGATGATGATACCACCGCCTACGCCGGTTCCAAGTGTAACGGCAACCATATTTTTATAACCCTGTCCGCCGCCTTTCCACATTTCACCAAGTGCTGCAACATTTGCATCATTTCCGGCTTTTACTAACATACCATCCAAAAGTCCGGAAAGTGTCTCACTCACATTAAATACGCCCCAGCCAAGATTTACTGCCACATGTACGACGCCTTCAGAATCAATTGGTCCCGGAGCTCCGATTCCAACACCTGCCACATCATCCTTAGCAATATTTTTTTCGCTCATTTTCGCTTTGATACTTTCTGCAACATCCGGTAAAATTGCCTCACCACTATTTTCAGTTCTTGTAGGGATTTCCCATTTATCAAGCAAGTTCCCATCTGACTCAAAAAGTCCCATTTTTACTGTTGTACCACCGATATCTACTCCAAACACATACTGACTCATTTTGTATATACTCCTTTCAACTTCTGTAATTTTAAATATGATATTTTATTCTTCGTCATCATCCCGTTTGCGTGCTAAAGAATTTTGTACTCTGGAGTACAATTCCTGTGCAGCATTATAACCCATCTTCTTCTGTCTATGATTAACAGCAGCAGATTCACAAATGATTGCAAGATTACGTCCAGGACGAATCGGTATACTATGGCATACTACTTTATTACCAAGATATTCCGTATACTCTTCTTCCAGACCAAGTCTATCATATTCTTTGTCTTTGTCCCAATCTTCCAATTTGATAACAAGGTCAATTCCCTGTGTATCCTTAACACTGGAAACACCGTATAATGCTTTTACATCCACAATACCAATACCACGAAGCTCAATAAAATGCTTTGTAATATCCGGTGCACTTCCGATCAATGTATCATCGCTGACTTTTCGGATTTCTACTACATCATCTGTTACAAGACGATGACCTCTCTTGATCAACTCCAATGCTGCTTCTGATTTACCAATTCCACTTTCACCAGTGATCAGTACACCTTCACCATAGACATCCACCAATACACCATGTACCGAAATACAAGGTGCCAGCTTTACATTTAGCCAACGGATAATTTCTGCCATAAAATCAGAAGTTGACATTTTGGTAGAAAATACCGGAACACCATGTTCATTTGCTTTTTGCAAGAAAAGCTCATCTGGCTGCAGATCACGGCAGTAGACAATTGCCGGAATATCAAAGGAAAGTAATTTTGTATAAATCTCTTCCCTCTGCTCTACTGTCATTCCTTCCATATAAGTATATTCAACAAAACCGATAATTTGCAGACGTGTTGCATCAAAATGAGCAAAAAATCCTGTCATCTGCAACGCCGGTCTATTAATATCCGGCTGAGTAATCCGAATATTCGTAATATCAATATCCGGTGTCAAGTTTACCAATTTCATCTTTTCGATGACCTTGCTTAATTTTACACTTGCCATATCCCGCTCCTCTTTTCTTGTTGTTTTTATATATAAATATCAACAGACATGCACTATCTCCTGCCTGCTTCATTCTCAAAAAAGTCTTGCGAATTTTTCTCATGATTATTCTTTCATTTTAACATACCAATAATTCAATATCAACAAAAGAGTTACTATGGCTCGCTTATCCTTTTTGGTGGAAAAACGTATAAATCTCCTCCGCCGTGTTTTGAGGAAGCCCTGCTTTTTCCATTAATTCCTCTGCCGATGCGCTCTTAATATCATCAATAGACTTGAACGCTTTCATCAGCGCCTTTCGTCTGGCAGGACCTACTCCCGGTATATCATCTAGCACGGATTTCACCTGTGTCTTACTTCTTAAAGAACGATGATATTCAATCGCAAAGCGGTGCGCTTCATCCTGAATACGCGTAATAAGCTTGAATCCTTCACTATGTCTGTCTATCGGAATTTCTACATTATTGTAATACAAACCTCTTGTCCGGTGATTATCATCTTTTACCATACCGCACACTGGTATATTGATATGAAGCTCGTTTAAAACCTCCAGTGCAATATTTACTTGTCCTCTTCCACCGTCCATTAAAAGCAGATCCGGGAATTTTGTAAAACTGCCAAATTCCTTTTCCAGCTCTTTTTCGTCTAATTCCTTCTGTTCCTCCATTCCGTGTACAAAACGTCTTGTCAATACTTCCTTCATGCAGGCATAGTCATCCGGTCCGGAAACAGTCTTTATTTTAAACTTGCGGTAATCACTCCGTTTCGGTTTTCCCTGTTCATATACTACCATGGAACCCACATTTGCAAATCCGCTAATATTGGAAATATCAAAAGCCTCCATACGATTAATCCTGTCAATTCCTAAAAGTGCAGCAATTTCCTTTGCCGCTCCGATAGTACGTCCTTCTTCTCTTTTGATCTTCTCTCTATCCTGACTAAGTACCAGGCGAGCATTTTGTGCTGCAAGCTCCACTAATTTTTCTTTTGTTCCTTTCTTTGGTACGCGAATGTAGACCCTGCTTCCTCTTTTTCCGGTCAACCATTTCTCTAAGATCTCTGTATCCTCAATTTCCTCCTGAAGCATTAATTCTTTAGGGATAAATGGTGTCCCTGCATAAAATTGCTTCACAAAATCCAGAAGGATCTGTGCAGACGGCGTACCTGACACATGTGTCATATGAAAATGTTCTCTTCCTATCAGCTTTCCGCCACGCACAAAAAACACTTGCACAATGGCATCGTTTTCATCTTTCGCTAAAGCAATGATGTCTTTATCTTCCATATCACTATCGGTAATCTTCTGCTTCTGTGATACCTGTTTGACACTATTGTATAGATCGCGATAGCGAATAGCCTCTTCAAACTCCATATTTTCAGAGGCAGCAAACATCTTCTGTTCCAAATCTTTTAAGATAACATCATATTTTCCATTCAAAAACTCCAAAGCTTTTGCAACCTGTTCCGCATATTGCTCCTTGGAAACATAATTTTGGCAAGGCGCTAAGCATTGCTTAATATGGTAATTCAAACAAGGTCTGTCATTACCAATGTCCTTCGGCAAATTTCGATTACAAGTCCTTAGCTGATAGAGCTTATTGATCAGTTCTATCGTATCCTTTACGGCTCCCGCACTCGTAAAAGGACCAAAATACTTTGATTTGTCTTTTTTCATCTGTCTGGAAAACAACACTCTTGGATAGTCTTCCCCAACTGTGACTTTAATATAAGGATATGTCTTATCATCCTTTAACATTGTATTATACTTCGGACTATATTCTTTGATCAGATTATTTTCAAGCACAAGGGCTTCCAATTCTGAATCTGTCACAATATATTCAAAGCGGGCAATCAGCGTTACCATTTTATCAATCTGTGGTCCACGCCCGATATTTTTACGAAAATAGGAACGTACTCTATTATGCAGATTAATTGCTTTTCCCACGTAAATAATAGTATCGTTCGCATCTCTCATTATATATACTCCTGGATTTTTCGGGAGTTTTTTTAATTCTTCTTCAAAATTAAACATAAAAATTCCTTTATTTTAAAAAAGATTCTATGCGTAATTCATAGAATCTTTTTTATTTCTTTATTTATCGTCTGAAGGTAAATGTACCTGATGTTCCAGCCCGGACGGAGCCTGTGAAAAACGTCCTAAAGGCTCATCCACTGTATGATTTATATTCTGTCCTACATAAGAATCTGTGCTTTGCTGTCCATTGTGCAGAGAATCATCCTGCTGGCGGTTATCTGGTGACCGCTGTTTTCCTTCCTCTACTGTAACGGTTTCTTCTGTCTTACTTTCGCCTATATTTTTTTCTTCCGGCTTCTTTTCTTCCGGTTCAGGAATACCTTTTTCACGACGGAAGATTTCCATGAACTCTTTACCGGTGATAGTTTCTTTTTCAATCAGAAATTCTGCAAGTTTATCCATGAGTTCTCTGTTATCGAGAAGCAATGCTTTTGCCTTTTCATAGCTTTCTTTCAAAATTTCCATCACTTCCGTATCTACATCGGCTGCTGTTACATCACTGCAGTTCATGACCGTTCTGCCATCCAAATACTTACTTTCAACTGACTCCAAACCAATCAGACCAAATCGTTTGCTCATACCATACTGAGTGACCATGGCGCGGGCAATACCTGTAGCCTTTTCGATATCATTAGCAGCACCCGTTGTAACAGTCTCAAACACAATTTCCTCTGCCGCACGTCCCGCAACAAGACTCACAAGCATATCCCGAAGTTCTGCTTCTGTGTTCAGATATTTTTCTTCTTCCGGCACATTCATAACGTAACCAAGTGCACCCATCGTTCTTGGTACAATCGTAATTTTCTGAACAGGCTCGGAATTTTTCTGAAGGGCACTTGTAAGTGCATGACCGATCTCATGGTAGGAAACGATTCTTCTTTCTTCCTTGCTCATAATCCGATCTTTCTTTTCCTTACCGACAAGTACCTGTTCTACTGCCTCAAATAAATCTTTCTGGCATACGCAATTTCTGCCTTCTTTTACTGCATTGATTGCTGCTTCATTGATCATATTGGCAAGATCAGAACCTACTGCACCACTTGTTGCAAGTGCAATGGCTTCCAGATCCACGCTGTCATCCATCAATACATCCTTGGCATGTACTTTTAAAATTTCTACACGGCCTTTTAAATCCGGCTTATCTACAATAATTCTTCTATCAAAACGTCCTGGACGAAGCAGCGCTTTATCCAGAATTTCAGGTCTGTTTGTTGCGCCCAGGATCAAGATACCTTTGGAAGTATCGAAACCATCCATTTCAGAAAGCAACTGGTTCAAAGTCTGCTCACGTTCTTCGTTTCCACCGCCGTATTTGGAATCACGGCTTCGTCCAATGGCATCAATTTCGTCGATAAAAACAATACAAGGAGCATTTTTACTTGCTTCTTTAAATAAATCCCTTACACGGGAAGCACCAACACCAACATACAATTCAATAAAATCAGAACCTGTCAGAGAGAAAAATGGCACTCCGGCTTCACCGGCAACTGCTTTTGCAAGCAATGTCTTACCTGTTCCAGGAGGTCCTACAAGCAATGCACCTTTCGGCAGTTTTGCACCGATCTTGCTATATCTTCCCGGATTGTGCAAAAAGTCTACAACCTCTTGCAAAGATTCTTTTGCTTCATCTTCACCAGCAACATCTTTAAAAGTAATTCCAGTTTCTTTCTGGACGTATACCTTTGCCGTAGATTTTCCTACTCCCATAGGTCCACTGCCACCGGAAACCTTTTTCATTAAAAAGCTGAGTAATATCCATACTAAAGCAAGCGGTAATACATAGGTCAAAAGAATCGACATGAGTATCCCAGAATTGTCCTGCACCTCACCACTGACTTCTACATCTTTCGCCAAAAGCCGTTTAGTCAACGTATCATCATCTTCAACTTTTCCTGTATAATAAGTAACAGACGGAGTTCCATAAATGCCTTTATTTTCCTGCACCGGATATATATTAATAAGGTCAGAGGTAATCTGTACACTTTCTACCTTTCCCTCTTCTACCATACTAATAAATTCACTATAAGTAATTTCCTTCTCCGTTCCTCCTGTCAGAAGCTTCATAAAATAGCTCATCAATAAAAGAGTAACTAAAGAGGCAATTAAAAAAAGTAATACATTTGATTTTTTTGGACTCTGTCCGTTATTTCCGGGTCCACCTTTTCCCGGACCGTTAGGGCCGCCGTTTCCGCCCCCATTATTATAACCATTCCCATTGTTATAATTATTTACATTGTTATTGTCCATAGGAATCTCCATTCTTTTGCACGAATTTATATTAAATTCTCTTTTCCAAATTACTTCTTTTAATTATAAAGATAGCTTTCCCTTTAATCAATAACGTATTTGTGAAAATATGAACACAACTATAAAAGATTTCTAAAGTTTTTCAAAATATATTTTTCAATATAACGTGCAATCTATTACTTAAATATTACTGCTCCCCTTCATGACCGGTTCACTTGTCAAATCTACACCAAGTCTCTTAAAGGTTCTGATATCTACCTCAGAAAGCATGACTGAAGTATGTACCTGACATCCCTTTAATTTAGGAAGCTGTTCTAATGCCTTTCTTGCATTTGGATTCTGTAATGCAGAAACAGAAAGAGCGATCAGCACTTCATCGGTATGAAGACGTGGATTTTTGCCGCCAAGATATTTTGTCTTTAATTCCTGGATCGGTTCGATCGCTTCCGGTGAGATCAAATGCTCTTCACTATCAACTTCTCCAAGATATTTCAAAGCATTTAACAATAATGCTGCAGATGCTCCAAGCAGATCTGTTGTCTTGGATGTAATAATAGTACCATCTGCAAGCTCGATTGCTGCAGTAGGTACACCAAGTTCTGCTTCGCGTTTCTTTGCTGCAACGGTTACTTTTCTATCATCTGTTGTGATCTTAGCCTGTTTCATAAGAAGTTCAATCTTATAAACATCATTCTCTTTTGCCTTACCTTTGATCACATCATTCATTGCCGTATAATAACGACGGATAATCTCCATATAAGAAGCATCTCTACATGCTTCATCATCAATGATACAGTTTCCTGCCATATTAACGCCCATATCGGTAGGAGACTTGTACGGATTTTCACCATAAATACCTTCAAAAATGGCATTCAATACAGGAAAGATCTCAATATCTCGATTATAATTGACCGTAGTCTCTCCATATGCTTCCAAATGGAACGGATCGATCATATTGACATCATTCAAATCTGCTGTTGCCGCTTCATAAGCAAGATTGATCGGATGTTTCAACGGAATGTTCCAGATCGGGAATGTTTCATATTTCGCATATCCGGCTTTGATTCCTCTTTTATTATCATGATACAGCTGTGATAAGCAGGTTGCCATCTTTCCGCTTCCTGGTCCCGGTGCAGTAATAACGACCAATGGTCTTGTTGTTTCGATATATTCGTTTTTTCCATATCCTTCATCACTGACGATCAATGGAATATTAGAAGGATAACCTTCAATAGCATAATGCAAATATACTTTTACATTCTTCTTCTCTAATTTTTCTTTAAATTCAACAGCACGGGTCTGACCAGCATAATGTGTCAGAACTACACTTCCAACATACAATCCCCGGCTTTCAAATTCCTTCATCAATCTTTGTACATCTTCATCATAAGTAATGCCCAGATCACCACGTATTTTATTTTTTTCAATATCAGCCGCACTGATTACGATGACAATTTCTGCTCTATCGGAAAGCTTCATGAGCATACGCAGTTTGCTATCCGGCTCAAATCCCGGCAATACTCTTGATGCATGATAATCATCGAATAATTTACCGCCGAACTCCAAATATAATTTATCTCCGAATTTACTAATTCTCTCTTCAATATGCTCTGACTGCATCTTTAAATACTTTTCATTATCAAACCCTATTCTCATAATCTTGTCCCGTTCGCTTTCCTTTTAATACTGTTTTTATTTTTTACATATCGTTTTTTATTTTAGCACATCGCTATTAATTATTCCATACAAAAAATGTTATTGACATGCAAAACAGCGGGTGCTAAAATCCAATTATCAAAGCAAAGGCGCTATGAGCAGGGGGTTCATAGCGCCTTTTTTGCTATTTAAGGAGTTAATATGGCTGTAAAATATGTATTTGTAACAGGCGGTGTGGTTTCCGGTCTCGGAAAAGGAATCACAGCCGCATCATTGGGAAGACTTTTAAAAGCAAGAGGTTATAAAGTAACCATGCAGAAATTCGACCCTTATATTAATATTGATCCGGGAACTATGAACCCAATTCAGCACGGTGAAGTATTCGTTACTGATGATGGTGCTGAAACTGACCTTGATTTAGGTCACTATGAAAGATTTATTGACGAGAGCCTTGACAAAAATTCCAATGTGACTACTGGTAAAATTTACTGGTCTGTTCTTCAAAAGGAACGCCGAGGCGATTATGGTGGAGGAACTGTTCAAGTAATTCCTCATATTACGAATGAAATCAAAAGCCGTTTTTATCGTAATTTTACTGATTCAGACACACGGATCGCTATCATTGAAGTCGGTGGAACGGTAGGCGATATTGAAAGCCAGCCATTCCTGGAATCCATTCGTCAGTTCCAGCATGAAGTCGGCAGGGAAAATGCAATCTTGATCCACGTCACTCTGATTCCGTACCTTCATGCTTCTCAAGAAATGAAAACCAAACCTACGCAGGCAAGCGTAAAAGAATTGCAGGGAATGGGTATCCAGCCTGACATTATCGTTTGCCGAAGTGAACATGAGCTGGATCAGCAGATCAAGGATAAGATTGCTCTGTTCTGTAATGTACCAAACAATCGCGTTTTACAAAATCTTGATGTGGAATATTTGTATGAAGCACCTCTGGCAATGGAAAAAGAACACCTTGCACAAGTAGCATGTGAATGTCTCCACTTAGATTGTCCAGAACCAGATTTAACCGATTGGACTTCCATGGTCGATGCTTTAAGAACACCAACGGAAGAAGTTACTATTGCTCTTGTAGGAAAGTATATTCAACTTCACGATGCTTATATCAGTGTAGTAGAAGCATTAAAACATGGTGGCATTTCCAATAAGGCAACTGTAAATATCAAATGGGTCGATTCCGAGACTGCTACCGATGAAAATGTGGACGAGCTTTTGGGCGACGTAAATGGTATTCTTGTACCTGGCGGCTTCGGTGATCGTGGTATTGAAGGTAAGATCAAAGCTATTACTTATGCAAGAACTCATAACGTTCCTTTCCTTGGCTTATGTTTAGGAATGCAGCTTTCCATTGTAGAATTTGCAAGAAATGTTATCGGTTATAACGATGCACACAGTATCGAATTAAATCCTGCTACTACCCATCCAGTCATCGCACTCATGCCTGACCAGAATGGGGTCGAGGATATCGGCGGTACTTTAAGACTTGGTTCTTATCCTTGTGTGCTTGATAAAGATTCCAAAGCCTTTTCCTTATATGGAGAAGAAACCATATACGAACGTCACAGACATCGTTATGAAGTAAATAATGATTATCGTGCCGTTCTAACAGAAAAAGGAATGAAATTATCCGGTCTTTCTCCTGATGGACGTATTGTAGAAATGTGTGAGCTTCCGGATCATCCGTTCTTCCTTGCTACACAGGCACATCCGGAATTAAAATCAAGACCAAATAGACCACATCCATTATTTAAAGGATTCGTAGAGGCAGCTTTGAAAAACAAATAAATAATAAAAGGAGTTATTGCTCTGATTCATCTGTTTCAGGCAATAGCTCCTTTTTACATTTTATAACTTCATTTTAATATGCTTTTCCCCAGTAGACCATTTTCTTAGCTGGTTTTCCACAGCATACACAAACATCACTTAACTGTTCCTGTTCAAATGGCATACAACGGCTTGTAACAGCAAGTTTTTCTTTAATCGTATCTTCACATGCCTGATCGCCACACCACATAGCTTTTACAAATCCACTCTTTTCTTCAAAGATCTTTGTAAATTCATCAAAGTTTCTTGCTACATAAGTATGCTCTTCTCTATGTGCTCTTGCGCGCTCCAGCATTTCCTTCTGCATAGTCTCTAATACTTCTCCGACCTTGCTTTCCAATTCATCTATACTTACTTCTATCTTTTCTCTTGTGTCTCTGCGGCAGATTACGCATTTGTTTGCTGCAATATCCTTTGGTCCGATTTCCACACGGATCGGAATACCACGCATTTCCTGTTCAGAGAATTTCCATCCTGGACTCTTATCACTGTCATCCACTTTTACACGGAAGTTTCCTAACTTCTCTGAAAGCTCTGCTGCCTTCTCCAAGACACCTTCTTTATGCTGCTGGATTGGAATGATCATAACCTGTGTAGGTGCAATAGCTGGTGGAAGTACTAAACCTGAATCATCACCATGAACCATAATGATCGCACCGATCAGACGCGTTGTCATTCCCCATGAAGTTTGATGTACATATTTTAATGTATTGTCTTTATCTGTATACTGAATGCCGAATGCTTTTGCAAATCCATCACCGAAGTTATGGCTGGTACCGGACTGCAATGCTTTTCCGTCGTGCATCAATGCTTCAATTGTATAAGTAGCTTCTGCACCTGCAAATTTTTCTTTTTCTGTTTTCTGACCTTTGATAACCGGAATTGCTAAATACTCTTCAAGGAATCTTGCGTAAACATTTAACATCTGCACCGTTCTTGCTTCTGCATCTTCTGCAGTAGCATGAGCAGTATGTCCCTCCTGCCACAAAAATTCTCTGGAACGAAGGAATGGTCTTGTTTCCTTTTCCCAACGAACAACAGAGCACCACTGGTTATATACCTTTGGTAAATCTCTATAAGACTGAATTTCATTTTTATAAAAATCACAGAATAATGTCTCAGAAGTCGGTCTTACACAAAGTCTTTCCTGTAATGGATTTAATCCGCCATGAGTAACCCATGCTACTTCAGGTGCAAATCCTTCTACATGATCTTTTTCTTTCTGTAAAAGACTTTCTGGAATAAACATTGGCAAGTAAACATTTTCTACGCCTGTTTCTTTAAACATACTGTCTAACTGTTTCTGAATGTTTTCCCAAATTGCATAACCTGCCGGTTTCAATACCATACAACCTTTTACGCTTGTATAGTCGATCAACTCTGCTTTTTTTACTACATCGGTATACCATTGTGCAAAATCTGTATCCATCGATGTAATCGCTTCTACTAATTTTTTGTCTGCCATCTTCTCTACTCCTTTTCTTGTATTGACGGAACAGAAAACCTTAAAACAAGAAACGCCGGGGTCTTCCATCCCTGCAAGGGACCGAAAACCTCGGCGGTACCACCCTAATTAGTGCTTCTGCACTCATCTCATAAACCGTTAACGCCGGCATACGTTGTATTTTCATACAAAGCTCCAAGGCAGGTTCCAAATATTCCTCGTGAAAACCTCGCACCTATGGTTCTCTCTCTGGGACGTTTCCTATCTGTACTAACCCTCTTCAACGCTGTTTTTCTGATTGATTTCAATTGTAGAAGAAAGGAAAATATTTGTCAATTGTTTTTTCCAAAGTCAATCATATTCAGCGTTTACTTGTTAGAACTAAATTATTCAACTGCCTCAAAGGAGTCAAAGAATGCTGCGATTTGTTCTGTAGCATCTCCCATATCTGTTACTACCATATAGTACATATAATCCCCAGCTGCAAGAGCGTAGCAAGTCTGACCTAACTCCATGCCGCTAATAGAAATTGTCATATCAATATGTGAAAATTCTTTTCCACCAAGTTCTACTTTATCTACTCCACTAAATGTTACTGTGCATCCCATACTTTCATAGGCAGCTGTAGAAGAACTTTCTAAGCTTTTTAAATAAGTTTCTGCACTGACTTTTTTACCCATAGTTATCTTCATGTTTTCAGCTGCGATCTGAATAGAAGAACCACCATCAGAAATGATAACTGCATCATAGATCATGGCACTTGCCATTTCTTCTAATTTTTCTTCAGAAACGTTTGTTGTGCTCTCTAAAGAAGACATTGCTGACTCTTCAAATTCACTTACCGTTGCTTCATCTGCAAAAGAAAGACCATCTGGAACAGTTGCTTTAATTCCAATAGATGCATTTGTATATACATCGCCTTCTGTAGTACCTTTTTCAAAATTGATTTTATCTCCACCACAAGCTGTTAATGCAAGTACCATGCTCACTGCGAGCATTAATGTCATAATTTTCTTTTTCATTGTCTCAATCCTCTTTTTCCCTTTAGATATTTCCCTAATTTCTACAAAGAGGATTATATCTTATTTTTTCACTATGTCAAACATTTTTCTTTCTCTATTGAAATATTACGAATCAAATTTTCACCCATACCTAATAAAATAAAGGCTATTGGTGTACTGATGACCTGTTGAAAACTTACCATATTATGCACTACATAAGTAAGGATACAGACTGCACTCACAAGTAGAAGCTCCTGCTTTTTCCCTGCCTTTAACTGCCGGAAAACAGAACTCATAAAAGCCGTCACATAAAAGAGCAAGCCACATACTCCCACATTTACCAATAAAGTAAGCCACTCATTATGGGTATTGGTAAGTCTTGCATCACCAAATACATTGTAAAGCATTACCGCTATATCCCAGTTGCTATAAGCATATTCATAAAAGCAATCCGGACCTACACCTATTATTTTTTTCATGAATGGCATAGACACAAAAGCCTGTACTCCTGCCTTCCATGTCGTTCCCCTTCCATTTCCCCAGTCCGCATCAATCAGAAACACCTGCGCCAATTTAGAAGTTCCTGCTGTCTCTTGCCTTACATTATAATAGAGCACAAGCAAAAACATGATTATAATAACAAGCACTGCGAAAACCGCAACACCATTTCGTACTGGTAAAAGCTTTTTGACTTCCAAGTTCTTTTTTCTCAGCAAATAATGCAGGATAGAATAACTGATTACCGCTATCACGAATATGCCAAATCCAACTGTATATTTAGTCAATATTTCTTCTATAGTATTCTGATAATTTAATCTGCCCGGAAACCATCCTTTTAAAATGCTGATGAGCAATATGCTAACTGCAAATAGCACTACAAGCTCCAACCATTTTAAAATTTTATCCTCTTTTTCAAAGGAAAGAAGAAACAGTACAAAAAATACCGTACCTAACGCCAAAAATCCACTGTTACTTCCCTGCACAATTCCTATCATAAATCCAAGAATCGTATACAGGATCAGTCCGGTCTTTTTTAAAATCGTATTTCCAAGACCACTCCAATAAAAAACTAACCCAATCGGGAAAACTAGCATCCAATAACCACAAAACCAGTTAATATTTCCAAGCGAAGAAATAAAACCAGGATTTGCTCCTTTCATTTGCACCGGATAGAAAGAAAACCGATTCAACAGACCATGCAGGAACACACCAGAAGATACTACCATAAACAAAACATACCACACTTCGCTTCTTTGGATAAAACGCGATACCGCAAAATAAATCGCAATAAACATCAACTGTGTTAATGCCCCCATATACCAGCCATCTATTCCCCATAGCGCATTCTTTTTCCAATCAGAACATAAAAATGATAAGAGCACTGCCCCTCCATAGAGCAGCAATGCCTTATCTGTAATGGATAGCCTTACACTATCCCCTTTTTTAACTTGTCTAAAAATCAGGAAAACAGCTGCCGGAGCAAGCAAACCAAAGCATACAAGTCCTGCTGCTCTAAAAAAGTAAAATTTACTCGTACCGATTCCTTCATAACCATGTGGCGCATAGAAAGGAAATACGATTATGATAAGTAATAAAAAGGCATAAGTAATGATTTTTGCATAATTCCCTACTAAGTTTTCTATCTTATCTTTGTTTTGATTTCCTTTATATGTACTATACATTGTGCCATCTTTACGCTTTAAATTTATTTGCGCTTTCCTTCAAATTCTTTACGACCTGTGTTAACTCATCCGCATTTTCTTTTGTTTTTACTACATGCTTTTGAGTTGTCTCAAATGTATTTGTCAATTCACTTACATTTTCTGAAATAGATGTTGTAGTAGCTGCCTGTTCTTCGGTTGTTGCCGCAAGATTTTCTACCACTTCGCTCATCTGTCTAATATTAGCAAGCATAGAGGAAATACCCTGATTTGTACTTTCTACTGCTTCATAGATCATGTTGAACTCTTTTGCTGTCTCATCAACAAGCTCTACGCTTTCATCAATCTTATTAACATTATATCCAGTCTGTTCTACTGTTGTACCGATAATACTCTGTACCTGTCCTAAAAGATGTGCAATATTATCTGCACTCTGGCTTGAGCTTTCAGCAAGATTTTTGATTTCCTGTGCAACTACAGCAAAACCTTTACCTACTTCACCAGCTCTTGCTGCTTCAATCGAAGCATTCAATGCCAACAGATTAGTCTGTTCTGCAATATTCTGGATAATTTCTACAATATCATTAATCTGTTTTGTCAGTTCATTTGCTTCCTGAACCGTGCTGGAAAGCTTATCAATGGAACCTTTTACTTCGTTAATTTCTGTTGTTACATTCTTAATACTGTCAAGTCCTGACTTCGCACTTTCTGCAGTAGCATTTACACTATCCTGTACCGCATCACTTTCGGATGTCATATCATTTACCAAGCAACTTAATTCGGTTGCTTTGCCAGCAACATAATCAACGGTTGCTACCATCTGGCGTACTGCCTCTGAAATCTGGTCTGCACTTGTCTTATTGTATTCTACGTTGTCAGAAAGAATACCTGCTGCTTCCACATTTTCCATACTGGAACGTTCCAACATATCCGTTGCTTTACTAATATCACCGACTACATTTCGGATATTACCAACACTGTTATTGACAGACTGTATCATCTGTCCAATCTCTGTATTGTCTTTACTTGCGATCACTCCTGTCAGATCACCATCTGCAACCTCGATCATAAAGTTGTTTACCTGTGATACTGGTTTTAACATATGTTTGATAAGACCGACCATGATAAAGAACAACATTACAAGAGCAATAATCGCAATCACTACATAAACGTAACCAATCGTATAACCCGTTGCCATAACTTCGGAATAAGGAGCTAAAATAACAAGTTCCCATTCTACGCCACTGATTGTTGATGCTTTTACAAGATAATTTGTACCATCAATATCATAACGTTCTTTTACGTTTCCTGCGACAATATCTTCAGAAAGTTCCTTATATTTTTCTGGAAGTGTACTTCCTAAAAGACTTTCATCTTTTGTTGCTATGATTTCATTTTTTGCATTATAGATAAACGCATAACTGTTTTCCGTAATATTTAGATTACTTACTGTTTCTGCCAGATCTGTCAGGAACAGGTCACCACCTAATACACATTTTCCATCACCGATCTGTCTGGACAAAGTAATACACATCTGTCCACTGGCTGTATCCTTATACACGTCTGTAAACTGTGTTTCTGTACTTGTCATAGCACTTTGATACCACTCCGTTGCAGTCGGATCAAAATCTTCTGGAAGACTGTCCTCACAGCTAGGATAAAATAAATCCTTATTCGGATAAGCAAGATAAATACCAAATGGCATAGATGATATCTTATCTGTCATAACTTCCGTAAACTTTCTAGCATCACCGGAGTTCAGATTTGTAACAACATAAGCACTGTTTTCCAACAACTGTGTATTCATATCGATCCATGTTTCCACTTCCTGCATATAGCTGTCAGAAGCTGCTGTCAGCCATTCCATAGAACGTGTCCGAATGGCATTAAATGACATAACAAAGGAAAACACCAGAGATCCAACTAAGATGATTCCCACTCCGACCATTAATCGCATACTCAGTTTACTGCTTAAGCTTTTTACTTTTTGCTTTTGTTTTGCTGCTCCCTGCACTTTTTTAGGTGCTTTTTTTACCGTTTCTTTTTTGTCCATAGTAACCGCCCGCTCCTTTTCGCATGTATTCTGTCTTCTCTATCATCTGTTAAATACTATTAAAAATCTCACCCTCCGGTTCAATCTGAAAATCCATTGCTTTTTTCGTTTTCGGATGCAAAAACGTTAAATGATTCGCACATAACGCCACATTCCGTACCCCAAGTTCTTTCGATCTTGCAATAGATGCTTCTGTTCCATACTTGCTATCGCCAAGCAAAGGCAACCCGGCATTTGCCAATTGTACCCTTATTTGATGATGCCTACCGGTAAAAAGTGTAACTTCTATTTTTGAGATCTGCTTTTCTTCATTATAAAAAAGAGTCTTCGCCAAAAGCTTCGCTTGTTTTGCGCCCTTTTCCTTTTCTCCTGCGACTCTGGACGTATTGGTTTTGTTGTCTTTTATTAAGTAGTTCTCCAAAGTTGTTTCTTTTGAAAAACCTTTGCCAAGCACAATAGCCAAATACTGTTTGTTCAAAATACTGTCTGTCAACTGTCTGCTCAATTCCTTTGCAGCAGAAGCCGTTTTGGCAAATACAAGCAACCCTTCTACTGGCTGATCCAAGCGATGAATCAGTCCCAGATAAGGATTCGTTCCGAGATAATTTTTTATCTCACTGACTAAATCCTGCTGTCCTACTCTGCTTGTCTGCGTCGCAAGACCTGCAGGTTTATGACAAACAAGAATTTCCTCGTCTTCATATACTATTTTTGCTTTCATAAACATGTCCTATAATCTCTGACTTTAGTACTTTGATTTTATCATATTTTGGCTATAATATACAACTTGTTTTTACACCTTAAAGCGATATAGCACACCCCACCGCCATTTTCTTCTCTGTATAGCCTTTTTCCTTTGTTTTTAGGGTGATTTAAGGCTTTTTACAAGATTTTGGGAGTATCCTTATGAATGAAAACATAGTTCTGCGTTAAACTGAAACTTTACAAATCATTTGTTTCAGTAAAATTTGCTGTTAACTTTGAAAGCAAATCTCCCATTTTTGTTGGTAACAAATAACAGCCCAGAGTTTGCATTTTCTGGTTAAGGCTGTGACATATAATAAACCTCTTGGAATTTATATGCTTTGCAAGTCCATAACCAACTTTTTCAGGTAATGCCTTGAACTCTTCGGGAACAGGAAGTGGTGATGCAGATTCTGTTCTAGTAAGAGGTGGATGCATAATATGAAATGTAATATTATCCTTTGCATACTCAATTCTCAAACATTTTGCTAATGCTTCCAATGCACCCTTTGTAGAACTGTAAGGCGAAATATTCATAAATCCTGTCACGCCTACACCTGAACTTGTAAAAATCACACGTCCCTTTTTCTGTACTGCCATATAGGGAATAACGCATTTTACCAAACGTAATGCACCGAAATAATTGACATCAAAAACATCCTTGTATGTGTCTAAGTTCGTTTTGCTTTCACTTTCAAATGTACATTTGCAGGCATTATGAACAGCAATATCAATAGTCTCAAACTCTGCAACCGTTTCGTCAACTGCCCTCTTTACTTCATCATAATTTCTCAAATCCACCTTATAAAAAATAAGGCAGTCATATTCTTTTTTGAGATTTGCAAGATTGTCTGTTTCAATATCCAAAACCGATACCTTATTCCCCTCTGCAAGCAACTTTTCCGCCATATAATAACCGATACCTTGATTTGCTCCCGTGATAATAATATTATTAGCCATTGTAACCTCCTACTTCCCCAAAAAACATCTGTATGTGCTTATATGCATCTATACGGAATGACTCTTTACGTTCTTCTGTTAATTCCCCATTAAACAACCATTTCTGTGCATAGAAATAAATTGGAGCATAATACTTTACTGCAAGATATTCGTTATCGCAATTCGTAATCATGCCGGCGCTCATCAATGCAGAAAAGATTTTTCTTTGAAAATTGAGTGGCTCATCCATAAGCCAATGCTGATACAATTTTCGTACATCTTCATTATTAAACTGCTCGATAAGCATAATTCGCATAACCTTATTGCAGAAATCATCCATAAGATATTGTTCAAAAAAGCAATTAGAAACAGTATTAATACCATCCGAAAAAGAGTTCTGCCCGTCTGTAAGACCGTTTTCAAGCTGAGCCATCATACCTTTTGCAATTTCAGAAAACTTATTCAATAATACATCAAAAATATTCTGCTTATTTTCAAAATAATAGTAAACAGAGCTTTCTTTAATCCCCACATACTTGCAAATATCTCTAATCGAAACTGCTGAATATCCCTTTTGGGAAAACAATTCTAAAGAAATGTCTAAAATTTTCTCTCTTGTCGTATTCATGATATGCCTCCACCTAACAATTGTTAGGTACATTTTATCTAACAGTTGTTAGATTGTCAATACACAATTATAAACCACTATTCATCGTATCGAGAAACATACCTATTTCATGGAACAAAAAACCACTGTAGATTTTATTATCTACAATGGTTATTCATCAATCATTAAAATATCTAAATGCAAGTGTGGAAGTCCGCTTTTCCGTCAGAACTTCCTCACAAATCCAATTATTCACCTTGATTATCTTGCAATTCTTGTTCCATAATACGCCTAATCTCCTGCACATTTGTAAAGAACAATTTAACTTCTGAATCATACATAGCAAGTACATCCTGCAAATTTTTTACAAGGACTTTATTTAATTCCTTATGTACCATAATTGGTTGACCTTATATGATATGAAAACCCCTGTTGTACCTTCAAACTTTCCTCCTTACAGAAATTCCCCACCGACATAAGTCGATGGGGAACATTTACAAACTATACTATTTATATCCCACCTGTATAGCAAGTGGCGAACATTTACAAACTGAATCACTTATATCCCGCACCATCAGCAAGCGGCAAACATTTACTTCTAACTATATTATATACAGTTTATCTAAAACATTCAACCACTTTTATTAAGTTACTCTTACACCTTAAACCGATATCCTACACCCCAAATTGTTTCAATGTATTGTGGCTTTGCTGTATCAAATTCAATCTTCTCACGAATCTTTTTAATATGAACCGTAACCGTTGCAATATCCCCGATAGAATCCATATCCCAGATTTCGCGGAACAGCTCTTCTTTTGTGTAAACGTGATTCGGATGTTCTGCAAGAAAAGTCAGCAAATCAAATTCTTTCGTTGTGAAATTTTTCTCTTCCCCATTCACATAAACTCGTCTTGCTGTTTTATCAATGCGGATTCCTCGTATTTCCACAATGTCATTTTCCTTTTGATTTGTTCCAACAAGTCGGTCATAACGTGCCATATGCGCTTTTACTCTCGCTACCAGTTCACTTGGGCTAAATGGTTTTGTCATGTAGTCATCTGCCCCCAGTCCAAGTCCTCTGATCTTATCAATATCATCTTTTTTGGCAGATACCATTAAAATTGGTACATTTTTTTCTTCACGGATTCTTTTACATACTTCAAATCCATCCATTCCCGGTAACATAAGATCCAAAATGATCAGATCAAAATCACCGCTCAATGCAGTAGCAAGTCCTACATCACCGGCATTTTCGATCGTAACTTCAAAATCACTTAACTCCAGATAGTCTTTCTCCAAATCTGCAATTGCTTCTTCATCTTCGATAATTAAAATTTTACTCATAGTTTCTTCCTTTCCAAACTTTTACATTTCCTTATATTTACTGCTTACATTTTCGTTTCTGAATATTTTCTTAAAACAAAATGCATACAGGTTCCTTCGCCTTCTTTACTTGTTGCCCAAATATAACCTCCGTGATCTTCCACAATCTTCTTCACAATGGACAATCCAATACCACTGCCTCCCTTGGAAGAATTTCTGGAAGAATCCGTACGATAGAATCGTTCAAATATATTCGGCAGATCTTTCGCAGCTATTCCTTTTCCATTATCCTCAATTTCCACCCGGATAGAATCAATCTCATCCAAAATACGAATGTCGATAACTCCATGCTCCTTGTCCATATATTTCACGCTGTTTCCAATAATATTATTGATGACTCGCTTCATCTGTTCCGGGTCTGCAATGACGACTACATCAGGGTCTACAAGATTCGAATAATTCAGTTCAATATTTTTAGAATCCAAATCCAGCCCTACATCTTCTACACAGTCTTTAAAATAATCCGCTACATTAATACGATGAAAATTATAAGGTATGCGATTTGAATTGATTCCCGAATAAATAGTCAGCTCATTGATGAGCCTGTCCATATCGTTTGCTTTGTTATAAACTGTACGAATATATTTATCCATCTTTTCCGGTGTATCTGCTACCCCGTCCATAATCCCTTCCACATAACCTTTGATCGCTGTGATCGGTGTCTTCAGATCGTGGGAAATATTGCTGATAAGCTCTCTGTTCTGCTTCTCCTGCTGTACTTTTTCTTCTGCCGACTCTTTCAGGCGCAGACGCATCTCTTCATAGTTTTGATACAGCTCTCCGATCTCGCCTTTTCCTTCTACCGAAAGCCGGTATTCAAAATTGCCTTCCGCAATATTCTGCATCGCAGTATTCAATTCATTTACCGGAAGGAATACCCCCTTATGAATCCAACGCGTCAGCATAAGACTTGTAAATACAAGAATCAGCACAATCGCAATGATCATATCAATAAGTAAGGTTTTGGAAATCAAACTTTTAATATGCGTTACGATAAAAAGCGTTCCTTCAGAGCCATCCGAAAAACGAAAGTTAATCTGTTTCACAATACGCTGCACATCATTAAAATAATATATCTTATCTTCCTGTTTTTCTTCCTCATACTCCGGCAGGCTATTAAAAATAGTCTCTGCAGTACTATCACCGGAATAGTAGATTTCGTCATCTTTTCTTACAATTAAATAAGAAAATCTTTTTCCAATTGCTTCATTCTTTGCTTCCAGATACTCTAAATCTTCTGCCTTTTCAGGATGTAACTCTATCTCCTCACTTATTTGTGCATAGAGTTCTTCCGTTATCTGTCCATAAGATTGAATTCCATCAGACATTAACGAATAATCAATTTCCGTAATCTCTATATTTTGTGTTGGATGATAAAGCAAAAAAGAACCAATTCCAAAAAAGGCAAGTGCAGTAAGCACGAGCGGCAAAATGATAATTGTTATAAATGTTACCCGCAGCCTTGTCTTAAATTTCATTCGTATTTCCGCCTTTCCTATAAATTACTACTGTTTCCGCTATGGATGGCATCGTAATACATTCTTATATGAAAGTATACCATATATAAGAAGCTTGTTTCTAAAATTAAGAAAATTTTCTTATAAAAAGTTTCTAAAAATTTTTTCAAAAAGTATATTGACATATATAAAAAAATTGTTATAATAAAATCAGTAACAGTTACTAATATCGAAAGGAGATACGATGGCACTTAAATATAGCAGACAGCGTGAAGTTATTAAAGAATTTCTAAAGACCCGTAAGGATCATCCTACTGCTGATGTAGTATATACAAATGTGCGGGAACAATATCCAAATATCAGTCTTGGTACCGTATATCGTAATTTAACTTTGTTGGCGGATATCGGTGAAATTCAGCGCCTGCGTGTTGGCGATGGTATAGACCATTTTGACGCTGATGTTTCTCCCCACTACCATTTCGTATGTACGGAATGCGGAAGTGTAATCGACCTTGAAATGGATAGTATTGATAACATTATCGATATTGCCAGCAAAAATTTTGATGGTATGATTACCGGTCATGTTACTCATTTTTATGGTATTTGTGGTGATTGTCACAAAAAGACTTTGTCGTAAAATACCAAAAACAAAAATACTTTTATTAACAATTAACAACAATAGGTAAAGACAGCCAAAGGCGTCTTAGCAAAAAGAAAAGGAGATTAAGATTATGAAATTTGTATGTCAGGTATGTGGTTATGTTCATGAAGGAGATGCAGCACCAGAGAAATGTCCAGTTTGTAATGCACCAGCAGAAAAATTTGCTGCTCAGAGTGGTGAAATGACATGGGCTGCAGAACATGTTGTAGGTGTAGCACAGGGTGTTAGCGAAGATATTATCATGGATCTTCGTGCTAATTTCCAGGGTGAATGTACAGAAGTTGGTATGTACCTTGCTATGGCAAGAGTTGCTCACAGAGAAGGATATCCAGAAATCGGATTATACTGGGAAAAGGCTGCTTATGAAGAAGCAGAACATGCTGCTAAATTTGCAGAATTACTCGGCGAAGTTGTAACAGACTCTACAAAGAAAAATCTGGAAATGCGTATTGAAGCGGAAAACGGCGCTACATTAGGAAAAGCAGATCTTGCAAAACGTGCAAAAGAACAGAACTTAGACGCTATTCATGATACCGTGCATGAAATGGCTAGAGACGAGGCAAGACACGGAAAGGCTTTTGAAGGATTACTCAAACGTTACTTCAACGCATAAGAAAACCGCTTAAAATAAAGCATTTAACCGGGGATAGTCATTTATTGGCTATCCTCTTTTATATACCCTTAAAAAGCCTTACACACTCATCCATTGTGTCATAATTGTGGCACACCACCACCTACAAGCCTTAAAATCATCCAAAAGTGGAACTCTCTTTTTGTGTCATACTTAAAGTTCTACAATCCCAGCAAAATCAATGGTTTTAGCCATATCATAAATCATTTTTTGTTGGTGTTCTTATTCTGTTTTCACCCATTATTTTCACTTCCTTTCATAAAAATAGAGAAGTCTTTTGACCTCTCTACTCTTGTTCGATTGCACAAACTAATGCTGAATTTGGATTCATCAGTTCGTCTTGTATATATTGTTCTTTCTGTAACTGCATTTCTAAATAGGTACATGGATTCAATAAGTAATCTACACCATGCACATAATTACCAACGTTACTTACTTGGTATGTTGGTGTTATCTTCTTCATAACACTTTCATCTCTCCTAGAAATTGTTACCGGGTTTATACCCATATTTTGTAGGTCTCTTAAATAACCTTGAACTGTTTTTAATTTTCCACAATCTGTAATTGTTCCATCCTTAACCCTATCCAAAAAGATGCTAATTCCATGATACTTCGCTACATACCCAATTACCTTACATAACTTTTGACGTTTATCTGCTTTGAACTTACTATTTTGGATAAGTTGGATTGCATTTGTATATGTGAAATACTGTCCACCACCAATAACCTTTGAAAAGTAATAGCTTAATTCCTGTTCTTCAACAACACCATCCATTACATCCTTTAATAAACGTTCTTCAACTGTATTGCTATCTTTACCTATAAGATAATTGATTCTTCTCCTATGAACTTGGATTTCCAATCTTAAAGTATTATGTATCTTTTGAGAATCTTCCGGGAATATGGTTTCTCCTTTATCCATCATTTCTTTTTCTTTATCATAGAAATTTATGCTGACACTGTATGTTTTGGCTTGTTTACTTTGAACAAAAGCATCACCATTTTCATCTGTACCATAATATATTATATGCTTTTTCTTCATATTGGGTGGCAATATACCTTGTGCTAATAAATCCATATAAATATCTTTATAATCTGTCAGAATGTCCAACGCATAATCTATTCTACGCACTTTAAACAGGTTCAAGAATGATAATGACGAATTTATTACTGTCATTTTCGCCTTATCACTCACTGTTGGTGTTGAAAGAATCTGCATACTTTCATCTGTAAACCAATGATGCAATATCTTCTGTATATATGGACTTGGTGCTGTTACCATTTCCGAAAACAACTCAAGCTCTGAAAGCGTACATATTCTGTTATTTATCAGCTGATAATGTTTCCGTAATTCTCGAACCAATTCTGTCCGTATAGTATTAAGTTTATTCATTACAGGCATTGCTTTACAGACTAAATCCATAATGGCTTGTAACATAGCATATTTCATGTTAGGAACTGGTGTTGCAAAATACTTTTTATTTGCTAGCGATTTCTGATAGTTAATTTCAACAACAACATAATCATCATACCCGGTTACTTTTCCTTTAGTCTTATGATTGATATGCTCATAATAGACTAACGGCATGGATTCCATTTCATCTTTAGATAATGTTGCTGACAACTTATCATTTAAGAACACTAATTTCTTATTACCTTTTTTTGATTCATCCAAATGGGGAATAGTATATATCTGTTTTAAAAAGGATTGCTCATTTATTATAGAATAGTCAACCCTACAAGCTAATGTAAATGTATGAATCATATCATCCTCCTGTTGTATAATAATATTTTGTATAGACACCCCGGTAGGGGTGGTAATCAGTATTTAACATAGAAACCCAATAAAATAAGGGGTTTTAAGACATAACAGCACCGAAAACTCCGTCTGTTCGGACGCTACTTATATAGCTTAATTACAAGACCATATTACACATTTGCTTTTCTATAAGTATATTAAAGAGCACCACCAAAACACAAGCTAATTTACCTTTAAATGAATGCCTATTTTTAACCTATAAACAAGACATTACCAACAAAAAATGGAGTATCTACTCTGTTAAAAGTAGGTACTCCACCCGGTTCTTTTATATCACTAAATATTTTTATACATAGCAGATAGCTTTCCATCAACCGCTTTTGTAATTACTCTATCAAAAACAGCTTTCTTATCACTAGACCATAATGGAACTTCATCAATCACTTTATACCATGTAGTCACACGTCGATTTAACTCTATTCTTCCATGTAATATTTTTTGCATAGTATCTATTGCTGTATTTGTTTTCAAAAAACTTAATACATAAGCATATTCTCTATCTTGAATATTCATAGCATTATATCTTTGCAATGTCATCCTAGACTTTGGATTTTTATCCATAAAATCTTGACAATCTACAAAACTATCTTGACAGTATTTCAGCATGACTTTTATAAAAGCTTCGTAATCCATATTTATCAATTCTTCGTCTAGTTCTTTCATCAAATCAAATATACTTTTTATAATATCATATTTGTAAAGTTCAAAATAAATATTATCCAATAAACAGATTCCATAATCGCCTTGTAATCGACATCTTTCTTTTTTTGTTTCTATATTCAATTTCAATTTTTTTACTGTATTATTATCTACTTCATAATCAATCAATGGATTTATTATTTGGTTACATATATCAGTAAGTCTATTGGCAGCCTTAGACTGTTGATACTTATAATCCATTGCTCTTGGTTCATCAATAATTGCTTCTAATACCTGATATTCATAAGAACTGTTTCTCATAAAATACTCTCCTTATCGTTAATTTGTAACTATATTTTTTCTAGTTATGAATTATTATACTGCAACTAAACAAATATTACAATTAAGATAATATTTTGATAGGTGGTAAATCTGTATGAACGAATTAGATTTTGCTTTTATCGGTCAGCGAATTAAGGAAATCCGTACCGAAAAACATTTAACACAAGAATATCTCGCTAATGTAACCGGGGTAAATGTTAGTCATGTTTCCAATGTCGAAACTAACAAGGTTAAAATCAGCTTAACTTTGCTTGTAAATATATGTAATGCTTTAAATGTTACATTAGATTATTTATTAGAAAACGAATATAATACTGCAACTTCCGTTACAGAAAAAGAATTGCTCAACACTATTAAAGGAATGGATTCTGCAAAACTAGAAACTTTACTGCGAATAGCCAAAGTTTTATAACTCTAACATTAACCTCATCATTAACTTTATTCCAAATAACATAGCTTCTCGCTCTGCAATATACGCCACATCATAAAGAAAAGTATATGCCTTTTCCTTTTCTTCTTCTGTAAATTTATGCTTATATGGAATCAGCATACGTTCCAATTCCAAATTTACTCGATTCTGCATTTTGATTGCATCAGTATCTGTTTCCATAAGGTGATTATAAAGTTCTACTAATAATTCTGACATGATTATTTTCCTCTCTTTTCGTAATTCCAAAATGTTAAAATGTGAATCAATTCGTACATCTGCGAATAATTCAATTCTCGCCAATCTGATAAATCAAATAATTGTAACAACAAGAAATCAAAAAATTGCTTTGTAATTCGTTTTTGTCGGATAAGTCGGCATAAGATTTTGTATTGGCTTGTTGTATATGTTGGTGGTACTTCTTTTGAAGTAGACCGGACATTCCGCATAATCAATTCCCGGTGGTCGTAATTTAATAGCTTCATCCTTAACAGCTCCTTTCTTGGCAATCCTCATAATTACAAAATTCACATGCAATCAAATCGCATTCCCCGGCAACCAGTCCATTCACAACAACAGGCATACAACTGCAAAGATATTCCGGGCATCTGCCACAAGGACTGCAATATTCGCTTACTGACTGATTATTCATCATACACACGATTTTCACCCCCTTTCCTCTAAAATTGGACAAAAAAATAAAGCCTATTGGCTTTAATCCCGGTTAATAGTTTCATAAGCAAAACAGCAACCATAATATCTCCATACATTGTTGCTCCTAGCAAAAGTCATGAATGTAGCTTTTAATCTGCGGTCAATATCGTATCTGTGGCTGAATGCTTCACCGACTTGTAGATAATTGCTTGACATAGCTCTCGGTGGCAATAGATTCATAAAATAGTCTACAACTACTTCATCAACAATATCACCAACTCTTGCATAATCGTACCAACTGTATTTCCCGGTCTGTTCTGCAAATTCATTCCAACCTTTTAATGTTTTGATTTCTGTGTTCATAATAAAATCCTCTCTTTCTTAACTGATTACATATTGTTTTGTTCTATGATTAACTTTTGTAGAACCATATTTTTCTCGAATTTCAGCCATACTAACTTCACGTTTACTTCTTCTTCGATATGTTCCGTAATGCCAATACCACGCTCGCTTGCGTGAAGCATAGTAAAATCCTATTTCTTTTAATAACTCCCGGTATTCATAAGCACCTTTTTGAATCCAAATCCACTCACCACAAATTTCAATATCTGCATTGATGTTGATAATCTTGCTTATAACCTCTTTAAATGCCTTGTTTTCCTCGTTTTTATCGTAGGTATAGGATTGGTTATATGCTGTTTTTTCCTCGCTATATAAGGCAGATATGCGTTTAAATAGCACATCATATTCACTGTTGATTTCTTGCATATCAGATACATTTCCACGCTTAGGACATGAAAATAGAACCTCACATAAATAGGGCTAGGTTTCCATCTTCGTTTTCTCTTTAATAACCATTCACCAACAAGGCAAAAAATTTATATATGAAAATTCTCTATACTAGCGATTTTAAGATACTTCCTGGTTTCTTTTGGCTCTAATGAGTGTTGATTTGCTGATTCCTGTTAGGCTTTCAACTTCTTTATAAGAATATTTCTCCAACAACTCCAATGCATGATTTATCTTTTTGGTGTTGTATTTCTTAGGTCTACCCTCTTTAAAATCTGCTCTCTGCTTTGCAATAGCTTTTCCACCTTGCGTACGCTCGATAATCATTGCTCTTTCAAATTCTGCAAAGGCTAGGAGATTTGTTACAATCAATCTTCCCATTGGTGAACTTTCAATTAAACCCATGTTGAGGATATGGATTTTTACCCCCTTATTAAGCAAAAGGTCAATATATTCCAATCCCTCTTTTGTAGTTCTGCAAAATCTATCCAACTTCGTTACAGCAATATAATCTCCACTCTGTGCCTTATCCAATAATTGATTGAATAAAGGCTTTCCTTTGCCCCAGAATAACTTTCAACAATGATTTCAGCATCAGCATATATATTATGAATTGCTGTTGTCTGTTCCTCTATACTATTTCCATCTAATTGTCCTTTGGTACTTACTCTTGTATATCCATATTTCATAGGGGTGGTACTCCTTTCTTTGTCTGTTAATTTACTTTTGACCATAAGTAATGACACCGCCAAAAGCCTTTATTTTCGCTACTTTCAGAACGGTGTCAAATCTTTTAAGTTATGAAACAAAAACAGGAAGAATTGTAAAAACTCTCCCTGTTCGTCCACTACTTATATAATTATTTCATCTTGTCTAAATTACTTTTTAATACCTCTAATCCCTCTTTAGAATTACCCAAATAATACATCTGTGTAACTCTCCCGGATGCGTGTCCCATTTGATTACATAAGATATGCATAGGGGTATTCATAATCGCTAATTGCGTTCCATAAGTATGTCTTAGATAATGATACTTAAATTCAATTCCATACTTGGCTTTTATCTTCTGTGAATGATATTTCATAGAATTAACTGTCTGCATCTTTCCATCTGCTAATGAATTAACCAACTCCAAACTTGATATTTTCTCATTGGATAAATCCATCAACATAGTTTGATTCTGCTCTCTGCGTTCCGCCATTTCAACCATAGCAACGTCCCGGATTCTTTTTAACTCTAATAAATACTTCTTTAATGGTTCAGCTATCACAATCTCTCTTTTGGCATTTCTTGTCTTTAAAGATACCAATTTTACAACACCATCCTGGTACTGCATTTGCTGATGGATTCTAATAACACCACCATCAAAATCAATATCATTCCATTTTAATCCATAACATTCATTGATACGCAATCCACAATATTTACCTAACATAAATGCTGTTTCTGCATTTGTACCCTTAAAGTAATCAGCAAGAATAGACATTTCTTTATCATCAAAGATAACAACGTCTGTTTCTTCATCAATCTTCATTTTTGGCATGTGGATTTTTGTTTCTCGATTCTTACAGAGTTTATTATACCTATCTGCTGATAAATAATCTCTTGAATATGCTTGTCCGAAAATAAGATAGAACATCTTCAAAAATGATTCTGTATAACTGTATGCTCTGTTTTCAACGTAGTATAGATGTGTTAAATAATCATTGATTTCAGCAACAGATATTTCATCCATATATCTATCACCAAATCGGTCTTTAATATGGTTATTCCATAAACTATCTTGTTTCTTTATTGTGGCATAGGCTTTTTCTGCTCGCCCATTATCACAATATTCTTTATATACTTCTGAAACTGTTTTCTTTTGAATAACAGTTTCTTTTTTAGGTTTATTCCGTTCCTGTTCAATCATAATACGTCTTGCTTTAACAGCAGACATCTTTGTTTTAAATGGATTCCCTTGTTCGTCTTTATTTCGTTTACGTTCCACACGTTTATTATTAACTGTGACAACATAACGAAAAGCCCAATATCCATTACTTAATTGATACACCCCGGTATCGTCTATTTTAGGCATTTTCTCTTTTCTCCTTGTGTCAAAATTGTGTCACAAGAGAGTTCTATGAATGATATAAAATATAAAAACTTATTCCTTTGTGTCATGAAAGAAACCTTCGAATGCTTTACCATGTCTAGCGTTTCCGAGATACCCAGTACTCTCTAACGCACTTTCAGTCCATGATTCAGTACAAGAAGTGGCTAGGCGACGAAGCTAGACACGGTAAAGCATTCCAGGGATTATACAATAGATACTTCAAATAAGATTCCCTTTTAAATTTTATGCCAGAGAGTATGCTAGATAAACTAGCATACTCTTTTTGTGTAAATAAAGGTATTTTATTTTTGCATTATATGTTAAAATAGAAACATCAATACAATTAGGAGTGATAATTTGGGATTTAAGTTATCGGAATTAGACGAAGGCACAGAAGTACTGCTTCATATCAGCAATAGTGATAAAAGTATTGAACTGGGAGCAGTTCTCAAAAAAATCTTAAAAGAAAATGTTGCTTTGATTTCTCTGAAGTGCAACACCACCAAAAAATTAGTTTTCGACAGTGTTATGGTCGACATGGAATACTATCAGGACGGTGCTGTACCAATTATATGGCACAATGTTAAAATAGCAAGTTATATGACAGATTATGCACTACAGGTTTTCGGAGATGGCTCAAAACATAATAGACGAGCTTCCTTTCGAGTAGGGGTTTCCGTACTTGCAAGGGTCAATACATTAGGCAGAGGTCCAAGGCAGGTTATGGTGAGGGACATCAGTTTAACCGGTTTTTCCCTCTCAGACAGAAAAAAGGAATTAAAACTTGGGGTTGGCGATGAATTTTCCATATCATTTGAAGATTTAGGTCATGAAATCAATCTTACAGGTCGGGTCGTAAGAATTGAAGAACACGAAGACGTCAATATTTTCGGATTTGAGATTTGTAATTTATGCAAAGATCTTTCTTCCTATATCAGCATAAAACAAAGACTAAAAAAATAAAAAAAACGCTGAAACCCATTTAGGGTTTCAGCTCACTTACTATTGCTGCTCCCAAAATGAGAACAGCGCCAATAATACCTCCAACGTCCATTCCTTCCTGCAATACAAATACAGAAATCAGAACAGCCACGACCGGATCTACATAACTGATAATCGCTACCGTCTGCGCATGCAAATGCCCCATGGCTCCAAAATATAAATAATAAGTAATGCCCGTATGTAAAATACCAACTAACAAAAGCAAAAAAATTATTTTTCCCGTAAAGGAAAATGCCGTAACATCCTCTGTTATAAGACAGTACGATAATAAAATGATTGCAGAAACTCCAAGCTGTACCATCGTTTTATCATAAGCCGAAATGTCCTGTATCTTTTTATTCATTATCATAATACCCGCATACAAAATGGCTGCTCCAATGCCAAATGAAATCCCTTTCAATTCATCCATTCCCGGCATTCCATTTTTCCAAACACCCGATACAAAGATCATCCCAATCAATGCAACAACTGCACAGATTGCTTTCCGCAGCGTAAGCTTTTCCTTCAATGCAAATGGAGAAACTATAATCACAATAATCGGTGCCAAATAATAACATAAGGTCGCAGTGGCAACCGTAGTAAACCGATACGACTCGAACAACAATATCCAATTCATTCCTAAAAAGATCCCAGATAACAAAAGCCAAAATAAGTTTTTCTTAATAGCTTCTACACATACTGGAGTTTTCTTTAACATAATAACTACAAGCAAAAAAAGCATACCCACAAGCCCTCTTGCAAAAGCTATTACACTGCTTGGTAAAGGGATGCTTCTTACAAAAATACCGATCGTACCAAATATACACATGGATGTGATCAGTTTCATTTTTTCTATTCTTACTTCATTCATAATCAATCTGTACTTTTTACCCTTTTTCTTCCACTTCCATCCTCAAAAATTTCCAATTCCGGTATACTCTGAAGAAACTTTGTAAACTGAGAATATCCATAGTCTTTAATATTGAAACGAGTATATTTCTGATGCACTTTATTGCTCAGCTCGTTTACACCCATACCCTTTTCGCCCTGTTTTTTCACCAATTGCTTCATGTAAGAAGTAATCTCACCCCTGGACTCTACATTTGCTTTCACCCTGACATTAATACCTTTATTTTCTGTCTTGACCAATTCCAAGCTAGGAACTTCCTCCAAAAATCTGGAAAGCAAACTATAACCATAATTTCGCGTATCAAAGTCCGGATATTTGTTGATCAGGCGGCTTCCTATTTCTGCGAGCCCTGTTTCCTTATCTTTATTTTCATTTTCTGTAATAATATTGATGATCGCACTTTCAATTACTTCTTTGCTGATGACCGTGGACTCTTTTGCTGTATCCTTCTGTTTTGATGCAGTCTTTTTGGTCTTTCCATTTTTGGAAGAAACCACTTCCTCTACTGCCAGTTCTTCCTCTTCCGCATCGATCAGGTTCTCCAGAACAGTAAACTGGGAGCAGGCTGCACGGAAAGAACGAGGTGTTTTTTCTTCTCCCATACCAATTACTAGCATGCCTGATTCTCTTAATCGACTGGCAAGCCTGGTAAAATCTCCGTCACTGGAAACAATACAAAAGCCATCCACCCTTCCGGTATACAAAATATCCATGGCATCAATGATAAGTGCAGAATCCGTCGAATTTTTACCTACGGTATTGTTGAACTGCTGTATCGGTGTAATGGAATTTTCTGCTAAATAAGGTTTCCAGTTTTTTGCCTGAGAGCTTGTCCAGTCACCGTATATTCTCCTGTAAGTTGCGATTCCATGCTTAGTCATTTCATCCATAACTGCAGAAATGTATTTGGATGATATATTTTCTGAATCAATTAATATTGCAAATTTTTTGTCTTCCATATTATCCTCGCTTCTGCCTTACCTCTTGGCCGCACTAAGATTCCTGCCTTATTTTTGTTTATCTAACAGCTCTTTTAAGGCTTCTTCGCTGACGCTTACCCACGCATCCTCTTCTTCTGCATTTAATCCCAAATACTGCGCGAGAGTGCATTCCTCATCACTCATGCCCCATTCATAGCTGTAATCATCTATTGCTTCAAACTCTATTTCACCTGCAAGATATTTTTCTTTAAAATTCTTTTCCATGCTGCAGCTCCTTTCGCCTTTACTGTTGAATGATCGACATCAATGCCGGTATCAGCTGTTTCTTTCTTGAAATGACTCCATCTAATCGGAAAGAATCTCCGTCTATCGATACACCAAATGCATCCTGGATCAATTCTTCTGCATTATTTCCTACAAATAAAAGCTCTGTAGACTCGCCGATAATATCGGTCAACATAAAGAAGACCATATTAATGCTCATCTTTCCAAGAGAAGCTTCCATATATGGCTGGATCTTTTCTTTGATCTCCACTAATTCTTCTCTTGTCATGGCATTGATCTGCCCTACACCAAACGATACATCATTGATGGAAAATGTTTTGAAATCCTGGTAGAAAATTTCTTCTGGCTCTTTTGATTTCAAATTGCTTCCTGCCTTGAACATTTCTCTTGCAAATTCTTCTACTTGAATCTCTGCAATCTCTGCCAGCTCCTCTGCTACCTGCTTATCATACGGTGTACAAGTGGGTGAACGATACATTAAAGTATCTGACAAGATCGCTGCACATAAAAGCGCTGCAATCGTTTTCGTAATTTCCACATTGTTTTCACGATACATCTGATAAATGATCGTTGCCGTACATCCCAAAGGCTGATTGCGGAAAAATACAGGTGAGATCGTTTCCATACTTCCAAGACGATGATGGTCAATGATCTCTAAAATTTCTGCGTTTTCCAGACCTTCCACTGCCTGACTCTTCTCATTATGATCTACTAAAATAATCTTTTTGGGTGACATATTTAAGAGATTTCTTCTGGAGATCATGCCAATATAATTGCCATACTTGTCCAGCACAGGGAAATCACGATGTCTTTTTTTCGCCATTGTTTCCTTAATGGAATCGGTATAATCATCCATACGGAAAGTGATCAGATCTTCCTTACGCATAAAATGCGCGATCGGCATACTTTGATTGATCAATCTTGCCACGGTATACGTGTCGTGCGGTGTACTGATAACCGTACAGCCCTTTTCTTCTGCCATTTTCTTAATCGTTACAGAAACTGCTGCCCCTTCACATACAATGATACAGTCTGCCTTCATTTCAATTGCACAAAGCTGGGACTCATAACGATTTCCCAAAATGACCAGATCATGTTCTTCAATATAACTTTCCATCAGATCAGGATTCGCTGCTGCGATTAGAACTTTTCCTTTATCAAAAAAAGCTTCCTCATCACCTACAACCAGAGTGGCATCCAAAGTTTCCAAAATATTTTTATATTTTGTTTTCGCAGTTGCCAAGATCTTACTGTCGTACACATCCATATAAGAAGTTGCAATATCACTGATACTGATAATTCCTGCAAGCTTATTTTTCTCTGTTATCGGAAGAGTGACTACATTTTTATCTTTCATCAGATTCCATGCTTTTTTCAGGGAAATGTCCTGTGAAATCCCTTCTGTTTCTCTGATCTCTATATCTCTTACCTGCGTCCGCACATCCTTTAAATACAAGGGTGCCTGTATCCCTAGGCGGTCCAGTACATACTGCGTTTCTTCATTGATCTGCCCCGCACGCATGGCAATATATTCTTCCTCTTTATTCAAAGCACATTTTAAATTCGCATAACAAATTGCGGAACAAATAGAATCCGTGTCGGGATTTCTATGTCCTACAACAAATATTTTCTGCTTCCTCTTTCCCATGATAACCATACCTTTCCATCGGTCTGCCTAATATATCTATTTCAGAAAAATTTTACCATATGGGGAAATGAAAAGCAAAATGTTTTCAACGCCTTATTACGTCTATACAATATTTTCCTGCACTTTCCAATTTTCTCCCTTTAAAACATATGCTATGTTCTCTCCACTGATCATTTGCAACCGCTTTAGCGATTCCTCAGAATAGAAAGCACTGTGTGGAGTTAAAATTACATTGTCTCTATGAAGCAAGGGATGTGTCTTCATGTCTGGATCTTCTTCCTCCAAAACATCCAGCCCTGCGCCTCGGATAAGTCCTGTATCCAATGCTTTTACTAACGCCGTTTCCTCTACACTTCCTCCACGTCCCACGTTAATAAATAAGGGACTTTTTTTCATTTGACCAAAAGCCGTTTCATCAAAAAAATGATATGTCTCTTTTGTAAGACTTCTATGATTGGTAATAATGTCTGCTGTTTCAAAGGCTTCCTGCACGGTTACCTTTCTCACACCATATTGCTTCTCCTCTTCTTCCGCTAAATATTGGCTGACTACTATGACCTGCATTCCTAATCCTTTTGCTAACTTTGCAACTCGTTTCCCTATGTTTCCGAAACCAAAGACTGCCACTGTCTGATCCGCTAATGGTTTTCCACCCGGTATGGATGCATATTGCCATTTTCCTTCCTTTTCCATCTGGTAGCCATAATGTTTTAAATTACGATTCAGGGCACACATAAGTGCAATCGTATGCTCTGCGACCTCCTGTGTACAATATTCTCCAACATGACAAACTGTGATTCCATGCTTCTTAGCTTCTTCCACATCTACATTACTATAGCCTACTGCATTGATGGAAACGCATCGAAGCTTAGGGGCACGCCTGAACAGTTCTGTATCCACAGGAAGAAATGCTGTTATCAGTCCTTCTGCTTTCTGGATACCTTCATAAAATTTTTCTTTATCCGCAGAAAAAGGCACGACTTCTATTTCACTTTCTGGTAAAATTTCTTTTATTTTTTGAACCGTCACGGATAGATCCTTCTGTAATACATTTTCATGATCACTGATTACTATTTTCATCTTTTACCCCTTTCTATCATAATAAAAAAGACTGTTTCCCAATGACGAAAATGTTGTCATCAAGAAACAGCCCCTTTCCTATCACAAAACCAAATAACTACTGTGCATTTTCTGCTGCTATTGCACTATATTCTTCAACCCACTTATCAAAGTTTCCATTATCCTGGTTTTCTTTAATAACTTTGTTGATGATCTCAAGCAGATCTTCATTCCCTTTTTCTAAGGCAACAGCGGATTCTTTCTGTTTTTCGAAGCTGGCATCTGCGAACTGTAAATCATCATGTGCAATAATGTACTGTTCACCAACAATACTTTCCACTGCAACACCGGCAACATTACCACTCTTTAACTCTAAAATACAATCTGGCACTTTATCCAAGGAAACCAATGGGCTTTCTGGTAACATTTCCTGAATCAGTGCTTCCTGTGTAGTAGATTTCTGTGCTGCCATTGGCTGACCTGAAAAACTCTCTAATGTCTGGAACTGCTCTGCATTTTCTGACAAAATCAAAATACTCTGTGTTGCAAATAAATAGCTGTCTGAAAAATCCATCGTTTCTTTTCTTTCATCCGTAGGTGCAATACCTGCGATCGCAATATCGATCTTATGTGCTGACAAGGAAGATAATAAGGATGAGAATACCATATCCTGCACTTCTAATTCTACACCAAGCTCATCTGCAATTGCCTGTGCTAACTCTATGTCTACACCAATGATTTCCTGATTTGCAGAAGTTACATCCACAAACTCATAAGGTGCATAACCGGATGCTGTACCAACTACAAGCTTTCCTTTCTCTTTAATAGACTGTAACAGATCACCTTCTGAAGCTGTCTCAGTTGTTTCTTCACTCTCTGCTGCCACACTGGATGTTTCTTCTGTTACAGTTGTCTCTGCACTAGATGCTTCTTCTGTAGCCACGGATGCTTCTGTTTGTGTTTCTTCCGTTTTTCCACATCCAATCAACATGGAAAATACCATCGCGGTTGATAAAACTACTGCTAACATTTTTCTTTTCATAATTTTTTCCTCACTTTCTTTTATTCTAAAGCAGGTAATTCTGCAATAGTGCAATTTAGCGATTACTTCTTCTCATAAATTTTTCAATTCTCTTCAGAATCAAAGAAATCGTAAATGTAATAACAAAATAGATCAAAGCTACTATGATCAATGGCTCCATTGGCTTAAAGCTGATTCCTCGAACGGTATCTGCTACATACATAAGCTCTGCGATTCCTATTACGGAAATCTGGGAAGATGTTTTGATAATGGTAATAAATTCATTGCCCATAGCCGGGAAAATATTTTTCATTGCCTGTGGTAAAACAATGCAATACATCGTTCTTGTCGGACTCATTCCAAGTGCCAGTGCACCTTCTGTCTGTCCTCTGTCAATTGACTGTATTCCGCTTCTTACAATCTCACAAACATATGCGGTGGTATTGATTGTCAAGGCAACAATACCGGAAATCAATCGCGACATATCCACACCGCCTATAACAATGGAAGGAATATCAACTCCCATGATCGGCAAACCATAAAATACAAGAAAGATCTGTACTAATACTGGTGTACCACGTAAAAATTCTACATATACATTTGCGAAAGCCCGCAATATAAATATTTTGCTCATTTTCATCATTGCCATCAGGATTCCGAAAATCAATCCAAACATAATGGTAGAAATGGAAACAATTAATGTAAATTTTGCTCCGTTAAGTAACATAAATCGGTATTTATATGTAATATCAATTAAACTGCTTAAAAAACTCATACCTGTTTTCCTCCGCCATTTCCTGCTAAAGCATTTTATCTAAAAAAGCCTTTACCCTTTCATTTTTTGCTTCTTCAAATATTTGCTGTGGTTTTCCTTCTTCCAAAATGTATCCTTCATCCATAAATACAACTCTGTCTGCAACTTCTTTAGCAAATCCCATCTCGTGAGTAACAACAAGCATTGTCATACCTGTTTGTGCCAAATTCTTCATAACACTCAGAACCTCTCCGACCATCTCCGGATCCAATGCAGAAGTAGGTTCATCAAATAATAAGATTTCAGGATTCATTGCCAAAGCTCTTGCAATGGCTACTCTCTGTTTCTGACCACCAGACAACGTATCCGGATAAACATCCTTTTTATCCTCTAAGCCGACTGTCTTTAATAATTCAATGGCACGCTTTTCCACGTCTTCCTTTTTCTCTTTTCTGACCTTGATCGGAGAATACATGATATTTTTGAGTACCGTCATATTCGGAAACAAATTAAAATGTTGAAAGACCATTCCCACTTCTGTCCGAAGCTTTGGCAGCTTCTTCATTCGATTGATACATGTATCTTTGAACCAGATCTCGCCACCGCTTATAGTCTCCAATGCATTCATACAACGAAGTAAAGTACTTTTTCCAGAACCGGAAGGACCAATAATCGCAATCACTTCTCCACGCTGCACATCTAAACTAATATCTTTTAAAACTGGCAAAGTATGATAACTCTTTGACAAGTTTTTGATTTTCATAATTGGGGCATTATCTGTATAATTTATCTCTTTTTCCATAATAATCCTCCATTCTTATACAACTCGCCCATACAATATTGTTCAAACAGAAAAGGACGTTTTTACTTTGTGTAAAAACGCCCTTGTTTTTGTATACCGTATCCAGTTGTTTGTTTCTTGTATACTATCACTCTGATTTCTGTTTGTCAATAAAATATTTTAATTTTCAATGACTTTTTTTATTTTTCCAAAAAACATAATTATTTTTAACTTCAAAAATGTATACATTTTATAGCTTGTTATCATTTTTATGTGCTTTCCAGCTCTTAATGTACTGCTCCAGCACTTCTACGGTTCCTTCCTGACCTAATATACTACTATCGACCATCATTCCTTTATAGCGTATATCAGCAGGTAAATAACCCGCATACTGCTTATGGTATCTTTCTCTTGCCTTATCCACTTCCAACATCATCTTTTTTGCTTCATTTGGCTGCATATGAAAATCATTCAAACATACTTCATAACGCTTTTCATATGGCGCATAAATATATATATGCAGACAATTAGGAAATTCCCGAAGAATATAATCGGAACACCGTCCTACAATAATACAGGATTTGTTTTTTGAAGCAAGATCTTTAATGATCTTTGCCTGCTGTTCAAAAATCTTGTCCTGAATATCACTGGTTCCCATACCTAATGGATACTTCATACCAAAAAATCTTCCCTGGACTGCTTCCTCCAGATCGCCCACTTCTGAAACGGGCATGTTCAATTTTTTCGCTGTCATATCTACAATATCTCTGTCGTAATAATCCCAGCCTAATCGTTCTGCCAATTTTTTTGCGATCGGTCTTCCCTGACTACCAAACTGTCTTGTAACTGTTACAATATACTTTTCACTCATATCCATTACCTCCATCTATATTATTTTATCGCGTAACAATGGTAAAGTAGCACAATGTATTCCACCACCAAGTTTATTGATTTCAGAAATATCCACCGGTATCGTTTCTACTCCGGCTTTATCCAAGTTCTTTCGCGTCTTTGTGCCCAATGCAGAAAACAGAACCTTTCCCGGAGAAAGTGCCAGACAATTGTTTGTAAGGAACGGATCATCCCGGTCGGTTTCAATTAAGGTATAGCCTCGTTCTTTCAGCATATTTAAAAACCAATGCGGCAAAATAAATGTACTGACTAAAGCCTTATCCTTATCCACTGGTACAAACGCTTCATCCAAATGAATATAAAATGCCGGCATATCTACAACGATCAGCTCGATTCCCTGATAAGATAAAAGTCTTCGAAGCTGCTCAATTCCTTCATCATTGACCCGGACAGACCTGCCAATGACCGCGGTCTTTTCATCCAGCATAGAGAAAGAACCACCTTCTATCGTTCCGTTTCCCTGTATTGCACCTAAGATTGGAATATTCTGATCTGCCAAAAATTTTTGTGTCAAATAGGTATCTCCTTGATGAAAATACATGGCAAATCTGGTAAGCACTGCTCCTTTTGGAAGCATCAATGCAACATCTCTTGTAAAGGTCAGATTCGTCCAGTATTCCGATTTATCCTCCAAATAATAAATTTCCATTCCTTCGGCACGTAAAATATCCGCCATTTTGTTATGCTGTTCCTGCATCAGTCCAATGTCCGGTAATTCATGAGATTTAAAGTAATTACGGATTCTTCCGTTCCTTCCTCTTAAAATTCTGGCTCCGGCTTCTTCCTCATAAATCCCATCTTTCAATTGTTCTAACTCTTTTCCCGGACAATGAAGCAATATTTTTTGGATTTTTCCAACGGAATTATCTACGCCAAATTGATTGCCCCATACTTCTTCGTAAACTTCCGACTGAAACATGTTTTCAATCTTACTTTGATCCATATACATTTGTAATGTTGGCATTTTGCACCTCCTATAATCCTAAGATCCAAAAAACAAGTGGCATTGTAACGATAGACAATAAGGTCGTGATTGCGATTCCTTTTGATGCCAAAGCGTGGTCACCTCCGTATTGCCTTGCAAGCATGGCAGACATGCTTCCTACAGGTGTAGCCAGAATAACGAGGCTGATTCCCTGTAACACTACATCATCTGTTACCATGCGAATGAAAAAGAATCCTGCAAAAGGAACAAGTAAAAGTTTTACTAGGGAAAAGACCAGCAGTTTGTAATCACCAAAGATTTCTTTTATATGCATATCTGCCAAAGAAGCTCCTATGACCATCATACTGAGCGGTGCTGCCAGATTTCCCAACATTTCTATGATACTTTCCGCTATGTCCGGCAATTGCAGCTGACACAGACTAATGATAAATGCTGCTATACCAGCCAACACACCGGAATTGAAACATTTTTTTAATACCGATCTTTTATCACCAATTTTCCCTGCTACACAGTACATTCCATATGTATAGATCAAAAGATTAAAAGGCAGCATAAATATAGAAGCATACAACAATGCATTCGAACCATACATAGCAGAAATGAGTGGAAATCCCATAAAACCCATATTGGAAAAAACAAACATAACTTTATATACATTCCGTTCTGCCCTGTCTTTGAAAAAGAAAGGAATTGCTATTTCAGCCAGCAAGATCCAGACTGCATACATCCCTACGGCTAAAGCCATGGTAGTTAAAAATGTTTGTCGGTTCATACTATTTCCATTTAAACATCCACTCAAGATCAAACACGGATTCGCAATATTCACGATCAAAGAGGACAGAAAACCACTTATTTTATTGTCCAATTCTCCCCGTTTTGCTAATATCCAGCCAATCATCATAAGGAAGAATAAAATCAACATCTGTTTAAATAAGATCATATGGCAACACTTACTTTTCTAAAATCTCATCTATGACATCTACCGCGATGTCAATTTCTTTTTCTGTAACAATTAACGGAGCAATAAATCGCACTACATTATGGCTGCTTCCGCAAGTCAGTAAAAGTACATCCTTTTCCAAAGCTTCTGCTTTTATTTTGGCTGTCAATTCTGCATCCGGTTCTCCGTCATTTTTTACGATCTCAATTCCGATCATCAGACCAGTTCCTCGTACATCCCCGATCACCTGAGGGTATTTTTTCTGTAATTTATGCAGGCGCTCCATAAAATAAACACTCATTTCTTTACAATGCTCCAATAAATTTTCTTCCTCGATGATCTTTAAGGTTTCCAAAGCTGCTGCACATGCAAGCGGATTACCGCCAAAAGTGCCGCCATGTACTCCTGCTGGCCACTGATCCATAATTTCTTTTTTAGCAATCACTGCTGATAACGGAATACCACCACCCAATGCTTTTGCGGTTGTGAAAATATCCGGCTTTACGCCAAAAGTCTGCCATGCGTACAATTCGCCCGTTCTTCCGACACCGGTCTGTACCTCATCAAAAATGAGCATAATTCCATGTTTATCACAAATGTCCCGTAGTCCTTCAAGAAATTCCTTTGGCGGGGTGATATAACCGCCTTCTCCTTGTATAGGCTCTACCATAATTGCAGCTACACTTTCCGGCTCGATCAAATGCTCAAAAATCGTATCAAACTGTTTTAAACATTCCATATGACAGGAATCTTTTTTCTGATGGAAAGGGCAGCGATAGCAATTCGCATATTGCGCCCAGTAAACACTTGGAAGCAATGGTTCATAATTTCTACGATAAGCAGAATTGGAACCAGTAATAGATGTTGTCGCAATCGTTCTGCCATGGAAGGAGTTCACAAAAGAAATAATCCCTGGTCTTTTGGTAACGTATTTTGCCAGCTTTAACGCACCTTCATTTGCTTCTGCACCGGAATTACTGAAATACACTTTGGTATCTCCTCCTGTCAGTTCTACCAACTTTTCAGCAAGCTCTACATAGGATTCATAATAAACGACGTTATGCCCTACATGAATCATCGTATCCAGCTGTTTTTTCACTGCCTCTACCACTTTGGCATTTTTATTTCCTAAATTGTTTACCGCTACACCACTGGCAAAATCCAGTACCTTTCTTCCATCTTCCGTATACAGATAACAGCCTTCAGAATCTGTTACTCCAAGTGTAGTGGATCTTCCTGCTACAGCAGGCATCACTTCGCAGCAACGCTCATACATACTTTTCATAATGTTTACCTCCTTGTCTAAAACCTTTTTTCACCATAAAATACCGTAGCCAACATTTTTTCCATTTCTTCTTCGGTCATTTTTACCGGGTTAACATTGGTAGCTCCCAACATAGCATGTGCTAACAACAGTTCATATTTATCTTGGTACATTTTTTCTGTAATTCCTGCATCTTTAAATCCATTCGGAATACCCAGTCTGCTTTTTAATTTCCTTATTTCATCCACAATATTTTCACATCCGCATAAGTAAGATAAATGTGCCAGTTTATCTGCCACGATTTTATCTTTGCTGTTATACTCTAATGCAAATGGAAGAATCACAGCATTGGTAAGCCCGTGTGCCATATTAAAAGCGGCTCCAAAGGAATGGGCGATTCCATGCACCATACCTAACCCAACATTCGCAAAACCGATGCCCGCCATAGCCTGATAATTATGTACCTTTTCTCTTGCTTCCAATGTTTCCTGTTCGTAAGATACCGGAAGCCATTTCATGATTCCTGCAATCGCACCACCGCACAATGCTTCATTAAAATCATCCAGATTGTGATTGATATATGCCTCAATTGCATGTGTCAAAGCATCCATACCGGTTTCTGCCACAATCTGTTTTGGCATTGTCGTCGTCAGCTCTGCATCTAAAATTGCAATATCCGGTCTAAGACAATCGGTCATGATCGGAACCTTTAATTCTTTTTTTGTATCTGTGATCACAGTTCCTCTTGTGACCTCTGAACCAGTTCCTGAAGTAGATGGTATACATACCAAAGCCGTATCCCTGTTTACTGGAATCTCTCCCTTTGCATTATAATCAAGTACATTTTCAAAATTTAAAAAGGGAAATTCATAAAACAAAAGCATTGCCTTCGCTGCATCTATAGCAGAACCTCCACCAATCGCCATCACACAATCTGGTTTAAATGTTTTCAGTGCCTGCAAACCCTGCTCTACTTCCTCTATGGCAGGATTTTTTTGAATCCCGGAATATACACTTACTGTAGCTCCGGCGCTTTCCAAATAACCCTTCGCACGGTCAATGATTCCAAACCGGATCATAGAACTTCCTCCCGTCACGATCATCACTCGTTTATAGCACAATTCCTTCAGACAGCTTAAAGAACCTGCTCCCGTTACAATTTGCTTTCCACTAAGAACCAGTTTTTTCATAATTTTCACCTCACCTTTACTTCTTCAAATAATAATCAATGGTGTTTCGGAGCAATACCGGTAAATGTCCAAATGTATACGGAATATGCACTCTCTCTGTCCATTTATGTGCATCTTTTCCATAACAGCCAAAGTTTACTGCCGGTATATTTAATTTTTGTATTTTATCAATTGGTACAGGATATAACTGTTCAAATCCCGGAAAATTATTTACCAACAATCCTATAGATTCTTTGCTGTCATCAATTTTTAAATAACTGCTATCAGAAAGACTCGGGAAAAATTTCATAATGCGATAAGTATCTCCTGTTTCTTCCCCTGTTTTTTTAGCAAGGTATTCTATATCTTCTATTAATTTCTGTTCCTCGCCCTGCAGCGTATTGTGTGGACAGTAGGGGGCTGCATAATACAGAACAATGGTAGGTTTTGTAATTCCGGCAGTTTCCAGCAAAAAGCGAATGATCGCTATCGGGATTTCTCTCTTGTCTACGCCTTCCTTCCATTGCTTTTCTACCATTCTCTGCAGCATATTCTCATCGATATCTGCCACTTTTTCTGCCTTTTTATACAATTCCTCATATGTACATACCATTGTGTCATAGTTATAAATGCTATATTCCTGTCCAGTCGTGCTGCAAAACCTTTTATTCTGCTCATTCACCCGTTGAAATACTGCATCAAAAGAGTCTTCTGCTGCCTTTAGCAACTGATTCGTAATTTCTTCCATGGAAGAATTATGTACAAAGTAATTAAAATAAACAAACGCTTCTGCTGCTGTCTGTACGTTATACCATGGTTTGAGATCTTTTATTTTTAAAACCGATGGCGGATAGGAATACTCCCCTTCATACCCATCTGAAAAATCAAAATTCAAATGAATACGCTGTACAAGCTCCGCTGCAAGCATAGAAGCATCCAGTCCCTCGAAGCACTGTCCTACATGAGTTTCCTTTCCCTGTATGTAAAAACAGGGAAGTAATTTTCCAACAGCACCTGTATATATAGTCTTCACTTCATCTCCGGGATATAAAGGACAAATATAATCATTATTAATTGCCATAACGTAATGTAAATGATATTTCTCCTTTAAATGCTCTAAGACATCCAGCCCTTCTATAATGCCGGTATGCAGATTCTCTTCTACTGGATTGAAGGAAACTACAATATTTCCTGCCAGTTCCTCAGGATGCTCACTCAATTCTTTCAATATGCCAAGAAAGACCGCATCTCCGCTCTTCATATCACAGGCGCCTCTTCCGAACATATACTCTCCAGATTCCAAATCTTCCCGTACTTCTTTTGGAAGATTCATTTCCCGAAAAACTTTTTCCAATTCATCCGGTTTACAGGCATATTCTTTTGCTGCTCCGTAGCCCTCCAGACCTACGGTGTCAGTATGTCCATGCAAAAGAAGTGTATCGCCTTTATTTTCTTTTTCTCCCAACAAGATAGCAAACACATTTCTGCGGTTCAGCGTATCATTTTTTAATTCCTGAATGATCACCTGCTCTGGATGCATTTTAAAATAAGGAATATTTCTCAAATATTCTTCCAAAAATTGTCCTATATCTTTTTCTCCCTCTGTTCCATTAATACTTGGGATTTCCACTAAAGCTTTTGCTAAATCTAACATTTCCTGATGAATCATTGTAATCATCTTCTTTCTTTTTTTATTCTGCAAAGCAAAAAGGGACTGCAATGCAGCCCCTTTGCTATTGGTATTCTGTGTACTGTATACATTTTTATCATATATTTTTTTCGTTGTCAACCTGAAACCTACATTTTTTCCTTATCTTTTTATAAAATCCATTTCTATAGCCTTGATTTTATCCATGTATCTATTATAAAATCTATACTGAATACACTTTTAAGGAGTATCATATCATATGAATTTAGAACCTATTAAAAAGACTGTTACCTTAAAGGAACAAGCCTATACTTCTATAAAACAAGCTATCTATTCCAATACATTAAAACCTGGCGCTCCTTTAACAGAAGAACAATTAAGTGCAACTTTATCAATCAGCAGAACTCCTATCCGTTCTGCTCTGCAGCAGTTAGTTTTTGAAAAATTAGCTACTACGGACAATACAGGTCATATTTATGTATCTAAGATCAGTGAAAAAGACGTACATGATATTACCGTTCTGAGACTGAATCTGGAGCCATTAGCAATGGATTTAGCTGCATTTCCTATTTCAAATGAATCTATACAGCAATTAAAAGACTTGATCGAACAGCAAAGTGCATTATTTGAGAGTGGATCGGTCAACAATATTCGCTTTGCTGAATTGGATTGTGATTTTCATAGCTGCTTAGCTCAGATTTCGGATAATTCTTTGCTGATAGAGACCGTGCAAAAAATAAATGCAATGATGATCCGTATTTTGGTTCTTTCCGGCACTTTGGATTCTTATAAGAAATCAGCCATCGAAGAACACAAGCTCATTATTCAATATTTGGAACAGGGGCAAAAGGAATTTGCCAAAGTGGCTCTTCAGGAACATATTAAAAAAGTAGGCAGTCGTATGCTGCCGGACTAATCTGCTTTTTTCTAACACAATAAAATTTAGGATGGACTTCATCATGATAACGCATACAGAACATTTTCACGGAAGTGATTTAGAAAAAATAGAAAAATTCTATGGCATAAAAAAAGAATCTATTATTAGCTTTTCTGCCAATGTGAATCCACTGGGATTATCTCCGAAGCTTTGTGAAGGTCTGAAAAACTGTTTGGATGTGATCACTACTTATCCTGACAGAGAATATACAGATCTCCGCAAAACTATTGGAATCTACTGCAATACGGATTATGAAAATATCCTTGTTGGAAATGGCTCTACCGAATTAATTTCTGCTGTGATTCAACTTAAGAAACCAGAAAATGCCTGCCTGATAGCTCCAACCTATTCGGAATATGAAAGAGAGATTTCCTTAAGCGGTGGCAAATGTCATTATTTCTCTATAAAACCAGAAGACAATTTTCATTTAGATATAGAAGCACTTTTTTTATTTCTATCGGAAACTCAATCAGAGCTTCTCGTTCTTTGCAATCCCAATAATCCGACATCTACTGCATTACACATAGATACTCTTTCTGCTATTTTGGAGTACTGTAAGCAGCACGATATTTTTGTAATGATAGACGAAACTTATGTAGAATTTGCTGCTGCATACGATTCCATTACAGCAATACCGCTTATGGAACGCTTTGATAATTTCATTATTTTGCGAGGTATTTCTAAATTTTTTGCTTCTCCCGGTCTTCGCCTTGGATATGGCTTAACTGGGAATAAGACGTTGCTTGATGAGATCAATGCAACCAAAAACCCGTGGACGATCAATTCTCTTGCAGAAGCTGCCGGAAAAATTTTGTTCACAGATACCGATTATATTTGTCAGACAAAGGAATTGATCTTCTCTGAAAGAGAACGTGTATGCAATATACTTCGTTCCATTCCAGGGTTGAAAGTATATGAACCTGCTGCCAATTTTGTACTTGTAGAGATAGAAAAGGAAAACAAGGATGCAGATATTTTGTTTGATACAGCGATCCGCCGCTGCCTGATGATCCGCAACTGTTCTTCCTTTGAAGGATTAAATAATAAATTTTTCCGTCTTTGCTTCATGATGCCTGAAGACAACGATAAATTGCTGGAATGCATAAAAGAAGTTATACGCTGTTAGTGTATAACTTCTTTTATCTTCTTTCTAGTATCTTCATTTGCTGCTTCTTTTAAATCTTTCATATAATCGGAAAACGCAACTTCTTTTTCTCCATATGTCAGCTGCAGATCGTATTCCAACGGAAGCCATGAGGAAATATCCGCCATATTGTGTTGAATGACCGCCTCCATTTTGTCTAATGCCTTATAAATCCTGGCTTCCTCTGTAGAAAGGGCATTCATTTCCTCAAAGAGAGCTGAAAACTCTGTCCGATATGCCCCCGGCAGGCCGCTTATCCATTGTGCCACAACATCCGCTTCCTTCTCCTCATCCGCAGTCTTTTTCTCAAATGCTGGAATATCCCCTGTAAATGCCTCTCCAATGTCATGTAGGATACACATTTTGATCACCTTATCCATATCCGCATCCGGAAATTCATCCTTGATAAAAAGTGCCATAAAACAAAGCATATAACTGTGCTCCGCCACACTTTCATGTCTGCCCGATGAAGTCCAGGAATGTCTTGTATTATTTTTTAAATTTTCTGCTGTCTGCATGAGCTTGATCAGTTCCTGTGGTCTCATCTCTATTCCTCATCTCCTAAAATTCTTTTCCACGACTCTATTAGCCTTTCCAAAGAATAACTTGCATTTTTCTCCAATACTCTGCCATTCTATCACGACCTTACTTAAAATTTATAGCACGTTATCTTTGTACATCTCCAACTCTTCCAAATACTTTCGCCCCAACGCACTTAAGCTCATATTCTTTTTCTTAATATAGCCAATACACATTTTTTCTTCTGAATCCAATGGGATCGCACAATAGTCCTTTCCATTCAACTCTTCACATATAATACCACTGCAAAGTGTATACCCATTCAGACCGACCATCAGATTCAAAATTGTAGCACGGTCACTTGCTTTAATGATCTGTTTGTAATCGTATGTACTTAAAACCTCTTCCGCATAATAAAAAGAATTATTATTTCCCTGATCAAAAGCAAGGCACGGATAATCCTCTAAATCCTTCATCGTCAGACATTGTTTTTTAGCAAGCGGATTCCCATTCCACAAATACACATACGTCTTACACCAAAACAGTTCATGAAATTCCAATCCACTCTCTCTTAATATTTTCGTAAGCGCCTTTTCGTTAAATGCATTTAAATATAAGATTCCAAGCTCACTTTTTCCATTTCTTACGTCTTCTATAATGTCGTGCGTCTTTGTTTCATGAATGGCAAATTCATATTCATCCATTCCAAACTGTTTCACCATCTGCACAAAAGCATTTACCGCAAAGGTATAGTGCTGGGCAGAGACACTGAATTTCTTTTTGACATTCTTCTTACTGATATAACGTTCATCCAACAACTGATACTGTTCCATCATCTGTCTGGCATACCCTAAGAACTCTTCTCCCTCTGGCGTAGGAATGATACCGCGGTTGCTGCGGCTAAAAATAGTAATTCCGATTTCCTCCTCTAAGTCCCGGATAGCTCCTGAAAGACTTGGCTGTGAAATAAAAAGCTGTTTGGCAGCCTCATTCATGGACGGACTCTCTGCTATTGTGACTGCGTAACGTAATTGTTGTAACGTCATATTCCTGCATCTCCCATTTGGATTTATTCTGCTGTCATTGTAACACAAGTTTCTGCGAAAAAAAATGCTTTCGATGATACACTGACCATCCAAAGCATTTTTATTATAACCACATTACATTTGTCCATGCAGTATTTCCATGCTCATCTATACATTCTACACGGACATATTTTTCATTTCCTTTTAATTGATGTACCGCACGTCGGATCGGAGTGACACGTTTTAATATCGTTTCACTGCTTCCTACAGTTCCACCTACAATGAAATTCACACGTACCGCATCTGAGCATTCTACGAATACCTTTCCCTCCTCGATGCCCCACTGGTAAATTTCTGGGCCACCTGTAAAATAGTAATCGCCCGCCAACAGATGATTGACGATCGCTTCATGCGTCAGTTCCTCGGAACGCACCATGACATAACCTCCGAAGCTGTCAAAAAACTTCCACGGATTATGGTTATCATCCGAAGCAAATCCATGAATGTGTGTACCTCTTTTTAGCATGGCATCCCAGAATACCGTATCCTTGCCTTCCCCACATTCTATTTCTGTGCCATAATTATAAACCTCTACTGCCCAAAAATTTTGCAAGGAAACCACTTCTTCCATATCTACGCGAGACCATATCGGATGATTGTATGTTGTGAAACATCCTTTTGCGCGTAAATAATCCGATAATTGCTGTGCTGCTTCCAGCCCATTCCACTCTTCTATAAACACTGGCGGCTCCAATTTTTCACCCGGTTTGAACAGATTATCGCCTGCTGCCTTTTGCATTTCTTCATTTCCTAAAATTCCATGAATATGATGTGTTTTGATCAAGCCGGTCTTTTCCTCATTCAAAAGCCATACCGAAGCTTCTACGCCCGGCAGAAGTATAAAATCTTCACTGTCGAACTGCTCTCTCAAATCCGTATACAGATCATGCTCACTAAGGCACAGAAAATGATAACCATAATTTTTATAAAGGCTGACTGCCTCCTCCGGTGTCATTCTTCCATCTGAGTTGGTCGTATGGGAATGTAAATTTCCTTTGTACCAGTTTCCGCTTTCTGCAAACATATTCTTTATCATACAGCTGTTTCCTCCACATCAAGACAGTTTCTCTTTTCTAAAGACAACCAGACTTCTGACTGATCTTCAAAAATGGAAAAGCTTCTGAACAAGGTATCTGCTGAAATTTCTATCCCATTTACATCAATCGTATAACGGAGTACGTTTCCCCTTGGAAGACTCTCCACAACTTTTCCTTTGAACTCATAACAATTCTCAAGATTTTTCTTTTCTTTTGAAATAGCAATGGTTTCCGGTCGTATGGCAACGGCGTGTGTTCTATTGCATTTCTCACCGATCAGTTTATCAAACTCTTCTGGTTTCATTACATTATAATGTCCAATAAAGCCTGCTGCAAATTTTGTTTTTGGCTCTGTATAAATGGAAACTGGTGTGCCAAGCTGCTCAATACGTCCTTCATTTAACAAACAGATTCTGTCGGACATGACCATTGCTTCATCCTGGTCATGTGTAACGAAAATCGTTGTAATATTTAATTCCTTTTGAATTTTTCGAATTTCTATCTGTAAATTTTTACGAAGCTTTGCATCAATTGCACTCAATGGCTCATCCAAAAGCAAAACCTTTGGCTTGGTAACAATGGCTCTTGCCAAAGCGACCCTCTGCTGTTGCCCTCCAGAAAGCTGACCCGGATAAGCATTTGCTTTTTCTTCCAGTCCTACCATTTTTAATGCAGCACTGACTTCCTTTTTCATTTCTTCCTTTGCCATCTTTTTAATTTTTAACCCAAAAGCAAGATTTTGAGCCACTGTCATATTCGGGAACAAACTATACTGCTGAAAGACCATTCCGATCTGACGAAGTCTTGCATCTGTATGTGTAATATCTTTTCCATCTAAATAAATGCTTCCCTCCTGCACTTCTTCCAATCCTGCAAGACAACGAAGCAATGTACTTTTCCCACAACCGGAAGGTCCAAGCAAAGTAAGCAGCTCGCCTTTTTCTACATTTAAATCAATTCCTTTTAATACATGGTTACTTCCAAAGGATTTATTAATATTTTTAAACTCTATATATGCCATTATTCCGCACGTACTCCTTTCTTATCATTTTGGCTCTTATGCACTGCGTAATTAATTACAAGTGTGATCAGCAATAAAATAACTACCGCTGCACTCAACTCCTGTGCATCTGTACTCCGGTTTCGATACAAATATGCCTGTGCTGTTTCCCACTGTGAAGCAGCGATGATCTTAATAATTGCAAAATCTCCAAACAGCCCTGCGAAGCTCATCAATGCAGAGTTACATAGTCCCGGTAAGATCGTAGGAATCACGATCGTAACATAGCTATGGAACTTACGATATCCAAGCATTTCTGCTGCTTCTAAAATTCCAGCAGTATTCACCGCATATAAACTGTTTCGTATTCCCTGATACGTCACTGGCATAATAAATACACAATAGATCATTACTAACATAAAAATACGGTTTGAAAAAACAGTATCACTTCCGGCATAAGTTCCGAGTACGGATGTTGCCACAATGATTCCATTGATCGTAGACGGAATCAAACAGAAAAGCTGCACCACCTTTTCCATATTTTGCAAATAGACAATGACAACATACAAGGCAAGCAATACACTGATGTTTGTGATCAATACCGGGATCAATGCAGTGACCATTCCTCGCACAATACCCATCAGAAAGGTTGTGTTTGTCAACGTTTTAACATAATATTCCAATGTAAAACCTTCCGGAATGATATTGATCCATCTTTCCGAAAAGGAATAGATTAACGTAACAACAAGCGGCATGAGCAAAAAGACTGCAACGCAAACTTTCCAAATTGTTTTTAATACTTTATGTTCTTTCATCGCTTTGTACCTCTTTCAAAATGCCTTTTGCATAAATTCGTCAGTCCAATCTCTATCATTACGATCAAAAGCATGACGATCGAAAGCGCACTTCCTAATCCCGGTCTTTGCTTGACATCTCCAACAAACATATCAACGATCTTAACTGGTAATAAGGAAATACTATTATTTACTAAAAGATATGGTGTTGCATAAGTTGCCAATGCATTTGCAAACAACATATTAAAAGTTCCCAATATACCCGGCATCATGACCGGAATACCGATCTGCAGCCAGAACCGAACACTTCTTGCATTCATCAATCTTGCTGCTTCTTTCCATTCTTTTCTCACCTTATCAAAAGTTGGAAGGAGCAAAAGCGTTCCCATTGGTATTTGGAAATATACATAAATGATAAACATACCTTTTAAACTGTATAAATTATAAGACGCCAATGGTGTAAATCCGATCTGCTTACTGATCAATACAAATACACCAGCAGTACCTAACAAAGTAATAAATGCAATGGAAAGGGGTACACCTGAAAAATTCGAGGTCAAATTTAATAAAGATAAATAGAGGCTTTTCTTCTTTCCTGTATCTCTACTGAGTGCCATTGCAAGAAAGAAATCAATGATCAGACCAACTACTGTGGATAAGATCGTGATCCAAAGAGTATTTTTAATAGCTACCAAATATGCCGGTTTCTGAAAGATCTGTATGAAATTATTAAGAGTAAACCCACTTCCGCTATCTTCCAAAAAGCTCTTTACTATCATGCTTACTAAAGGTACACATTCAAAAAATAAAATAATAAATGCAAGCGGCAGAAAGAATGCTATTCTGCCACCCGCTTTTTTAAAATTCTTCATCCTACTGCACTCCGCTCCTAATTCATAAGAGGAATAATTTCTTCTTCCCAACGTGTTGAAATTTCTGCGCAAGCTGCTGTGATCGCTTCATTATCTGTTAAAGGAATACCATCTGTATACTCTTCATCTGCGATCATTTTCTGTGCTAATTCTTCTGGAATCTCTACATCAGAACGAATCGGACGTGCATATCCTTCTGCTCTGTTAAGCTGTCCTTCATCACTCAACATATATTCTACTGTTAAAGCTGCTGAATATGGATGTGGTGCATATTTATTGATCACAAGGCAGTAACCAGACTGAATAGCACCATCTGTCATTACGTGACATTCAATATTTGCTTCTGGTGATTCTTCTACGATCAGGTCACGATATTTCAAAGAAAGATAATCCCATGTAAGAGATACATCAATTTCATTTCTAGCCATTCTTTCCTGGCTGTACTCACCAGCATCCAATCTTCCTTCTTCAGCGAGCTGTTTAAAGAAATCAAATGCAGGATCTAAGTTCTCCATATCGCCACCCATAGCATATGCACAAGAGAGCACTGCCGTCTGTGGAGCTGCCGCACGAACTACATCACCCATTGTTACGACGCAATCACTATTTGCGATATCTTCCCAAGAATCAATGGTTTCATCTACATTGTTCTTATTTACCATACAGCTCATAGTTCCTACATAAGTAATAACCCAATTACCATCTGGATCTTTTGCCCAATCAGGAATGGAATCCCATGTGGATGCTTTGTAGGGCTGTACTACATCCATATCAATAGCAGTCTGTCCAAATGCCTGTCCTACGTCACCGATATCTTTTGTAGCTGCATCCTTTTCTGTTTCAAACATAGAAAGTTCTTCTGCAGAACTCATATCTGTATCATCATGTTCCAATCCATAAGTTTCTGTAATTGCTTCCCAGCTTCCTTCCCAGTTTGCCCAGTCATTTGGCATACCTACAGAAGAAATGGTCCCTTCTTCCTGTGCTTTTTCAATAATTTCTTCTAATGGTACTTCTCTCAAATCTACGGTTTCTTCTGTTGCTTTTTCTGCTCCACAGCCAGTCATGAAAACTACTGCTGCCATAAGAGCTGCTGTCATTTTTACAACATTCTTTTTCATCTTCCCAACTAATCCTTTCTTTTATCTCATTCTTTTTCTCACGCTGAGAGTATAGCATTGCAAATCGTTGACAAACTATCAACTTTCGGTAAAGAATTGTAAAATTTTGTGACAAAAGTTATGAAATTGTAAAGTTTCGTAAAGATTTTTAAAAATAACAATGCCGGATTTTACTTTTATGTAAAACCCGGCATTTCTGCTTTTCATTATCCTACCTATATAATTGTATACTGCATCATCTCATAATGTAGTCTGCTTCCTTCCGTAATTTCCTCCGGCAGAAGCGCTCTTGCTACCAGCTTACTTTCTTCCTCCGGCTTGTCCTCACGCTGCAGATAAGCATAATCACCATCAATTTTTTCTACAATATAATCGCAAACTAACATCTCTCTATTTGTCTTGTCCTTCCTGAAGTCTTTCTATTATCAATTAACAAAGTCCTCTAAAAATTGTTTGAGCGGACAAGGTTTTCCAAAGTAAAAACCTTGAATATAATCTGGACCCATTTCGCAGATTTTATTCAGTTCCTGCTCCGTTTCAATACCTTCAATACAGAGCTTTAAGTCAATACTATGTGTCATATCTACCATATGCTGAAGCAGATTAAATTCATAACTATTTTTCAAAGCCTTCAAGGTAAAGGAACGATCAATCTTGATTGTAGTTGGATTTAAGTTGTACAAATAATGGAAATTAGAATAACCTGTACCAAAATCATCCAGCGCTAACGGTATTCCATTTTCACGCAATCCATTACAGAAACCAATAAAGTTCGTATCTGCTTCCAAAAATCCACTCTCTGTCAGTTCTATTACAATACTTCCCGGCTTCAAACCATACCGTTTCATACTGCTTAATATTTCTTCTAATACATCACTTTTCAATACTTGAATATAGGACAAATTCACCGATACTTTAAAATTCGGTATTGATTTTTGTATTTCTCTACACGTTATGATTGCCTGCTGTAATACCCATCGTCCTACCGGAATGATCAGACCACTTTCCTCTAAAAGGGGAATAAACTCTGCTGGAGAAACCATACCTGTTTCTTCTGCATGGAAACGCAATAACGTTTCTGCATTTGCCAATCGTCCTTCTTTAATATCCATAATAGGCTGAAAATACGCTTCAAAACCCTTGAAATTATGATTTACCGATTGACGCATAAGCTGTATCAAATGTCTATGATGCAAGAATGCCTTATAATCCTGTTCATTATACACATACACTGTATTTTTGCCTCTGTTCTTGGCTTCATTCAAAGAAAACTCGGTCCATTTCATCAAATCTGTGTAATTTGCTCCCTGTTGAACAGAAAAATCTAAAATTCCACCAGAAACTGTAAAAAATACCTCGTATTGATTTTCTTCTATAAAGGAATTGATTTTCAAACGGATCTTATCAAAAAGTTTTCTCGCATCCTCAGCACCTTTTTTAGAAAAATCCAAGATCACGAACTCATCTGCCACAATTCGATAAAGCTTCTGAGAAGATGTGAGCACGGACTGAATGCATTCTGCCGTTTTTCGTAAGACCATATCACCGTATTCCATACCACGGTTTTGATTAATTTCTTTAAAATTATCAATTCCGATTCTCAGCATAAACCCACTGTGGCAGCCTTCTTTATGGCTACGGATTTCCTGCTGCAAACTGGTTTCACCAAGCAGGCCACTGACATTATCTGCCTTTTGTTTCTGACCAATCTCGTTAACACAGCCTACCAAGAACTCCGGTTCGCCGGCTTCATCAAACATTACCCTGCCTCTGCAGTTGATCCACACAGCTTTTCCTTCTTTATCCACCCATCTATATTGCAGATTATGAAAATCCTGTTCTCTTCTCATAATACGCATCATATCCTCCTGTAAGATCTGAAAATCCTCAGGATACACGTATTGTTTCAATGTCTCTAAAACATTCTGAAACTGCTGCGTAGGTATCGGAAAGCGTTCCAGCGCATTTGCAGAAATACAGTATGTATCATTTTTAATATCCAAGATATAAAGGTAACTATCAATACTTGGACTTAAAATCTTAATCACTTCTTCAACTTGATTGAATGAAATCTTTTCTCTTATATCTTCCATAATATTTCCCTCAATTCATATATAGTTAAATTGTACCATAATTTGTAAATTTTTCAATAAAATCACAGCATTCTTTATAAAAAAATTAGTTATTTTATATAAAAAAGAAATTACTATATATAATTTTTAGGAAAAAATTACTTTTTTTAAAAAAAATCCGCGAAGGAAGAGGTCGAACCTGCTTCCTTCGCGGATAAAGATTTATTTTTTCAAACTATTAAAGTAAGCTTTTGTCTCTGCTACAACTACACCATTCAATGCAATCAATGCTATTAAGTTCGGAATCGCCATTAAACCATTAAAGATATCGGCAATTGTCCATACTGCCTTGACCGTCATATATGGTCCGATAAATACGCAGAGAATATAAATCCAACGATATGCTTTTACTATTTTCTGCTTGTTTCCAGTCAAATATTCCAAACAACGTTCACTGTAATAATCCCATCCAAGAATTGTTGTGAATGCAAAGAATACAAGACAAACCATCAAAATAAAGGAAGCGATTGTGTCTGGGAATGGTAAACCAAGCTGGAATGCCTTTGTTGTTACTGCTACACCTTCCAGACCGATATCCCATGTACCTGTAATGACAATACAAAGACCTGTCATTGTACAAACCATAATTGTGTCGATCATAGTTCCCAACATAGAGATCAGACCCTGCTGTGCCGGTTGTTCTGTCTGCGCTGCTGCAGCTGCGATCGGTGCACTACCGATACCTGCTTCATTGGAGAAAATACCCCTTGCAATTCCCTTCTGCATGGCGACTATCATCGCTCCAATTGCTCCACCTGCCACTGCACGGAGTCCAAAAGCACTTTTTACAATCGTAACAAGTGCTGCCGGAATTGCCTTGAAATTAAAGATTAAAATTAACAGAGCTGCTACAACATATGTAATTGCCATAAATGGTACAATGACCTGTGCCACTGCTGAAATTCTTTTTAAACCACCAATAATAACAAGTGCCGCACAAACGGTAACTAAAATACCGGCTATCACAACAGACCAGGAGTAGCTTCTTCCGAACAACTCGATGGTATATGCATTTTCTGCATCAAAGAAATTGTTTACAGCACTTGTGATTCCGTTTACCTGAGTAAAAGTACCGATACCAAAAAGTCCTACACCAACTCCAAAGAATGCAAAAATCTTTGCCAGCCATTTCCAATTCTTTCCCATACCGTTTTCAATGTAATAGAACGGTCCACCGATAACATGTCCATCCTCTGCTGTCACACGATATTTCACTGCAAGTAAACATTCTGCATATTTTGTTGCAGTTCCTACCAATGCTGCGACCCACATCCAAAATAATGCACCCGGACCACCTGCAACGATAGCCGTTGCAACACCTACGATGTTTCCGGTACCGATCGTAGCGGAAAGCGCCGTACATAACGCTGCGAAACTGGAAACCTCTCCTTCTGTTCCGCTCTTTTCATTTGCGAACATGTACTTAATTGCTAAAGGAAGCTTCGTAATCTGCAATCCTTTCAAACGGACTGTCAAAAGAATACCCGTTGCAAGAATGAGGATGATCAATGGAAGCCCCCATACAAAATCATCAATTTTCGTTAAAACTTCATTAATTGTGTCTAACATCTCTTCTCCTTTGTACCTTTCCTATTTTTAACCATATCAATATACTATATCACAAATTATACCGACATGGTACCCTTTTATTTTATAATTAGCTTATTTTTATAATGATAAATTTACTTTTATTTAATATTTATTTCATTTTTACCATATCACTGGCTCTTTTAAAACGTTTTTATTTGTGCTATATAGTATTATATTGGATTAATTTAACATTTCATTCGGGAGGAACATATGAAAAAGGAGTATTTTAGTATTCCCAATCTCATGGGATATTTCAGGATATTAATGATTCCTGTATTTTTGTATTTGTATTATACAGCCAACACCCCTCAGGGCTATATCCTTTCTTTTTTAGTCTTGGCAATTTCTTTGATCACAGATCTTTTAGATGGCTGGGTAGCACGAAAGTTTAATATGATAACTGATTTGGAAAGGCTCTGGATCCGGTTGCTGACAAATTGACACAGGGCGCCTTAGCAATAGCTGTTAGTTTCAAATATCCGACAATGATACTGTTCCTTATTTTCTTCGTATGCAAGGAATTATATATGGGTATCATGGGATTATATTTAAAAAAGAAGAAAAATGCATGGAACGGAGCAAAAATGTATGGCAAAATTTGTACGGTAATAATTGACGTTGGTACTTTTGCTCTTCTGTTGATTCCAAACATATCCTATTCCATTGCTAATATAATCATTCTTGTTATGATGCTCTTTATGTGCTATTCATGGATAAGATATATTGGTTTTCACTTATCTATTCTTCGTGAGAAGTAACAACCAAATCTGCCTGTTACTCTCTCACTTTTATCTAAGAAAACCTAAGAAAATTTTCTTATTTTTAAATAGATTCCTCTATCATCTGCTATCTTTTGGCATGCTTTAATTTCTTCTTCCGGAAGTACATCGACAATGGAAAGCTGTGTATGCTCAAATGCCTCTTTAGCAAGTGAAGCAAATTCCAAAAGTGCCGGATACGCATTTTCAAACTGAGGCCTTGTTACTTCCTGATATTTTTCTGCTGTCGGCGCGTTCAAGCTGATAGATACGCTGTCTATTACCTTTGCAAGCTCAGGCACTACATTTCGTTTATGATATAAATTTGCCAATCCGTTTGTATTCAAACGGATTTTTACATGGTACTTTTCTTTTGCATAAGCTGCACTGGCAAGCAGATTTTCAAGGGCACATGTAGGCTCACCATAACCGCAAAATACTAATTCTGCGAAGCCTGTAAAATCAAATTCATCCATTGCCTTTTTAATATCTTCCAAAGCAGGCTCACTTTGAAACCACAAATTCTCGGCTTCTCCTACACTGTCCTTGTGTGAGCGGACACAAAATTGACAACTACAGTCACATTTATTTGTAATATTTGCATATACTTGATTTTTATAGGTGTATAAAATATCTGCCATGATCTTTTTCCTCTCTACTCAAAAAACTTTTTCTTTACTTGCGCTTTATCAAGTGCAAGACCAAATACAATAAAGAATATCGCACTACCACCAGACTGAATCAGACTTTGAGACATGGATACGAAAAGAACAGACCATGTTCCAAAAAGAATATATTCTGCAAAAAAATAACTTAAGCCAGAAATAAAATATGCCACTATCGTTGCAATGACATTGCGTGGTGTCACAATTTTCTTTGACTTATTTGTAAATGGAATCGTAATTAACATTTTAATAATAATGGTAGCTGGTGCCCACATCGGAGCTGTCAATAAATCTGCCAGTCCTCCGCCGATTGCTGCTGCCGCCAGCGCATATGGTGTTGGAAGAAGCACTGCTGCCAAGTAAATCAAAGAATCACCAAAATGCACATAACCGCCATTTGCACCTACCGGGATATGACAAATATATGCCGTCATAAGTGTGATCAGCGCCGCCATGATTCCCGTCATTGTAATATACTTAACTTTGGAAGCTCCTGCTTCTTTGCTTTTTTCTTTCACTACTGCCTGTGTACTCATCTCTTCATCCTCCTATAATAATCTTGATAAATATTTTTCAAAATGAACTCCATGATTGGATGGAATTTTTTCTGCAGATGCTTCTTCGATCGCTGTCTGTAAAAAGAAAGTTGCTTTTTCCATGGCTTCACGTATAGACAGCCCTTTTACCAGACAACCACAAATAACAGAAGCAAACAGATCACCTGTTCCAGAAAAACTCATACCGGTGTATGGCGTTTCAACATGAATCGCTTCTTTTGCAGAAACAGCCAGATTGCCCACATATCCTTTGCCATCTTTTTCACGAATGATGCCCGTTACAATTACGGTCTGCGGTCTTTTTGCCTTTGCTAAAAGCTTTTCGCAAATTGTCTGCACCCTCTGCACGTAATCATCTGCATTTTTATGTGTAACGATTTCTGTATAATCCTCGTCTGCAAGAAGACAAAGTTCTGTCAGATTTGGCGTGATCACATCAGCTCTCACTGTCAGCTCTTTCATTCCCGAAAGAAGCTCATTGCTAAAAATGCGGATTCGTTTTCCATTATCTCCCATGACCGGATCGGCAAAATATAATGTATCCTTTTCTCCAAACTGCTCTAAAAAATACAAAACCTTTTTTATCTGTAACGGACTGGCAAGATATCCGGAATAAATCCCATCAAAAGAGACTTCCATTTTTTTCCACTGCTCTGTAAAATAATCCATTCTATCTGTAAAATCATCACAATAATAATTTTCAAATCCTGTCTGCGCCGATAACACAGCTGTAGGCAACGGACACGCCTGGATTCCCATGACAGAAATAACTGGAATCGCTGCTGTAAGAGAACATTTTCCAAATCCCGATAAGTCATTGATCAATGCAATTTTCTTCATTTTTGTTTCTCCAAAATATTTATTTACGTTTTCTATAATGTATATCAAAAATGGTATTGTGGAAATATCCAGTTTTCATAAATCTTACCATGCCACTTTATATAAAAGAAAACCTCCAAGCCTTAATCGACTTGAAGGTTCCTGTCATCTATACTTCATTCGCCAACGCCTGCAGAAGCATAATATGATATTCTTCATCTTTAATAATTCGCGCAAGAATTGCATTTACGCCATCATCATTTATTCTTTTCATATGTATACTGTACTGTTCTATTGCTGCCTTTTCATCTTCTATGCCACCCAACATCATTTCTCTTGGATTTTCCGTAAAACGCAAATACTGAGGCGTCCACATTTTCTGTCTTCCATCACGATACCTTGCGACAAAATCAACGCTGCCACCTAACAGCAAAATTAATTGACCTAATTTCTGTAAGTGTATCATTTCTGCCATAGCAATACCCAAAATGGTTTTCGCAGCAGAACATTTTTCCAGAGACAAATGGTTTTCATTGTTAATATACTGTGTAATCGCAGACATTTCAGATACAGAACCACAATAATCAATACTCAAAAGCTCCGCGTGAGACTGATTTTTCTCCCGCACCTGAATCGATGGATATGGCAATTCCATCATGATCGGCTTTACACTAGCAAAATTACACTCATTTAATAAAGGGAATACCTTTTCTTGCATCATAGAGACTCTCCAACCTAACTTTATATTTTCAATATATTAGAGAACCTCAAAAAGGTGCTTCACGAAAGCAGATTATTCTGTTCTTTCCGCCTTCATTTCTTTTTTTACTTCATACATATTCTTATCGGCTTCCTTTATTACAGCTTCTATATCTAATGGTTTCGTTGCAAAGGCTTTTCCTATCGCCAAAGAACATTGCACCGGATCTTCCTTTCTATTCAACGGCTCAACATCCTTCTCCCACTGTACCAGTATCTTGTTAGCTCCATCTTCTGAGTAATTACAGAAGACGAGCACAAATTCATCGCCGCCTAACCGATAACGATGTATATTTTCATCGCTAAATCTCTTCATTTCCTCAGCAACTCTTCTTAATACAGCATCTCCTGCTTCATGTCCACAAATATCATTCATCTTTTTCAGATAATTGACATCAATGAATGCCACAAAGACACTATTTAATCTTGCATATTCATTCTTGATCCGCTCATTGTATTTTGCTCTGTTCTCTAAACCTGTCAAGCCATCCGTTTCTGCCTGAATCCTTATCATACTTTGTCTTACATATTGTAACTTTGCATTATTTAAAATATAGAAAGCGCTCAATGAAATTGCAGAATAGACGACCAGTCTTGGCAATGCAAAAAATAAAAGAAGCTGTTTCATATATTCCCCATTCATGATCTCAGCTCTTTTTGCAAAAGAATCCATCTCCAACGTAACATCGTATGTAGTAGCATAAATCATATTGCCATCCCAGCATCCAATATAATACCCTGCCACCACTGCAAGGAACACGCCGGCTAAATTAATAATAAATGCTAATTTAAATACTTTCGGTTGCGAATATTGTACTGCCAAAATAATAGGTACAAGACAGAGCAGCACACCATGAAACGTAAGAAAAGTTTGTATAGATATTGCCATAAGAGATACACAAACAATGACAACATATTTGAACCACCTGTTCTTTCCTCCTGTTTTCATATATGCCGCCACTGGGATGAGCAAACAGCTGCAGGCAATCAGCATCCCCAAACGCATAAAACTACGATTCACAACAAAAATGCCACATTCATTCGCAATCCATACAAGCAGACAGCAACCACACATGATGGAAAGAAAGACGCTACTAAATCTATTCGCCTTTAATTCATCCTGATATTGTATTTTTTCCACTTCTCCCATAAAAACCCTCTCTTACACTTTTTCTTTTCACATTATAACATCTTCCATAAAAAAGCATACCTACTACTATAAATTCACTTCTCCCTTTTAAGCAGATCCTTGTACCGATTCTTCTGTAAAACACAGAATTTTAGGTGCGATTTCTCGACAAAAGGACAACCGTCTCTACATGCACCGTCATCCCGAACTGATCCACTCCGCGCACTTTTTTGATCTCATATCCACCATCGCACAAAATCCGCAAATCTCGTGCTAAAGTTGCAGAATCACAGCTCACATAGACGATTCGCTCCGGCTGCATTTTGAGCATAGTGTTCAGACAGACTTCATCACAGCCCTTGCGTGGTGGATCTACTACGATAACGTCAGGATGGCGCATCGCCGAATCGCCTTCGTTTTTTTCATAAAAGGCAGGCAATACTTCTTCCGCTTTTCCCACGAAAAACTCTGCATTAGTAATATCATTGTTTTCTGCATTTTTCTTTGCATCCTCAATTGCCTGTGGAATAATTTCCACACCATAGACCTGCTTTGCCTTCTGCGCCAAAAACAAAGAAATCGTACCAATGCCACAGTACAGATCCCATACGGTTTCCTTACCGGTAAGCCCCGCATAAGAAAGCGCAAGGCTGTAAAGCTTCTCCGTCTGATATGGGTTTACCTGGTAAAAAGACAAAGGAGAAATATGAAAGCTGACTGCCTTTCCAGTCTTAGCAAAATCTTCTCCTTCCCGGATACCAATACTATCCTCAATGGTATCACTTCCCCAAAGGGTATGAACCTCCTTACCCATGATCACATTAGTTCTTTCTTTATTGATACTCACGGAAATGCTCGTCATTCCTTGTATGTTCTTTAATGCCTCTAACAGTTTTTCCTGTTTAGGAAGGAAACTTCCGTCGGACAACCTTTTTCCATTGATAACAAGACACACCATGATCTGTCCGCTTGTAAAACCTTTGCGAATCAGAACATGACGTACAAGCCCTTTGCCAGTCTCTTCGTTATAAGCACTGACACCTTGCTGCTTCATATATTCCAAAACAGTTTCCAAAATCTCTTTATTTTCCAAAACGCCTAAAGCACAATCGGTATTTTCAATAATAGTATGCGTTCTTCCAGCAAAAAAACCAGTAACCGGATTGCCGTCTTTTCCCGTTCCCACCGGGAACTGCGCCTTGTTACGATAATGAAATGGCTCTTCCATACCTACGATCGGCTCCATCACACTATCCACAAATGCTTCATCAAACTTTCCGATACGGATAAGATTTCCTTTTATTTTATCCTGTTTAAATTGTAGTTGTCTTTCATAGCTCATTGCCTGAATCTGACAGCCACCACACTGCTTATGAAAAGCACATTTCGGTTGTACACGAAAAGGAGAAGGTGTGAGCACCTTCTCTAATTTTGCATAGGCATAGTTTTTCTTTGCTTTCATGATCTTAACAGAAACCGTATCTCCAATAACAGCATCTTTTACAAACAATGCAAAGCCGTCTACCTTACCGATTCCTTCACCATCATTTCCAATGTCCTCTATTGTAACTGTCAGCACATCATTTTTCTTATATTCCATCATAACTTTCCTTCTGCACCGTGCAATCTTTATGCACTATTCCATCTTTGTTCCCATCAGATTCGACTCAAATAAGCGATTGTAGCCAAGCCAGCCTGTTTCTGTTGTATTACTTAAAATTTCCGTAAATGTCTGCATTTTTGCATCTGTATTATCTGCAAAATTCAACGCCACTGCTTCCATAATAGCCGGCTTCTTTGGAGAACCATATTCTAATTCTCCATGATGTGACAAAATACAATGCTTCAATTCATTTGCAAGAATAGTAGGGAAACCGTCAATGTTGCGTATCCGCTCTCCTACCATTTCACAACCGATAATAATATGTCCCAAAAACTGTCCTTCATCCGTATAATCATTTTCCGGGAAAGAAGACAATTCCTTCGTTTTACCAATATCGTGGCAGATTGCTGCAGCGAGCAATAAATCTCTGTTCAACAGCGGGTAGGATTTGCAATAAAAATCACACAGCTTTGTTACGCTTAATGTATGCTCCAAAAGTCCTCCGATAAAACCATGATGCACCGTTTTTGCCGCAGATGATTTTTTAAAAGTCTGAATAAATTTTTCATCCTTTTTGAACATATCCTCTAAAAGCATTTTCAGATAACGATTTTGCATACTGTCGATATATCCCAATAATTCTTTGTACATGCCTTCAATATCTTTGGAACTGACTGGAAGGTAATCTGCTGGATCATACTCTCCTTCCTGACAGACCCGGATTCTTTTTACGTTGATCTGCAGAGCACCTTGAAAATTATTTACTTCACCATATACTTCTATGTAATCCAAAGTATCATACTCCGCAATACCTGCACTATTCGGCTCCCACACTTTTGCATCAATAGTCCCTGTTCTATCCTGCAAAATAACATTTTCATAAGGCTTTCCGTTCTTGGTCACTGCCGACTGTTTATGTTTGCAAAGGTAAATGTCAAATACTCTGTCGCCTTCTTTATAGTCTTTAATATATTTCATCTTTTCTCTCCTTCTATTCTAACTTTCCAAACTCAATGCTTAATTCCATCGGCTGATATTCACCCGCACTCTGTCTCTGTACGGTCAAAGTTACCGTCGTTCCCGGCGATGTATCCAACACCGCATTTGTCAGATCACTATAAGTCTGAATCGTGATCTCATTAAATCCTGTAATCACATCTCCACTTTGGATGCCATAATTCATCGCTGGAGAATCCATTGTAATACTTGTTACATATGCGCCCTTCGGCACTCCCAACTGCTCTTCTACTTCTGTTGTAACATCCGTACCATATATACCAAGGTAAGATAATTCCTGTCCATTTGACAGTTTTTCAATGACTTTTTTCAATTCCGTGATACCAACGGCAGATACTAAATTTTTAGTGTCCGAGTTATTATGACTGTTATCTAAAATTCCAATGACCTGTCCCTGCAGATTAATTAAAATTCCACTCGCTTTTGAACTTCCATAAATATCTGTAGTGATCAGATTGTAATTGGCATCGTTCATACATATCTGTGTCCCCGTAGAAGTAATGACTCCGTAAGATATGGAACCATTTACACCAAACGGACTTCCTACCGCTATGACCGGTGTTCCCACTAATGACTTTGATACGGAACTTCCTAAATTAGCATAAGCAATATTTTCTTTTGTTTTGTTGCTGATAGCAGATAATGGCACTGCAATAACACCCAGTCCGGTATTGGCATCACTTTGTTTTATCGCTGCTTCTGCCTGCGTTCCATCCATAAAGGTTACCAGAATCGTTTCACCGGTTTCAATGACTTCTTTATCCGCTAATATTAAAAGCTCCCTGCCATTGTCTGCAATGATCAGACCGGAGGTCACACCTTTATTTTCATAAGTATTATTGAACCAATCCACATCGGAAGTCACACTGGTAACAGTTGCTACAGATTTTTCCGCTTCCTTCGCGAGACTGGAAAGGGATTCGTACATACCTTTATAATCTTCCAGATCCAACTGGACACCTGAAAGAATTTCTGCAATCTGTTCCTCCTCCAGTTTTACTTCTGTTTCCGTTTCTATCTGTACCTCTTCTTCGGTCAACATATCCTCTGGCAACATCTCATCGGTTTCATCTGGCAGCTCTATAATTTCCGGCTCTTCCTCCGGATATAACCAGTTGTTAAAGACCGGCTCTAAAAGCAAAAATGTCAAACAGGCAACTAAGCCAAAAATAACAGCTAAAGATGCCGTAATTACGGTTCGCCTTAATAATTTCTTTTTATTGACCGGGCGTTCTTTTATCCTTTCACTCATAAAATCAGAATCCTGATTTTTTTCTAAATCACTCATGAAATCTTTTGTGCCCCTTTCTTTGTACTGTTCTTTCTCATTTTTCCGTAACTATTTAAGTATATCTGTTTTACATTATAATGTAAAGAAACACACTTTTAAAACATAGTATTTTAAAAAAAGATATGTTAAAATTATGAATGATTATAACTATAAATTGTTTTGAGATTTTCAATGAAAGGATAACGCAAACGACAATCATGAATGAAAAAGTATTTCGCGTTTTAGAATATAACAAAATTATTGACATGCTTACAGATCGTGCCACATCCGACCTGGGACGAAAGGTCTGCAAAGAACTGGTTCCTTCCTGTAATTTGGAAGAAATCAACCGGGCACAGGAAGAGACACAGGATGCTCTTTCCAGACTTTTCAAAAAAGGAAGCACTTCTTTTGGTGGAAATAAGGATTTAGGCTTTAGTATTAAATCTTTGGAAATCGGCAGTTCTCTCTCTATCGCAGAGCTTTTGAAAATTGCTTCTCTTTTGGAGAATACAGCAAGGATCAAAGCATATGGCAGAAATGATAAAGAGGATTCTCCAACCGATTCTTTATCCGAATATTTTGATGGATTAGAACCACTCACGCCACTCTCTTCGGAAATCCGCAGATGTATTCTTTCTGAAGAAGAGATCAGTGATGATGCTTCTTCCAATCTGAAACGTATCCGCCGCAGCATGGCTGCTACAAATGATAAGATTCACAGTCAGTTAAACAGCATGGTAAATGGCTCTTACCGCACTTATTTGCAGGATGCGGTCATCACCATGCGTAATAATCGTTATTGTATCCCGGTAAAAGCAGAACACAAAGGACAGGTTCCTGGTATGGTACATGACCAGTCTTCTACTGGCTCCACACTTTTTATTGAACCTGCTGCCGTAGTAAATCTGAACAATCAATTGAAAGAATTGGAAATTCAAGAAAAGGCAGAAATCGAAATCATTCTTGCAGACTTAAGTAGTCAGGCTGCAGAACATACTGCGGTTCTTTCAGAAAATCAGCGTCTGATGACACACTTGGATTTCGTATTTGCAAAGGCTTCTCTTGCTATGGACCTGAATGCAACAAAGCCGCTTTTTAATACAGAGCATTACATTCATATCAGAAAAGGTCGCCATCCTTTACTGGATAAAAAGAAAGTTGTCCCTATTGACATCCATCTTGGAAAGGATTTTGATTTGCTCATCATCACCGGACCAAACACCGGTGGTAAAACAGTTTCTTTAAAAACAGTTGGATTATTTACCCTGATGGGACAGGCAGGACTTCACATTCCAGCACTGGATCGTTCAGAGCTTTCTGTTTTTACAGAAGTTTATGCGGATATCGGTGACGAACAGAGTATTGAGCAGAGTTTAAGTACCTTTTCTTCACACATGACAAGCATCGTTTCCATTCTTGCTCATGCTGATGAAAATTCTTTGTGCCTTTTTGACGAGCTTGGCGCAGGAACAGATCCGACAGAGGGTGCTGCACTTGCCATTGCCATTTTGAACCATTTACACAGCAGACAAATCCGTACTATGGCGACCACACATTATAGTGAATTAAAAGTCTATGCACTGTCTACACCTTCTGTAGAAAATGCATGCTGTGAATTTGATGTAGAAACGTTGCAGCCGACTTATCGACTTTTGATCGGTGTTCCCGGAAAAAGTAATGCCTTTGCTATTTCTTCCAAGCTTGGATTGTCGGATGAAATTATTGAAGCCGCAAAAGAGCAGATCAGTGAAGAAAATGAGAGCTTTGAGGATCTTCTTACCGATCTGGAGCAAAGCCGCGTAACGATCGAAAATGAACGAGCCGAAATTGCTTCTTATAAACAAGAGATCAAACAATTAAAAGAACAGTTAAAACAGAAGCAGGAAAAAATCGACCAGTCAAAAGACCGTATTTTACGTGAAGCCAATGAACAGGCACGTTCTATTTTGCAGGAAGCCAAGGATGTGGCAGATGAGACCATTCGCACCTTCCAAAAAGCCGGACCCAATGCTTCTATGCAGGATTTGGAAAAGGCAAGACAAAAAGTACGTGGCAAAATTACAGAAAAAAATGACAAACTCACCTTAAAATCTACGCCTGCAAAACAGGCTGGGTTAAAACCCAATCAGTTAAAGCTTGGCGACAGTGTAAAAATTGTATCTATGGGATTAAAAGGAACGGTCAGCTCCCTGCCTGACAGCAGAGGTAATTTATTTGTACAATGTGGTATTATTCGTTCCCAGACCAACATCAAAGATCTGATTCTCGTCGATGAAAAAACAATTTCTTCACCGACTTTGAGCCGCACTGGCACTGGTAAGATAAAAATGTCCAAGTCCTTTTCTGTATCAACTGAAATCAATCTTTTAGGCAAGACGGTAGATGAAGCAATTTCAGAACTGGACAAATATTTAGATGATGCGTATCTTGCTCATTTACCAAGTGTGCGAATTGTACACGGCAAAGGCACAGGTGCATTACGAAATGCTGTACAGAACCACTTAAAGCGTGTGAAATATGTAAAATCCTTCCAGCTTGGCGAATATGGTGAAGGTGACGCAGGTGTCACAATTGCTACTTTTAAATAAACGAATAAATTTCTCATTCATATAAAGGAGAATCATTATGGTAAGCAAACAAAAAATTTTAATTGTAGATGATGATAACAATATTGCAGAACTCATCTCTCTTTATCTTACAAAAGAATGCTTTGAGACAATGATCGTAAACGATGGAGAATCGGCGCTTTCTGCAGTGGATTCTTTTGCACCAAATTTAATTTTACTGGATCTGATGCTGCCGGGAATCGATGGTTATCAGGTTTGCAGAGAAGTCCGTGCCAAATTAAATACGCCGATCATCATGCTCTCTGCAAAAGGCGAAATCTTTGATAAAGTACTTGGTCTGGAACTTGGTGCTGATGATTACATGGAAAAACCTTTTGATTCTAAGGAGCTCGTGGCAAGGGTCAAAGCAGTTCTTCGCCGCTATAAGCCGTCCACCACTTCTTCTCAGGATGCCGATGTAAAGAGCGTAGAATACCCGGATTTAATTATCAATCAGACTAATTATTCTGTTATTTATATGGGAAAAAATATTGATATGCCGCCAAAGGAGTTGGAACTTTTGTATTTCCTTGCTTCTTCTCCGAATCATGTTTTCACAAGAGAACAGCTCTTAGACCAGATTTGGGGCTATGAATATATCGGTGATACGCGTACCGTAGACGTTCATATTAAAAGACTTCGTGAAAAGATCAAGGACCATGATGCTTGGAAAATTTCTACGATCTGGGGAATTGGTTATAAATTCGAAGTAAGAAGTTAAATTATGACGCCTGTTAAAACAGGCAGATTGGAGCACCAATGAGGAAAACCCTCTATTTAAAGTTTGTACTTGCATATATTATATTTGGCGTATTTGGCTTTATCGTCGTTGCCACTTTTGTTTCCAGTATGACCACGGAGCATTTAAAACGTGAAAAGGCAGATGCTCTTTATAAAGAAGCAACACTGATCGCCAATACTTACGCCTCTGACCTTTACAATAATGCAACTACTCTGGATGCAGTAAAATCACAGATGGATGCATTAGATACTTACTTGTCAGCTACCATTTGGATCATTAATCCTTCCGGACGTATGATCCTGGATTCCTCACAGGAGCTGAATATTGAAAATGAAGTCGTGATCAAGGAATTTGACCCTACTATAGCTGCCGGTTCTTATTATACCGTAGGTACTTTTTTTGATACTTTCGATGAAGAAATGCTCAGTGTATTTGCACCGATCACTTCCGACTTTAAAGTAAAAGGCTATGTGGTGATCCATGCCTCTATGAAAGATATTCAGGATTCCTCCAACAGCCTTTTGAATATTTCTTATATTACATTGTGTATTTTATTTTTGCTTTCCTTGATCATCCTTATTTTCTTTACGGAAATTGTTTATATTCCACTGCGTAAGATCACCGAAGCTACAGAGCAGTACGCCGCTGGAAATATGCATTATGAATTTTCCGTTGAAAGTGAAGATGAAATTGGCTATCTGGCTGCTTCTCTTTCTTATATGGCTAGTGAAATTGCCCGCTCCGAGGATAACCAGAAAAAATTCGTTGCCAACGTATCCCACGACTTCCGCTCTCCGTTAACTTCTATCCGGGGATATTTGGAAGCCATGTTAGACGGTACTATTCCACCGGAAAATCATGATAAATACTTAACTATCGTTTTAAACGAAACGGATAGATTAACGAAACTGACAAACAGTCTGCTTACTTTAAACAATCTAAACACCAAAGGAATGCTTTTAAATCGCACCGATTTTGATATTAACCGTGTCATCCGCAATACCGCGGCTACCTGTGAAGGAACCTGCCGCCAGAAAAATATCGCTATTGAATTAATATTGACTGGCGATTCCATGCATGTAAATGGTGATATGGAAAAAATCCAACAGGTACTTTACAACCTTTTGGATAATGCTATTAAATTCAGTCATCACAATTCTGTTATCAAAATAGAAACAACGGAAAAAGGAAATAAGATTTTTGTTTCCGTAAAAGATAGTGGTATTGGTATTCCGAAAGATGATCTAAAACTGATCTGGGACAGATTTTACAAATCTGATCTATCCCGTGGTAAGGACAAAAAAGGAACAGGTCTTGGACTTTCCATTACGAAAGAGATCATCCACTCTCATGGAGAACACATTAATGTGATCAGTACGGAAGGAGTTGGATCGGAATTTATTTTTTCCCTTGCAAAATCTGCTTTTGAAGATGAAGATTAAAAAAACAGTGCGGAAATCCCGCACTGTTTTCTATTCCTTCCAATGAAGTCTATGTAACTCTCCCTCTAATTGCATATTGGAGAACTGATTCTGCCGCAGTGCCTCATAAAGCACAATCGCTACAGAATTGGAAAGGTTCAGAGAACGTATCTTTTCCAGCATTGGAATACGGATACAGGTCTCTTCATTCTCTACCAGAATCTCTTCCGGTATTCCCGCACTTTCCTTACCAAACATAATAAAATCATCTGGTCCGTACGAAACATCCGTGTAAACGTGTTTTGCCTTTGTAGTAGCCATCCATATTTTGGCATTTGGATTTTTTTCAAGAAATTCTTCAAAATTTACATATCTTGTCACATCTAAGTGCTCCCAGTAATCCATGCCCGCACGTTTGATCTCTTTTTCATTCAAGCGAAATCCAAGTGGCTCGATCAGGTGAAGTCTGGTATCTGTTGCTACGCAAGTACGTCCAATATTTCCGGTATTTGCCGGTATTTCCGGCTGAAATAAAACTATGTTCATATTACTTTCCCTGTTCTTCCTGCAATTTTTCTACGAATCTTTTCAGTCTTTCAATAGCAATCTTTAAATTTTCCAAAGAATACGCATAAGAGATGCGTAAGAAGCCTTCTCCACAATCACCAAATGCCGTTCCCGGAACAACAGCGACCTTTTCTTCCTCCAAAAATCTCATAGCAAATTCTTCACTAGTCATACCAAACTGCTTAATACATGGAAATACATAAAATGCTCCATATGGCTCAAAGCATGGCAGTCCCATTTCCTTAAAGGCATGCAATAAATAACGTCTTCTTTGATTATATGCCTGTCTCATCTCTGCTACATCATCATCACCGTTTCTAAGTGCTTCTACTGCTGCATACTGGCTTGTAGTCGGTGCACACATGATAGCAAACTGATGGATTTTGATCATCTGCTCTATGATCTCCTTTGGTCCACAAGCATATCCAAGTCTCCATCCTGTCATAGCATACGCTTTGGAAAAGCCGTTGATCAAAATGGTTCTTTCCTTCATCCCTGGAATGTTCACGATAGAATTGTACTTGTCTTCGTGATAATATAATTCACTATAAATTTCATCGGAAATAACAAAAATATCTTTTTCCTCGATCACCTTTGCAATTGCTTCTAAATCCTTTTTCTCCATAATAGCGCCGGTCGGATTGTTTGGAAATGGCAGAACTAAAACCTTTGTTTTATCTGTAATAGCGTTCAAAAGTTCTTCTGCCGTAAGGCGAAATTCATTTTCTGCCTTCAATTCAATAATGACTGGAACACCTCCGGCAAGAATGGTACAAGGCTCATAGGAAACGTAACTAGGCTGTGGAATCAACACTTCATCTCCCGGATTTAACATGGCACGAAGTGCGATATCAATTCCTTCTGAACCACCCACTGTCACAATAGTTTCATCATTATAATGGTATTTAACGCCAAGCTTTCTTTCTAAATAGTTGCAGATTTCTATCTTTAATTCCTTTAACCCTGCATTCGATGTATAAAAGGTACGTCCTTTTTCTAAAGAATAAATACCCTCATCTCGAATATGCCAAGGAGTATCAAAATCAGGTTCTCCAACACCAAGTGAGATTGCATCATCCATTTCACTTACAATGTCAAAAAATTTTCGGATACCCGATGGTTTCATTTCTACAACTTTATCAGCTAATGGATTTCTCATGGTGTAATTTTCTCCCTTTCATCTTCGTTTTTCTTAGAAAGAATAGTTCCGTGATCTTTATATTTTTTCAATACAAAATGTGTTGCTGTGCTCAATACGCTGTCAAGTGTAGACAACTTATCTGATACAAACTGGGATACTTCCTTTAGGCTCTTTCCTTCCAAAGAAACTAACAGATCATATCCGCCTGAAATCAAATACACATCATCCACCTCTGGATATTTATAAATTCTTTCTGCAATATTATCAAATCCCTGTCCGCGCTGTGGAGTAACTCTTACTTCAATCAATGCGCTGACTTTCTCAATAGATGTTTTTTCCCAATTGATCAATGTATGATAACCACAAATGATTCCTTCCTTTTCCAATGCTGCAAGTTCATTCACTACATCGATTTCTTCTACTCCTAAAATAACCGCCAGTTCTTTTAAATCAATACGACTGTTCTTTTCAATGATCGCTAATAACTCTTCTCTCATACCGCTCTCTCCTTTTTCTTTGTTTTGCTGTAAATATTTCCAGTTAGAACTTTATTTTATAAATTTCATCTGTTTTCCTTGGTTCTAAAAAACGACGTTCTTCTTCATTTATGACAACCCTGTCATTATTATCTGTTGTTTTTCCGATAACCACAGCATGTATCTGCTCTTTCTCCAAAGCTCTTACCAGATCAAAACCGTTATCCGTTGCAATGAGCAAACTTCCTCCCGAAAGAAGCTCATACGGATTCACATCAAAATACTCACAAACTTCTATAGTCTCCTGCTTTACAGGCAATTTTTTTAAGTCGATTTCAAGTCCAACACCCAGTCTTCCTGCAAGCTCCCAAAGTGCTCCAAAAATACCGCCCTCCGAAGCATCATGCATCACTGACGCGCCGGACTTCACCGCGGTGGCGGCCTCCGGAATTATAGACAGATATTTTTCAAACCCTTTTGCTTCCTCTACCAAATGGGTCGGATATTTCGTCAACAACTCTTTTTCCTTTTCTTTTGCTAAAATAGTGGTTCCTTCTAATCCGATCCACTTTGTGACAACGATATCCTTGCTTTGATTTTGTTCTTTTATTTTTGTTGTATCTGCTGTACTTACAGGCAGTTTTCCAATTCCCGTTATGGTAAAGACCGGTTTGTTCACTGCCTCCGAAACTTCTGTGTGCCCTCCAGTCAACTGCATATTCCACTCCTCACACACAGTTTCAGCTTCTGCCATAAACGCCTTGATATCTGATTCTTCCGTGGTTTCAGGCAGTACCGCCGATATTGTAACACCTACAGGCTCTGCTCCCCCGGCTGCCAGATTATTTGCTGCTTTTATGATGGCATGGCGAAGCGTTCTACCATTCTGAACTACGAGCGATTCTGTACTTACTGCACAGTTTTCTGTCTCCTGAAATGCTAAAATGGCGCAGTCTACCCCTATACCTGCGCCATTTACTATTTCATTTCGTTTCGTTTTTATTTGTTTAAGTATAGAACGTTTTAAAACGCTCTCTGAAACTTTTCCTATTTTCATTTTTGATTTCCTTATCCATGCAAGGTTTTCTTTAAATTCCCGGCACTTCACCCATTACCTGTGGCTGTTCCTGCTGCTCTACCGCGCCGGAATCTGCCGGTACTTCTGTGGTTGCTTCCGGCTGTGTTGTTGCTGGAGCTACTGGTACTTCGCCACCTGTAGTAAGTGCTGCTACTACGCCTCTTACATGGTCAATATTATTCGTAGCCACTGCTGCCATGACCTGATTGTAAATATCAGGATTGTCGGTTGCAACACCAACGGTTACACTTCTTGGTGTCATTTTATAACTACTGCTGTTTACTTTTGTTCTGCTTTCCTCTACACCATTTACGGTAACGACTTTCCAAAGCTCTGCCTTGTATCCAATATGGGCACTCTGCACTGCTGATACATATCCAACTGGCTGTGCTGGGTCGGTATAGATCATTTCTGTATCCGGATGTGTTACGGAAAGTACCTTACTCTCATATGTAACTACTCTGTCAGCTTCTCTTGTTTCTACACCGTAGATATTGAATGTGATCTGTTTATTTGATGAAATAATTCCTTCTATGTATATCGGATAATCCAAATTATTTACAAACTTAAAATCTTTTCCTGAAGATTCCGCAATCGCAGCATCCGCAGAAGGCTCTACATAAGTTACGATCATAGAATGATTATGACGTTCTGTTACCTCTAACTCTGCTTGCAAGACCGCATTGTAAAGTGTCGTAGATACCTGACAAATACCACCGCCAAGACTTTCTACCACCTGTCCATTCAAATAAGAACCAGCCAAATAATAACCATTCTCTGTTGTAAATGGAGCAATTGCTTCATAAGCAGAAAATTCTTCACCTGGATATAAAGTCGTTCCATTGATCAAGTTACAGCCATTTGTTACATTGGCACTTCTGGAACTTCCTGATGTTGCAAAACTTGTTGTACAAGTACCAAGTAAATCTTTGACTTTAGCAAGATCTTCTGCACTGCCCTCCGGTTGTTTTTCTACAATTTCCAAGGCAATCTCGGTTGGCTCATGATTCCATTCACTTGCCATAAAGTTTACAACTTTATCAATAGAACTTTCTACATCTACACCATATCCGGCATGTCCGTCAACAATTTGAAATTCTCCATTTTCACGGACAAGTCTGTAATTTTCTACACCTACATCATATTTTGTACAGTCCTCTACTAATGTACGGACCGCTTCTTCATCTAAGGAAAATTCAATATCCAAAACATGATTTTCACGTTTCAGATCTGTCAGTACTTTATATCTTTGAACAATATTCCCTTCTGTTCCAAGCTGTACTGCTTCCTCTACAATCTCTTTATTTGTCCATTGCAATCCAAGTGCTCCTGCGGTTGTTGAAACCGTATTTCCATCCGTAGCAACTAAAGTAAGCTCTACCTCTGCTAAAGAATTTACATATTCTTCTATGGCAGCTTCCGCTTCTTCAGCTGTCATACCGGAAAGATCCACTCCATCCGCATAAACGCCAGTTTTTATTGCTCCATCGTCAGTTGTTTTTGCCTCCGCATTTACTCCTACAAATACGGATAAAAGCAATACTGACATTACTGTCAGAATACTCATATACATTTTTTTCATAATCTTTTTACTCCTATTTGAATTAACCAATCAAATATGATAAAGTTGGAACTATCATAGCAATTACTAATATAACAATGATTACGGATGAAATAATCCGTCTTGTTTTGTTGTTGTGCATATTAAACATCATGTTCCGCCACCTTTCCATGTGTAGCACAGTTGCTCGACCGGCATCATCTTTTGGCCGGAATATTACTATTTATATCGAAAGGATATTATATATGAAATTACCGTTTTTTGCAAGTTTTATAGTCTTTTGCATATGGCTCGCTTTTCAGCTGAATCGCCAAAAAAAAAGAGAATCCCGTGCATCGGAGTCTTTTTGGGCTAGAGAAGCTGCTGCTAACAGCACACGTAAAAAGCCATTAGATGACTTGGAATACATTACTATTCCCTTTGAATTTCTCCCTATGCAGACTATGGCAGATAAGGAAGATGTAGCAGAATGTCACAGACTGCTCTCTGATCTAAGCGAACAAAAAATCGTCAATTTTACTGGTTTTACCAATACAGATTTAAAGTTACGCTATGGCGTTGCCAACATAAATCTGTTAATGGACTATGACCAAAATTATACGGTGCTTGTACGCACTTTGCAAAAATGGGCTTCTCTTCTTTATAAAGAGGGTCATATAGAGGAAACAAAGACCATTTTGGAATTTGCTGTTTCTACCAAAACAGATGTCAGCACGACCTACTCTTTACTGGCAGAGATCTACCAAAAAACCGGACACCCTGAAAAGATTGAAAGTTTATTGCAGATTGCAGAAGGATTGCATTCCGCTATGAAACCATCTATCGTCCGTACCTTGAAAGGATTTGGTCCGTATACCGACTAGCCTCATTACGGGTCAGCTTATCCACTTCCATCTCCAGAAATTTTGACATATCGCTATCCTGCTCTAAAGATAGTTTATGCAGCTCCAGCAAACGATATAACCTTTCTTTTTGTGGTTTTGTAATTGGTGTTTCCCGTTTTACCTTATACACAAGCGGTGCAGGCTTAAAATCTTCTTCATTATAAAAAAGTTCACACAGCTTTTTATAAAGGTTAACCGTCGCTATGGCATCTGCCATGGCGCGATGGGCATTATGTGCAATCTGATAATGGGAACACAAAAATCCAAGACTCCGGCTTTCTAATTCCGGCAAAAACTTTCTTGCGATCTTCAATGTATCAATTCCCTGTCTTTCAAAGGTCAATTTACAATTTACCGCCGCTCTTTTCATAAAAGAATAATCAAACAGTACACTGTGTCCCAGCAAAATATCTTCACCTGCAAATTGTATGAACTTTGGAATGACCTCCTCCTTAGAAGGTGCATTCTCCAACATTTCGTCTGTAATACCAGTCAGCTCAACAATGCGCTGCTCCAGCTTTCTCTCCGGTGCGACAAAAGTCTCGAAAGAATCTATGATTTCTCCATTTCTTACTTTAACAGCCCCGATTTCAATAATTTTGTCCGTCTTTGGATTCAGACCTGTTGTCTCCAGATCCAGACATATATAATCTTCTATCATTTACCCTTACTCACCGCTTTCCGCCTCTTCTGATAATCTGCACATTGTGCCGTCAAAAAGCACTCTTCACATCTAGGAGTCGGCGCCTTGCATATTTGCCTTCCCAAAGTAATGATCTGAATATTGTATAAGATCCAATGATCTTTTGGAAGTACCTTCATCAGCTCATACTCCACCTTAACTGGATCGTCTTCCTTAGTAAGTCCCAGCTTTTTGGAAATTCGTTTCACATGCGTATCTACTACTACGCTCGGCTCATGATAGATATTTCCTCTTATTACATTAGCTGTCTTTCTGCCTACGCCTGCAAGAGAAGTCAGATCTTCTATCTCCCGGGGAACTTCTCCGCCAAATTTATCGCGAAGATCCTTACAACAGGCAATGATATTTTTTGCTTTATTATGATAAAATCCCGTAGAACGGATATCCTGCTCCAGCTCTTTCAAATCTGCTTCTGCAAAATCATCTATCGATTGATACTTCTGAAATAAATCCTCTGTTACAATATTGACACGCGCGTCAGTACATTGTGCACTTAAGATCGTTGCGATCAAAAGCTGCCATGCATTTTCATGGTGCAGATAACATACATATTCTGTTCCATAATGTAAGTCCAGTAAATCCAGTATTTCTTTTGTTCTTTCCGCTTTAGCAGACTTAGAAGCCCTTGCCATCTTGATCACTCTCCTTAATTACATAAAATGCTGCTTCTGCATTTAAAGGATTTCGTTTTTTATAGTCAAACAATAGTAATTTTGTTTCTGACATGCGTGTCAGAATTTCATCTCCAGCTTCTGACCAGACAGGATACCAAAAAGGTTCCATATGTGTCATTTTGGATGTCTGCTTTGCATTATAGCCTTCGTATCCTGTTAAATAGTATGGCGCTTCCTCTTCCTGTTTGTAAAAGTTTCGAATGCGCTCTTTTTCAGGCTCTGCCTCTCCTGCAAAAGAAGGACGGCTCTTCAAGTTTTCTCGCAAATACATATCAAACGTCAAAAGCTCTTTATACACTTCTTCGTGATCGCCATCCACGCTACATGCAAATCCAAGTAAAACCTCGTAGCGATATGCCCTTGCCGGGCTGTTCGTAAAATATCCTTTTTCCTCGTAATAATCCGCAAGTCTCTCATACAGAGCAAAAGGGTGCAAAAAAGCCTTTTCTAAAACAGAAAGGGTATGGGTAAACTGGTTGCTATTATAGTAGATTTCCACCATTTCTTCGATCCGTTTCAGACGGAGTACTTCTTCATAGGACAACCACTTTGAGTATAACACTTCATAAGGCGGTTTTTCTGTGTAAAATATACCATATTCTTCTGCCTTCTCATACATCAGCGAGCCCTTCAACACTTTCAAAAAGCCAAGTTGAAGCTGATTCGGTCTCAGTGCGTAGACGTCATTGAAAGAACTGACAAAACTGTCATAATCTTCGTACGGAAGTCCCGCGATCAAATCCAGATGCTGATGAATATTTTTTCCCTGTGAAATTCTCTCCACCACTGTTTTTAAATGCTCAAAATTCGTAAAACGGTTTATTTCCTTTAAAGTTATAGGGTTGGTAGACTGAACACCGATTTCCAGCTGCACCAGTCCCGGACGCATTTTATTTAATAAAGCAAGTTCTTCTTCCTTTAAAATGTCACCTTCGACTTCAAAATGGAAATTTGTGACACCATTGTCATGTTCATAAATATAGTTCCATATTTCCAATGCATGTGCATGATTACAATTAAACGTTCTATCAATAAATTTTACCTGCGCGACTTTTCTGTCCAAAAAAAACTGAAGCTCTCTTTTTACCGTTTCTATATTACGAAGCCGTACCTTTTTATCGATAGAGGAAAGACAATAACTACAGCGGTATGGACAGCCTCTGGATGATTCATAGTAAATGATCCTATTCTTGAACTGCTCCATATCCTCATAAAGAAATGGAAGCGTACTGATGTCTGTAAGCTCCCTTTCTCCGGTCTTTCCCTCTGCAAGCAGAAGACCTTTAATATCCGTAAGTTTTCCACTTTTATTCACATAATGTTCCAGCAGCTCTTTAAAGGTCTGCTCTCCTTCACCTATCATAATTCCAGCTAAAGAAGGATATTCCTCTAAAATCTTCTCTCCATAAAAAGAAACTTCCGGACCTCCGAGCCATATCGGCACACCCGGCAGAATCTTTGGTAGCTCTCCCAAAAGCTCCTGTATGATGTTCCAGTTCCATATATAACAGGAAAAGGCAATGACATCCGGCTTTCTTTCATATATTCCAGCAAGAATCTGCTCCATACGCTGATTGATCGTATACTCTGCAATTTCAATATGCTCCTCCAGCCCTTTTCCGGCATACGCGCGCAGGCTGTACACTGCCGGATTGGAATGTATATATTTTGCATTCACCGCTGTAAGTAAAAATTTCATGCTTCTGACCATGCCTTTCTGTTTCACTATACCACTAACTTTTTATAAAATGACAGGACCGTCACCTACTTCTACTACATAAAAATCAGCTGCATAACCGATTTTTTCTTTATATGCAGTCCCTACTTTTTCTATAAAGCTGTCGATAGCATCTTCCCTCACGATACTTACCGTACAACCACCAAACCCGGCACCTGTCATTCTTGAACCGATAACACCTTCCACTTTCCACGCTTCTTCCACAAGGGTATCCAATTCCTCTCCTGTCACTTCGTAATCATCGCGAAGAGAAATGTGGGAAGCGTTCATCAACTGCCCGAACAGCTCTATATCATTCTTCTTTAATGCTTCAACCGCCTGTATTGTTCTTTGATTTTCAGAAACAACATGTTTGGCACGCTTACATCTGTCTTCATCCTTGATCATGACCTTATACATTTCAAACAGCTCTTCATTCAAATCGCACAAGGTATTGATACCGATTACCTGCTTGATCTCCTCTAATGCCACTTCACATTCGTTTCTTCTCTCGTTATATTTGGAATCTGTAAGCTCCCGTTTCTTATTACTGCATGCAATTACGAGTCTGGCATTTTCTAATTGAACCGGTACATATTCATAAGTTAATTTTTCAGTATCCAGGAAAATTGCATGATCTTTTTTGCCCATAGCAACCGCGAACTGATCCATAATTCCACAATTCAAGCCATTGAACTGATTCTCAGAAAACTGTCCGATCAATGCCAAATCCTCGTTTGTTAAATCAAAACAAAAAAGATCTCGTAAAATAAAGCCGGTCAGAATTTCCACAGATGCAGAAGAGGATAACCCGGAACCGGTAGGAATATTCCCATATAAAAGTAAATCCATTCCACAAGAAATCTGAAAGCCTTTTTCACCAAATGCCCACATGACCCCCTTTGGATAATTAGTCCAGTGTGCTTCCTCTTCTAATTTTAAATTTTCTATTGTAGATTCTATGATTCCAAGAGTTCCATAATTTACAGAATAAAATCTCAGCTTATTATCTTCTCTTTTTCTCGCCACTCCATACGTTCCGATTGTCAGCGCACATGGAAATACGCGTCCACCATTATAATCAATATGTTCTCCAATTAAGTTTACACGTCCCGGCACAAAATACACCTCAGCACCTTTGTTATCTCCAAATATTTCCGCAAATTTCTCTAATACAAATTCTTTCATTCTATTAGTTACCTTCCAAGCCCTCTATTGCTCTTCAAAAAAGTTTTGCAATTTTTCTAATAATGCTGTCTTTGCTATCGGTTTCACAATATATCCATCAGGATGATAAGAAAGACACTCTGCTACGGTTTCCGTATCGGTCTGTCCGGTCAGGAAAAATACAGGAATATCTGCTGTTTCCGGCTTACTTCGCACAATTCGCAACACATTTGCACCATTAAATAACGGCATCATATAATCAAGCAGTATCAAATCCGGTCTGCATTTCAGCAATAATTCTATTGCGATCTTCCCTGAGTTCACTATTGAAACTTTATAATCATCTCGTAAATATGCTCTAATGAGCTTTAACATAACCGGGTCATCATCCACTACGAGTATATGTTTTCTATCAGAATCATCATTTGCCATTTCACAAATCTGTAAAGGTTTTTCATCTATTGACATTCGCTCACCTCCTTATTTACACACTATTGGTTACTATTATAACACTGTTCCATTGTGGATTCCACACTTCAATACATTCTGGCACGCGTAATTTTTATTGCACAAAAAATACCTTCTCATAATTTATGAGAAGGTACTATTCACACTAGCTTAAGCTTCTACCGCCTGCTTTCTTATAAGAAGGACTGTTCCACCAACAAACACACATGCAGTTAACACAATGCATGCTACCTGAACTATCCCTGGCAGACCTGTAACAAAACTTCCTACACTGTGTACCACTTTTCCACTTAGACTGTTTGGCTGTTCAAAAGCATTACTTATACAGTTAGGCAGACCCACGCATACAGCTATCCACATTGCCCAAAGAAACCAAGATGCTTTTTTCCGAAATTTCAAGACCAAGGCACCACAAAACATTCGTATCGTCGGAAGTATGAAAATGATTGCCAGTATAATGCGATAATCTGCTAAGAAGACAATGATATCTTCGCACTCTCTATCTGCATATAAGATCTTGTACAGCATAGTTTCCAGAAAATACAAAATCAAAAGAGCTACCATTTCAATTGCCAGATTCAAGTATGCTATTATACTATCTACAATTAAAAATTCTTTTCTTGTACTCCCCCAAGAAACCATTGTGTTAAAAGAATAACTAAATGCCACAATTCCAAAAACTATATTCATCAGAGCTCCAGCAAACACTGCCATCATAGTTCCCAATGTCGCACAGGTAGTAGCTGTCTCATCAAAATGTAATATGATTGCAACAATAATGATTCCAAAGATTTCGGCGCCAAATATAACCGCAAGTATTCCATACAACTCAGATATATTTAACTTCCATGTATCAAAAATTCGTTTTATCATAAACAACCTCTTTTCTGCTCTTCCTTATGCTCTGACTTCATATTTCTGGATAGCCTTCGCGCAAAGCCCGATCATAACTATATCAAAAATAACCGCTGCAAATATTCCCCATACACTGGATTTGACCAGTACAGCACCGATTCCCAAATCAGCCACCATAGAGCCAACCTCTAAAAATACAATGAGCACAATATAAATAACATATATCCACATTCCTGCTGATTTACCAAAACGTAAAATTACTGCACATACTCCATTTCCTGCTCCACAACTTGTTAAAAAGAAAAAACTGTACAGCAGCAAAAGTTCCTTTGTTTCAAAAGAAGTATAATTTGGAAGATATTTAACAATCAACATCGTTATGAGCATGAACTGCAGAACAACTATATGCGTAAATACTTGCATCCCGACCAAACTTTCTTTTCTCGTACTACCAAAGGAAATTGCCTGTGGTAAAAAATAATTTGCATTATTGGCAGCCTGCACCATCACTGCAAGAATTCCGATCAGGGAAATATATGCCGCTGTTATATCTATACTAAATTCACCCTGCATCAGTCCCATCATGAGACACATTACCACAGCTAAAAAGCATATCGTTATAAAATACTTTTCCATGAGTCTTCCCCAGTATAGAAGACTTCTTTTCATCCCCTTCATAAGTTATTCAACCTCCTTGCCACACAATGCAACAAATACCTGCTGTAAATTCATCTGCTGCACCGACACATCAGCCGTCTGCTTTAATTCCTGTCCCGGCTCTAATAAAACAGTTACCCCTTTACTTCTTCCCATTTTCTCTACATGGAATGTTTTCATTCCAGCTGTCATTGCATCTACTTCTTCTGCTTTTCCACTAATATGACGGCTTCTGTCTAAAAGTTCCTGTGTATTCTCCTTTAAGATAATTTTGCCTTTATCAAGCATGATCACTTCTTCAAAAACATCGGATGCTTCCTCAATAATATGAGTAGAAATCACAAAAGTTCTTCCACTGTCCGCAAATTCATCTAAGAGCACACGGTAAAAATATTCTCTCATAACCACATCCAGTCCTGCAACTGGCTCATCGAGAAAGGTATAATCTGCCTTACTGGCTAAGGCACAAATAATAGTGACCATAGACATCATACCTTTAGAAAGCTTCACAATCTTCTTTTTCTCATCCAGTTCAAATTTCTCTACCAGATGTTTGGCTAGTTCATTATCCCAATTTGGCATTACGATAGATGCTGCCTGTAAATATTCTTTTACTTTAAGGTTGCTCTGTCCCTGTGAACCAATTGGATTTAATTCTCTCGAGAAACAAATATGGTCTAAGGCTTCTCTGTTTTCCCATACTGGCATTCCATTGTAAGTAACAGTTCCTCTTGTTGCCGGATTTTGTGCGGAAAGAATCGACAGCAGCGTAGTTTTTCCTGCTCCGTTTCTTCCAATCAATCCATAGATCTTTCCTTTTTCTAATTCTAAATTTACATGATCAAGTACATCTTTTTTTCCATATGTTTTCACGATATCTCTACAAATTAATTTTTCTTCGTTCATAATATCCTCTCATTCCGCCACTTTTACGGCTTACCTCTATTTCTTCTTTTACACACTTTGTTTAATCATACGGATCAACTCTTCTTTCGTAATCCCAATGCTTTCTGCCTCCATAAGGAGTGTTTTAATATATTTATCTGCAAATTCTGCCTGCTTACGCTTCTTAATCTCTTCCTTTGCTCCGGTTGCTACAAACATTCCAATCCCTCTTTTCTTATACAACACACCACTGTCTACCAATATGTTAATCCCCTTCGCCGCCGTCGCCGGATTAATCGCATACAGCTTCGCCAGCTCATTTGTACTCGGCACCTTCTCCTCCTCTAATATGATGTCCCGAAGAATATCGTTCTCTATCATTTCACTGATTTGAAGATAAATTGACTTCTCCTGAGTCAAAATCTCATTCATTCTCTCATCCCCTTTCACTATTTCCTTCCGGTTCCCTGACTTCTTCACCGTATTTCATTTTTGTTTGCCATTTCACTTTATTCAACACCTCGTTGCTTTATTGGTTCATTACTTGTGTAATTAACCATACCACCAATAATGTATCTTGTCAATGTTAAAAATAAAAATTTTTAATAATTTTCTTTATATCAAAAAAGAGCCTTTTTAAGACTCTTCTTGACCATAAGTATAAAATTATATATTAATATTTTTTTATCTTTTAAGGCTTATACATCCCGAGAGGCATGCTGATATAATAATAAATATAATCCCTAACCACTCCATTATACTCATTTTTTCATTATATATAAATGCACTGATTACGCTTGCTACCACCGGTTCAAAGCAAGATAATACGGATGCAAACCCTGCATTCACTTGGGTAAGCCCCTTTGTATAAGTCAAAAATGCCAGAACGGTGGATAGGAAAACCATTAACAACACTGCAATCCAAAAGGAGCTGTCTTTCATGTTTTGCAATACTATTTCCTTGTGAAGAAAAGGTAGTGTACTTATTCCAGAAATCAGAAAAGTATAAAAGGTAATAGTAACACTAGAATATCCCTTTTTTATTGCTATTTTTCCAAAAATACTGTATAAAGCATAACCGAGACCAGCACCCAGTCCAACAAATAACCCTAAAGGGGTGATAGTAACTAACGTACCAACCATTCCGGATACTAATGCACACCCTAAAATTGCTATTGCTATAGAAACATATTGCAAGAAACACATTTTCTCTTTTAAAACAACGTGCGCAAGTATCGTTACAAATGCAGGTGCAGTATATAATAATGCTGCTGCAACAGATAACGTCATATTCTGTATTGCATAAAAATAGCAAAAGTTAAAAAAAACAATACTCAAAATCCCAGAACCTAAAAAGATCCATAAATCACTTAACTTAATTTTCAATTTTTCCCTATCAAAAATAATAAGATAGATAAAAAAACATACTGCAGCTCCAAAACCTCTCAGCGATACAATATCAATAGAAGTAAAATATCTTGCTGTTAATTCTCTTACAAATATTCCTAATATTCCCCATAGAGTTGCTGCTACAATAATATAAATCACATAAAATCTATTCTTCATTTTTCATCAACTTTTTCCCTAATTTCTTTTCAGCAAACTGTATAATGTAATCACTTACATTCTCTCTTCCTAATCGTTCACTATTAATAGATATATCATAATTTATCGGATTATCCCATTCTTGCCCAGTATAATATCGATAATAATCCGCTCTATACTTGTCGGTTGTTTTAACCAATTTTTCTGCTTCTTTCTCATCTACCATCATCCTGTGCATAATTGAGTCAATACATGCATCCACCGGTGCCTGAATATTTACACTTACTACATTCGGAAAAGTTCTTAATATGTAGTCGGCTGCCCTGCCTATAATGACACATGATTCCTCCATTGCTAATCTTAATATAATTTTCTTTTGATAATTAAACAAATTTTCATTAGAAATAAATTTATTAGAAGCTGGTGTAATGATTCTATCTATTGGATTGGTAACCGATTTATTAAAAAATAGTTTGTGCAATTTTTCATCTGCATGTACAAAAAACGCTTCTCCAATTCCACTTTCCTCAGATGCCATTTGTAATATCTCATTATCAATATATGCAATATTCAATTTACTTGCCAATTCCATTCCTATCATTCTTCCACCGCTACCAAAACCTCTTGCAATGGTAATTACATAATTTTCCATGACTTTTCCTCCTTTCCTATTCCCTTACAAATTTTGTTCCCTCTTCCCTCTCGACCGATACAATCCAATCAGCATAAAAATAATTGCCATAATCTGTACTGCCATGATAATTCTATGATCCACCGTTTCCCTTGCAAGCGTGACACAGCTGCTTAACAGCATTCCACACGGTACAAGCGGTGATACCTTCCCATTTCTCAAACCGCAGGAGGAAACCTCACCCTTTCTTTCCTTTAATTCTACAATAATCTGATTCGTTTTAAACGTTGCATTCATAAGAACAACCGTCAACGCAGCTAAAATAAACATAAAAACTATCGCCCATGTATTCCCTTCCATTGCACATATTAATTCCATAAAAAAGCAAATCAACTCTATAATAGCTACCACCTTAAACATGGTACGGATTTTTGTATAATGCTCAATACTGGAATCAACATCCGTATAAAGCTGAAATTCGCCATCTGCTGCAAGCTTACGCAAAATAATCCAGTAGCCCCAGGTCTGCACAATTTCTGCACCGGTTTCCTGCATAAATTCACGATAATTATTACTTACTGCAAAAAGCTTCTCACCAAAATCAATCTGATACACATATTTTCCAGGTTCGCATTTCTCGAACCAATAAAATCCGGCAAAGAATCCGGTCATTGCATACCCCTCTTCGGACATCTTGTTTAGCCATTCAGTTTCCTTATCTTTGTCAAAATATAAACGAAATTTAATCATCGCGATATCTCCTTTTCTCTTCTGTTAGTTTGCGTTTTCATCCATGCACTTTGCATTTTCCAGTAATTCTTCCAGCCTCTTTCTTTCTTCCTGAAATACGGCTTTCCCTTGCTCGGTAATCAGGTACTCCTTTTTCTTCCGTGATTCTGTATCCTCACTGTAGATACGAATCCAGCCCTTCTTTTCCAAAGACTGTATCGCCCCGTACAAGGTTCCTGCTCCTAAAACAACTCGTCCTGCTGTCATTTCCTCTACCTCCTGAATGATACCGTATCCGTGATTTGGGTGTCGGACAGCAAGCAAGATATAAAAAAGTGCTTCTGTAAGTGGTATATTTTTTTCCATTTTATAATTTAATCCTTTCTACTACTGTTTATTTTCTTTAAAACTTTTTACTGTACTGTATGAAAGAATAAACATATCTAACAACATTACAATACCGTTTAACCGGATAGTCCAATCCGGAAATGATATAATAAAGAAGTTTATTCCGTATATAATTACTGTTACAATTAAAACAATTCTACTTATAATTTGTACTTTTTTCATACACTCTGTTCCCCTATAATCTTATTTATCGTTCAACGATACATCGTCTTTCGATATATCGTATATATAATATATCGCCACACGATATATTTGTCAAGTACAAATTTTAAAATGATATTGTTTTACCTTTCCTTTTATGCTATGATTGGATCAAAGCATTAATATTCTGGTTATTCTTTGGCTTTGCCATCTTATTCCAATCTTGAATTCAAAGAACATCAATACTTTTCAATTCCATTTTAAAAGAGCAGAGAGGTTATTTGACAAGAATTCAACCTCGTGCAGAAGGAGGACTGAATATGTAAGAAGATTTAATTAAAAAACGCTATTTTTCGGATAATGAAAGATTTGCAGACTTAATCAACGGTTATGGCTTTGAAGGCAGGCAGATAATTTCTGCTGAAGATTTAAGTGAACGAGATTCACAAACAGGCTTTTGGCTACATTTTCCCCGCAAACGTTTTGGATGGAAAAGGTTAAAATATCGCGATTTAATAAGAAAAGCGGCTTTTGGAGTTAATTTTGCAATAATCGGACTGGAAAATCAAGAAGAGGTTCATTACCTTATGCCACTTCGAACTATGGTTTATGATGCTGGTGAATACGAAAATCAAGCCGCCAAAATCAGAAGGAAAGTAAAAAAAGAAAAAGGAATCAGCCGGGCAGAATTTCTTTCCGGTTTCAGAAAAGAAGGAAAATTAAAGCCTTGTATCACAATTGTAATTTATTATGGCGACAATTGGGATGGCGGAAAAACTTTGCATAGTATTCTTGATTTTACAGAGATTCCTGAACCATTAAAATCTATGGTAGGAAATTATCATATAAATCTGCTGGATATCAAAAAAATACAGGATACATCTGTATATAAGACGGATTTAAGACAAGTATTTGATTTTATTCGTTTTTCTGACGATGATAAAAAATTGGAAAAGCTTGTAAAAAACGATAACTATTATACACAAATGGATGAAGAAGCATATGACTTGGCAATGAATTTTACCAAATCAGAACACTTTATAGATAAACAACAGTTTAAAACGGGAGGTAAAATAAATATGTGTAAAGCATTTATAGCAATGCAGGAACGAGGTGTCAAAGAAGGGATACAAGGTGCAATTGCAATTATGAAAGAACTGGACATCCCACTGGATACAATAAAATCAAAGATTAAAAAGCAATATAAATTGACTAATGAACAAGTATCCCAATATCTTGCAGAAGATACAATAGACACACCAATTACAGATTCATAATTTTGAAAATTTAAGCAGCCCATCACGGGCTGCTTTTTACTTTTTTTCCGCAAGTAACGCTTCATAATCAAACTCTTCAATAATCCCCCTGAATTTCTGAAGCTCGCTCTCCATATTCTCTTCTGTCAATTCATGCTCTCCCGATACAAAACACTCTGCCATATAGCGGTTTATATCCTGATTGTGGTGAGAAACATCCGCATACAGATCCAAATCCGTTATGACCTCTTCCATATTGGCAAAATAAAACACTCTCACATTGTCAAACTGCAATAGCCATTCACTACATACACGAAACTCTTCTATAACAACTTCCAACTGTCCACTCTGCACATAATCATACCAGAACAACACGCTTGGCGGTGGAAAAAATATGGTAAACTGTGTGTTTTCATGAGATTCTATCACCGGACGCAGATTTGTCTCCAAATTTGCCAAAAGTTTATCCGTATAATCTGAGACTTCTCCTGTAAACTCTGTTTTTTCCGGTGGTGTATAATTCGCAAGGACGGTCTCTTTTCCATAGAAATTTACCATCCACCATTGGGAATTGTAGACACTACTTAAATCTGTAGCACCATCCCCTGAAAACATTGGTTTTAAAATATAATCCAGCAATACTTCTTTATTAAACCAGTAAGAAATATCATTCAACGGATTTTGATCATATAAGTATTCCGGTATCGGATACTTTGTTTCCTCCGTTCCAACCGTATAAGAGGCAATATCAATTCCCAGATATACTTCTTTCAATTCATTGTCACTGCAATCTACCTGTTCCATAATATTGGAAATATCTTTTGGATATGCTCCATTAAAAGGGAGTTTTAAAAGATTTAATCCACTTTCTTTAAACCAATCCGCCTCAAAATTAACCGTCATAGAAGAGCCAAGTAAAATACTGTCATACTCCATATTCCGTGCCATTCCCGGATTTTGATTTATCTGATTATCTATCAAATAAGGAAATTGATCCAATGGCTCATAATATTGAAAAAATGGGTCCACATACGCCACAATACCGATTACTGCTGCCAATCCGACAACAAGAATACCACCAAAAACTCCTATCCACTTTTTGTTTGTCATAGCTTGTACCCACCCCTTCCTTAAAAGTTAAAATACAAGAAAGAACTGACACCGGAAAAGGACAAAACATTCCAAATCAGCAGGCCTGCGCATACAATAGCACTGACTACTCCCGGCTTTCTGCTTTCCATTTTTTCATTCACATTTTTACAAAGCAGCATAACGATCCATGCACCTGCTATAAGTGCAAACATCATATAATATTGCGAATAGGGAAGCATATCTACCCCTAAAACCTTTAACGGATACCAAAATTCTTCTATCTGATAGCAAGCAGCCAGCTCCGCCTTCACCCAAGGTAACTCAAATCCTTCTGTAAACAATCGTTTTATCAAAAGTACTGCCTGTGTAACAGACTCCGCTCTGAAAAAGACAAGGGAAAACATAAAAAATACCATCGTGGAAAACCAGGTAAGCACCTTTGGTATCTTTTCAATCCATTTTTTTAACATGCGGTTCAACACATAAACCGTAGCATGCATAGCTCCCCAGATAATATAAGTCCAGCCTGCACCATGCCAGACACCGCTGACAAAATAAATCATAAAAATATTGAAATAAGTCCTTACAGTCCCTTTTCGGCTTCCACCGAGCGGAATATATACATACTGGGTAAAGAAACGGCTCAATGTAATATGCCATCGCTTCCAAAAATCCACCAGATCAACTGCTTTATAGGGCGAATTGAAATTGATTGGAATTTCAATATTGAACATTTTTCCGATTCCTCTCGCCATATCGCTATAACCACTGAAATCAAAATAGAGCTGAATCATATAGCTTAACATTACAAGCAATACCGCAAGCCCGTTCAGTTTTTCCGGATTAGAAAATCCCCAGTCTACGCCAAGAGCAAATGTATCTGCCACCAATACCTTTTTTGTCATACCAAGTACAAATGCATATACACCTGTTCCAAAATTATCCCAATCAAACTTCTTTTTCGTGGGATCCTGAAACTGCGGTATCATCTCTTTGTGCGTTACGATCGGTCCCGCGATCAGCTGTGGAAAAAAAGTAACGAACAGTGCATAATCCAGAAAAGAGTATCCTTCTGCCTCGCCTCTGTATGCATCGACCAAAAATCCTACCTGTTGAAACGTAAAGAAACTGATACCAAGCGGCAGTAACACGTTATTGAACAAAAAGCTTGTTCCAAACATACTATTGATATTTCCAATAAAAAAGTCATAGTACTTAAAATAAAATAAAACACCTAAATTTAACAGTACTCCCATTATCATAATTTGTTTTTTGCGATCCGTTTTCTGCATAAAACGATACAACAAATAATTGATAAGTATACTGCACACAATAATAGGAAGATAACTCCAGTTAAAATACGCATAAAACCAAAGTGACATTCCTGTCAGAAACGCTTTTGCCAGTTCGTTTTTTTTGAAATGGTTCAATCCAAAATATAATATGAGGCAAAGCGGAAGAAATAAAAATACAAATATATATGAGTTAAAAAGCACTATCGTCCCTCCAAATTACACTTCTTTTCATGCCACTACCTATTATACTGTCTAACCTCCCTTTAAACAACATTTTTCGACAAATGCTGCTTTTCAAAAATACTTCAGCTTAAATGCTTTATGAATAATTTTGTATGATTGAGGAAAGCTAAGACAAGTAGTATAGAATGAACGCATGACTATTCATGCAGAAATGAGGAAACTATGAAAACTATAAATTGTGTTGCACTCACCATTACCATTATTGGAGCTATTAACTGGGGACTGATCGGCTTCTTCAACTTTAATTTAGTTTCGTTTATTTTTGGAGATATGACTTTATTTTCCAGAATCATTTACGCCTTAGTAGGACTTTGCGGTCTTTATCTCGTTACCTTTTACGGACTGCTTTGTCAAAAAGAGACTGCTTAAAGCAGCCTCTTTCTTTACCTGATCATCTTTATTCTATTATAACTGCGCCTTCTCTATTACTTCTGCATCAATTTCTATCACCGCAGCGTTTCCAGTCTTATAACGCTTGACCATTTCATAAAATGGTGTGTCATTAATAAATGACATAAGTGTCATAATATCCGCACTATGTGTAACGACAACAATATCACCTTCCGCAATTGTCTTACTTTCTTCTTTCATTTCTTTGATCAATTTCTGCAAGGCTGTCACAACTCTTACTAACAACTCCTGATAAGACTCGCCCTTAGGTGGATGCTCATATCTTCTATTTTGACGCCATGCCTGAAATTCAGTTGGAAACTGTTCTGCTACCTGATCCCATGAAATGCCTTCCCACAAGCCGAAATTCATTTCTTCCAACCCCGGTAAAACAATACACTCTTTTCCTAATTTTTTTGCAACGCATTCTGCCGTCTGTGCTGCTCTTTTTAATTTACTTGTATAAACTCCGATGACCGGATCTTTTCTTTGTGCAAGCTTATCCGCTAACTGCTCTGCCTGTCTGATACCATTTTCATTCAAAGAAATATCCGTACTTCCCTGTATTCTTTTTGCCACGTTCCAGTCGGTTTCCCCATGTCTAACCAAAAGTATTTTCATATAATCACCGTTTCCTAATTTGTACTCGGTTTATTATAACATTACTGATTTCTGGTTTCAATTGTGAACCCTCTTTAGGATACCAAATCCTTTTTCTCATATTTTATCAATGCCACTAAAAATGCTACAACCATAATACCTATACCGATTGCTAACATCGTACCATCAATTCCTCCATTCGTGAAAATATCGGATGCATTAGAATAATAAAATGGCGTAATATATTTTACATTTTCAATGGCAGGTATGATACGGCACATCATATCCGCTGCAAACATGAGTATCGCAATTCCAAGACCTGCACCTATTAAATTCTTTTTTGAAAAAGCAGATAGCATAAAGCAAATGGTTCCGATCTCGACCTGCATAACAAATTGAGCAATATGATACAGCGCCATTTCTTTTCCCATAATTTCTTCACCCATCATGACAAATCCAAAAACATACATTATAGTACATATTAAATTAAATAAGAAAATATTACTGACTAACGCAGCATACTTTTCTATCAAAATCTGCCTTCTGCTAATGGGAAAAGTATTTAGAAATTCTGAAGTATGTCCCGCCTCTTCTTTTGCCAACATTCCTGTGCCAAGAATGGCGGTAAACATTGCTCCACCAAGCCCATGCATCATAGCTACCTCCGTAGCATAAAAACCATTCAATGTTGCAAGGCTCATTTTATCCATACCAAGTGCAGTAGACATAGCTCCCAAATTAGAGTAAGCATCTGCTATGCCCTGTAAAGAATCTTCCAAACTTGTATACAGCAAGATACATCCAAAGCACAGACCACCCACGCAAAGAGTCCATATGATCAGACTTTTTAAATTCATTTTTATTTCATGTCTATATAAGGTCATTTCTAATCCTCCATGTATGATATAATTATCATTGCTCATAATAATGCATAAAAATTTCATCTAATTCCGGCTCTTCTATCAAAATATCGGATATATCATGCCCAGAAAAGCTTACAAAAAGCTCATTCAAATTTCCTTTAAATACAAAATCCTCTTCTATCCCATCTTTGATTAAATGAATTCGTTTTGCACTTGTCCTTGTCAAATTCTCTACGGTATCTGTGCAGATTAATTGCCCATTACGGATAATTGCTGCATGATGACAATACTTCTTAATTTCAGATAAAACGTGCGACGACAGAAAACAAGTAGCACCCTGCCTGTTGTATTCCAAAACCAACTTAAAAAACTCTGCCTGCATAAGTGGATCTAACCCGCTGGTAGGCTCATCAAAAATAAACAACTGAGGCTTATGCTGCATTGCACAAACTATACTGACCTTCTTCCGATTTCCCAGGGAGAGCTCTTCGATTCGCTTTTCTCTATGTACTTCCATCCGCTCGCAGAGCATCCTGCTCTCCTCTTCACAGTCTTTTTTTCTCATATCTGCAGCGAATTTCAACACATCTTTCACCTTCATGGAGGGATAGAACAGTGCTTCTGATGGCATATATCCAACCTCTTTTAATATCCCTTTATGTTTTTTCCTTACATCCATGCCCAAAATAGATGCATTACCTTCCTGAAATTGGATCAATCCCAAAAGACTTCTAATGGTAGTAGATTTCCCTGCTCCATTCGGTCCAAGAAATCCAAAAATATCCCCCTTTTCCACATGTAAAGTCAAATTCTTGACTCCCCTTGCTTTTCCGTAATTTTTTGTAAGATTTTCAATTGAAATTGCATATTCTTTTTTCATATTTACTTTTCTCCACCCACGTTTGCGATTCTCTTTTCTTTATTTTTCTTAAAATCTTCCAGCTCTTCATTTAACTGCTTCGTATCCATTTCCCTCTTTATTTTATATACTAAGAACGCGCATACATAAGCAAACAGAAGATAGCCACAAAAAAAAGCTGTCACTCCTACTTTTTTATCAAACCATCCAAAAAAATAACTGACCGTTGCATACAAAAGGGTACAGATCAAGGAAGCTACTGCTTCAAATATTCCAAAATGCTCTGCTTCATCAAAGTTACGCATGAGATAGACCTGTATATATCCCATAAAATAAGTAGACAAGATCATCTCTGCCATATAAATAATATTTGCCTCCAAACTTCCACTTATCACCTTATACATTGCATAATAAAAAAGGATGACAAAGAAATAGAGACACGCTTTAAATTCTATTCCAATTTCTGCCGCAAGATATTTTTTAAATTTTTCCATATTCATTCCTGTGCCTTTCTATCTATCAAATAATATACTCAAAATCTATTTGACCGCTCATCAGTCACCTTTCAATATGCTCCGAAGTTCTTTCGCATACCGCCTTGAGATAATGACATGCTCTCCATTATCCATCATGGCATCAATACGGCTGCCTGGCTCACTTTTCAGTTTTTCTATTCGATATATATTGATGACCATAGACTTGCTGCATCGAAAGTATCCCTCTTCCATATACATAGCTTCCACTGACGCCAAAGATAGATTTGTCCTATACACTTCCATCTTTGTATACAAATAAGTGATGCCATCCACACTTTCCAGATAAATAACATTTTGTGGCGGAATGGCAAACTGCTGTCCATCTTTAAAGGCAATAATCTTATCTTCCTGACGAGTAATATAGTTCACTATGCCATCTATCTGTTCCGTCATTTTTTTATATTTTATGATGACTTCCTCTGCTCCACCTGATATTTGCTGTAATGTTACTTTCATGTCGTTCTCTCACCCTCCTTGTTTTTCCTTTATAATATAAGAAAAGTCGAAATGCAATATGCTTTCCCTTAAGTGGCACTTTTTCATTGATAAGATACAAAAAGAGCTTAAACGTTATAAAACATTTAAGCTCTTGTATCCTTTGTTCTTGATTTATTAAAACAATTCCTAGCACAATCACGCTCCTGTTCTTTTTGAAAATTATCAATTACTGATTGAAAAACCTCTTTATTGTAATAATTTTCTTTATCATAATGCTGATCATATGGCTCTTTGTTACACTTCGCAAAAGCAAATCCATTCGCTATCTGACATCGATAATAAACTTCTGCTTTTTCTATGTACTTTCTAAGTAGACTTCTAAGCTCTGAATCAAATTGATAAATACGACATATACTATCAAAAGATATTTCGTCCATATACTCGCTACTATCTTCACCTGCTCGATATTGTAAAGCATATCCTGTCAAACGATAATAACTTATTTCTCCTAAAATACGCTTAGCAGCTTCTTCATCCGAAATAATAATCTTATGTTCTTTAATTTTTTCGATTTGTTCTTCAATCGACATTGGTCTTTTTAGGTTCATACAATCTCCATAATGTAAAAAAGCTGAACCGAGGTTCAGCTTGGTCCCCAATGCTTTCGCTTCGGGCAACACTGTTGGTATTATTATATACACCGCAATGGATATTTACAACCCCTAAAAGCAATTTCTACTGCTGTCCCATTTGCACAAGCAACAAACAAATTATTTGAAATAGTAGCCACATGCTATGCTTGCTATTCTCAAAAAGCCTACAAATTCTACATTTTAAAATAATTCCCCATAACAACAAAATAAGAGAACGCTGATAAAATCAACGTTCTCTACCATTTACAAGAGCGCGAGACGGGGATCGAAAAGAGGGTAGATTCGCAAGCCCAGTATTTATGCGGGTTTGCGGGCTCTTATTTTTATGAGTAACCAAAAAAGTAACCAAATCACTCAAAAAAATATAAGTCGCGCACAAGTCGTTCTCTCATCATATATTCACGCATAATTTATTGTTACGGTTCAATGCTTCCTTAATGGCAGCTTCTTTCTTTGTACTGAAATAGTAATGTCCCTTTGTCGTTGCAATATCTGCATGTCGCATCTGGTTCTGTACTATCTTTTCACTGATTCCAAGGTCGAGCAATTCACTGCAATAGGTCTTGCGGAGCTTATGACAGCTTCTGACCGGAATATTCAGTTCCGTACAAATTTTTCTCATAGTCTTATCAAAAATAATGTCTGCAATATACGTTCCATGCTCAGAAAATAAAAACTCGCTGGTAATGCCTTTTTCTTTACGCAGTGCCATGACCTGATGATAAACCGTCATCGCATCATCTGACAGATAAACAATAGAATCACTGGTAGGAGTCTTTGGAAAATCAGAAATGATTCTGTGTGACTTTCCATTCTCATCCTTGGCTTTACTTATCGTTCTCTGAATATGGAGCTTGTTTCCGGGCAGAAAATGAACGTTTTGAGTGTGGCGAGTTCTCCTACTCTCACACCTGTAAAAAGCATAAATAACAGTCCTAAATGCCTCTCACTGTCCCAATACGTGGATGTAATGCGGTTGATAATCATTTCCACTTCATCATCCGCAAATACCTGCAGATACATCTTCGGTCTCTTAAACTGTCTTGGGGACGGACTGTAGGAACCAATCAGCTCCCTCGTATAGATACAGTTAATCCGTCTGATAACCTTTGCATAGACAAATGTTCCCGTTATCAGCAATTTCATGTTATTAAATGCTTTTCTTGCTATCTGTCCGCTAAACTGTTTTAACACGTCATCCAGAAAGATAATGATATCCGTTTCCGTGATCCTGTCCATGGATGTTTTATCCATCTTGGAACCCTTGATAAAGCGGTTGTAATCACATTCCCGCCTGTCATACATGTTCTTTGATACTTTCCCGCATTCAAGAGAATACTTCTGCCAGTCTGAAAAACACTCTCCAAATCTCGGAATCCTGTCCTTCTCTTTGTAATACTCTACGATAGCATCCTCTATCTTTTCCCTTGAGTTTTTCTTTATCTTCTTTCTTTGGGAAGGGGAACTCTCATCATACAGATTTGTATACCAGTAGCCGTTCTTACCCTGCCAGATATTATATGTATGCCGCTTTAAATATTCTTCGCGTTTGCTCATTTCGACATCTATTTTCAATCTGGATATATCAATTATACCCTTGCGCTCTGCATAATTCAACAACTCAATGTAATCTGCATCCTGTGACAAGCCTGTTCCTCCTTCCTCTCATACTTTTTCATGAAAAAAGCACTCCGCTTAAAGCGAAATGCTTTTCTACAATTAAAGTATAATCGGTCAGGAAGATTATTTCAAAATACACTAAGTCTACACTTTTCGATCATTAATTTATAGATTTTATTAATTCCCCCTTCTATTCCTCGTCATAAACTGTTCCTGCCAATTCAATGTACTCTTTTAACTTTTTCTGCAACAGTTTCTTATCAATCAATTTCAAAGTATACTCCGAAACCATTGTTGGAGACAGGCTACGACTAAGGGCAAATTCCACAACTTCATCATCCTTACTTGCACATAGGATAACACCTACACTAGGATTCTCATTTTCCTTTTTCACTTCACGGTCAAGTGCTTCCAGATAGAAATTTATCTTGCCAATGTACTCCGGTTTAAATTCTCCGATTTTTAATTCAAATGCTACAAGACAGGAAAATCCTCTATGGTAAAACAACAGATCAATGTAATAATCGTGATTTCCTACCTGCACACGGTATTCTTCTCCTATAAATGTGAAGTCCTTCCCAATTTCAAGAATAAAATCTTTAAGATTATGAATAATGGATTTCTGCAAATCACGTTCAGAAACAGTTTCTGGAACGTCAAGGAAATCAAGTACGTAATTATCAAGAAAAATATTTCCCGTTGCCCGTTTTGATTCTTCTATCGCCGGTGTCAGTGGTTTCTGTGATAGCATGTATCTTTCGTAATATCCGCTATCTATCTGCCTCTCTAATTCTCTTTTAGAAAGTCGTTCTTTAATACACATATTCATGTAAAATATGCGTTCATCCATAGTTTTACATGCAGACATAATCTTAAGATGATTCGTCCAACTCAATTGTGTCACCAGTGGTGACACTTTTTCGTTATCCTTGTAAAGTTCATAGAATTGCTTCATTCTATAGAGACCACGACGATTGAATCCTTTTAGGTCAGGGTAATTTCCCGAAAAAAAGTCCGCCAGTTTCTGTACAAATGCGTCGCCGTATTCCGCATTTTCAGATTGTATGCTAATGTATTCGCCAATATCACGATACATCAAGATCAATTCCTCATTAACCTTACGATACGCACGCTCTTTGGCAGCCTCTATAATATCAACAACCTTTTTAAATTGTTCATTGTAAGATATTAAATCACCCATACTGTAATCCCTTTCTAAACTTCCATGTCCTGCGTCCTATTATACCTTTTATATTTTAATCTCGCTACCTAAAAATAATCTTTTCAAATATTCATAAATGCCTGCTTTATCTTTACACTCGCATTAATCCTTCCACCTATAATTACCTTGTAAAGAACAATATCCATTCCACAGAAGCACTTGAAGAACTCTGTAAAAATACTAGAGAAAAATATAAGGAAGTACATGATTCCTTAAAGTGCATGGAAGATAAATTAAGCAGCTATAAAGAGTTAGAGCATCATTTAGAGCGGATGAATGATAATTCAAAAATTTATATGCAATACCGTGCTTCTAAAAATCCAAACTCATTCAGGGAAAAATACAGAACGGAAATCATGTTGTATGAAGCTTCGGTTCAATATGTAAAGTTATATCGAAAGAACAATCCAATCCCATCCATCCCTTCTTTGAGAAGAATGATAAGTGAATCCGAGGAATCAAAACGGGAATTACATGCCAGATTAAATCAGAAAAAAGAAACATTGAAAGAATTGGAAGTAGTAAAGAAAAATATCCAATCCATCTATCCGAAGAAACAAACGCAGGAAAAAGACCTTGGCGTACATCGGTAATTTTCCTTATGGCTTCCCATATGGTAACAAAGAAGGAAGAAAACCTGCAAGGCATACGCCTCGACCTTTTCTTCCTTCTTTGTTTTGAGCAGACAAGCCCTAATGAAAAGCTATGTTTTGCCACCATTTATTATGAAAAATCAGTCCAGATTGAAAATTTTTCCTTTCATAATCATTAGAATGAATTCAACTTATTTGAATCCGCAAAAAGGTAACCAGAGGTAATCAAAAAATTTTTGCTGTTTTTCAAGCATCAAAAAGTCCGCAAACCCTTGATTTTACAATAAAAAAAGAAACCGAATTTCTTCGATTCCCTAGAGCGCGAGACGGGGATCGAACCCGCGACCCCCTCCTTGGCAAGGAGGTGCTCCACCGCTGAGCCACTCGCGCATATATGAAAACATGCACTCGTACATTCGCTAAGTATGTTGCCGACTTGTTCAGCCGATTCTTACGAATCGATGTACCTCGCACATGAAGAGCGGGTGATGGGAATCGAACCCACGTATCTAGCTTGGAAGGCTAGTGTTCTACCATTGAACTACACCCGCATATTTACTGCTTCCTGCTCGTTAGCATTTTGCAATGCCCAGAACCGGAATCGAACCAGTGACACGAGGATTTTCAGTCCTCTGCTCTACCAACTGAGCTATCTGGGCAAGTTGGAAACTCTCACGTCACAACAGTTGATATTTTACATAAACAAAAAGCGCTTGTCAAGCACATTTTTAAATTTTTTTATTTTTTTTAATTTATAGTTTAAATAAAAAGAAAATCTCCCACCTCACATAGAAAGGCAGAAGATTTTCCAATTTGTATGTCTGGTAAAAGCTATTTAATGCTTTACAGTAAATAGCAAGGAGGTATATTTCTATACCTTAGTTAGTGTTGGCTAACTTATTGTATAATACTTTTCATTAAATGTCTAGTACGTTATCGATAAGATTTCTCATTATGCTATTCACTTGGCAAATCAGCCAGTGATTCGGTAATGCTCGCTGCAGCTTCAACATTACCGGAAACTCCCATGGAAGACAGTTCTGATTTTATAGACCTTTCTTTCTCATCCTTATCTACAGATTCATATTCCTCTGGATCATCGTTTTCTGCTATCATGGCAATATTTTTTGCCATCTGATACATCTCACTGCTGTATTCTAGCAATTTTTTTTCATCACAGCTTGGAACATGATCTCCATTAGCAATTCTGCGGAATATTGTCATGATTTTAGCAATATCGTCTGCTGCTTCATTCGCTGCATCATCCTGCTGGTTCATTGCATCTAAACTTTGCTGAAGACTTAAATACTCTGCATATTTTTGCTTTGCCTCATCAGAAATTTCTACCGTATCTCCACTTTCTTTCTGATTATCATTAATCGTTTGCTCATTCTGTTTTTCAAATACCACACGAGCATTGGAATCGAAAATTCCTTCTTTTTCTATCTTAGTCGTCAAATTGATCAATGCCATGAACTCATCCTCCTTGATGTTGTCCAAACTCCATTTACATAGCTTGTATCGTCATGTTTTGTCAATTATTTTATATTTTCCGCCCGATTATAATTCCTTTTGTATCGATTCCATGCCCAATTTCTGCAGTCTTTGCAATCGGAATATCCGTACCAGCATACCGTTTTACCAAATCAATGATGTCAGGTAAACAACCCTTCTCTTCCATTTCTGTAAATGTTCCAAGAAGGATTCCTGCAACTTTATCAAACACTCTCATTTGCTTTAACTGATTTAAATATGTCACCATCTGCGGAACCATTCCGCTGCGAGCTTCTAACAACAAAATCTTTCCATTCATATCAGGCCAATATTCTGTTCCAGCTAATTTCAAAAGACATCTTATATTGCCACCAACTACAATTCCATGCATCTCTTCTTTTTGCACAAGATCATAATCAAACTGAAACAGATCCGCAGTTTGGTTCATTACAGTATTTGTGAAATTAGCTATTTGTTTATCTGCATCATCATAAATTAAATTTCTGACCTGATACAAAACAGATTTCTTACCCGTCTTCGTATAGATTGCATTTATAATTGTTGTAAGGTCACTATACCCCCAAAACATCTTTTCACTTTTTGCTATCACATTATAATCCAAAAAAGGGAGCACTTCGTTAGCAATATCCCCGCCTGAAATATCAAAGATCGCCTTAATTTCTTCATCCTCATAAAAGTGCATCAGGCTATCCGCTCTTTCTTTTGCTGAACCACTGAAAACAGACCCTTTTTCATAAATACAGTCGCTAAAAACCGGATAAAGTCCAATCTCTTCCAATGTTCTTTGCAGAATATTTAATTTTTCTTTATAAGCTGGTTTTTGTCCATTGGAACAGCATACTATAGCAACTTTATCTCCTTTTTTCATTTTATTTTCCCCTTTATCCAAAGTTTTCATTTTGTTATGATCAAATGATGGAAAAATGCAATATTCTGGTATTCCTCAATATCAGCCACCCGCATTTCCACCTGTACCATTTTTTCCTGCCAGTCCGCATCCTTATGTATTTCCTGATTCTGCTGCAAGTCCCAGAACGTCCTAATCCCATGCACCTTTGAAATCGCAAATCCGTTACACCACTTTGTTATATCTTCATCCTCGTAATAATGAATAGCTCCAAATTGTGATGTCATACCATCATTTCCATCAAGAAGACTGTTTGCACTTTCAAAATTATTTAACAGAACCACCATTTGCATAACTCTGCCAGAACGATTATGTTTCACAACAGACAACATGCCATTTGGCTTTAATAAACGGTAAAACTCTTTTATTATATCCTCTCTCTCCGTGGCGTACTCCAACACATTGTGGCAAAAGATAAGGTCAAAACTTTCGCCTTCCAGTTTCTTTAATTCATCTATACTTCCGATAATCTGCTGATAATCATTTTCTGTATATCGTTCTTTCACGCTTTCTTCGGACGGCTCAATTGCCACTACTTCGTTATTTTTTGCATAATGATTTGCCGTTACACCAATTCCGCTGCCAAAATCCAATATTTTTTTATTTTGAATATCTCCCAGTTGTGCCCAAAGTATTCTCTTGAGAAGTGCTTCCCAGGGCTGCAATTTTTCTAACATTCTTCCCCTCCCACCAGGCTTGTCAATATATTATAAAATTCCGGGTATTCACGCTTTAAATTGATCAAATTTCCTTCGGTATTCAGGAAACAATGCTCCGAATGCCCTTCACACACCAATACATCATCTTTTTTCATTTCATATTTCAATTTCAGTTTTACACCTTTAAATTCCTCTACCCCTACAAAAATCGTAATCAAATCAGCAAATGTTGTACTGACTTTGTACTTACATTCAACTGCTGTCACGGGAGAGGCAACTCCTATATCCTCCAGCTTCTTGTAATCCCAACCTATCTGACTTAGAAAATCTATTCTGGCTTCTTCCATCCACCTTATGTAGTTGGAATGATGTACGATTCCCATTTTGTCTGTTTCATAATATTGCACTTTATGCTCGTATAATTTCATTTCAAGTACCTCCAATTTTAAAGTTACATTTTTTGTATTCACACCCTGAACACCAGTCCAAAGCTCATACCATCTTCTTCCCTCTTCACAAAAATTTCCCCATCCATTTTCTGCATGATCTGTCGGCTTATATAAAGTCCAAGCCCATTTCCGCTTTTATTTTCCACATTACTTCCACGGTAAAAGCTATCAAAAATATGAGGCATTTCCTCTACTGCCAAAGGCTTTCCGGAATTATATACTTTAATCACCTGACAATAGTCTTCTTCGTAAAATTCAATACTTATCCTCTTTCCATCACCATACTTAAATGCATTTTCAATTAAATTTTCCATGACTTCAAATGCCCGATCAAAATCACCTTTTAAAAGCTTGTTATCGTATGCTCCAACTGTAAGATCAATCATAGAAATGCTACATTTAGGTATATAGGTACTTTTTACTTTCTCTATATAATCCTTTAGGTAAAACTCGGAATTTTCCACTTCAATTACTAAAATATCTTCACTGGATGCAGTTACAATTTCCTTCACAAACGCTTCAATTTCCAAAGCATGTGTCTCTATCTGACTGGCAGCCGCCTTTTGTTTCTCCTCTGTCTCATAAACCCCTTCTTTCAGTGCCTTTGCATACAGTTTAATCGTGCTGAGCGGAATTTTAATGTCATGGGACAATGACAAAAGCAGCATCTTTTTTTCCTTTTCTAATTTCAGTTCCTTTGTTTTTGCGGCATTCAAAGTGTCCCGTAACATAGAAATTCCCCACACAAACTTCCCAAAGAAACGGCTCTTCTCTTCCTTTATCTCACCCTTCAGATGTCCCTTCGATAACTCATATGGCATTTCACTCAGAACAGAAAAAGGCACTATGATTTTAGTTTTTATATATAATAATATTCCCATTGTCAAAAAACAACAAACTAGAATTACACCCTCTGCCAACCACAAAACACCATGATCTGTATTTGCAAGAGTATAATCAAACCGCACATAGCCCTGTAATTTATCCTCGATCAAAAATGGCTTTATCAGACTATTGACTCCATTCTTATTCTGATAAAAAGCTTTAACTTCTTCTGTTTCTTCAGACTTTTCTACTGATAAAAAATTAACTTCTTTTACATATTTCATGTCATGCAGATCAGGCTTGAAAAATTCTCCGTTTTTTTCCAAGCCTTGCATTACTTCATTTATTTCTACTTTATATTCTAAGTCTTCTTTCACTTCTTCCCGATGAAAAGAAATATAAAATGCTGCTGCCAAAGCAATATAGATACATACAAATCCCACAATTATTACATTGTATTTTTTCATACCACTATTTTTCCTCGTATTTATATCCCACGCCCCATACCGTTTTTATTCTTTGTGGGTCTTTTGGATTTTCCTCTATTTTGTCCCGAAGCATCTTGATATGTACTGTCAAAGTCTGATTTTCACTGAAGCTGTCCATTCCCCAAATCTGATTGAACAAATACTCTTTATTTAATGTTTTTCCCGGATTTTCCACAAGCAATAATAACAATTCATATTCTTTTACCGTAAGCGCAATCTCTTTTTTATTAAGAAATACCTGCTTTGCTTCCTTATCAATGGTAATTGCTCCTGAGTGCACTACTGTATTTTCCTGCTTCAGGTCATAGTTACGGCGCATCAACGCCGTAACTTTTGCACATAAAATATCCATGTCTACCGGTTTATCCACATAATCATCCGCTCCCTGTAGAAAACCGTTCATTTTGTCCTCTTTATCCACTCTTGCACTTAAGAAAATAATAGGAATATTGCTCTTCCTTCGAAGAGCCGCACATACTGCAAATCCGTCCATCTGCGGCAGGGAAACGTCCAAAACCAACAGCTTTGCCTTATCTTCCTCCAAAAAGGACAACGCTTCTTCTCCAGAAAACACGCTCTTTACAGAATATCCATCCCTTTCCAGAAAAAGCCGAATCAACTCATTTAATTCCTCATAATCTTCCACAAGTAGTATATCTACCATTCCATCTCTCCCAACCAGTTTGACAATTTTCTTTCTCGTTCCCGAATATCTTCGTCAGCGGTATATTTTCCAAGCTTATACTCTCCCTTGATATTTCCGTCTTCAATATAAAGTACCCTATCACTTTTGGCTGCCACTTTCATATCATGAGTCACAAGCATAATCGTTGTGCCTTCTACATTAATACGATTCAATTCTTTCATGACCTCTTTGGAATTTTGTTGATTTAATGCACCTGTCGGTTCATCCGCAAAGATCATTTTCGGTCTATTGATCAAACTCCGGCAAATACAAGCTCTCTGCAGCTGTCCGCCAGACACTTCATTCACATCATTTTCTGCAATGTCACTGATTCCTAATTTGTGCATCAGCTCTTTTGCCCGCTCATTAATCTCCTGACGACTCTCTTTTCCTTCTTTGGATTGATATGCAGGTAATACAATATTATCAAAAATACTCAAATTTTTCAGCATATACATTTGCTGGAAAATAAATCCCATTTCGTTTAAACGCAAATGACTCATTTCCTCTGGTTTTAAGTTACTGATATCCTTTCCAAAAAAGTCTACTTTTCCTGAGGTAATACTATCCATACCACTCACTGCATAAAGAAGCGTCGATTTACCAGAACCACTCGGTCCCATAATTGCCGCCATCTCCCCCTCCTGCACTTCCAGATTCACATTCCGAAGTACATTATTCTGCCTCTTATTCACAATATATGTCTTACACAAGTCTTTTACCTTTAAACAATTCATACTATTATCCTCTTTTCTTTCCTACTCCATTGTATTTATTTCCCGCAGATCCACCTTCTTAACGCCTCCTGCACAAAAAAACGCTGACACTCCTGTCACTACTAAAAGCAGCAACGGATAGAGAACATAAGCCTCCAGTGGATTCATGATCAGTTTAATCTGGTCTGCACCCATCATTCCAAAAATTGGTGTAATTATGTATGGCGCCAGTACATTTGACAATACCGTTCCTGCTACGATTGCAACAGCTAATATAATTAAAATTCTTGCAATCTGCCATGCTTTTACAGAGCGATTATCAAATCCCACACTTTTTAACAGCGCAATATCTCCCCGTTCCTTTGTCATGATCGTTTTCATCATCAAAACTGTTATCAAACTGTTAATGATAAGTACAATCACTGTAATACACAGCATCATGATGTCTATTTGATCAATAACACTTCCTATTATCTTTGCACAAAATTCCCTTGTATTTAATACCTTATAATCCGGAAATACTTCTTTTATTTTTAAATAAGCTTCTTCTGGCTCTAGATCTTCTACTTCCACCTGTTGGCAAAGAATACCCGCTATATTTTCTAAATCCAGATTAGCGCTCCGGCTGACACGAAAACCTTGTCCCATATTCATCAGAGACTGATAAGTACCTGTAATTATGAACTCTTCCGGTCCATCACTCATAACAAAGAAAATACTGTCACCAATGTCTACGCCTAATTCTTTTGCTGTTTTATCTGTGATTATAATTTCATTCTCCAGTTCCGGCTCTCTTCCTTCCAGCAACGTGTAATGTCTCTCCCAATTACCAACTGCCTGAAAAATATAATAAGTATATCTTTCCTCCGGATTCCCACTATAACATGTGATCATATAGCCTACATCCGCACCAGCTTTTGCTTGCATACCATTTTCTTCCAACACATGCTCCATGTCCTCTAAATCTTTCAGTAACCCACTCACATCCTTATCTGAAACATATTGTTCCAATTTACTATTATCAATATAAACATCAGATTGACACAAACTGAATGAATTGATTATACTGTCATCTTTTAAAGTATTTGCTGCGCTCAATGGCAATAAGATCAACATAGTATCCAGACAAAATGTAACTGCCAGAATCCCGAATCGTTTCATACTGCTTAATATGTCATTTAATGCCAAATAGAAATAAAGCTTCATCCTTTTTCTTTTCCACAACTTTACATGATTTTTTGCTTTGAACCGTTCTCCATTAGAGCCACTTCGAATTGCATCCATAGCAGAAAACTTCTTTAAACTGTTCGTACTGGAATAACAGAATAATAAAACGATGAAAACAATAAAGACTGCACAAATTATATTAGTTAAAAAGTTCTGTTCCGCCTTATCTACCTTAATATTCACAATTACAATTTCTAATAGCATGTCTCCAAACGGAAAACTCAGTACCAGACCAACTAAAGCTCCTACAACGGAAAGTGCAAGGTATTTTACCAAATAAAGTCCTTTGATTCCTCTATCCTTTATTCCGATTGCTTTCATGATGCCAATTTCTTTGTAGTCTTCCTGCAAGGTAAATACAATCGTAAAACGAAGCACTAGAAAGGCGATCAATATAAGACATACGCTCACTATGATCAGAATCGCCGCTATCAGCATATCCATCACATAACACATAGATACGGTAGCCTTACCTTCCACTGTGCTGATCACAGTAAAATTACACTCTTGCCATTCTTTCTTAAAGGTTTCTTCATCGTTCATATTTACGTTATATGTATTTACATAAACCTGATTTTCCTGCTCCTCATACTTCGCAAAATCCTCTTCTGAAATGAACACTCTTTTAAATCCCATATAGGAAGTGCCAAATACTGCATCCTTAACAATTACCTTGATCGTAAACTCCTGCTCCACCTCGCCGACTTTTATGCGGATCTTATCTCCTACCTGAAGATTATTATTGTCTGCCTCGATTTTGGGAAATGCAATCTCTCCTGACTTTAAGGAAATTTCTTCTCCTTCCATCGGAAATATTTTCATAAAATTTTCCGGACAAGTCTGCACGGTTAAGGTATTTGTTCTTTCATATTGTGTTCTATCTGGTTCTTGCTGACATTCCACAACAGTGATCTGTTCATTTACTAAAAGGAATCCTGACACGACCTCATATTCTGTAACATGTTCATTTCCCTCAATAAAGCTTTCTATTTCATCCTTCGTGCCTTCCGATAATGCAATCGTAAAAAAATCCGGCACCTTAGACATTTCCATAAACTTATCTATCGCTCCACTTACTGCTACCAGATTATTGACACTGCTGGCAAGGAACATCGTTGCCAACATAATGAACAACAACAATATAATGTTCATGGTTTTCTTTCTCTTTAAGTCTCTTTTTAAAATATGAAAAAACATATTTCCTCCTTTTCTATCATCTGTAAAATATTTATGTCTTAACCTTTAGAAACGTTTCAAGCTTAAAGAGAGTTTACATCATCAATTATTAAAAAATCCTTAAATCGAAAATTATTTCCATAATTTTTCCGGATCTGCTCCTACTACCTGCACCAATTCTAAAAATGGACTCTTCGATATATCTTTCGGTGTCACAATTCTACCACCATCGCTGTCTAAATCATACCCAAAAGAACGATATGCATACCATACCAAATGCGCGCAATGTGTTTTCGCTGTCATCTCTGTTCCATATGCGGGAAAAAGAAACCCCATTTCAAGACCATAATCAATGCCACACAAGTTCTCTTTTGCACTTTGCGCTATCTGTGCTCTTATTTCCTCCGACACTCCTTTTAGGCGAAATACCATTACGCAAGGGTACATCTCCCACTTATCCAAATATTGCAATGATGATTTTGTTCCCAGTACGACCGACTCCAAAGTTTCACCTTCCTTAGCATCCACTACGATCGCAGCATGTCCATTTCGCCATCCAAAGGTATGAGAGCATGGCGTGATCAAAATATCCCCATCTTCCAAATCCGCAAAAATGATTTTATCTTCCTCCTCAGCATTCCATTCTTCCCATGAGATCACGCTGTTCTTCGCACAGACAGGAACGGACTTTACAAAAAAACGATCTTGAATACGATAGATCATTTCTTCTTTTCCTTCGGCAATCATTTTTTTCAATGTTTTTTCGGGTAATCCAGTCTGCCAAAAAAGAAAAGTATAATCCTCCTGCGACAATTCTTTATGACTCAAAAGCTCTCTTAAATCTGCCTTGTAATAATCCGGTGCTTCATAAATGTGCTTGTCCGCATTTCTTTTCCATAGATATAAGCATAAAAAAATACAGCAGGCTCCGATCATAATCCATATCAGAACCTTCTGCATTTTTTTCCATACTATTAGAAAACTGTTCATACAGATAACCTCCTTTCTATATTAGTATGTTATCTGTACAAAAATCTATCCTCGTTTTCTCCTATTCTCTATTCCAATAATTCCAACAACTCTTCCTTTGTCATACCTGCCAGACCTGTACCTTCTCCATCTAACAGCTGTTCTGCCAGTTCCTTTTTCCGTTCCTGTAATTTTACGATTTTTTCCTCAATCGTATCTTTCGCTATCAACTTATAAACTGTCACCACATTTTTCTGTCCAATACGATGTGCACGGTCGGTTGCCTGATTCTGTACTGCCACATTCCACCATGGATCATAGTGAATCACAATGTCTGCCGCTGTCAGATTTAATCCAGTACCGCCTGCCTTCAATGAAATGAAAAAGACAGGAACCTCGCCGGCATTAAACTTTTCTACCATTTTTGCACGGTTTTCCTTTGCGGTAGAACCAATCAACGAAAAATACGGGATATTTTCTTTTCGCATTTCTCTCTGCAAATGAGAAAGCATCGTTGTAAACTGGGAAAATACCAATACTTTGTGACCACCTTCTACTGCATTTTTCAGCATTTCCACACATGCCTGCAATTTTGCCGACTCTCCCATATAATTTTCATATACAAGAGAAGGTTCACAACAAAGCTGACGAAGTCTTGTAAGCTCAGAAAGAATCTGTACCTTTCCTTTTGCAAATTCTTCCCCGGTCTGATTATTCAAAAGCGCCCGCAGTCTTCCTATATGGGCTCTATACAATTCTTCCTGCTCCTTGGAAAATTTTACAACAACATTTTCTTCCAATTTCTCCGGTAAATCCTTTAATACGTCTTTTTTCAGTCTGCGCAAAATAAACGGACGTATCATCTTCTTTAAGCGCTCTGTGTCAGCTTCTGATTTTGCCTGTACAATTGGCATTTCAAACTCTGTACGAAAATGATTATAACTGTACAAAAATCCGGGCATTAAATAATCAAAAATACTCCACAACTCGCTTAACCGATTTTCAATCGGTGTTCCGGTCAATGCCAGCTTAAATCCAGCCTTAATTTCCTTCGCTGCCTTTGCTGCCTGGGTTGTATGATTTTTAATGTATTGCGCTTCATCCAAAATCTGATAACTAAAACGCACCTTTCCATACCAGTCCACATCTCTCCGAAGCAGATCATACGAAGTGATTACAATATCCTCTTTACCAATTGCCTCAATCTGTTCTTTTCTTTCCTGATTATTACCGGAAATCATCGTTACAGACAATTCCGGTGCAAAACGCTCTATCTCACTTTTCCAATTGTACAAAAGAGAAGCTGGACAAACAATAAGTGCAGGGCTTACGTTACCCTCCTGCTTTTCTGATAACAGAAATGCAATTACCTGCAGTGTTTTTCCAAGACCCATATCATCTGCCAAAATACCGCCAAAACCATTATTTTTTAAAGTTTTTAACCATAAATACCCATTCTTCTGGTATTCTCTAAGTACCCCCTTCAGACTCTCTGGCACTTCAAAATCATTATCTTCTACTGTTTTCATATTTCGAATAAGTGATTTGAAGTTTTTGTCTTTTACAGCAACAAGCCCGGTATTTTCGCGTAATTCGTTATCCAAATATAAGGCTCTGAATTTTGGCACAAGAACTTTACCTTCTGCCAGTTCCTTTTCTGTCATCTGAAGGCTTCTTTGAATATTTGCCAGAGTGTCCATTTCCCCCTGACTCATATCAATAAAAGTACCATCCTTTAATCGGTAATATTTTTTTCTGCGGTCATATCTTGCCAAAATTTCTGCAAGCTGCTTTAAGGGCATCTCTTCACTTTCCAAGCTAAATTCCAGTAAATCCCCGGATAAAGAAATGCCAACTGTTACCTTTGGTGCAGACTTCACATCCATAATCTTCAGACTTTCCGATATATACACCTCTCCCAAATTTTGGAGCTGTCCAATTTCTTCAGTCAAAAAATGGTATAATCTATCTTCATCTGCATGCATCACAAGCATATGTTGTTCCTGATCCAATGTATCAAAAAAATCAAGTACTGCCTGCGCGGTCCGCATCTCTCCAAGCTCATCCCGGTTCATTCTGCCACTTACAGAAGCATAAATATTATATTGAGACTCTCCATATACTGCATAAACCTTTGCTGTGACGGTATCCTTTTCCGGTGCATCCAGATAAATCTTATAGTCTGCATGTGGCGGCAAATAAACTTCCTCTTCAAAATCTATTTTTTCCAACCCGCAGTGTCTTTCTAAAATTGGGAGAAGCTCTCTGCAAAATACAGGCAATTCTGTTCTAGATATTTCAATTCGTTTCTTCTCCGTTTGTCCCATTAACCGGATAAAAGGTAATATGTCTTCTATTTCTTTCAAAGCAACTCTATAAATGATACGATTGCCTATAAAATAAGCAAAATCCATTCCCTGCATAACTGCCGGGAAGCTGCCTTCCAAAATCGCTCCACTTCTGACACCGGTAAGGGTCACACTCCATTTTGGCATTTCATCTACGATCTGCCACAAATATGCCTTTTCCCCATGCGTTGTGATCTCTACTCCACTTTGCTTTGCCGCTTCCATAAAACCATCCATATTGGAGCGGTTCAAATGCAAGCATCTGCCATCTTCTGCTGTAGAATAGTAACTGTTCACCTTCTGTTTTTTCTTGTTCACTTCTGCTATAAGGAATCGTACCATATCAACAGAAGCTGCACAGAAACAATCCATTGTATGAAAAAAGGTAAGTTTCTGCCCATAAGATATCTTTTCCATATTTTCCACAGCACGCACAAAAGCTTGGATACTTTTCACGATATATTTTCTTTCACAACCAATTTTAAATTCTACCTCTGGCGCGCCAAATCCAATTGTCATTTGCGGCATCAGTTCTACACGCCCTCTCCATGACTGCTGCATCACGGACAATCTTTCCTTTTTATCATAAAAACGCAGCAACCTTGAAAAATCAGAATCTGTCGCAGCACTTATCATAGTCCTCGGCTCAATCATAGATTCTGGAATTTTATCCTGCTGCTCTTCTATTTTCTTTATATAAGAAAGAGCAACTGCCACACAATGTCTGCATAGCTTTTCTCCACGCATATGTTCTTCACAGGTACAGCGAAATTCTAAAATTTCTCCATATTCCTCGTCTACCACCAGCTCTACCTGACAACAGCTGTCTTCCTTTTTCCCAACAGCACCACTGACCGTCACAAGCTCTGTTTCTTCGCTTTCTGTTATATTCAACTGCGAAACTAAATTCATGGAAAATAAATCCGTTCCCTGCCTGTAAACAACAGTCCCGCTTTCTTCCATTAATTTTTTACGTGTATACATCCTTCTCTTTTATCCCCCAATTATTGTTCGCTAAAGTAAGAATCTACTCCGTTTGCAATCCCTTCTGCAATTTTCTGTTGATATTCCTCAGTTGCCATTTTTTCATCTTCCTCAGGATTTGTCATATATCCCATTTCTACAATCGTAACCGGAATCTGGCTCCAGTTTATTCCACTCATCGTATCAGTTTCCCACACACGCTCTTTTTTACAACCGGTTGCTGCTACCATTTCATCCAATACCTTTTCAGAAAGCAATCTGCTGCTATTATATAAATTAGGTATATAAGGATTGGATGCTGTTGGACAGATAGTCATAGCGCCATTCGCACTACTGCTTTCTGATCCGTTAGCATGGATTCGGATAAAGATTTCCGCACCGGACTGATAGGCAATATCTGCTCTTTCTGCATTGCTGATATTTACATCATTGCTTTCTCTTATCATAACAACCTGATAACCACGACTCTCTAATGTATCACGCAATTTTAAAGATACCTGTAAATTTAACTCATACTCTGCAAGTCCAGTAGAAACACCACTTGTCCCACCAGTAACCTTCGCCTTCATCTCACTTGCACCAGGACCTACTGGTTCTTTCTCACTGTTTCCTTTCGACTGATGCCCTGCGTCAATTGCCACAATATGCCCATTCTCTGTTGCTATTGGTGTGTCCGGTTCTACAGAAGATTCCATTTCTACCTCAGTCTCTACTACACTTGTTGCCTCTTCGACACTCATTGTTTCTTCTGCACTCATTATTTCTTCGACACATATCGTTTCTTCCTCAACTTCTATCTGTATTGTTTCCGCACTTATTTCTTCTGTCACTGCTTCTGTCGTTACCGACTCTGTCTCTGCCACAACTGTCTGCTCCATTTTCCCACACCCCTGGCAAAGCAGTGCACTCATAGCTAAGATCATAACAAAATATTTTTTCTTCCCTTTCATACTTTCATCTTTCCTTTATAAATCATTTACTTGTTTTTAGTCCATTATAACCTAAAAATAAATTCCTGCAATTATGCCTGTTCCATTTTATTCCAAGTATCATAACAATTCTCTTATTGTGTTTCCCTTTCTTTGATGCTATAATGATAGCGGTCTTATGAAATGGAGGGTATATTAATGAGAAAAGACAATTTTGGCATTTGCCTTACTTTCTACGCAGTACTCGCTTTCGTACTTGCTATGTTAGGTTACACAACACTTGTTGCACTTTTACTTGGTTTCGTTATTGTCGTACATAAAGATCAGTGGCTTACAATGCAGACAATGCAGGCATTTTTCCTTTCTATCATCAGTGGTTTAGTTGGTGCTGTTATTGACATCATCAGTCCTCTTTACAGCATTCCAATTTTAGGAAGCATTCTTTCCGGTTTATTCGGTATTGTAACTTCTATTATTTCTATTTTAGTTCTTATTTTTGCTATTATGGGAATTGCTAAAGTCGCAAAAGAGCAGGATGCAAATATTCCAGTCTTAAAATCATTTGCTGAAAAAGCTTTTGGACTTGTTAGAAATGTAACTTATAGCCACAGTGCTCCAGTTCAGAATGTAGCACCTGTTCAGAATGCAGCACCTACTCAGAATGCAGCACCTGTTCAGAATGTAGCACCTACTCAGGACGCAGCACAGAACAACGATTCTTCATACACATTGAACTAATTTAAATTATAATAATTTCAATAAGACTATAAAAGGGAACACTTTGAATCTTGTCAGAGTGTTCCCTCTTTTTTGTATTTTTATAACAATATCTTCCATATACGCTCTATACAAATGGATTATAAAACCGACTTCCATCCCAAAATGTAATAATAAGTGCTACGACCATAAAGATCACAGAAAAAGCTATCGTAAGGAAGTCCGCTTTTTTTAATGGTCTTGCACGATACCATGTCCGCTTCTTATGTTTTCCATAACCTCGAAGTTCCATAGCATTACTTACTGTATCAATGCGGTTCATACTGGAAAAAATAAGCGGAAAAATAATTGCTGAAACACTTTTAATACGATTCAACAAAGAAGCCTTGGAGGACATCTCAATTCCTCTTGCTTCCTGTGCATGCTTTATCTTTGTAAAGTCACTTTGCACATCCGGTATATAACGAAGAGCAAGTGAAACGGCATACCCAATATTATAGCTTATTCCAATACGATTCAAGGATGCAGCAAATTCGCTGGGATCTGTAGTTACCAAAAACATAAATGCTGCCGGAATAATGGTAAAATATTTTAAAATCATATTCAGTTCATAAAAGAGCTGCTCGGCTGTCATTACATAAGGCCCGACAATCGGAAATAACTCTGTCCTTGTACCATAAATTTCTGTTCCCTGATATGGCGAAAGCAAAAATACAGCAATGACATTTAACATAAGAAACAGCATTACCATTTTAAACACTGCTCCTACCTGCTTCCACTCTGTTTTTGACATCTTAAATATGATCAAGCTGAAAAGGATCATAATAATAAGAATTCTTGTATCATAGCTTATCATACTTACCACACACCAAAGTATAAAAAATATCAGCTTTGTAACACCGCTCAATCTATGAATCCATGTTTCTTTTTCTTCATAGGATAGAATTTTTGACATATTTCTTTCTCCCAATTCATTTGGAATCTATAATCTACACGCTTCCTGTTTTTGATCTTTCTTCTTTTTTACGCATATTTTCTTCAAAATAAATAAATCTGTCTGTAAATTGTGCTGCTTCTTCAATACCACATCGATGTGCCAGATCATACAACGATGTCTTTTTCAAATAAGCCTTATTTGCAATCGCTTCATCCGTTAATATGTTGGAAGGTGTGTCATCTGCTAAAAGTTTACCATCTGCAATTACAATTGCTCTATCCGTATATTCCAGCATCAAATGCATATCATGGGTAATCATAATGATCGTAATACCCATTTCCTTATTAATCTGCTTCAAAAACTCCATGATCTCTGTATAATGCTTATAATCTTGTCCTGCCGTTGGCTCGTCCAAAATAATAATTTCCGGATTCATCACCAAAATAGACGCGATTGACACACGCTTTTTCTGTCCAAAACTCAACGCTGAAACCGGCCAGTTCCTAAAAGGATAAAGCCCACAGACCTTTAATGTATCATATACCCGCTCTTTAATTTCCTCTTCTGGAACTTTTCTAACTGCAAGTCCTAAAGCAACTTCGTCAAAGATCATAGGCTTGCTTATCATCTGATTTGGACTCTGCATGACAAGACCAATCTTTTCTCCTCTCTCTTTAATGGAAAGTGGAGAAATATCCTGATCATTCAAAAATATTTTTCCTGTATTTGGTTTATAAAATCCACAGATCAAATTGGATAATGTTGATTTACCAGCACCATTTTTTCCTACGATACTGACCATTTCACCTTTTTTGATGTCAAAATTTATATTTTGCAAAACTGGCTTTTTCTCTTCATAGGAAAAATTCAGATTTTCTACACGCAATACAGATTGTGTTTCTTTTTTCTTTTCTTTTTCTCCTACTGCTTCAAACCAGCTTCTCACTTGTTGTTTATGACCATCTAAGTTCATGCTTTCAATATGCTGTGGTCTGTCTTCTGAAACAATCCTGCAACCTGCATGCTTCAAAGCTGTGATATAAAGAGGTTCCCTGATTCCCTGCTCGCCAAGTATATTTTGACTGAGCAATTCATCCGGTGTAGTATCTGCTACGATTTTTCCATCGCCAATAACGATAATTCGATCCACATCACGATAAAGTACATCCTCTAAACGATGTTCAATAATAAGAATCGTCTTATTCTGCTGCTTCTGTATTTTATCAATCATATCAATTGCACGTTTGCCCGTAGCTGGATCTAAATTTGCCAAGGGTTCATCAAATAACAGAATATCTACATCATCTACCATAACACCCGCCATAGAAACTCTTTGCTTCTGTCCGCCCGAAAGCTCTCCAGGTGCATTTTCAAGCAAATTTTTCACATCAACAATTTCTGCTACTTCATCAACCTTTGTGTGCATTTTATCCTGCGCGATCATGTCATTCTCCAATGCAAACGCAATATCCTCTGCTACTGTTAAACCGATAAACTGTCCATCCGTATCCTGTAGCACTGTTCCAATAATTTTAGACATACCAAAAATGCCCAAATCAACCGGATTTTTTCCAGCTATCTTCAGACTTCCTGTGATATCACCGGTATAGGAGAAAGGAATCAATCCGTTCAGACAATGTGCCAAAGTTGACTTGCCTGATCCGGATGGTCCTACAATTAAAACCTTCTCGCCGGGATAAATCGTTAGATTAATATCCCTAAGAGAAGGCTCTACCTGTGACCGATATTTAAATGAAAAATCTTTAAATTCGATAATAGGTTCCATATTTTATTTAATCCTCTTTACTAAGACTGGAAGATTTTGCACCGATTTTTGTATATCCAACTGCTAATAAAGTTCCAAGAATACCTATAATAATTACATCTCCAAGTGCCGCAAACGCGCCCTGAAGAAATACTTTATTAACAGGCTCTGCATAAATAACAATATCCAATACTGGAGCTACTACGATCCATGCAATAACATTGGCAATTACCTGTGCTACATTAAAAGTAATGATTTCTTTTTTACCAAAACCGCCTTCTTTTATAGCAAATTTTGCAGCAAAAACACCGATACCAATACCTACTACTGCTTCTGGAATGACCCAGCTCCACCATACACTACCATAGAAGATCAAATCTCCTAAAGCATGACCGAGCAGACCTACAACACCACCTACAATCGGACCAAATACAGCTGCTAAAAATGCAAGCACTGCCATTCTTGGCTGTAAGTATGTGTTTGGAATTCCAATCGGAATCTGAATCTCTGTCAATGCAACAAAAAGTGCTGTTCCGATACCGATTGCAACAACTTCTTTGATACCAAATTTCTTACTCATTATCTTCTCCTCCGTTTTTCATACTATTTCAAATGTATTTTTACAAAGAGAGTATACCACAATGTTTTGTTTTTACAAAGCGATTTCTCACAACAAAACAGAGGATATATCTTTCCATACATCCTCTGTTTTATAAAAAGCTCTTACAAAAGCTAAATTATTCATAAGTAATGGAATCTGCCCATTTATCCCAGATTTCACAGATGAAGGTTTTTCCCTGATTAAAGACAAGTTCATTTCCTTCTGCATCATAATATTTGGCAGGTTTTTCATCACCGTTCATTCTTTCCCATGTACCTTCTACAACCTTTCCGTTTGTAAAGAAGTATACTTTACCATCGCCGGTCTGAGGGCCATGCATTTCCATAATCAGATAACCATGGTCATCTCTTTCTTCTGCATAGCAAACCTGAAGAACTACATTATCTACCATAATCTGTTCGCCTGTACGTTCATCAGTTAATGGCTTATCATATTCATAATATGCATATTTTCCGGTTGCTTCATCATATTCAAAATAAGCGCCAACTGTATTGTAGTTACCTTCTGTTCCTGGCCAGATCTTTGTAGCAGTATCTGCTTCATCATAAGTTGCTGTTACCCCATCTGCTGCAAATAAGAACTTCGGCTCAAATGTATCATCGTAATCCCAGCTGTAGCCTTGTTTTTCTACACCTTTCATCAGTCCGTCTACGAACATATAAGCAGAGTCTGTAGAATTATAGCTTCCGGAACGGTTATATCTGTCAAATGCTCCCGGAGTCGGATTATCAATTCCGGAGGTTGCCTGACTGATATTGTCTACCATATCGCTGTTCAGTAAATCATTTGCATAAACTGCAGAACCCCAGTGTAACTCTGCATCTTTCCGTCAACTACTTCTCTTTCTCCGATAACCGGATAAAGATGTTCGGAATCTTCTTCCACTTCTGTTTCCTGTTCTTCTGAAGCTGCTTCATCAATCGGAGAAATTGTTTCTGCAACTACCGTTTCTTTTTCTACCGCTACTTCTTCTTTTCCACAGCCGGCTACTGCTGTTACCGTCAATCCGACTGCTACTGCTAAACATAATAATTTTCTGTACTTCATATACCCTCTATCCTTTTATCTATAATAAGTGCACAATGAAATAATTCCCACAGGAAAATCACTGCAAATTCCATTATAATAGAAATGGGCGAGAAAACAAAGGATTTTTTTACAAAATTAATAATTTTTTAAAAAAAGAGGAAACGCCATATTATAACGTTTCCTCTTTTTTATGCCGGCGACCGGAATCGAACCGGTACTGTATTGCTACAACAGGATTTTAAGTCCTGCGCGTCTGCCAGTTCCGCCACGCCGGCGGATGGATGGAGGTGGATTCGAACCACCGAAGCAATTTGCAGCAGATTTACAGTCTGTCCCCTTTGGCCACTCGGGAATCCATCCATATAGGACTTTTATTTCAAAAGCCCTAGCAATTTGAAATTTTAGCATATCTTACACAGAAATGCAATCTTTTTTTATATTTCTTCTTCCTTCGTCTGATAATGCTTTAATACAACTGCGGATGTTTTTGGAAGTGTTATCGTCACTTTTCCGGCAATAACCGGATATTCCTTCTTTTCTGTAGTAAAGCCTTCATCCGATGTCAAGATCAGCTGTTGAAGAATCGCTTGCTTCGGAATACCTAACTGCCATACTGACAATTCTTTCGTAATCGGATAATCATTATTGTTTACAAGAACAACCGACTGTTCATTACGATTAAATCTTCCGTAACCGATAAAATTATATTCTCCCGCAAGATAATTCAGAGAACCAGTTAAAAATTCTTTGTTTTCTTTATGGATACGGATCATTTCTTTATGGAAACGGATCATTTCCATATCTTCATGTCCCCACGGATAAGTACGTCTGTTATCCGGATCCGTAAAACCACACTGACCAGCTTCATCACCATAATAAATCGTAGGAGCTCCCGGCCATGTCATCTGAATCGCTACGGCTTCTCGCATGACAGCCTTGTTCACACCTTCATTTGCGGCTTCTGAACCTAATGTATTAACACGCCCTACTTTCTTATTCGTACGGGTCAGAAAACGGGAATGATCGTGGTTAGAGAGCTCATTCATCGCTACCATAGCAGAAGGCATTGTAAAACTACAACCATGATGTCTCATAGCACCCCAGAAGCTATCTGCATTTCCATACAGATCTTCTCTATAATCATCGCTATGCTTCTGCATACCAGTCAAAAACCAAGTAACAGGCTCCATAAATGCGTCATAGTTCATGACCGTATCCCACTCATTTCCACCAAGCCAGTATTTCGGCTCACCATAATGCTCTGCCAAAATAATAGCATTTGGATTTGCCTCTTTTACAGCCTTACGAAATTCCTGCCAGAAATTATGGTTAAATTCTGGTGAATGTCCTAAATCTGCTGCTACGTCCAAACGCCATCCATCTGCATTGTACGGAGGAGATACCCATTTCTTTCCAATATATAAAATATAATCCATCAACTGTTTTGATGCTTCATAATTTAACTTCGGCAATGTATCGTTGCCCCACCAACCATCGTATGTGTGGTTATATGGCCATACATTCTGATCATAAAAATGGAAATAGTTTCTATAAGGACTTTCTGCGGAAACATACGCACCTTTTTCATATCCCGACGCATTTTCATATATCCGTTCTCTATCCATCCATTTGTTAAAGGAACCACAGTGATTGAAAACGCCATCCAAAATGACTTTCATACCTCTGCGATGAGC
>JAGKTQ010000056.1 GCA_021153325.1 Lachnospiraceae bacterium | reverse complement strand
CTTTACAAACGGCTTGAAAATGGAAGCTTTAAATGGCCAAGGACTCAGAAAGAGGTAAAACCCATTTCATGGCAGCAGTTCCGATGGCTTATGGAAGGTCTTGAAATAGAGCAGAAATCTATGATCCTTCCTGCAGAAAAAGCTGCTTTCTGCTAATGATAAAACTTGCACAAATGCCCGTATTTACTGGGTTTTTGGCATGTTTTGTGGTATAATTATCTCATCAAAAGTGATGAGGAATTAACGAATTATGAATGCAAAAGATGCTTATATCGAGCACCTTGAAAATACAATCAAAGACTTACAGAGCCAGGTAAACAACCTTACTGAAATGGTCATGCTTCTTCGAAAAGAGAAATTTGGACCATCCAGCGAAAAGACTCCAAAACAGGTTGACGGACAGCTTTCCCTCTTTAATGAGGCGGAAGTTGAAGCGGATGCATCCGTTCCAGAACCGATTTCCAAAGAAGTCAAAGGTTATGTCCGTAACAACCCTAAGACTAAACGGGAGGAAATCATCAAGGATCTGCCTGTCAGGGAAATCCTCTGTGAAACAGCCAAAGAGGAACAGTATTGTGATCACTGTAATTCTGCTCTGCGTCCTATTGGAAAAGAAGTAGTCCGTGAGGAACTGGAATACATTCCTGCAAAACTGCAGATTGTCCGTTATGTAAGAATGTCCTACGAGTGTCCGCGCTGCAAACACACAGAACGTCCTTTTATCAAAAAGGCATTGACACCGACATCTCTTATGAATCATTCCCTTGCTTCTCCAAGTTCAGTGGCAAACGTAATGTATCAGAAGTACGTTAACAGTGTTCCTCTGTACCGTCAGGAGAAAGAATGGGAGCGCATGGGACTTTCTTTATCCAGAGCCACCATGGCAAACTGGGTAATTCGTTGCTCACAAGATTATCTGATGCCGGTTGTTGAACATCTGCAGAAGAAACTTCTGGAACGCGACATTGTTCACTGTGATGAAACACCGGTGCAGGTACTTAAAGAGGAAGGGAAAAAACCTCAGACAAAGTCCTACATGTGGCTGTACCGTACAGGTGATGATGGCAAGCCGCCAGTCATCCTTTACGATTACCAGCCTTCCAGAAATGGTGACCATGCGGTCGTATTCCTGAAAGACTTTAAAGGTTTTGTCCATTCTGATGGTTATTCCGGCTACAACAAGCTGACCGGTATCACCAGATGTGGTTGTTGGGCACACCTGAGAAGGAAGTTCATCGAAGCGATTCCTAAGAAAACTGGCACCGATGAACCACTGACCAATGCTGAAATCGGCAGGGATTACTGCAACCAGCTTTTCGAAATCGAAAGAGATTTAAAACATCTCTCTCCTGAAGACCGTAGGCTCAAGCGTCTTGAATTGGAAAAACCGATTCTTGAGGCTTTTTGGTGTTGGCTCGAAAATCTTAATGTATTAAATGGATCTGCACTTGGCAAAGCTGTGACTTATGCCAAGAATCAGAAGAAATACATGGAAAACTATCTGCTTGATGGCAGATGTTCCATTTCAAACAATGCAGCTGAAAACGCCATTCGTCCATTCACTGTTGGACGCAAAAACTGGCTTTTCGCAGATACTCCAAAGGGAGCTTCTGCATCTGCTGCGGTATACAGTATCATTGAAACCGCCAAAGCAAACGGTCTCAATGTTTATACCTATCTTGAATATCTGCTCTTATATATGCCGGATACTAACTGGCGTAACAATCCGGAAGAACTGGATATGCTGATGCCATGGTCTGAAGGTGTACAGGCAGAATGTAAGTAACAATGATTATTTGGGGATGGTATTATACGCCATCCTCATTATTTTTTACAGGCACTATGTTATTTAGCGCTTACGATAAATGAATTATATTAGACAATGATTTTTTATACTGCAGATAGGCTTGCAGAGGTGGATAATAAAAACTATATACAATTACGTAACAATGTGTTAGTATGATTAACAGAAAAAAGAAAGGCACATGAAGTGAAAGGTGAGGAGATGTATAACAGATAATTTGGTTTGAGCAAGACATATATGATTTAAGCCCTGTGGTAAACAGGCTTGTTTTTGTGTACGCTTGAATTAGATTATCGCAAGAGATTTTCCTTTGTTTTCATTTGTGAGAATATATAAAGGTTTATTTGGCGGGTCTTTTTGTGTATGCAAAAAAGGCTCGTTTTTTACTTTTGCACACAGGCGAAAGGAGGAACCAATATGTTACAGATAAAAAATTTAAATTTAACACATAAAAAGGATTTAAGAGTCATACTTAGTGAATTTAACCTTGTACTAAATAAAGGTGATAAGGCGGTAATCATTGGTGAAGAAGGAAATGGAAAATCAACATTGATGAAGTGGATTTACAATCCATTACTTATTGATAATTATATAGAAGCTGAAGGAGAAAGGTTGGTCGGAAAAGAAATACTCGGTTATCTTCCACAGGAAATATCTGAAGAAGATAAAGAAAAAACTATTTATGAGTTCTTTTCTGCAGAAGAAATGTTTTGGAATAGAACACCCAAAGAGCTATCTGAAATTACCGGAAAATTCGGAATGACAAGTGAATTTTTCTATAGTGACCAGAAAATGGGAAGTCTTTCGGGTGGAGAAAAAGTTAAGGCACACCTAATGAGACTTATTATTCAGGATGTGACTGTGCTTTTGTTGGATGAACCTTCAAATGATATAGATATCAATACGCTGGAAATCCTTGAAAAAATAATAAATGACTGGGAGCACATAGTACTTTTCATTTCTCATGATGAAACTTTGATAGAAAATACAGCGAATATGGTAATTCATATTGAACAGATTGTGCGAAAAACAAAGACCAGATATACAGTCGCAAAAATTCCTTACAGAAAATATTTAGAAGAAAGATTTCATAAATTTGAGAGCCAGGAAAGACAAGCATTAAATGATCGAAAAGAAAAAAAGATTCGTGATGAAAAATACAGAAAAATCATGCAAAGTGTTCAGAACGCATTAGGGAACTGTTCCAGACAGTCACCAGCCGAAGCCAAAAACTTAAAAGATAAAATGCACGCAGTTAAGTCTATGGAACGAAGATTTGAAAAGGAAGATGAAAACATGACGGAGATGCCGGAACAGGAGGAGGCTATTTTCTTTAAACTGGGAGACAAAGATTCATCTATTCCGGCAGGAAAAACAGTTATAGAGTATACTCTTGCAAAACTTACGACTAGGGATGAGGAAAGGATTTTGGCTGAAGACATTAACTTGAAAATAAGAGGCTCGGAGAAAATATGTATTATTGGCGCTAATGGAGTGGGAAAAACGACTCTTTTAAGAAAAATAGCGGAAGAACTTTCGCAGCGAGATGATATTAAGGCAGAGTATATGCCGCAAAACTATGAAGAGATACTTGATTTGGATATGACTCCTGTTGATTTTCTTGATAAATCCGGAGACAAGGAAGAAAGAACAAGAATTAGAACATATCTTGGTTCCCTTAAATATACTGCGGATGAAATGGAACATCCTATAAGGGAACTGTCCGGAGGGCAAAAGGCCAAGGTGCTTCTTTTAAGTATGAGTTTGAGCGGAGCAAATGTGCTTATTTTAGATGAACCAACAAGAAACTTTTCGCCCTTATCGGGACCTGTAATCAGAAAAATGCTTAGAGAGTTCCCAGGAGCTATTATCAGTATTTCTCACGATAGAAAGTATATTGATGAGGTATGTGATAAAATATACGAGTTAGATTATAGTGGATTAAGAAATTTGTAATGAATGGAGGATAAGATGGTCAATATTACAGATGTAAAACAGATTCTTCAACTCGCGATAGATGCCGAGATTAAAGTCTTTCTTGATGGTGGCTGGGGGGTAGATGCGTTGCTTGGATATCAGTCAAGAGTCCATAACGATATTGATATTTTTGTAGAAAAGAAAGATTATCAGAACTTTATAGAGATAATGAAAGCTAATGACTTTTATGAGATTAAGATGGAATATACAACATTGAACCATACTGTATGGAAAGATGCGAAAAACAGGATTGTTGATTTGCATTGTTTTGAATATACGGGCGAAGGTGAAATTCTTTATGAGGGGGATAACTTTCCGGTAGAAACTTTTTCTGGTAAAGGAAAAATTGAGGAGATAGAGGTTTCTTGTATTGAACCATATAGTCAAGTAATGTTCCATTTGGGATATGAATTTGATGAAAATGATGTACATGATGTGAAGCTATTGTGTGAGACATTTCATATCGAAATTCCAAATGAGTATAGATAACTGTAAATTCAAATTTGTAGAGGTTATATTGTGATAAGAGCAGTCAAGGAAAATGATTTATCTGCTGTTATGCAGATATGGCTTGATATAAACATTAAAGCACATAGTTTCATATCAAAGCACTATTGGATGGATAATTATGATATGGTAAAAAAGATTCTCCCACAAGCAGAAATATATGTGTATGAAAACAATGGCACAAAAGAAATAGAAGGCTTTATTGGATTGACAGATAATTATATTGCGGGATTATTCGTAAAAGAAGATATGCAGTCGAAAGGCATTGGGAAACAACTATTGAATTATGCAAAAGGCATTAAATCCAATATGTATTTGAGCGTTTATAATAAGAATATCCGTGCAATTCAATTTTATCAGAGAGAACAATTTGTAGTTCAATCAGAAAACACGGATGATAATACCAACGAAAAAGAGTTGGTTATGGCTTGGAGCCGATAGACAAATTCCAATAGTTCTAATAGATAAGAATTTGACAATGCAGTAAGATGTAAAATCAAGTGTTAAAAATTATAGAAACCATTTCAAAGTAGGAGGTTTGTGTGGAAAAATTTCTTAATTATTTTAAATACATATCGCTAGTTGCAGGTATTACTCTTTTGATTTGTTTTGTATTAAGCTTTCTTTATGGATTAAGAGGTGATGTCTATTTGAAAATAGATGATAAAAATAGGAGTTTAGTTTCAGATATGTGTGAAACAGAAGATATTCCTTTGAATGGAAAATTGATTCAAATAGGTTGTAAACAGGGATTAGGTGATTGGTATTTGTATCTATATTACGATGATGATAGTTCAGAACGACGTATATTAGAAGATACTATTGGATTTGAACTGCGTATGTATATTAGAGAAAATGGACAAATTGAAGGAACTAAAGGAGTAATTGTAAATTCTTTAGTAAAGGTGTCTGCATTTATTGTTGGAATATATATAATATGTGTTTTGTATCATCGGATTATAGAAAAAAGAGTTTAAACATTAGATGAAAATTGAGTTTGTCAGAGCGATAAATTCCAATTTCGTACTATATAAGTGTAGATGTTGATGAAACATCTGCACTTATTTTTATATAATGAGGGAAGCAACTGGCCTGACGTAATTCCAATAGGGTTATCACATCCGTTCGACAAACAGTCAGCCATTCCCTTGTTATAAAAATTCGGTTAAGCAGGTTGGAACCTCTGAGTAGGCTTCCGTGTCACTAACGAAAATGAATCGTAATAAGTGTGGATGGAAACAGTTACAAATACAATAGAGGAGGTTACCAATGATAAGTGTAGGGATTGATGTCTCTAAAGAGAAAAGCACCGTATGTGTACTCAAGCCATACGGAGAGATTGTTATGAAACCGAAAGATGTACAACATACAGAATCAGAACTTTCGAAACTGGTAGGTGAATTACAAGAGTTACAAGAAGAAATCAGAGTAGTTATGGAAGCCACAGGAGCATATCATCTTCCAATTCTTTCGTATCTGAAGGAAAAAGGATTTTTTGTAGCATTAGTTAATCCATTAGAAATGAAACGATATCGATGTCAAGGAATTCGAAATGCTAAGACAGATAAAATCGATTCAAAGATAATTGCTAATTATGGAATTGATTTTTGGTATCATCTTTCAGATTTTAAGGGGAGTGAGGAACACTACTTAGAACTGAGGTTATTAGGACGCCAGTATCGTCAATACATGAAGTTTAGAGTTGAGAATGTATTGGCATTAGCAAATATGCTGGATCAGACAATGCCTGGTATAAAGACTTTGTTATGTGATTGGAATAAGTACACAGGAAAGGATAAATTAGCCGATTTTGCTTATGACTACTGGCATTTTGATAACATTACAAAGAAAAGTGAAAAACAATTTTTAGAGAGTTATTCAAAATGGGCAAAAAAGAAAGGATACCGTCAGGATGAGAGCAAAGCTAAACAGATATATGCTCTGGCAAAAGAAGGTATCCCAACTTTACCATCCAGTACCCCATCGACCAAAATGTTAGTACAGGAATCGGTAAAAATAGTTCGAGAAGTGGATGACACTCTCACGCA
>JAGKTQ010000025.1 GCA_021153325.1 Lachnospiraceae bacterium | reverse complement strand
CGCATTTTCATATATCCGTTCTCTATCCATCCATTTGTTAAAGGAACCACAGTGATTGAAAACGCCATCCAAAATGACTTTCATACCTCTGCGATGAGCTTCTTCTACTACTTTTGCAAAAAGTGCATTACTTGCTTCCAGATTTTCTTTATTGGACACACGATTGATATAGCGGGTCGCCTGACTGTTTTCCGTACGCCCATCTACAAGTAAATCCCCATCATCCTTTACAATCTTTCCAAAATGAGGGTCTATATAATCATAATCCTGAATATCATATTTATGATTGGATGGTGATACAAAAAGCGGATTGAAATAAATAACATCAATTCCAAGATCCTGTAAGTAGTCCATTTTGTCCAGAACACCTTGCAGATCGCCACCATAAAAATTCCGCACATCCATCTGTGCCGGATAAGCGTCCCAATTATCTACATGAACGGTATTTTCTCCAATATATTTGTATTCATTTGTCAATACGTCATTGGATTTATCACCATTACAAAAACGATCTGTATATATTTGATACATGACCGCACCCTTTGCCCAATCCGGTGTCTTAAATCCCGGAATTACAGCGAAGTCATAAAACTCATTTTCATCCATTACCACACCTCTGCGGTCATAGATGCACTCCAGCTTTCCTGCCTGTACTACAAAGTGATAATTGATTCTTTCGTTTTCTAACTGCTGGTCATGTGTGTAATAATCAAAATTATTATCCGAATAGCGTTTGAACATCAAGTGCCTTACACCTTTGTATACAAAGAACACCCGGTCTATATTATTTTTTTCTGCACGAAACCGAATGGTAATTTCTTCATATGCACTTGGTTCAGCCGGTGATACATAATCCTCGGTCATATCACTGAATAATGCTTTTTTGTTGAAAACAGGACGCATTGATGAAATATACTGCAAGTCATGCGTTGCTTTCACATATCTGTTCATATCCATAGCACTTCCATTTTCCTTTCATTAGCTATTCTATAATATATAATATGGATATTCAATAAAAAAATATCATCCATGAACAGTAAAAAAGACAGCCTTTCGATCTGCTGTCTTTTTTAGAGAAGGTATTTCTTTCTTATGGGGTATAGCAAAAAACTATATAATGTATTGGGGGGGTTACGAGTATTATAATAGCATGCTCCCATATTTCAAACAATACCAAGATTTCACAAATATTACAAAAACATATCCATCTTTTTATTAATTTTGCACAAAATCCTTTTGTTGAAATTATACAAATACCAAATTCTTAAAATATATCCGCTGTGGATTACTCTTATATATTCTCAATTGTCTGTGTATAACTGTCTTTAAAGAAATCCTCTGGCTGCTCAGGCTTTTTAAATAATGCTTCAAATTCATCTCTTGTAATCTTTTCTTTCTTTAAGAGGAGATCTGCACATTTGTGAAGCACATCTTCATGCTCCATAATAATTGCCTTCGCTTTTTTATAGCAGTCATCAATAATGGTTTTTACTTCTTTATCAATTTCACCGGCAACAGATTCACTGTAGCTTCTTGTATGAGCAAGGTCACGTCCGATAAATACTTCATCATCATCATCGTCATAATTTACTACACCGATGTTGTTAGACATACCGTAGCGTGTAACCATTCGCCTTGCTTCCTTTGTTGCCTTTTTAATATCACTGGAAGCTCCTGTTGTAATATCATCAAAAATGATCTCTTCCGCAATACGTCCACCAAGAGACACCATAATATCCTGCAACATTTTTCCTTTTGTAAGGAACATCTCATCTTTTTCAGGAAGCGGCATTGTGTAACCTGCTGCACCCAGTCCGGTAGGAATGATAGATACCGTGTAGACTGGTCCCACATCCGGCAGAACATGGAATAAAATAGCATGACCTGCTTCGTGATACGCTGTAATTTTCTTCTCTTTTTCTGATATAATACGGCTCTTTTTCTCCGCACCGATTCCGACCTTGATAAAAGCACTCTTAATGTCTTCCTGCTTTACATAAGCACGGTTTTCCATAGCTGCAGTAATGGCTGCTTCATTTAAGAGATTTTCCAGATCAGCCCCAGTAAAGCCTGCTGTTGTCTGCGCTACCTGTTCTAAGTTCACATCATCACCAAGAGGTTTATTCCTTGCATGAACCTTTAAGATTTCTTCTCTTCCGCCTACATCTGGTGGAGTTACTGTAATTTTTCTATCGAAACGTCCCGGACGCAAAATAGCCGGGTCCAAAATATCCACACGGTTCGTTGCTGCCATAACAATGATGCCTTCATTTACTCCGAAACCATCCATTTCAACAAGCAACTGATTCAAAGTCTGTTCTCTTTCATCGTGGCCTCCGCCCATACCGGTTCCACGTCTTCTAGCAACAGCATCGATTTCATCAATGAAAATAATACAAGGTGCATTTTTCTTTGCTTCTGCAAACAAATCTCTAACTCTGGAAGCACCTACACCAACAAACATTTCTACAAAATCAGAACCGGAAATACTGAAAAATGGTACATTTGCTTCTCCCGCAACTGCTTTGGCAAGCAAAGTCTTACCAGTACCCGGAGCACCTTCCAATAAAACACCTTTTGGGATTCTGGCTCCCACTTTTGTAAATTTAGCCGGTTCTTTCAGAAATTCAATGATCTCTTCCAGCTCTTCTTTTTCTTCCTTTAAACCAGCTACATCTTTCAACCCGATCTTTCCATTTCCTATGGAAAGTTTTGCCCGGCTTTTTCCGAAATTCATCATTTTTCCACTTGAATTGCCAGCAGAACTTTGAGAATTGATCAATACAAAAATGAAAACTCCTGCGATCAGTACGACAAGTACCGGCAGCATATATGTTAAAAACCAGCTTTCTCTCGGAATATCTCTTACAATCGGATCAATATCATATTCCTGTACCATACTTTCAATCTGGCTTACATCTGTAACATACAATATCTTTTCATCGCCATCTTTAAATTCAACCTGAACTGAACCGGTTTCTCCCGCTTCATTTGGCTGAATAACAACAGAGGCAATTCGCTCATTTTCTAAGTCTGTCGCCAGTTCCTGTTTTGTATAATCATCACTTTGATTCTGAAATGTTCCTATCCAAACTGTCAGAAGTAAAAGTCCGATAATCGCTACAAAATATACGTTAAAACCTTTACCGCTCTTATTCAAATCTATCTCCTTCCTCTCTGTCTTTTTCTGACAGATTTAGTTTAGTCAAATTCAACCACACCGATATATGGAAGATTTCTATATCTTTGGTCATAGTCCAAACCGTATCCTACCACAAATTCATCTGGAATTTCAAACCCTGTGTAATCTACTTTCACGTTTGCCACTCTTCTATCTGGTTTATCTAATAAAGTACAAAGGCGTAAGCTCTTTGGTCCTCTGTTCTGCAAAATCTCAAGAAGATAGCTGAGTGTACGTCCGGAATCTACGATATCTTCAATAATAAGGACTTCTTTTCCTTCAAGCGGCTCATCCAAATCTTTTACGATTTTTACTACTCCACTTGATTTTGTCTCACTTCCATAACTGGACACAGACATAAAATCAAAAGATACCGGTATCGTTATACGTTTTGCAAGCTCACACATAAAGAAACTGCCACCCTTTAATACACATACAAGATGAACTTGTTTGCCAGCATAATCCTTACTGATCTGCTCACCGATTTCTTTAATCCTCTTATCTACTTCCTCTTCTGATAATAGAACTTTGATATGCTCTGCCATTTAATGACCTCCTCTGAAATGTACTTGTAAAACTTTCTTCGTTTCGGAACCTATTTTATAATATTGGCTTATTCGTAGACCTGGTATCCAGACAATATGGCTGCCATCTGCCAATACATAAATTTTTTCTCTTTGATTTTTCGGAATTTTTTCTTCTATAAAATACTTCTTTAAGGTTTTCTGAGATAATGCCTGATTAATTGTCAAATAGTCACCTGTCTGTCTCGTTCGTAACACCAAAGATTTTTCTATTTTATCATAATCAAACCATTTCGTATATGTTTTTTCAGGAATAATTTTACTTTTATCATATTCAAAAAGCTGAAATTCAAACACTCCTACCCCATCAATTTCTATCTCACCAGGTACGAAAACCGATATTTCATCAAACTTGGATTTCTCTTCTTCGCTTGTCTGTACTCCAATAAAAACTCTGTCAAACTCTCGCCTTGCTATGATTCCATAAGGAAGCCTCTGTTCTTTATTCCCTGCCTTATAAAATAAGGATAGTATATCTTCTATATGAACAGAACCAATATCTCTGCGTCCTGCTGCAATCCGCTCCACACTAAGCAGCAACAGTCTTTTTTGAAGTAGCTTAGGCTGTTTAACAAACTTTTCCACACAGAAAAAAGTTCCCTCTTCTGTTTCTTCTGCAATTTCTTTATAAATTCCACAGGTCTGTTCTTTTAAGTATTCTTCTGTTTCCAAAAGCATTTCCGCCGTTCGGTTCATATGACTGATCGTACCTGCACACACATATTCTTCTGCATATGGGAGAATATGATGTCTGATCTTGTTCCTCGTATAAGTATCCTCGTTATTCGTCCGGTCTATACAAAAGGCAATGTTTTTTTCCTTTAGATACTGCTCTATTTCTGCCCTCTCCAAGCAAAGAAGCGGCCGAACGATCTGTCCACGCACCGGTTTGATTCCTGAAAGTCCGGTAAGTCCGGTTCCTCTGAATAAATGAAAAAGCATTGTTTCTGCCCTATCATTTGCTGTATGCGCTACAGCAATTTTTCCACCTTTTCCATCAGTCAGCTCATTTAATATTTCAGAAAAAGCGGCATATCTTATATTTCTACCCGCTTCCTCAGTAGAAATTCTCTGCTCTTTTGCAATACTTTCTACATCTACTTCCTTTAAGAAAAAGGGCACATCTAATTTTGTACAAATTTGTTTCACATAAGCAGCATCCTCACCAGCTTCATTCCTTATGCCATGATTTACGTGCACCACTGCAAGCTGTAAAGGCATCTTTTTTGCAAATTCTTTCAGCAGAAAAAGAAGGCACAGAGAATCTGCCCCTCCTGAAACACCTGCCACAACGGTATCACCCGGTGTAAGCATTTTATTCTTTTCCACGTAATCTTTTACTTTTTCTATCATTAGAACTCCTGCCTATAATACTTCTTTTATCAATATAGTAAATTTAAGAAAAAAATGCAATCATCAACACATATTTTCCCAAAGTCCTACTACGATCACAGTCATATCATCGCGGATTCTGCCTTTGCTCTCCCGTATCACATAATTTAAAATGTAATTTGCCATTTCTTTTGGATTTTCCAGACTCATACGACTAATGATCTCTGATAACGCTTCTTCACCAATCCCCTCTGCCAAGCCGTCACTGATTCCATCCGACAGCATAAAAATATAGTCTCCATCCATAAGCTGTCTGATAACAGGTTCGCTCTCTATTTCCCGAAAAATTCCAAGAGGAAGGTTTCTTGCCGAAATCTGTTCCACTAAATGTGCACGCTTAATATAAGTACTGGCTCCACCTACTTTGATCATTTCCCCTATCCCTGTCCGCAGATCGATCTGACACATATCCAGAGAGGACATATTCTGTTCTCCTCCGCCGACTAAAATCGAGCTGTTGATCATTTGTACTGCCATTTCCGGTCGGAATCCTGTTTCTAAAAGCTTTTCCATCAGCTCAACAACTACCCTGCTGTCTTCATTTGCTTTTTTACCAGAACCCATTCCATCAGACAAAAGCATAGTAAGCTTTCCCCTGTCTGTCTGATAAATAGAATAATTATCTCCCGATACTTCTTCATTTTCTTTTACTGCAATGGCGGTTCCTGTCAACACATGAAATTTGGCTTCCTCGGTAAAACGAAACATTTTATACGTGTCAGAAAGCAGCATAGGACAGCCGTCTGAAGGCATAAGTCTACAATTCAATGTAACTGATAAAATATCTGCTGCCTCCTGCACATTCTTTTCCTTTTTCCCGCTTTTACGTGCCAGTAAAATATATTCAGAAAACCCATCTCTATTTTGAATTCTATACAACTCCTGTACCTGAATGCCATCTTCCATAAGACTTTGGACAACTGCTTTTGTCTTTTTCTCGCCCAAAGCTTCAAAACAGAAGGATTCCTCTGCTACCTCTTCCATAATATTTGCGACCTCATTCAGCTGCCCCGCCATTAATCCACAATTGTCCCTCAATTTCTTTTTCCAAAGCATTTCCTGCCTGTCCCATACTGCATCTGTCTCTTTTTCTGGCATCTCTTCAAATGTTTCTGCCAGTTCTCTGAAAGAATCCGCGTATGTCAGCAATCTGCTTCTGCCGTAATCAGGAAGAAGTTTTTGTTTTTTCTCTATATTTGTAAATGATTTCTGTCTGCGCATAACTGCCTCCTATGATTGATTTTTCAATCTATTATATAAGATGTCCGATTTACTTTTTGTCAAAAACGCACCTGATTAATCCTGTTTCTTACGACACTCTTCGCAGACAAAAAAAGAGTTCACCACTATCGTAGTGAACTCTACTAATCTTCTTCTTTAAATATGATCTCGCCTTCATACACAAGTCCCAGCTTGTCCTTGGCAACTTCCTCCGCGTACTTTTTGGTCTGTGTATATTTTTCAAATTCTTCTATTTCTTCTGTACGAGCCTTTTCTTCTTCTATCTGCTGTGTAAGTTCTGCTTCTCTTTGAGCATACATATCACGTTTTTCTCTCAAAGTATTACTTCTGATCGCAACAACTACAACGAGCATTAATACGACAACACCAGTAAGAAACATACCAAAACGATTTTGCCGGTTTTGTCGTCTTTTCCTATATGTCATTCTTTGTCTTGTCATATTTGACCTCTCCCAAACTTTTACTCTGTGTAAAACACCATTAATGTTTACATAATATTATTTTAAGCATTTTCCTTAACGCCGTCAACTTCTTTTTCAAAAAATGCCTGATTTTCCTTGTAAAACGGCAAGTTTTTTTCGATACCGCTCCTGCCTTGCCTGCAGCCTTTTTCAGTGGTAACAATAAAATACCAATTGCCTTGCCTACCATATGCAGACATTTGTTAACTACTTTTGAAATAAAGTATACTACAAAGCGGCTGATACTGATAAGATACAAAAACATCCCAAGTGCAATTCCCAAAATTGCAAACCAACGAAGTACACCACTGCTTTCTTTATAAAGAAGATAAAATACTTCCCACGCGCAAAATATCCAATATAAAATATCCTCAAGAGAAAGAAAAAAACGATTGTGCTTCACGATTCTGCGGAATATACGGATAATATCGTAGACAACCGCCACAAAAACTCCCAAAAGAACAGAGTGATACAAAAATAAGGTCTCTTCAACAATCTGTGGACTCATCTTTACTTCCTACTTAAATAGTTTCGATAAAAGCGATTCATTTTTACTTTGGCTGCTGCCTGCTTCTGAATAAGTAAGACTGTCAATTTTACCTTCTACATCTACCTCACCTTTTTCCAAGGTAAGACGGTTCACATGCAGTTCGCTTCCCTTTATCATAAGCATTCCCTGGTCGGTCTCCAAAAGAATTTCACTTATATCAAAGGAAAGAACATCCACAACTCCTGTAATGGTACATATTCGTCTGCTGCTTAATGTGAGTTTATGCGTTCTTTGTTTTACGCTGTTAAATTCTTCCATATAAATAACCATCCCTTTCTCATCTGATGTACATCCATCATTATTTAGAATATATTAAGGGAATGGAACATTTATGACAGGAATCCTTTAATGTCAGCGATTATATATATCTAAAAAGCTCTTTTGCTTCTTCTTTCTTTACCGTTTCCTGTACGTTCAAAACTTCTACCTTTACTTCTTTATTTCCGAACTGAATCGTAATAATATCGCCTTCTTTTACGTTTGCAGAAGCCTTTGCAGGTTTGTCATTGATCATAACTCTGCCACCATCACATGCTTCATTTGCAACCGTACGACGCTTAATTAAACGTGATACTTTCAAATATTTATCTAATCTCATATCAAATTCCTTTCTGTGCCACTCTGCTTATGCCAAAAAAGAAAAGAACCTGTCGTCAGACAAGTTCTTCTTATCTTCATGAATTATGCATTAAGCATGTCTTTTAAAGCTTTACCAGCTTTAAATTTAGGAGCTTTAGAAGCAGCGATTTTCATAACTTCACCACTCTGAGGATTTCTACCTTCTCTTGCAGCTCTCTTAGATACTTCAAATGTACCAAAACCTACTAACTGAACTTTTCCGTCTTTCTTTAATTCTTCAGCAACTACATCTGTGAAAGCTTTTAATGCTTTTTCTGCATCTTTCTTAGATAATCCTGCCTGATCAGCCATAGCTGCAACTAATTCTGTTTTGTTCATTGTGAACTCCTCCTCTAATTAATGAGTTTTCTTTTATTTGTAATCATTAGATGTTTCTGTCTCGAAACGCCTAATAATATATATAGACGTTTTTCCATTCTTTGTCAAGGAAATTTTGCCTTTTTTACGGCATTTTAGGCACTTTCTTTTTCTAACTATTCTGACTTTTCCAATTCATTAAATGAATAATTTACATCTTTCTCTTCCTCATCCAACTGAAGCGTATAGCTCCTTGTCTCATACCCTGTCATCCTAAGTGTTATTACATGACTTCCGCTTGTCTTTTTAAAACTACATGGAACAATTCCGACATAATTACCATCTACATAAGCTTCTACACCAGTAGGAGAATCCAAATATACTTTATAAGTTCCTGTCGTACTTGTACTGGAAGAACTATTGCTTGATACGCTGCTGCTTTCTGAACTGCTGCTCTCCGTTGTGCTTGTCTGGCTGCTGCTCTCAGACTCTTCCTCGGTACTTTCTTCTGTTTCTTCCTCAGATTCCTCTCCATCGGATTTTTCCATGGTTACATCAATTCCTGCTGCCTCTTGTCCCACTTTAATATACTGAGTTATCGTATCGTATCCATCTGCTTTTGCGATCATCTGATGAATGCCATACTCTAATGTAACAGCCTGACTGATATCCGTTTTTTCTCCATCAATATAAATATCTGCATCGCTAGGTGTAACTGTAAAAAGAACTGTTCCAAATTTCGGATCATCGCCCTTTAGATCACCTACGTCTAATTCCACTTCTTCATTTCGGTTAATGATGACCTTTTTTGTTCCATCGTTACCCTTATTGCTGATCCGCACATCATAAGTACCTTCCGGTACGACCAAAAGCATGTCTTCCGTTACGGGCTGAATAATAGATTGTCCTACTTCAATCCAGCCTCCAATAAAATATTCATCGTTGGTAAGGCGCAAGTATCCATGCCCCTTATCCACTACAATACTGTAAATATTATGTCCAACACCGCTGACTTTTAATACATCAGCAGCATTAATATCCATGATTTCCACTTGTTTTCCTGAAGAAATGATCACCGTATCCTCTGTCAGTTTATAAACGTCTTCTGCAATCGTCATCTGCTTTGTTAATTCGCTGATTTCATATCTGGACACCTCAGTAAGCATCCAGCCTTCTTTGGACAGCTGAATGCTGTTTAATTTTTTCTTATCCTTTAAAAAAGTAATATCTACAAGATCACCTTCTGCTATCTGTGCCATGGACATAGATTCATCGTATTTATCATTGATCTTGGTAGCTCCGTTATACGTCAAAGTATACTGCTTTCCAATCTGCATATTTTGGAAGGTAATAGCAGACTCTTCTTCATTTATCTCTACTATGACTGCCGTATCTGCTGAATCATAGCTTCCCGCTTCTGTAACAACAAAGCCAGTGCCTGATTCGTTACCAGTCTGTGTCACTTCTGTGGTTTCTTTTTTTGTACCTTCCGTAAGCAAATATCCGCCCACCAAAGTAATAATAAATAATATCAAAATGCATAGAATAACTGCATTTGTCTTCTTCGTCATGTATACCTCCATTTATCATCTGTTCTCATATCTGCTTTTTGTTTGTCTTTCATTATATACCAGTAGTGTCAAAATGAAAACCCATGCCTATTTTTGTATCATAGAAAAAATACTGTCCAAAAACTCCTGTTTATATTTTTCCCCTTCTATTACTTTCTGTAATTTTTCTGTATTTTTTTCAGGTATCCATGCTTTACCTGAATTAAAGTAGAAATTCACGATCTTCCAAAACTTTTCCGGATAAGCAAATCTGTAATACAATTGAATACAGTCATAGGCAGAAAGTGGATTTTCCTTTTGATAGACCTCTATTAACTCTTTTCCAAGCTCTTTATTCCAATTGTTTTTTTCCAGCAGCTTCCTTAAGAATAAATACAAATCTCTGACTGGGTTATCACGGACACATTTCTCAAAATTAACAACTGCCATTTTCTTATCGTTTTTTAGCAAATTGTGGTACTGATAATCACCATGGCAGACATATCCCTGCTCCAAAATATACCGGGAATCCTTTTCCACATCATAGCTTAAAAGTGCCTGTGTTGTCTGAATAGCATTTTCAAGGAAAAAATCATATCGGCTTAACAAGAACAATTCAAAATCTGTTTTTTGACTTCTTTCTCTTAAAAAGCGACGTACCTTCCGAAGCTCTCTATTATGCTTCTCATATTCCAGATCAATACGAAATACCTGTCGGAAATCTTCCAGATTTTCTGCTGGCATACGCATTACCTTATGCAGCTTTGCCAGAGTACGCACCGCCTGTCTACACTCTTCCATATCCCGCACATTACATTCTTTACCAGTAAAATGTGTTTTTAATATATAGACCGTCTGCTCTCCGTCCTTGACAAAAAGTTCCCCTTCCTTTGTGCTAACAAGCTGCTCTACCGGAACCTTACACTCTTTCGAAGTCATTTTTAAAAGTTCATCCTGAAACTTTAATTTATTAAGAGGTCCTCTATATTCTTTAAAAATATAATTGCCTTGTTTTGCTTCACAAAGTATAGCGCCTCGGCCCTTTGCGGTCCGAAGCACTTCTATATCATAGTTTTCCAATAAATTTGCGGCTCTGTCGTTCACGCTCATTCCCCCTGCATATTAGTTATAACCTATCATATGCCTTGGAAAAATGAAGTATGTTAACTATTTTCCATTGCCTGCTGCAAGAGAAATTCCTTCGTATTACACTCCGGATCATCGATAACAAGCTGCAGCAAACGGTTCAAAACCTCGCCAATCTCTTTTCCCGGTTTCATACCGGCTGCGATCAGATCACTTCCTGTCACAGCAAGCGTTTTCAAAGAAACGCAGTCCTTTTCTGCCAAAACCTTCTCATAAATTTCCTTCAAGTTATTGAGGGTATTTTGCTTTTCTTCTCTTTGATAATCACTCTGAGCATCCAGATCCGCCTGCTTTACCGGAAACAAAAATGGCATGGCATCTTCACCAATCTTGTAAATAGCACGCCGCATTCCTTTTGGCGTAGGCGAAATATTATAATCATGGAAGCTCACCATTTTCATGACCTTATAAAGGGTATCATTATCAAACTTCAGCCTACGCATGACCTCTCTTGTCATCTCCTTGCCAAGCTCAGGATGTCCGTAGAAATGATAGATTCCCTTTTCATCTATAGTAAGCGTGTCCGGTTTGCCAATATCGTGAAATAACATGGACAATCTTAATACTTTATCTGCTTTAATATGTTTCATGGCACAGAGCGTATGCTCACCTACGGAATAGCAATGATGGGGATTTTTCTGTTCTGTTTCCATCATTTTATCAAATTCCGGCAGAATAACTGCTGTAACTCCTGTTTCATATGCTATTTTAAGGTAATCTGGATTGGGAGAGGTCACAAGCTTAACAAGCTCTGTCTGAATCCGCTCTGCACTGATATTTTTTAAAGTAGGAGCAAGCTCTTTCATAGCAGCTCTCGTATTTTCTTCTATTGCATAGCCAAGCTGCGCCGAAAACCTCACCGCCCGCATCATACGCAAAGCATCCTCTTTAAAACGTTCTCTTGCTTCTCCCACACAGCGTATCAGCTTTCTTTCGATATCTCCTTTTCCATCAAAAATATCAATCAGACCTTCTGTCTCATTATACGCCATGGCATTGATCGTAAAATCTCTACGCTTTAAATCTTCTGTCAGATTAGCAGTAAAGGTAACTTCCTTCGGGTGTCTACTATCCTCATACTTTCCATCGATTCGATAAGTTGTTACCTCAAACCCCTCTTTGTCCAGCATGACCGTCACTGTTCCATGCTGTATTCCTGTATCTATCGTTCTTGCAAAAAGCGCCTTTATTTGTTCCGGTTTTGCCGAAGTTGTAATATCCCAGTCATCTGGTATCCTTCCAAGCAAAGAATCCCTGACACAGCCACCCACTGCATATGCTTCAAAGCCTGCTGCCTGTATTGTTGTAATGATCTGTTTTACTTTTTCTGGTAACTCTATTCTCATATTTTTAAAACCCTTCATGATCTAACCTGTTTCTCTATATCTTCCGTTATTTTAACACATTTCTTGAAATTCGTCAGACAAACTTGACATTTTAGAGGCAATCCTTTAGTGTTTTTAATGAGTATGTCGATGATTATTTTAATAAGAAAGGACAAGACATGGAAAAAATAGCAAGTTTTACAATTGATCATATCAAACTAGAACCTGGCGTGTATGTTTCCCGCAAAGATCATGTAGGCGACAGTGTTATTACTACTTTTGACCTGCGTATGACCTCACCAAATGATGAACCGGTCATGAACACTGCTGAAATGCACACCATCGAACATTTGGCTGCAACTTTTTTACGCAATCACGCGCAATATAAAGATAAAACCATTTATTTTGGACCAATGGGATGCCGCACCGGATTTTATTTGCTTCTTGCGGGAGACTATGAATCCAAAGATATTGTTCCCCTGATGGTAGAAATGTATGAATTTATCCGGGATTTCAAGGGAGAAGTACCGGGCGCTTCTGCGAAGGACTGCGGAAATTATCTGGATATGAATTTAGGCATGGCAAATTACCTTGCAAATAAATATTTAAATAATGTTTTATACAATATTGATGAAAAACATCTGGTTTATCCACAATAATTCTGACTATTTAAGAAAACATTAAAAAGTTATACACATTATACACAGAGTTATACACTATTTGTCTATAAATTATAAGATAGAAAGGAATTATGAACATGAAAAAAATAGGAATTATCGGGGCAATGGACCTGGAACTGGAAACTTTAAAAAGCCATATGCAGGATGTTAAAATTACAAAAAAAACAACTATGGACTTCTTTGAAGGTTCTCTGAACGGCACTTCTGTCGTTATTGTAAAATGTGGTATCGGTAAAGTAAATGCTGGAATTTGTGTACAGGCTCTTGTAGACCTCTTTCAGGTCACACATATTATCAACACTGGAGTTGCCGGTTCTTTGCAGGCACAGATCGATATTGGCGATATTGTTGTTTCTACTGATGCTTTATATCATGATATGGACGTTACCAGCTTAGGCTATCGTCTCGGCGAGATCCCTCAGTTGGGATTGGAATTTAAAGCAGATGAAAACCTGATTGCACTTGCAAAAAGCTCTTGTGAAGAAGTAAACCCGGATATCCACGTATTCACCGGAAGAGTTGTCAGTGGTGATCAGTTCATTTCCAGCAAAGAAGTAAAAGATAGAATCATTGAAAATTTCAATGGTCTCTGTACAGAAATGGAAGGCGCTGCTATTGCACACGCATCCTTCTTAAACGAAATTCCATTTGTAATCATCCGTGCCATTTCTGATAAAGCAGATGATAGTGCTGAAATGGATTATCCTACTTTTGAGAAAAAAGCGGCTGAACATTCTGCAAAACTGGTTGAGCATATGGTTGCTGAAATCTAATTGTATTCACAAAAAAGGAGATGCTTTTCATGGCATCTCCTTTTTAGCTTTATGGATTTACTACATTTCTGCTTTCACCCTTTAAAAATGCTTCTACATTTTTATACGCTTCATCAACACAACGGTTTCTTGCCTCTACACTTGCCCATCCAATATGAGGTGTAATGATCAGTTTTCCACTATCTTTAATATGATTTAATGGGTTGTCCACAGCAATCGGTTCTTTTTCAACTACATCCAGACCAGCCCCGGCAATTTCATCTTCTGCCAAAGCCGTATACAGATCGGCATTGTTCACTACCGGACCTCTTGCTACATTGATAAGTACCGCTGATTTTTTCATCTTTTTCATAGCGTCTAAATCGATGAGATTTTTTGTCCTGTCTGTCAAAGGACAATGCAAAGATAAAATATCACTTTCTTTTAAAAGAGTATCAAAATCCACCTGCTCATAATCTGTACATGTACTCTTTCCGGATGCAGAATAGAATATCACATGACAGCCAAATGCTTCTGCAATGGAAGCTACTTTTCTGCCGATATTTCCCATTCCTACAATACCCCATGTTTTTCCATATATTTCTGTGAATACTTCATCAAAATTCGTAAAACTGTTACTTTTTGCATATTCACCAGATTTTACATATTTATCGTAATGATTTAATTTTTCTAAAATATAAAAAGCAAGGGCAAAAGTATGCTGTGCTACCGTTTCTGTAGAATAATTCGTCGCATTCGTAACTTTAATCCCACGGCTCTTACAATAAGAAATATCTACGTTATCAAATCCTGTTGCAAATTCGCAGACTAACTTTACATTTTCTGCCTCTCCTATCGTTTCTTCATTGATAGGCGCTTTATTTGCAATGATAATATCTGCATCCTTTACTCTTTCTGCTACCTGACTTTTTTCGGTTGTATCATAGGTTACAAGTTCTCCAAAATTACCGAATTTTGATACGTCCACGTCCATTCCTACGCTCTTGCGTTCTAAAATTACAATCTTCATCATAGCATTCCTTTCTATATTTTCTGATTCGTATTAGAAAAATATCCCGTGTACTTATCATACATGGGATATTTTTTACTTCTTTTAAAGTTTCTTAATCAATACAGATTATAATCTCTTTAATAATTCTTCTCTCTGAGCTTCATAACCCGGTTTTCCAAGAAGTGCGAACATGTTTTTCTTGTAGCTTTCTACACCTGGCTGATTAAACGGATTTACACCGAGTAAGTATCCGCTTACACCACATGCAAACTCGAAGAAGTAGAATAATTCACCTAAATAAAATTCATTTACTTCAGGAACATTTACCATAAAGTTTGGTACCTGACCATCTGTATGAGCTAAAATTGTTCCGTTCATTGCACTCTTGTTTACGAAATCAACAGATTTTCCTGATAAATAGTTTAATCCATCCAAATCTACAGGTTCTTCACCGATCAAAATTTCTTCTCTGGATGTCTCGATGTTGATTACTGTTTCAAACATAATTCTGGAACCATCCTGAATGAACTGACCCATGGAATGTAAATCTGTAGTAAGATCTACGCTTGCAGGGAAAATTCCTTTCTGGTCTTTTCCTTCACTTTCACCGAATAACTGTTTCCACCATTCGGATACATAATGAACACTTGGTTCATAATTTGCAAGGATTTCAACAGATTTTCCTTTTTTTAAAAGGATATTTCTAAGTGCTGCATATTTTAATGCATCATTTTCTTCAAAAGGTGTTTCTAAAGCACGTTTTCTTCCGCTTGCTGCACCTTCCATTAATTTATCAATATCAGCGCCGCTTACTGCGATTGGAAGAAGACCAACTGCTGTAAGAACGGAGAAACGTCCTCCAACATCATCCGGTACTACGAATGTTTCATAACCTTCTTCATCAGCAACATTTTTTAAAGCTCCCTTTGCTTTATCTGTAGTAGCATAAATTCTCTTTGCTGCTTCTTCTTTTCCATATTTCTTCTCTAAGATTTCTTTGAATACACGGAATGCGATAGCAGGCTCAGTAGTTGTTCCTGATTTGGAAATCATATTAATGGAGAAATCTCTGTCACCAACAACATCCATTAAATGTTTAATATATGTTGAGCTGATGGAATTACCAACAAAATAAATTTCCGGTGTTTTACGAATAGACTTATCAACAACATTGTAGAAGCTGTGTCTTAAAAATTCGATTGCTGCTCTTGCTCCAAGGTAAGAACCACCGATACCGATTACAAGCAAAACTTCTGAATCATTTTGAATTTTTGCTGCTGCTTCTTTAATTCTCTTGAACTCGTCTTTATCATAATTTACTGGAAGATCGATCCATCCAAGAAAATCGTTTCCTGCACCTGTTTTGGATACTAATAATTCTTTTGCATCCATTGTCTGTTTTTTCATCATTTCGATTTCTTCATCACTGATGAACTTTGAAGCTTTGGAATAATCAAAGGTTACTTTACTGCTCATTTTTTTCGCTCCTCTAAATCATTAAATGTGTGTAATTGTAATTTTATTTGTATATTTTTTAACAACCCATATTTTAGCAAAATTTCTCCACTTTTTCAATGCGTATCTAGGAAAATGTTGTCCTGAAAGAAATTTTACAATCCTTTTACACAAGAAACTCTTTCAAAAGCTCCTCCAGTTCTTCCTGTTCTGCCTTTCCAAAGCCTTTTATTTTAACTGGTTTTTCTTTTTTTTCTATTTCATTAAGCTGTTCTGCTTCCTCTATATTCATGCTCAGGCGGTTCACCATATGATTTTCAAGATAATCGATCAGATTTGTTTTTAAGATTCTATGTTTTGCCTGCATATCAATAAACGAAGTTATGGAAAAATACAAATATAGTCCAAAAAAGCTGAAAATGTAGAACGGCAATATTTGTCTGATGGACTCTCCTTCGGCAATTCCTTTGCATACCCCGATACCTCCCGCAAACACAGAAAGCAGCATAAGTTGCCCGGAAAGATGATGAAGACCGGAAAAGGTCATCCCAAAAAAGTGAATTCTGTTAAGAAATTTATCTACAAAGACCGGTATATTAGAAACTCCTGCATTCAATTGAAAGCAATTTGCAAATTTTAATTTACATTGTTTTAAAAGTTTATTTTCCGTAGATGACATATTATCTGTCTCTTGAATCATATTTTGGTATAAGACCCCTATTATAATCTGGCAGATAATGCTCAATACTACTAACAGTACCATCACCGTTGCGATCAGTAAGTGCTGCACAAAAAATTGTTTCATTTATTTTTCCCCTTTTCTACACCTTTCTGCACATATTTTCTATCCTTTTACACATATCCTCGGATTTGCTTTTTCAGTATAAAGGATTCTATTTTTTTTCACAATATGGCAGGGCACTTAATTGCTTTACATATTTCGTCAGGAGTTTACTCGAACTACTGGAAAATACCAAGTTTTTCTGCTATAATCCTTTTTTAGTAAGTTAGATTCTTGGTAGAAAGGATATGATATAAAATGGTTTATAAAACAAGCGGCACCTGCTCAAGTGCTATTGATGTAGAATTAAAAGATGGAATCATTGAATCTGTAAAATTTACAGGTGGATGTAATGGAAACCTTCAGGGAATTTCCAGTCTTGTTGCTGGAATGAAGGCAGAAGATGCAATTGCAAAATTAAAAGGAATCCGTTGCGGAATGAAAGCCACTTCTTGCCCGGATCAGTTGGCAAAAGCTTTAGAATCCATGATTGGATAAATTTTTTCATAGTGCACTATTGCAGAAAATGCAATATGCGGAAAGAGGAAGACATGAAGAAAATTGTTTTGACAGGTGGCGGCACAGCCGGACATGTAACACCGAATATTGCTTTGATTCCTAAACTGAGAGAATTAGGCTATGAAATTTATTATTTTGGTTCTTATGATGGTATAGAGAAAAAACTTATTGCTGATTTTGACATACCGTATTTTGGTATTGCTACCGGTAAGTTCCGTAGATATTTCGATCCGAAAAACTTCAGTGACCCATTCCGAGTTGTAAAGGGTTATTCCGAAGCCAGAAAGAAATTAAAAGAAATCAAACCGGATGTTGTATTTTCAAAGGGTGGTTTTGTTAGTGTTCCTGTTGTTCGTGCAGCGGCTTCACTCGGTATTCCCTGCATTATACATGAGTCTGACATGACACCGGGATTAGCTAATAAATTATGTATTCCTGTAGCCAAAAAGGTCTGCTGTAATTTCCCGGAAACGATGAAGCTCCTTCCCGAAGAAAAAGCAGTTTTAACCGGTTCTCCTATTCGCGAGGAACTGGCAAAGGGTAATAAAGTGGCTGCTCTTGATATGTGTGGCTTTACAGCAAATAAGCCGGTTGTAATGGTGATCGGTGGAAGCCTTGGTGCAAATGCAATCAATCAGACGGTACGACAAGCTCTTCCGAAGCTTTTGGAAGATTTTCAGGTCGTACACCTTTGTGGGAAAGAAAAAGTAGATAATCTTTTACTGAATGTGGAAGGTTATAAACAATTTGAATATCTGAAGGCTGAGCTAAAAGATGTTTTTGCTATGGCAGATGTGGTAATTTCCCGTGCTGGAGCAAATGCCATCTGCGAACTTTTAGCATTGAAAAAACCGAATATCCTGATTCCGCTTCCTGCAGCTTCCAGCCGTGGCGATCAGATATTAAATGCAAAATCTTTTGCTGAGCAGGGCTTTAGTATGGTTCTGGATGAAGACGATCTGACAGAAAATCTGTTAGTAGAAAAAGTACATGAATTGTATTTTACAAAACAGACATATATCGAAGCTATGAGCAGAAGTAACCAGTTAAATTCTATCGATACGATCTTAAATCTTATTACAGAATATTAATAACAAAATGAAACCTCCTCTTTCAAAGCATAATTGCTTATGGAAAAGGAGGTATATTTTGTCTATCTTTGCGTACATATAAGGTGACATAAATTTGTTGTATTCTGTTGTAAATGCGATAAAGAGAATTATACATCTCTTTCTGATAAATTCAGATTTCTGATTTTATCCCTTACTTTTAAAACCATAGATGGCGATACAGACAATTCATCGAATCCCATCTTTAAGAAAGTTTCTGTCAATGTCGTATCTGCTCCAAGTTCTCCACATATACCGACCCAACAGCCCTCTTTATGCCCATTGTCCACAACTATTTTCAACATCCTAAGTATTGCTTCATGATGTGCATCATAAATGTCATCCAGTTTTGGATTCTGCCTGTCGATTGCTAAAGTATACTGCGTCAGGTCGTTTGTTCCAATAGAAAAAAAATCCACTTCCTTTGCCAAAAGGTCACTGATCAACACTGCTGCCGGAGTTTCAATCATAATACCTGTTTCAACATCTTTGTAAGGAAGTCCTTCTTCATCCAGTTCTGCCTTTACTTCGGCAATCATTTCCTTGATCTGCTTTACTTCTTTCACGGAAATGATCATAGGGAACATAATGGAAATCGTACCATAATAGCTTGCCCTGTAAATAGCACGAAGCTGCGTCTTGAAAATCTCTTTTCTATCCAGGCATATACGAATAGCACGATATCCCATCGCCGGATTTTCTTCCTTTTCCATATCAAAATAATCAACCTGCTTATCCGCACCAATATCCAGCGTACGGATAATGACTTTTTTGCCTGCCATATTTTCTGCCACCGTTTTATATGCAGCGAACTGTGCTTCTTCTGTTGGATAATTCTGTGACTCCAAATATAAAAATTCACTGCGGAACAGTCCAATTCCATCCGCATCATTAGCTAGTACATTTGCTACATCTGCTACACTTCCTATATTAGCGTAAAGATGGATCTTACGCCCATCTAAAGTAACATTTTCTTTCCCCTTTAACTCCAGAAGAAGTCTTTTTTTATGTTCTTCCTCTTCTTTCATCTTTTCATATTTGGAAAGAGTTTCTATATCGGGATCTACATAAAGAGTTCCATGATATCCGTCCACAATTCCCCATTTTCCGTTCATTTCATCCGCATTATTTAAATCAATTCCTATCAGTGCCGGAATATTCATCGTTCTTGCAAGAATTGCAGTGTGAGAATTGGTAGAGCCATATTGAGTCACAAAAGAAAGTACTTTGGATTTATCCAGCTGTACCGTTTCGCTTGGTGCCAGATCATCTGCCAGTAAAATGACCGGTTCCTCTCCGATTGCAGTACCATCTACTGTTCCCTGCAAAATAGAGATCACCCGGTTGCTGATATCTTTCACATCCGCAGCACGTTCTTTCATATACTCATCTTCCATTGCTGCAAACATTTTTGAAAAATTATCACTAGCTGACGCAACAGCAAATTCCGCATTGACTTCCTGTGTCTGAATCATATTAGAAATGGACTCATTATAGTCCATATCATCTAACATCATCTGGTGGACTTCAAAAATCATAGCATTTACTTCGCCAACTTCTTTTAGTGCTTTTTCGTAAAGTCTGGCAAGCTGCTCCTTTGCTGTTTCTCTGGCAGAGACAAAACGCTCTATCTCTGCCTTCTTATCTGCTATTTTAATACGTTTTACCTGCGTATCCTTTTTCTTATAGACAGCCAGCCTTCCTATGGCAATGCCACCAAATACGCTTTTTCCTTTCAATACCATACCATTTCCTCCGCACTGCTCTCTACCAAACTTTAATTTACAGATTTTCTTCTAAAAACTTGCTTAATTCCTTTATTGCTTCTTCTTCCTTTTCTCCATCTGCCTTAATCGTAATTTCTTCTCCACATTTTGCGCCAAGTCCCATTACTCCGAAAATACGCTTTGCATCTACTTCTTTTTCTCCTTTGCATATCGTTACAGTGCAGGGAAAAACTGCTGCTGCTTTCACGAGTAGACCTGCTGGTCTTGCGTGAATACCTTCTTTATCTTTAATGATATATTTAAATTCTTTCATTTTGCCTCCACTTCTTTTTTCAATACGCCAAGTAATATACATGCTACCACGGAACCTGCTGCTAACGCTATGAAATACATCAATGGATTTCCCACTGTCAGAAATACAAAAATTCCTCCATGAGGTGCCATCAAAGTACAGTTAAATGCCATAGATAATGCACCTGCCACTGCAGAACCTGCTACACAAGCTGGCAATACACGAAGCGGATCAGATGCTGCAAAGGGTATTGCACCTTCTGTAATAAAAGATAATCCCATAATAAAGTTTGTTGGGCCTGCTTTTCTTTCTTCTGTTGTAAACTTTTTTTTGAAAAACAATGTAGCCAAAGCGATACCAAGCGGAGGAATCATACCACCGACCATAACTGCAGCCATAATATTATAATTTCCAGCGGCAATAGATGCTGTACCAAATACATAAGCGGCTTTATTTACCGGACCACCCATATCTACAGCCATCATTCCTCCAAGTAATATTCCCAAAAAGACAGCACTTGCACCATTCAGACTGTTCAATCCATTATTCAGCATTGTATTCAATGCACCGATAGGTGGTTCTATCAAATAAGTCATGATCACACCTACAAGCAAAATACCAAATAGAGGGTAAAGAAGTACCGGCTTTATTCCTTCTAAACTTTCTGGAAGTTTATCAAAGATTTTTTTTAATAATCTTACGGTATATCCTGCCAGAAAACCTGCTATCAGTGCACCAAGAAAACCGGATGTTCCATTTGCAGCAATTGCCCCGCCTACAAAACCAACTGCAAGTCCTGGACGATCTGCAATACTCATGGCAATAAAGCCTGCCAGTATCGGCAGCATGAAACTAAATGCGGTTCCACCAATAGCTTTAAACATCGCTGCGAGCGGTGTGATCGTACCAAAATTTGCTCTTTCTTCTAAAGGAAGAGCATTTAGATCTACTGCAAATCCATCAATTAAAAATGCAATGGCAATTAAAATACCACCGCCTACAACAAAAGGAAGCATGTGGGAAACACCATTCATGAGATTTTTATAAATCTGATGCCCCAAACTGTCCTTTTCTTCACTATCGCTTTCTTCTACATTGCCTTCACCGTGATATAACGCGGCTTTTCCACTTGTTGCTTTTGTAAGAAGCTCTTCCGCTTTGCTGATACCATCAGCTACTTTGCATTGAATCACTGGTTTTCCATGGAAACGTTCCATAGGCACTTGTGTATCTGCTGCTACAATAATGCAATCTGCCTCTGCAATTTCTGCCTTTGTCAGTACATTTTTTGCTCCGCCGGACCCCCTTGTTTCTACTTTAATACGACAACCTAATTCCTTTGCTTTCTTTTCCAAACTTTCTGCCGCCATATAAGTATGTGCAATTCCTGTAGGACATCCTGTCACTGCAACAATAAATTTGCCGCCGCTGCCTTGCATTTTTTCTTGTTGTGTTGCTTTTTCCCGTTCATCTTTTTGCTCTTCTGCCAGATCAATAACATTTAAAAATTCCTCTACTGACCTTGCTTTTTTCAAATTATTCGTAAAGTTTTCATCCATCAATAATACCGATAATTTACTCAGAACCTGTAGGTGTACATTATCTTCTGTATTTGGTGCTGCGATCAGGAAGATTAAGTTGACTTTTTTCCCATCTAAGGAATCAAAATCTACACCATTTGGTACTACCATTGCCGCAAGCCCCGGTCTTATCACGGCATCGGATTTACAGTGAGGGATAGCAATTCCTTCTCCAATTCCTGTTGTACTCTCTTCCTCTCTGGCATAAACTCCTTTGCGATAAACATCAATATCTTTTATTTTTCCGCTTTTTGCCATCAAATCTATCATTTTATCAAGAACTGCTTTTTTTCCGTTTGCTTTTCCATTTAATTCAATACTTTCAACTGCCAATAATTCTCTGATTCTCATGATGAACCTCATTTCCTGCATATTTTATCCGGCATAAGTATCTTTTCCCGATTTTTAACTACCTATTCTTTTCATTTGTATCCCACAACGTTAACACTTCTTCTTTCGTAGCAAGTTCCTTAGAAAATGCAGATGCACTTCCTGTATATAACCCCATTTTAAAAGCCTTTTCATAATTTTCTTCTTCCAGATAACCTGCTAAAAACCCTGCAACCATAGAATCCCCAGCTCCAACAGAATTTATAACCGTTCCTTTTGGTGCTTCTGCCTGATAAACATTTCCATCTTCTGCAACAAGAACAGCGCCTTCTCCTGCCATAGACACTAAGACATTTCTTGCCCCTTTTTCCTGTAATTGCTTTGCATAATGAATCACATCTGTTTTTTCTTTTATCTCTACATGAAAGATTTCTCCAAGCTCATAATTATTCGGCTTGATCAAAAATGGACAAAAAGGTAATACATTTATTAAAAGCTCTTTTGTGGCATCTACTACTATTTTCAATTTCTTTTCCTGTAAATGCTTCATAATATCCATATAGATCGTTTGTGGCATAATAGCAGGAATACTTCCCGCCATAACTAAAATATCGCCATCCACCAAACCATCCAATTTTTCATAAAGCTTTTGAATATCTTCTTCACTGATAGCCGGTCCCTGTGCATTAATTTCTGATTCCTGATTGGAACGGATCTTTACATTAATTCTTGTCATACCACTCTTTACGGAAATAAAATCTGTTCTTATTCCTTTTTCTTCTAAAAGACTTTTCAATTTATCTCCTGTAAATCCGGCATAATAGCCTAATGCTGTACTTTCGAATCCAAGATTTTTCAGCACCATAGAAACATTGATACCTTTTCCTCCCGGAAAAATAATCTCTTCTTCCGTTCGATTCACAATTCCGCATGTAAAATCAGAAACTGTTACGATATAATCCAATGACGGATTAAATGTTAAAGTATAAATCATATCAGACCTCTCTTTTCTGCTCCCTATACTTTCCAGTATTGACAAAACTGTGGTAGAATACTCTACCACAGCTTTAAGAAACTTTTGTAATTTTATACAATTCTTCTGTTGCAAGTCTTGTCTTCGCTACAATGTCTTTCATTCCCTTTGGAAAACAATAATATTGTTTTTCTTTATCTCCAATACAAATCACATCACCAATTTCATACCAATAAAAATCGGAATAAAGACTATAAGAGTGAATCGGCGGCTGGCTGTAATCCAGTTTTCCATCCATACCTGTCAATAGAAATCCCTCTTTAGAGTGACGTAGATTTCCTTTTTCACACACTCTCTTTCCCAACGATACCAATCCGGAATATGAGAAATTTCTGTTTCTCCTTCTACTGCCTGCATAAATCCATATTCTGTAAGTTCATATTTTTTCCCACAGCTTTCACAAGTGATATAAATACCTTTTCCATGCATTTTTCCTTCTGCAAGACAATGCGGACATTTATATAATACTCGGTTCAAATTATCAGCACGAAATTCTTCATCGATCTTTATATTATTTTCCTGCTGCCAACGGAAATGATCAAAAGTAAATTGCTTATCCAATATATTTTTGATTTCTTCGGCTGACTTTTCTTTTATATCTTCCGGTGATAATAAATATTCCACCTCTGCGCTTACTTTCATCTTTCTGTTCTGTAAACCATTGTATAAAGGATTTCTTAAAAATGCACCATATGTCCGAACCATTATAACCGGAACTTGAAGAAGTTTTACGCATTTTCCTATACTCTCAGGCAATGATGTTGCTGTTCCGTCAAAACTATAGCTTGCTTCCGGATACATAACAATAGAACTCTTTAAATTCCTTACCGCATATACCATATCCCTCACAAGAACTGGATCAGATATAAATTTTTGTGTGGGAATACATCCTATAGTTTTCATTAACCATTTCTTTCCTACAAATCCATCCAATGTACAAACAATATGATATGGACGGTCATAAAAAAGTTTTGCTATGATTTCCATATCTAAAAAACAGGAATGATTCATTAAGATCAAACATGGTTGACCTGGCAAGAGCTTTTCCATTCCAATCTTTTTGTATTGAAACCGTACCCTAAGTAGATCAAGTACTGATAACCACCTCATCAGCCAACGAAAAAAAGCACTTTGCTTTCTTACTTTTTCATGCACATAAGGTTTCGCACTAAGCACCTTATCATAAGTCATTTCTTTTATTTTTATTTTCATTGTTCCCCCACAATATAGACTAAATCTCCGAAATGATTTCCTTGCAAAACCATTGTTCATCTGTCTGTTTTATAAACTCATCCGTCTGAACAATAGGATGTGCACAATCATTTGGAGGTATATACATAATTTCACCAATTTTTGTATCTGACATGACTACTTTTTTATTTAAAAAATTTCTACGCATATTTTTCAAAAAAATCATTACCAGATCCATGTCCAGACCATCATATTTCTGTTCATAAAAGGAGTCAAAAACATTCAAAGATAACTTTCCCTCTTTATAACTCCTTTTCGATACCATTGCATCATATATATCAGAAACCGCAGTGATTCTGGCAAATAGAGAAATTTCATCCCCTACCAGTTTGTCTGGATAGCCTTTTCCATTGATCTTTTCGTGATGATGTCTTGCAGTCAGTCTAACGCGTTCATCAAAACCATTTTCCAACATTTCATAGGAATACACCGGATGCCTCTGAACAATAGCAAATTCTTCTTTTGTCAGCTTTCTTGGCGCATTCAATATCTCTTCCGGTATTTTTGTTTTGCCAATATCATGCAAAAGTCCGGACATTACGAGCAACCTTATATCTTCTTGAGAAAGATTTAGCCATTCTCCCATCATACCATTCAAAAAAGCAACATTTAAGCTATGGCGCTGCAATCCTTCATCCATTGGACGCGGAAAATTAATACAGGAAAAGATCACGATTGGATCCATATCATTTAACTTTTCTGATATCTGCTGAATGACAGGCTCAATCTCATCATTATGAAACCATTTATTATCTGCCGCTTTATGGAAAATACCGCCTACGTTTTGTTTTAATTCCGTGTAACCACTCTGGTTTTCTGTAATCTTTTGCCGGATCTTATTAGGAATATTTTTATTAGATAAAATATTATAATAACATTCCTCACAAACCATTACATACTTTTCATCTACACTGAAATTTGAAAGCTTTTTCAATTTACTTGTAGTGACAATTTCACCTCTGGGAATCAAAAGAACAGAACCATTATAATTGAAAATGTCATCTTCAAGTATTAAGCCATCCCACAAATATTCAATTGGCATTCTCCTTAAATTCTTTTCTGTGTCCATTCTCTCCCCAATTTCTATAATAACTTAGCTTCTTTGACGCTACACCCATACTCTTCTGTTCTTGCTCTTTTGTTTTGTATTCTTACAACTTCACAGTCAAATTCAAATTCTTTTCTATCGATAGTAAGCAACATCGTAAATTTGCTTCCAACATCAAAACTTCCTGCATCTGTTTTTATCAATATACCGATAGAACTCATATTTATCGTTTTGACATCAATCGGTTTTCGTAAAATAATATTTCGATCTTGAATCCAGACAGAATTTATCTTACCTTTTAAACGAACCTTGTATCTTGTTCTTTTTCGGTCTTCTTTTTCTTTACTTTTCCCTAAAAGAACCTCTACTTCATTTTCTACCATGGCATATTTTAAAGTACCATGAAATTCATATAACTTTTTTTTTCCAAAAATCAGAACACAAACATTACATAATTCTTTCTTTATCAAATTGTTCGCACTAATAGTAACAGAGTTTGTTAACATATTAAATTTTATGATTTTTGTGTCAGCAAGAATTTCCCCATCTTTTTCACGTTTAATGAGAATTCTTTGGCCACTTAAAGCATCTTCATAAAACATTCTGCCACATCCTTTGTACTATTACGACGATTCTTATTACTATTATAGACGCTTTTTATGATACATGTCTATTGTACTTTTTCAATAAAAAAACCCTTTCTGTTTTTACTTTTCAAATTAACAGAAAGGGAATCTTTTCTTTTTCATAACTGCTCCCAGTAGGAATCGAACCTACAACTGACCCTTAGGAGGGGTCTGTTATATCCATTTAACTATGGAAGCCTAAGGGTTTAACTTCCAGCAGTTAAACCTATAAATCAGGGTAATTGATAAATCCCTGCATCCAGACCGTTCCTTTGAACCGACGTCCAACCTGCGGCTCACCAAACAAATCTATTATATTAATACAAACATCAAATGTCAATTCATTACAATTAATTGTTAAAATATAAATTTCCTCACCAGTAAGCTTATTTTTAGTAAGCTGGCAATCCACAATTTCACCCAAAACCGAGTACTGATCACACTCTACACCATAAGGCATAAAATAAGTATCAACTAAGCTGAATACATCTTCCTTTTGAATTTTTCGGGATATGGTCGTATACATATCCATATCTTCTAAAGTTAATGTTTCAATTGCTTCTTCATCACCTCTTCTGGCAGCAGCAATTAAATGATTGCGATTGGTCATTTCTCTTTTTGTCTTCTGTTTCTGCTTCTCATTTTTCATGATAGGCATCATGATCATACCCTGCGTAGAAAGTCCAGACAAAGTAAGTGTTGTACCACGCACGGGAAGCTTACCTAAATTTTTTGCTTTAATATAAGAAATCATATCCTGAAGATAAAAAATGAGTGACACACCAACTTTAATATCATCGCAAATTCCAGCATAAGATTCATTTGCAGCATGACGCTCTACAGAAACATCTTCTCTTGAACTGATTCCTGTACCACGAAGATAAGGATAATAATAATCATAAGTAAACTTATCATCCTCATCAAATTCTCCGCATACTGCTATTCCTATATTTTCGGCAAAATCTTTGCAAAATTCGGCAATTACCGTTTCATCTGCTTTTGTCGTATACTTGCGCTCATCGGCATTCACAATAATATCCGTAACCAATGCCTGAAGCTGTTTTCTGTCATCTAATTTTGAAAATCCAATTGCTCTCATAAATTTATGCAAAGATCTCACCTCTTTTCTTCTTTATTCCTTGGATATAAACATATTTATTATATTAGTTTACATAATATTAAATTTATATCTATTTATTTAATCACAGACTTGCCACCCATATATGGACGTAATACTTCTGGTATTTTAATAGAACCATCTTCCTGTAAATTGTTTTCCAAAAATGCAATTAACATTCTAGGCGGAGCAACTACAGTATTATTTAATGTATGCGCAAAATACTTTCCGTTTTCTCCATTTACACGAATTTTTAATCTTCTTGCCTGTGCATCTCCTAAGTTAGAGCAGCTTCCTACTTCAAAATATTTTTTCTGTCTTGGAGACCAAGCTTCTACGTCATAAGATTTCACTTTCAAATCTGCAAGATCACCGGAACAGCATTCGATTGTTCTTACTGGAATATCCATAGAACGGAACAAATCTACAGTATTCTGCCATAATTTATCAAACCACATTGCGGAATCTTCTGGTTTACATACAACGATCATTTCCTGTTTTTCAAACTGGTGAATACGATATACGCCTCTTTCCTCCAAGCCGTGAGCACCTTTTTCTTTTCTGAAGCAAGGTGAATAACTTGTAAGAGTCTGAGGAAGTGTTTCTTCAGGAACAATTGTATCAATAAATTTACCGATCATGGAATGTTCAGATGTACCGATTAAGTATAAGTCTTCGCCTTCGATCTTATACATCATAGCATCCATTTCATCGAAGCTCATAACACCTGTTACAACGCTGCTTCTAATCATGAAAGGTGGTACACAGTAGGTAAATCCTCTATCAATCATGAAATCTCTTGCATAAGAAATTACTGCAGAATGAAGTCTTGCAATATCTCCCATCAAATAATAGAATCCGTTTCCAGCTACTTTTCTTGCACTATCTAAATCGATACCATTTAATTTTTCCATAATATCTGTATGATAAGGTACTTCAAAATCTGGAACTACCGGTTCACCGTATTTTTGAATTTCTACATTTTCACTATCATCTTTACCGATTGGAACAGAAGGATCAATAATGTTCGGAATTGTCATCATGATCTTTTTGATCTTTTCTTCTAATTCTGTTTCTTTTACTTCCAGTTCTTCCAATCTTTTGGAATTCGCAGCTACTTCTGCTTTTTTTGCTTCTGCTTCTTCTTTTTTGCCTTGTCCCATAAGAGCACCGATTTCTTTAGAAATCTTATTACGGCTTGCACGAAGATCATCAGCTTCCTGTTTTACCTTTCTGCTTTCTGCATCCAATTCAATTACTTCATCAACTAATGGAAGTTTTTTATCCTGAAACTTTTTCTTTATATTTTCCTTTACTGCTTCAGGATTTTCTCTTAAAAATTTAATATCTATCATAATATCTCCAATCCTGCGCTTTTCTGCGCAATTTATTACAATAAGCCGTCACAAAAGGAACAGCATTTGTTCTAATCTAAAACATCTACAACAAATACATTTTCTAAATCCGCCAAATCTTTGACCATATCTCCAAAAACATTATTACCTATTTTATCACGCATAATTTTTAAAACAGGTTTGTCCGGAAAATCTTTATTTTGACGAATAACGATTCCAACTTCACCTTCATTTGTTTTTACAAGAGAACCAGCTGGATATACTGCAGTAAAATCCAAAAAAGCGTCTACTATTTTACCATCAAATTTCACATTTTTAAAGGACTTCAAATAATCTATCGCTTCATGAACCTTCACTCTTTCGCATCCAATTCCACAAATCATCTCATCAAAAGTATCACATACATTTATGATCTTACACTCTATTGGAATATCAGTAGCTTTCAATGGATAACCTGAACCATCCAGTCTTTCATGGTGATACAAAATTATATTTTTAGTTCTTTCTGATATCCATGACTCATTTTTTAATGCTGTAAAACCATAAACAGGATGTTTTTTGTATTCTGTTATTTCTACTTCTGACATTGTGTCTAAGTTATGATCTGTATAATTAATTGTTAAATAACGAAGTCCCAGGTCATGAAGAAGACTTGCTACACCTATATCATGCACTTCTTCTTCCGATAATCCAAGTTTTAATGCAGTTAAAACGGATAAAGAACAAAGACTCAGAGAATGCTCATACAAATCAGAACTTCTCTCTTTTATATCAAATACTTTTTCAACGACCTTGTCCTCTTCCAAAATATTTACAATAACATCTTCTGCTGCACTATTTAATGTAGCCAACTCATCATTATGACTATAAGTATGTTTTTCCAATACTGTCTTAATTCTATCTTTTACATTATTTTCTATATCTTTTTTTAATATAACTACTTCTTCTGCATCCGGTATTTTTTCTTCTTCAATGTATACCTCAGTTATCCCCATATCTTTCAGTTTTTCAACATATTCCGGTCGAAGTATTGTCCCTTCTGCAAGAAGAACCTGATAATCAAAAGTCATGACTGGTTTTGCTAATACACAATCCTGTCCCACTTCATCTAGTTTACATAATCTCATGAACACTTCACCCACTCTTATATATTATTCATTTATTCCCATTGCAATGTTAAGTGCTTTTTCCTCTTCATCTCCCAATGAAATAGAACACTCTCCACCTTTTATTTCCTTTGTATACGAATAGCATCCCTCACTGCTATGTACGGAATTAAGTATGAAACCATCGTTATTTTCATTCAAAAGAGCTAAACTGAAACTTAACTTTCCACCCATCTGCTGAAATGCATCATATTTTACAATTCCAACTTTTTGGAATGTTGATTCCATATTTTTATATAATCTTCTAATGTCATGCTTATTTTTATCTACATTTGCTTTTAAGAATTTATTATCCTCATACAGCCCGATAATATCTTTCTCTAAACTCTTTGCATCTTTTCCTTGCATGAACTTCTCATATTTTTTTCTTAACTTATTTGTCTTCGCAATTTGTACAATAGTTACGATTATTAGAATGATGCATAGCACTACAACACCTAATAAAATGTATCCTATGTCAACTCCGCCAAGTCCAATATTACTTAAAAATTCACTTGACATATTTTTCCTCATTTCTATTTATGTATTTTATTATTAGCTATTTTTATTTATTTTTGAAATGATAAACTACTTAATCCATCAACAAGTCTATCTAAGTCATCGTGGCTATAAAATTCAATTTCAATTTTACCTGCACCATTTCCCTTAGAAGTAACAGATACTTTTGTACTTAATGCCTGTTTCAATTTTTCTTCAATATCATTATAAATTACTTCTAATGTTTTATCTTCTTCCTTTTTCTTAGGTTTTTCTGGTTTATTTAAGTTTTTAACTAATTTTTCTACATCACGAACACTTAACTTTTCATCGAATATTTTTTGTGCAATAGAATATTGTTGCTCCGCATCTTCTATTGCCAAAAGTGCTCTTGCATGACCCGTTGTAATCATTTCATTAATTACCATCTGCTGCACTTCATCACACAATTTTAAAAGACGCATGGAGTTCGTTACTGCAGTTCTACTTTTTGAAACACGTTCTGCTACTTCATCCTGTTTTAAATTAAATTCATTTAAAAGTCTCTTGTATGCCTGTGCTTCTTCAATTGGATTCAAATTTTCACGTTGAATATTTTCAATTAAAGAAATTTCTACAATTTCTTGTTCTGTAAGATTCTTAATTATTACAGGTACTTCTTTTAATCCTGCAAGTTTTGCAGCTCTCCATCTACGCTCACCTGCAATGATCTCATAATGGTCTTTTCTGTCCTGAACAAGAATAGGTTGCAACAATCCAAATTGCTTAATTGATTCTGCCAATTCCATTAAAGCATCTTCATCAAAATTCTTACGTGGCTGCTCCCTATTTGGTTCTACCATTGTTATTTTAACTAATGTATCTGGTTTGACAGCTTCTTCTTTTTGATTTGCTGTTCCTGTTTTTTTAGTTTTTGATTCTCCAACTGTATTTGGAATTAAAGAATCCAATCCTTTACCCAACCCTCTAGCTGCCATATCTTATACATCCTTTCTATTAATTACTTCTTCTGCTAATTGCATATATGCTTCCGCTCCAGCAGATTTTGGTTCATATGCACTTATTGGCATACCATAACTTGGTGCTTCTGCCAATCTGATATTTCTTGGAATAATAGTCTGATATACTCTTTGGTTTAAATGATTCTTAACGTTTTCAACTACCTGCATAGAAAGATTTGTTCTGGAATCATACATTGTAAATACAACGCCTTCCATTTCCAATTCTGGATTCAATCTTTCTTTTACCAAATTTACTGTATGGATTAACTGACTCAATCCTTCCAAAGCATAATACTCACACTGAATTGGAACCAATACAGAATTTGCTGTTGTCATTGCATTAATAGTAAGCATATTTAATGAAGGCGGACAATCAATTATAATAAAATCATATTTATCTTTGATCCAGTCTACTTCATTTTTTAATATAAACTCTTTCTTGTCTACACCAATTAATTCAATTTCTGTAGCTGCTAAGTTCACATTAGAAGGGATTAAATCAACATTTTCTACTACACCACTTATGAGACAGTCATGGATTGAACATTCTCCTAAAATCAATTCATAAATTGTGTTATCTAATTCATTCTTATCTACCCCGAATCCACTTGTAGTATTTCCTTGCGGGTCTGTATCAATGACTAAAACTTTTTTACCTTTAACTGCAAGTGATGCAGACAAGTTAATTGAAGTTGTAGTTTTTCCAACTCCGCCTTTTTGGTTTGCGATTGCAATAATTCTTCCCATATATACTCACCTTTCGTTCTCTTTGCAATCCGTCTTCCTCGAAAATCAATTTCTCAACGTTTTACTTTTCGATTATAACACTTTTTCATTTTATTTACTATATGAAAATGAATGATTATTAAGCCATTTTTTGTATGAATTTTGGATTTTTGTATAGATTTTAAAAAGCTTTAAAGTAGATGTTTGTATTGGATTTTGTTGGTTTTAATGTTTTGAAATGCTTTATTTTACTGGAGTTTGTTTGTTTTATAGATTATTAGAAAATGTTTCACGGATTGACTGAGTTGGTTTAAAAATGTTTCACGGATTGGTTACAATATCTTGGGTTTTTATGTTTCACGTGAAACATTATCTTGTGTTTGAATTATTTTGTTATTAAAATGTTTCACGTGAAACATTGACCAAGGTAGTCTTTGAGGGAATTAGTCAATAAAAAAGGAAAAATATTAAGATAATTCTATTAAAATGTTCTAACAGAATAATTAGG
>JAGKTQ010000055.1 GCA_021153325.1 Lachnospiraceae bacterium | reverse complement strand
TTCAATAAGTTTATTCTATTATACCGCCCAATAAAATCATATAATTATCGAACATGAATTTATTGTTATAATTATTCTATATATCCAAATCTAACCTCTCTCCTTCACTTTGCAGTACACTACAGCCACCATCGTACTAAAAAACGTCGCTATAAGTGCCGGTGCAAGCACTGCTGCCGGATTTGTGCTTCCATACTGACTCCGATACGCAATCATATTTACTGGAATCAGCTGCAAAGATGAAATATTTAAAATCAAAAAAGTACACATCTCATCACTGGCATCTCTCAGCTTCCCCTTTTCAATATACTGTGCATTTCCTCGTTCCTGCTCTAATTTGGATAGTGCTTCCATTGCCTTCAGTCCTGCAGGGGTACATGCCCAGCCGAGTCCTAACACATTTGCGATCAGATTTGTAGAAATATATTCCCTTGCTTCATGTTCTTTTGGAATTTTGGGAAACATAAAAGAAATAAAGGGCTGAATTCCTCGCGTCAGCTTAGCAATAAGCCCTGATTTTTGTGCTATTTCCATAAGTCCCATCCAAAGTGCCATCACGCCCAACATGGTAATGCAAAGAGAAACCGCTTCCCCTGCCGAGTCCATTGCTGCGTTTGTCAGACTTTCCATATTACCAGTGAATGTACCGTACACAATTCCTAAAAGTATCATAAATGCCCATATATAATTCAACATAACAGCATCCATTTCCGGTTTAATCATATACAATATATGAGTACTTTTTCTTGATTATACTCTGGCAATAACATAAAAAAAAGGCATATATTGTCCCTTTTTCAAACAATACATGCCTCTGTAATTCTTTTTTAAGATGCTATTCTTATCTGCTCTCTAAAACCATAGGAAATTCGATTTCTCCAATTTCATCCAAAGATTCGCCGTCTATGAGCATACCGGAGATAACGATCTCATCGCCCACTTTCAAATCATATCCATCAATAAAGAAACAATCTTCAATTGTATCATTTGCATCTACCTCAAAGAAAGCTACTGTAGAATCTGTGATATCAACACCGTTAAGTTCAATTTCTGCATCAGAAATATAAACATCTGTTGGATAATAATTTGTCATTTCATAATATACTGTTAAAGATTCTTCATCGCCTTCTTTACCTGTAATTTCAAGATAGATATATTCTTCGCCTGTTAATTCTAATTTTGATGTACTGCTTCCTTCGGAAGACTCTGTTTTAAAGTCGATTCCCTGCTCTAAGAGTGACATTGTATCAGACATATCGATACCGACTGTCACTAATGTAGTACGAACAATATAATAACCATTTTCATCATTTCCGGCAGCGATCGGAACTAAGCAATAATTATCACCCTGAATGCTTCCAATTGCCCAATATTCTACTGTAGTATCTTCTTCACAGTAAACAAGTGCTTCTTCATATTCTACAGCAGTATCACTACCAAATAAAACATAAAATTCTTCATCAGCATAAGTAAGCTGTGTTAAAAAATTAGTCTCATCGTCATCTGCAACTTCCTGTACGGAATCTTCATTATACATTACAAAGTGATATAATACATCTTCATCCTCATAAACTATCCTATTATCTTGTGACAGATCCTCTACGATAATATCACATGCTTCAAAACCTTCTGTAATCTCATCAGAAGTTGCACCAAGGTATCCTGTTTCTTCATCAAAGTCACCAAAAGCTTCTGTTTCTTTTGAATCATTACCAAAAAGCTGGTTTAAACTTGTAAATTCAACATCTGATTCTGTTTCTTCCTCTGTTTCCGTTTCTGTCTCTTCCTGGGTTGTTTCTTCTGTTGTTTCCTCTACAGTAACTGCTTCTGTGGATTCCACTGTAGCTGTCTGCGCTTTCTCTCCACATCCTGTCATTACGACCATGGCTGCCATTACCGCTGCTAATACTAACTTTTTACTTCTCATCTTTTTCATCCTCCACTTTTGTTCATGTTTATAATAATATATTTCATTTTATTATCGCTGTTTCAGCACAATAAAATTATTACTAATCAGATAACTCATATCTGCCAGTTTTTCTTCCATATTTTTGCGATAAAAAACTTCTACTACTATTTCTTCAAAATCTTCTGCATCCGGTTTTTCACCACCATATCGGATACAAATATTCTCCTCATCTTCTACTAACGTGCCAAGCACATCTGCATATTCATCTAAATCTTCTGCATATCGATCATTTGCATAATAATACTCATATTCCTTATTTGCACTTTCATAATCCGATATCTCATCATCTATTTCATACATCTTATCACTTGAAAATCCGGTCATCTGTGCAGTTTCTGAATCACTATTATACAGAAAATATGGTATTCCAGCAACCTTTTCATTATTTGTACTGTCTGTCTGATACCATTCGCCATCAATCTTAACTACATTCCAAGCATGCGGAAGACTTCCGTCAAGATATCCAGTCATAACATTACATTCTACGCCACTCATACTACAAAGCAGCTTATATGCATAGGCATAAGACTGACAAACTCCCAACTTCTTTACGATGATACCATACACATTAAATGCATATTCATGCTCATCATTTTCTGTTTTTTTGTAATTATTTTTTTCTGCCTCTTCAAGGGCTTCATAGTCATACTCACAGTTTTCTTCCAAGTAATCGTAGATCGCCATTCTCTTTTCCTCATCACTCATCCCTTTTGTGATGATCTCGTCCAAAATGTTTTCCGATTCTTCGTAGATCTCACTACGCATCTGCTCCATTTCATCCTGACTGTAAGCATACTCTACATAAAAGGTCATATTTTTATAATCATATCCAAATCTTTGTACCCCAAGTATATAAGGATTTTGATAGTAAACCTTGTAAAATACATCTTCTAATGTATCTGCATACTGCAGCTTCGGAAAAGCTTCCAAAGAAATTTCTGTTTCCCCATTTACCAAATTCAAAGCAAGCCATTCTTCTTCTGCACTATCGGCAAAGATCAGATACTTCTCATCCACAGCATTCGTACTTTGTTTTTCGCCCTGTTCCTTATGCTTTTTTGTGTTCTCCCTCTGCTGCTCAAAAAGAGCAGCAGTATCAAGAGATTCTAATTCTTTAATAATAGTTTCTAAATCGGTGTCCGGCTGTTTATTAATATTATTTTCCGGCTCAATATTACCTACCGGTGAAATACTTCCGACATGTTCTGGATAGTCTTTTTCCAGACTTCCATCCATAGATACACATCCTGTCAGCATAGTTCCCTCGACCTGATAAGCATATTCTGGTGTCTTCCAGCCTTCAACCCAGGTGTTTTCCATTTGAAAGGTATAATATACATTTCTTGCTGTTATAGATCCATCGATGTTCACGACATCTACTGTTAATGGTAATTCTGTTTCGTCCTCATATTCTGCAAACATAAGATCATCTTCATCGGAAAGCTTCCAAGGAATTTGTAAATCGGAAGTTTTTACTGCACATGCAAATCCACTTTCTTTACCGTCTACTACTGCACTGACATAATACTCTCCCCCCACACTGAAGTTTTGCCCAATGCAATAAAGTTTTCCACTAACGGAGCGTTCATGCATAACTAAAGAATCTTCTCCGCTGCCATTGAAATCTGTAAATTTTGTGTCAGTCGTTGATGTCATATACAACAAGGAACACTCCAAGTATCCAGATTCCGCACTGTCTACTGGATCATTATACGAACCGGTCCATTGACCGTCATCAAGCAAATTATAAATCCTATACTCTTCGGCACCTTCCACTGGTTCCCACTGTAGGGAAAAGCATCCATTCGCATCTACCACACCTTTTACTTCCGGTGCGGGCACTTCATGTTTGATGGTGAACGGCACAATGATCGGTGAATCCAGCTTTTTTAATTCCTCTGACTCCGTATCATAATGAATAGCGATGTAATACGTCGGAGCATTTCCCCACACTACATGCTCGTTCTTTTCTTCATCCTCTTCATTGTATACGGTTTCTAAAACTGCGGTGATGGGTGAAATGGATAAGGTAAAACCTTTTTCATTTTCTGTTGCATCTACATATACAGGTAACTCACTTTCCGGTTCACATTTACTATCCGTATGAACTGTTACCATATCACTTTCCTGAACGGTTAACGTATCCCAATCCGTTTGAAAAGTAAAATCAAATACCTGATCTTCCGCCACATTATACAACGGCATGATATCCTCTTCTTCCCCTGTTACTTCCTCTGAAGTATACTTTCCTTTGATATCAGCAACGGTAAGTTCTTCCCCGGTACCGTTTATCCCCGATACCCCGCTGCCTGCATCAGCCTGACATGCCGTCAACATCGTCGTTGTTACGAGTAGTGCTGCCAACATTCTCTTTTTCATACTCTCTTTCCTCTTTCTTAAATCTCCCTCTATTGCAATATCAGAATCTTTGTTTTGAATCGGTATTTCTTACCTTTTCATATATAACACTACACAGCTTATCGAAAGGTTGCAAAAAAATAAAAAATTTTTAAAGAGAATATAATGCTTCGCTATCTTTTAGTTTTAAATACTTATCCCCATAAATTTCAAACTTTACAATTTTCCCATTTTCAAACACAGCCATATAATGTTTACAAGCACCATCTGCTTCCGCTTCTGTAAGCTCTGCACTACAAAGCTTTTTGATCAATTTATCCGCTTCCTTTTCTGAAACAACATCTTCATCCAGATATTCTTCCATATCGGAACAATACAGTTTTTCTATTTTTTCTTCCTTCAAAAGAGTAAGAAAAGCCTGAAACATTTCTTCTTCTGTCTCAGCATCTCCATACCATACACGATTGCCAAAGCTATGTCCTGTCGTTTGTGTTTCCACAACCTCGGCTTTATTTTGAATGTCCTGCTCATTTCTTTGCGCTAATGGTTCTACTCCATGTAAGACCAGAACACACATTGCTGCCGCCGCTGCCACAACCCCTGTTGATGCAATCATCTTTTTGCGATTACGTTGCATCCTTTTCTCTCGCTCCATCTGCCCCGCAAGCTGGTTCAAAAATGCCGCGTCAGGTTTGATTTCTTCATTTTCTTTTTTATAGCTATCCTTAAAATTCATATTCTGCCCCCTCCAGCTTCTTTTTAAGCATTTCCCTTGCACGGAAAAGTCTTGACTTCACATTATTTTCCGAAGTTTTTAGTACCGTACTTATTTCTTTTATAGATAATTCTTCATAATAAAACAGATGGATAACAACTCGATATTTCTCTGAAAGCTCCTGCACTGCCTCATAAACACCGCTGTTTTCCTGAATGCCCGGCGTATAATAATCTTCACTCTCCACCTCTTCAAAATCAGCACGGTGTCTGAACCATGCTGATTTCATCATAGAATTACCGGTGTTCGCAGTTACCGTAAGTAACCAAGCTTTCCTGTGTTCTTCATCATGAAATTCTTTATTTGCTTTAATATATTTCAAAAAAACTTCCTGCACGATGTCCTGTGCGTCATCTACATTTCCCGTTCTGGCATAGGCAAGCCTATATACCATATTTGAATACTTCTCGAGAAGCTCCTCGGCGGAAATATCTGTTTTTTTCACTGTTCATCCCCCTATTTCTCTATATATAACACGAAACAGCTATCCAATAGGTTGCATTTTCCTTTGTTTTTTACGAATAAATATGGCATCGCACGGATGGCAGATATGATACCTTACCTTCTGAGCGATGCCATTAAAATACGGATTGCTGCTATTACCATTCTAATACACAGGTTCCCCATGTAAGCCCGCCACCAAAACCGGACATTACTATTTTATCCCCTTTATGCAACATTCCTTTTTTATTTACTTCATCTAATAAAATTGGTACACTTGCCGCAGAAATATTTCCACAATGATCTAAGCTGATCGGGAACTTATCCATCGGCACATGCAGTCTCTTGGAAACAGACTGGATAATACGAATATTTGCCTGATGAAGCAGAAAATATTGAATATCATCCGGCTTTAATCCTGCTTTTTCCAAAACTCTGTTAATCGATTCCGGTACAGTAGTCACTGCAAATTTATAAACTTCCTGACCATCCATATGTACATACTCTGGCTCTGTGGAATTTTTTACCAACGGATTATTATTCTTTCTATCTCTTCCAGCAAGTACCATTCCCTTTGCGCCATCAGCGCCCTGCTCAAAAGCAAGAATTCCTGAATTTTCCTCATCCTCACTTAATGCGAGCACTGCTGCTCCAGCACCATCACCAAACAATACACAAGTACTTCTGTCATTCCAATCCATGATTTTAGACAAAGTTTCTGCACCAATTACTAATGCCTTTTTATAAATTCCGCATTTCATATAAGCATATGCCATGCTTACACCATAGAGAAATCCGGAACAAGCTGCATTTATATCAAAGGCTACCGCATTTACAGCACCGATCGCTGCCTGTACTTCACACGCAGTAGAAGGAGTTACATAATCTCCTGTAATTGTTCCTACAATAATTAAATCAATTTCTTCTGGCTGGATACCTGCATTCTCAAGCGCTCTTTTAGCAGCTTCCGCAGACATGGATGCTGTTGTTTCTTCTTTTACAAGTCTTCTTTCCTTAATTCCTGTACGAGAGGAAATCCATTCATCATTGGTATCCACTATCTGGGATAAATCGTCATTTGTAATAACAGATTGAGGCACACAGCTTCCTGTTCCAATTATTCTTCCTACCATCTTACTTTCACGCGTAAATTACTTACTAAAAGCAGTTCAGTAACTACCTTTTCCTTTCCCTTTATTCTATCGCTGCAACAATCCTCCTTATTTTTAAGTGATTTCGTTGCATACTTTGATATTCAAAGTATTTTTATTTGAGTATAATTCTATATCGTGTTTTTGTCAAGATATTATT
>JAGKTQ010000054.1 GCA_021153325.1 Lachnospiraceae bacterium | reverse complement strand
CGTATCATTGATATGAACAAGAAGTTCAGATTGGAGGATTCACTATGACATTGGGTGATAAAATATCAAAACTACGAAAAGATAATAATTATACGCAGGAGCAGCTTGCAGGTATTCTGGGAGTATCCAGACAGTCTGTCAGCAAATGGGAAAGCAATCTTGCCTACCCTGAAACAGATAAGCTGATACGCATGAGCGAGATGTTTCAATGTTCCTTAGACTATCTACTTAAAGACGACGAAGAAATGGCCAGTGATCAGCAGACTGACTTGGGACTTCCATTCTTTAGAAAGCGTTTGCAGGAGAGAAAGAGCGAAAAGACCGTGATGGGTATGCCTTTGTGGCACATTGCCCGAAACGCCAAAGGTTTTGTCGCCGTGGGACTGAACGCTCGTGGCGTGATTGCCATCGGTCTGAAAGCACAAGGTGTTGTATCCCTTGGAATGTTATCCATCGGAGTGTTTTCCTTTGGTATGCTTTCTATCGGACTGCTTGCCATTGGGTTGTTTGCGATGGGTGTTCTCTCAGCAGGCTGCTTCGCCCTCGGGATCCTGACGGCGGGAGCGATTAGTTTGGGCGTTATTTCCATTGGGGCAATCGCTACCGGTGAATTTTCCGTTGGAGCGTTAGCGATTGGGAAATACTTCGCTCTCGGTGATAACGCCAGAGCGATGGTAGCCATAGGCGATACGGAAGCTGCCGGAAGCGTGTTTCAGAAAATAGGAGAGCTTTCCGCACAGGACATTGCTGACGTAAAGCAATCGCTTGATACAGTTGTTCCAGCCTATTTTTCGTGGGCGAAAGAACTAATCAAACTGTTCTTATAAGCCAAGCGAATGTAAATGGAGGAACAAACTATGTGGAGAAACAAAGAAAAAAGGAATCAGTTATTTATATTATTGCTCTTTACCTTTGTGCTAATATTGCTCACATTTTCTTTTAAACTAATTTTTATTATAAATGCAACCGGAATACGAATGACCGTAAATTGCTTTGTCTATCTGCTTCTTGGCTTTGTGGCGTTCCTGTTTATTAAATTATCCAAACTTAAATCGGATTATGGATTTAAGAACAGAAAGGCTTATTTAATCGGTATATTACTTGCTATAGGGCTTGAACTGATAATCGGCGTGTTCCCTGCATTAATGGGGTTTTCTTTAATCGGAGAACATCGTGATTTTGCATTGTGGTATTTAATCGGTCGATTTTTCTATTATGTTTTAATTGTAGGACCGGTTGAGGAACTAATATTTCGAGTATATATTCAAGATACAATCATTGAATTGTTGCCGAAAAATAAATGGCTCGGTGTGGTATTAGCTTCAATGCTGTTCGGCTTTTGGCATATTATCAACGGAAATTTGATACAAGTTTTGTTTGCGACGCTGCTTGGATTAGCATTCGGTTTTACAAAATACAGCATTAAGAATTGCAAATATGTCGGAGTCGCAGTATCTCACGGTTTATACGATTTTCTAAATGTTGTAACTACAATACTTGTTGTTAAATAGAGAAATTGTACCTTGGAAGAAATCCGAGGATTATCTATAGATTCGTTGCAAAAGAAGTCAGTGCAACAAATCTTCAGTTTGACGGGATTTTGGATGAAATAAAATCGTTGTTTGTCGAATAAAAAGATAATCGTGCCACAAGGCTTGATTATAAATGCAAAGATAAAAACGCAACGTGCATTGAAAAATGTGCTAGAGCTGGTAGGTAGTCCAGCCGTCCTATTTCAAATAGGGTAAGTAACCTGCCCCTCCGGGTTGTCCATTCTTTGATATGCAGCACGGGATTGTACACGCCTATGTTATTTTGGGAACAATGAAAGAGACACAGGTAAGTATTTCCCATTTTATGAATTTCATTAATAATAATGAATGTTTTTGTTCAGCTGCTCTTTCAGTTCCTGGATAGTCTGATTAAGCTGTGCAATCAACTGAGTCTGTGCATTGATTGTTGCATTCAAAGAATCTACAGTTGATGTTAATGTATTGACTTGCTGTAATAGATGTTCATTCATTTCATCTTTTGTCAATCAGACCACCTTCTTTCGCTAAAATTTGATACTTCTATTTTAACGGAAAAAGAGAAAAAAGGCGAATTACAACATTTTGCCCTTTCGTCAAAATGACTGTGGATAAGATGTCTGATACAAAGTGCAGATGCTGATAAATCCAGTATGAAATCCACAAAAAGCAGGATATCAGACAATCATCAGGGCTGCCGGATTATCGTAATCCACAATCAAAAAGGATTAAGAAGATACTTATAAAAAGTTATCCACTTTTTGTAGTGCAACAATGTCAAAACAGAAATTTTATTTTCTCTGTTTTGACTAAAAAAATCAAAGTACTCTAATGGGGTGCTGAATAGTTACTAATGAATAAACAAAAGGGTATTAGAATAAACAGACTTGGCTATGTAAACCGGAAGATAATCGTACAACTTTCAGTCTTGCGGAGAGATTGAAAGCAACAGAACATTTGAAATTTCTGTGTAAAGCTTAAGACTAACAGAGAGAAGTTTTCTATGAAGCTAAAGCAGACTAAAGAATGGCTATATCAGAACAATGATTTGCCAGTAAAAGAATTGATTGCCAAGTTAAACAAGAAACTGGTAGGTCATTACAGATACTATGGTGTTTCGCATAACATGAATAAATTGAGCTCGTTTCTACATTATGTGCAATGATACTTATTTAAAGTGTTAAACCGTAGAAGTCACAAGAAAAGCTATCTGTGGAATGGATATATAGATATGCTAAAAGTATATCCGTCGGCGCAACCAAAGATTTATGTTAGGTTATTTTAGAAGTGAATGTTATTATGAAAAGCCGTATGCGGGAAAGCTGCACGTACAGTTTTGTGAGGGGCTAGTGTCGTGAGGCATTAGTCTACTCGACTGATGAAGATTTGAATGAATGTTACGAAATAATGTTTTTTTCAGATATTACCTTGAATAATTTTATTTGCCAACAGAGAATTCAAAAGAAATGCGGAAGAAAAGTGAGTGATGTGACTATTTTTGCACATGATATAGTGTGAAAATGGGTATCAAAAATATTATGGTTAGGATATAAGGAAATTGCTATGAAAAAAATTATTATTGCAACTATGGGGTCAAGAGGAGATGTTGAACCATACATTGCGTTAGGAATAGAATTGAAAAAAATTGGGTATGATGTGGTTATTTCCGCACCGAGAGTATATTGTAGTTTGGTGCAAAAATACAATTTGGGATATCGGGAGTTGAAGGCAGTAAATCCACAATCCATGATGAAAATTCCAGAAGTGGAAGCTCAGTTTAATAAAGGGAATATGGTTGGTGCTTTGCTTCTTCTCATGAAAAAGTCAAAAAGTGTAATAAAAGAATATTTGCAAGAAATGTATTCGAATATGGAAGGAGCGGATTTAGTAATTACAACAATGGTACCATATGGTGCAAGTGATGCTGCAGAAAAAATGAATGTGCCTATGGTTCATACTTTACTAAATCCTGCTGTTCCAACAAAAACAATTCCGTGTGTTATTATGCCTCATATTCCTAAGTGGCTGTATTCTTTTTCACATAAGTTGTTGGAAAGGGGATTTTACTTTTGCTTTAAACAGGAATTAAATCATTTGCGAAAAACACAGTGGCATTTACCTAAATTGAAAAAGCCACCATTAGAAAAGTATAGAGAAAATGGTAATGTGACTCTACTTGCCTATAGTGATGTCGTATTGCAGAAACCAAAGGATTGGAGCGAGAAGGAAGTTATAACAGGTTTTTGGCAAATAAATAACGAAATAGAGTACGATCCTCCAAAAGAATTAGCGGATTTTTTGCATAAAGAAAATTCAAAACCATATTATATTGGTTTTGGAAGTATGCCACTTAAGAATGTTGAGCAGACGGTATTTATGATTGATAAGGCTTTAGAAATAGCAGGAGAGCGAGCTATATTGTATTTATCATATAATAATATTAAAAATATAAAACATTCGGATAGGATATATGTTGTAAAAAGTATTCCGCATAGTTGGTTGTTTCCGAGAGTAAAAGCAACTGTTATTCATGGTGGAATTGGGACATGCCGTGCAAGTTTGATAGCTGGCAAACCTGTATTAGTTATTCCGTTTATGGGAGATCAGGAATTTTGGGGGCTTCAGCTTTTTGAAAAGGGAGTAGGTCCTAAACCTATTAAATTAAAGAAGTTGGATGCAGAACTTTTTGCCAAAAAACTTTTAGAGTTAAAATTTGATGTTTATCAGAAAAATGCAAAAGAAATTAGTAAACAACTTTCTAGTGAAAACGGAGTGTTGGTTGCTGCAGAAAAAATTAAAGAGATACTTCGTTCATGATATTTGAGTGGGCTATTTGTTGCAATATCAAAAACCATTGAAAATGATTAAGCTCTCATTTGTAATTCACACAAAACTTCTTTAGGCTACAATCAATAGCGGTGTAAACGAAAAAGCAGTCTTGAACAATAGAAAAACTGCCCTTTCGTTTGCACCGCGTTTGATTTTGCCAAAGTGAACAAAGTCGCGTCAACGGAGCCGATATGTATGGACTTTTAATCTTTACACTTTATTGAAATGTAAAGGTTATGCCTATGTTGTTGAGGATATATTTCGTAAATCTAAGCACGACAAATAGACCTCATTTCTGAGGTTTTGCAAAAGATATAGGTACCTAACTTTAACATCGCAAGGGTATCCGCTGCCTAGGCTTTCCAAGATGTCCGCCACAGCATTTACAGACAGTAATCTTAATGCCGTAGAGGGCTTCAAGCATCTGTGGTGTTTCCATATCTTTCAGCCTTGAAAGATACCGTTTGCAGCCAAGGAGATTCCTGCATAAGGTCAGATGTCTGGTCTTTGTCCTAGTGCACAACAAGCCGTAATGCCTGATTCTGACAAAGCGTTTCGGAGGTACATGCATAAGAAAGCGGCGGATAAATTCGATGCCGGATATGGTACACTCTTTCCAATTACCTTCTTCACGGTAGTCTTTCACATAGTAGGTGACAGTATCTTCATCCATGCGGATAATACGGTGGTTGCTGATGGCAATCCGGTGGGTGTATTTCCCAAGGTAGTTAATAACGGACTGTGCTCCGTTGAAGGTCTTCTTGCAGTGGGGAACCCAATCCTTTTCATAGCAAAGGTTTAGGAGTTCCTTGAAAGTATATCGGTTACGGTACTTTTCACTGCTTCCATGAAACTGAAGCTTATTCTCATTCCAAAGTGTTTTGAGGATATCCAGATATTTGCCACGAAACAGCTTTGACATGACTCTTACAGGAAGAAAGAATTCTTCTCCTTTATCACGCCATTGATTTTTGGCAGTCAGGCCACCACCAAGAAGAATGACATGGACGTGGGGATGATAGTTCATTTCTGAACCCCAGGTATGTAATACACAAATATAACCGACTTTTGCCCCAAGGTGTTTTGCATCTGCGGTCAGTTCATTAATAGTTGCAGAAACACAGTGATACAGTGCATCATAGAGAAGCTGCTGGTTACTGTAGATCAAAGGATTCAATTCCTGTGGTAACGTGAATACTACATGGAAGTAAGGGGCTTCCAAGATATCTTCACGACGCTTATCCATCCATCTCTCTTTAGGCAGAGCCTGACACATGGGACAGCACCTGTTGCGGCAGGAATTATAGTGGATTTGCAGATGTCCACAGTCCTCACATACACTTACATTTGCACCGTAAGCACTGGTCTTGCAGTTAATGATACAGTTAGCAACTTTGGACTGTTGAGGTGAAGGTACATATTTGTCAAGGTATCGTGGGTAAAACCGTAGAAAGATATCCTGTACAGTTGGCTTACACATTTGTTGCACCAGCTTCTTTATCAAAGGGACTCTGAACACCTAACAATGCTTTATTGCTTACATGAAGATAAATCTCCGTAGATTTAGGGGAACGATGCCCTAATAATGTTTGTATATATCGTATATCTACTCCATCTTCCAGAAGATGTGTTGCAAAGCTATGGCGTAAGCAATGGGAATGAATGTCTTTGGGAAGACCAGCTCTTTTTACCGATTTTCTTAACTCTAATCCTGTGGCAGATGGGGTGAGATATTCCCCCGTCCATTGATTAGGAAAAAGGATTCCCTTGGGTCTACCACATTGAAACCAATACTCTGTAAGAATATCAAGTGCACGTTTGGATAAAAGGGCATAACGTGAAGTATGTGTTTTGCTTTCATGTATATAAATCTGCATATTTGTCCTGGAGATATCGTCATAGTTTAAGTGAAGTACCTCCGAAATACGTAAGCCAGATGAATACATAATAGCGAAGATTGCTTTATATTTTAGATTAGGTGTGGCATCTAACAATCTTTCTATTTCAGCACGGGAAAGAACTTTTGGAACAGCATAATCATTAATGGCTCTGGGAACAAGGTTATCGTCCCAAAGTTTTCCTAGAACACGCTTGTAAAAGAATACAAGTGCGCCATTTTTGTTGTTGAGAGTGGATGCCTTATTTCCTTTATTTTTGAGATACAAAAGGAAATCTCTTGCATCTTCACAAGTGAGATCGTCAGGGTGTTTATTGGTAAATTTCAGAAAATCTCTGACATTATTTTTATAAGTGCGAATTGTGCCCGGCTTCAGATTTCTGAGTTTGCCAACATCTTCGATTTTGTTAATATATGATTCGTACATAAATAACCTCCATGAAAAAAGTAGTAATAAAAACAACAGTAACTACCCATCACGGAGGTGCGTTTGCAAAATAAAACTGCTTGTGGAAGCAGCCTAAAAATGGTATTCTTTTCATAGGCAGTTATAGGGGCTACGCCCGTTTGTGAAGTATGTTATTGGTGGTACTTTAACAATACTATCCTGGGACAATCCTGTCACTGCCTATTTTTGAAGGAATAGAAAAACTGCGCCACAGACTTGGCAGGCCATCGCGCAGCGATTTTGTTCACTTTCAGTTTTACGTTTAGATACAGTTGAGCTGAATGTGTTGTAAGTGAGGAAACATATGACATTTCTGTCAATGCGGCGTATACTATTGGCTATTAC
>JAGKTQ010000003.1 GCA_021153325.1 Lachnospiraceae bacterium | reverse complement strand
ATTATTGTTGCGACAATTAAGGAAAATTTACATATTATCATGCAATACAAAAACAAAAAAGAGAATTGACTCATTTGGTTGTCAATTCTCTTTTTTATTATTTTACTTTTTCCTGCTTTTCTTCCGGTTTATTCACTACATTTCCGCATTCTTCATTAAAGCATACAAGTTTATTTCCTTTTTCCAGCATTACAGAGCCGCATTTTGGACATAACACATGTGATGGTTTCTGCCAGACCATAAAATCACATTCCGGATTATCGATACATCCGTAATATTTACGTCCTTTCTTCGTCTTTTTCAGTACCACGTCTTTTCCGCATTTCGGACAGGCAACACCGATCTTTTCAAAATACGGTTTTGTATTTCTACAGTCAGGGAATCCTGGACATGCCAGAAATCTTCCGTGAGGTCCATATTTAATGACCATCTGTCTGCCACAAAGTTCACACACTTCGTCAGAAACTTCATCTGCGATCTGCACCTGTTCCAATTCCTTTTCCGCTTTGATCACCGCTTCGTCCAGATCAGGATAAAAATTAGAAACGACACTCTTCCATTTTACATTTCCCGCCTCTACGCCATCTAAAAGTGCTTCCAGATTCGCTGTAAAGTTTACATCCACAATTGCCGGAAAAGCATCCTTCATCATAGAATTTACTACTTCTCCCAACTCTGTTACATATAAATTTTTATTTTCTTTTACCACATATCTTCTGGCAAGAATCGTCGTAATGGTCGGAGCATACGTACTCGGGCGTCCAATTCCAAGTTCTTCCATCGCTCTTACTAAAGAAGCCTCGGTATAATGGGCAGGTGGCTGCGTAAAATGCTGTTTTGAATGAAACTCTTTCAAAGTCAGTTTCGTATCTTTATCAATACCTTTTACTAAAGTATTGCTTTCTTCTTTTTCATCATCGTCATGATAAACGCTCATAAATCCGTCAAATACCACCTTGGAAGCAGCTACTGTAAATCTATGATCCTTTGCATCAATTTTTACAGAGGTCGTCTCATAAACTGCCGCTGCCATACGGCTTGCCAAAAAGCGTTTCCAGATCAATTGATAAAGGCGGAACTGGTCTCTTGATAAAGATTCTTTGATTTCTAAAGGAAGCCTTGCCACATCTGTCGGACGGATAGCTTCATGGGCATCCTGTATTTTCTGATTCGCCTTTTTATCTACTGTTTTCTCTGCTGCGTATTCATTTCCATAATGCTTTTCAATAAATTCCTTTGCCGAATTTTCAGCTTCTTCCGATACACGGGTGGAATCCGTACGCAGATATGTAATAATACCTACCGTTCCCTGTCCTTTGATTTCCACACCTTCATAGAGTTGCTGTGCGAGCCGCATCGTTTTCTGGGTCGAGAAATTCAATACCTTACTTGCTTCCTGTTGCAGCGTAGAGGTCGTAAACGGGAGAGGTGCCTTTTTCGTTCTTTCACCTTTTTTTACATCCGTTACTTTATATGCAGCCCCTGATAATGCTTTTTCAATTTCTTTTACCTGTTGTTCTGAAGAAATTGCCGCTTTTTCTGCTGTTGTTCCATAATATTTTGCAAGAAGCGTCTTTTTTTCACCCGGAATCTGGAACTCTGCTTCCAAAGACCAATATTCTTCCGGTATGAATGCATTGATTTCTTCTTCTCTATCACAAATGATCCTAAGTGCCACAGACTGTACCCTTCCTGCACTCAGACCTCTTTTTACCTTAGCCCATAAAAGCGGGGAAATTCGATAACCTACCATACGATCAAGAACACGCCTTGCCTGTTGGGCATCTACCAGATCCATATTGATTTCTCTTGCATTTTTTAAAGACTCTTTTACTGCATTTTTCGTAATTTCGTTAAACGTAATACGATAGACCTTTTTATCTTTTAACTTAAGTGCCTCATACAGATGCCATGAAATTGCCTCTCCTTCACGGTCAGGGTCAGTTGCAAGGTAAATTTTTTCTGCTTTTTTAACTTCCTTTCGAAGGTTAGCTAAAATATCCCCTTTTCCTCGGATCGTAATATATTTAGGTTCATAATCATTTTCAAAATCAATTCCCATTTGGCTTTTCGGCATATCTCTGACATGCCCATTACTTGCCGTAACATGATAATTTGAACCTAAAAACTTTTGAATTGTTTTTACTTTTGCCGGTGATTCTACAATCACTAAATACTTTGCCATAAACATTTCCCCTGTTCGTATTTTTTACTCTTTTTTTAAAAAAGTAAATCACAATCGTGAATCACTATACACCATTCTCGCCCCTGTGGCAAGTAATATTATTCTTTTATTTTAGAATCTTTATACAAAATTTAATGTTTTTTCTTTTTTTCACATTATATATAGAAGAAACAGCATTGCTTAAAAAAAGGGCAGCAATAGAATTGCTAGCCCACATTTTGTAAAATCATATTTTTTACTGAATCAATATCCAGTCCGTTTTCTTCCATAAGTTCATTTAAAATAGACAATTCTCTCTGTCTCTTTTCTTCATGCATTTCCTGTAATTCTTCTTTTTCTTTTCTCAAGCGTACTTCCAGTGCAGAAATGATCTCTTCCTTTGCCATAATTTTTTCTTCTATGGATTTTTTCTGTCCTCTTGCCATATTCGTCCTCCTTTTTCTTTCAAGCGACTAATACAGTATATGGACAAGAGCGGATCTTTATTACATTCTGGCAGTCTTTTTTCTATAAATATACGCAAAATAGATAATCTCTGCAATCGCTGTAAGACTCCATGAAAATATATAAAGTAAGTATAAGGAAGGAATTGTTTGAAAATAAGCAAAAATCGTATAGACCCAAATAATTCGGAACACACAAGAACCCATGATCACAAGGATAGTCGGTATAATGGTCTTACCTAATGCTCTGGAAGCCGCAATAGTAGCATCCATAAAAGCGGAGATTCCATATGAAAATCCCATGATCATGATTCGCTTCATTCCTGCTTCAATTACCGCTTCTTCCTTCGTGAATACTGACAAAAATGTATGCCCAAAGCATACGAGCAATAGCCCCATCACGGTTCCTATCCCAAAGGAATAGGCAAGACTGACAAAATAGCTTTTCCGTACGCGTTCCTTTTTTCCTGCACCATAATTTTGCCCCATAAAACTTCCACATGCGGTATAAAAAGCAGCCATCACATCATAAATTAAAGCATCTGCATTTGCTGCGGCAGAATTTCCTGCTACCATAGTAGCACTAAAGGAATTCACACCCACCTGAACAAAACAATTTGCTATCTGAAATATAATATTTTGTACTCCGGAAGGCAGTCCGATCTTTAAAATATCCCGTATTTTCTCTCTGTTCCATTTCAAACAGGATAGCCGCATTGCATAAACTTCCTTACTCCTAAACAAGGCAACTAAGATCATCATTGCAGACATATATTGTGAAATCACACTGGCGGTTGCTACGCCAGCCACATCCATTTCACAAACAATGACAAAAAGCAAGTTCAATGCAATGTTCACTACACCACTCATTGCCAAATAACGGAGTGGCCGTTTCGTATCTCCGCCAGCACTAAAGACCGCATTACCAAAATTATAAATAGCAAGCGCTGGCATACCAAGAAAATAAATGCGGATATAAAGAACAGCTCCATCCATCAGCTCAGGTTTTGTGTTTAAAAGCTGGAGAATGTATTTGGACAAAAAAATTCCGACTGTCATAACAAAAATTCCAATAAAAAGACTAAGTATTGCTGCCGAATGTACCGTCTCTTCCACACTCTTTTTATTTTTTGCACCAATATATAACGCTACCAGTACATTGATTCCACCCGATATTCCTATTAAGAAACCGGTAAACATGGCAACAAGAATCGTCGTAGATCCAACCGCACCAAGTGCGAATGGACCTGCAAACTGCCCGACAACAGCCACATCCGACATATTAAATAAAACCTGTAGAATATTGGAAATCATCAAGGGAACACTGAAAAATAAAATCTGTTTTCCAAGACTTCCACTTGTCAAATCCTGATTTTCCTGTTTCATTGCCGCCTATTATCCTCCGCTTTTGTAATTCTTCTGTTTTCAGCGCAAGTATATCAAATGATTCCTAACCCTTCAAGCAGAATTTTTAAGCCAATCAGGATCAAAATGATTCCACCACATATTTCTGCTTTGGATTTATATTTGGCACCAAATACGCTGCCGATCTTAACTCCCACTGCAGAAAGTGCAAAGGTAACCACTCCTATAAAAGAAACAGCTGGTACGATCGCTACATTCAAAAAGGCAAAGGTCACACCTACCGCAAGTGCATCTATACTAGTTGCTACCGCAAGTAAGAACATGGATCTTGCTGACATAGAACTATCTACATCTTCTTCCTCTCCAAATGCTTCCTTTATCATCTTGCCGCCAATAAAAAGTAAAAGAACAAATGCGATCCAGTGGGCATACTGTGTAATCGCGTCTGTAAAAAAGCGTCCAAAGAAATATCCAATAAGTGGCATCAGTGCCTGAAATCCGCCAAACCATGCGCCGGCAATACACATATGCTTACCCTTGATCTTTCCAAGTGACAATCCTTTACATACTGATACCGCAAAGGCATCCATGGAAAGTCCCACTGCTAATACAAAAAGTTCTACAATTCCCATTACTTCTATCCTCCGTATTTCTTTTGTGCAATTAAAAAACCCAAGTACGGCAACCGAATGCCATACTTGGGCATAAAAAGACCATGTATAACATAAAGCCGCTATACATGAGTCTCGTTATTTAAGACAAGCCAGACCGTACGGTCAGTATGTTGACTTGTCACATATTCCTATGCTAACTACTCCCTCACGAGAATTTTTAATTATTAGTAAACTTTATCATTTATTTAACGGGATGTCAATAGTTGAAATACTTTTCCACATCATTTTTCCGTTTCGCTTTGTAGAAACAAAACTCCCAAAGTTCCCGGCCCACAATGACTGGTAATAACACTTCCTGCCTGTGTCACAAGAATTTCATCAAAATGTTCTAACTCTTCTAATTGTTTACGCACCGCATCAACAATCGTATCATCACAACCAGAATGCGTAATAAAAACTCGTTCTGGACGTGCTGTCTTCAATGCCGGTTTCAAGTCATCCACATATTCTTTCAGGGCTTTCTCTATTTTTCCCCGGTATTTTTTACCTGGCTGCATCTTTCCATCAATGACAGAAATACACGGATGCAATTTTAAAGTACTGCCTGCCAATGCTGCCAATCCGCTGCAACGTCCTCCACGATACAAATATGTCAACGTATCTACAACAAAGCTGGAACGAACAAATGGCTGCATTTTTTTGATTTTTTCTACGATCTGAGAAGCACACATTCCTTGTTTTGCCATATTTGCTGCTTCAATAATCTGCAGACCAATTCCTGTAGAAAGATTTGCAGAATCTACGATAAAAACTCGATCTTCTACTTCTAATTCTGCTGCTGCCACCTGCATAACACTTCTACAGGATGACATCTGTTCTGAAATACAAAAACAGATCAGTTCATTATCCTCACTCAAATGTTCCTGCAACATGCTAGTAGCTTCAAACGGAGATATAGCTGATGTTTTTGGTGTTGCCTTATTCGCATCTGACCAACGATAAATCTCCTCCGGAGTAATGTCTACCCCATCCGAAAACTCCTCATCTCCCAAATGAATATGCAACGGAAAAGTTGCAATATTGTATTTTTCACGTAATTCTGCTGACAGATCGCAAGTAGTGTCTGCAATAATGGATACCGATTTCATAAAAACCCCCTAAGTCATCAGGGAACTCGTGCCCTGTTTCTTTTGTATTGGAAATATATATATTTTAATCCTTACGATAAAAGAAATCAATTACTCCATTTTGAAACAATTCTTAAAAAGTAATAATTTTCATGTGTATGAAAGCTTCCAAATACCCAGCCTGCGGCGGCCTTCCCACGGCGACAGTTGAAAAATAAGCGGTGGAACTGCATTTTCATTATATGCCGCAATCAAAAAGCAGATACTTTGCTCTTCTTACCGCTTTTCTCCAACGCTTCCGCGCTCTTTCAATGTCACAGGCAATAATGCCATTCTGCCTTCCGTTGTTCCATGGATCAATTCTACTAATAATTCTACTGCAACTTTTGCACGAAGCTCTAAATTTTGTGCAACCGTCGTAAGAGCGGGATGCACCATAGAGGCTAACGGTATATCATCAAATCCTATAATGGAAAAATCTTTTGGGATATTGACACCCTTTTCCTGCAAAAAGTTCATAAACTCTATCGCATACATATCCGATGCCGCAAATGCCGCTGTATAATCCTCTAACTCGGAATACAGCTTTTCGTATATTTTCCGCCTCTCCTCTTTAAAAGGACTGAGCATTTTGAAATCCTTCTTATCAAAAGGAATCTTCGCTTCTTTTAACGCATTGGTTAATCCAACATAGCGGTCATGGTCACAATCTTCATCATTATCTGATAAAAACATAATTTTCTCGTGTCCCATTTTTATTAAATAAGAGCCTGCTACAAATCCACCTTCTATATTATCAATTCCTACATCTGAATATTTGTGTACATCTTTTTGGTAGGAATCTACTACCACAAATGGAATGTGCATATTTCTACGCAGTTTCTCATAATCCGCTGCACAAAAACCAATGAGCACCAATCCTGCCATATTCCATATAGATGCATAGCGCGCAATTGCATTAATATCCGACTCTTCTTTTAACATAACAAAATAATCGTTCTTATCCAGTTCCTTGGAAAGATAATTTAGCATCCCGCTTACAAACGGATCTTCTATCATCTTATTTTCATATTTTGCATCATTTGATAAAACAATGCAGACGATCTTAGATGTATTTTGCGCTAATAACACGGCAGCCATGTTCGGAAGATAACCACTCTCTTCTATCTTTTCCTGTACCTTTTCTACCGTTTGCTGTGAAATCTTCTTAGTCTTCCCGTGAATCACATTAGAAACCGTTGCTGTACTCACACCTAGCTCTTCTGCAATATCTTTGATCGTAACTCTATACTCGTTCAATTTTTACCCTCTATGAAATCATTCCTTATTGCTTTGACAAAAGTACAACTGTTTCTACATTTGCTGTCCACGGGAACTGATCTACTGCCACAGCCTTTTCCACCTCATATCCATTCTCTAAAAAGACTTCCAGATCCCGAACAAGACTCGTTGGTTTACAGGAGATATAGACGATCCTGTCCACACCATACTGAATGATCTTTGGCAATGCTTTTGGATGAATCCCATCTCGAGGTGGGTCTAAAATGATCATATCCGGCTTCTCTTCAATATCATCCAATACCTTCAGCACATCACCTGCAATAAATTCACAGTTAGAAAGACCATTTAATGCAGCATTTTTCTTTGCTGCTTCTACTGCTTCCTCTACGATCTCCACACCAATGACTTTCTTTGCCACAGGTGCCATGAGCTGTGCGATAGTTCCTGTTCCACTGTAAAGGTCAAATACTACTTTTTCTTTATCCCCAAGCTCGCCAATATATTCCCTTGCTGTATTATAAAGTACTTCTGCGCCAAGGCTGTTCGTCTGAAAAAAGGAAAACTGCGAAATTTTGAATTTTAATCCTAAAAGTTCTTCATAAAAATAATCCTGTCCATAAAGGATAATCGTTTCATCACTTTTTACTACATCTGCAACAGAATCATTTTTCGTATGTAGGATTCCTACGATCTTTCCATCCAGATTCAAGGCTAAAAGCTGCTCTTTCCACTCAGATAAATTCATTTCTTCCTGAGTGGTCGTTACAAGGGCAATCAATATCTCGCCAGTCTTCACCGCTTTTCTCACAAGCAGATGACGCAAATAGCCTTCATGGCGCAGTCTATGATAGAAGGATGTATTTTTCTCCTTAAAGTACTTAAGTGTTCCAGTCAGTATCTTCCGATAATCTTCATCTACAATATGGCAATCAGAAACGGTCACGATATCATAAAAGCTACCTCTCTTGTGCATACCTAAAGAAAGAGGACCATCCTTTACTTCATCTCCAAAGGAAAACTCCATTTTGTTCCGGTACTCATAAGGCTTTGGACTTGCTTTGATGCCTTCAAATACATATCCTTTTTCCTGCTTACAAAGCACGGAATCCAACAGTTTTTTTACTTGCTCTTCTTTGATCTTTCGCTGCTCTTCATATGGCAAAGAAATATAGGTACATCCGCCACAAATACCGAAATGCGGGCAGGGGCTTTCCGTTTCAAGTGGAGATCGTTCCAAAATTTCCAATAGTCTTCCTTCTGCCTTTCCTTTTCTGACTTTATTAACACCAAAGGAGACTTTTTGCCCTGGAAGTGCATTTTTTACTATACAGCTTCCTTCTTCTGTTTTTACAATTCCTTTATTTGGGAAATCCACTCTTTCTACAACGCCTTCGTAAACCTGTCCTTTTTTCATATAAACCTCCATGCTCACAACCAAAAATGGTCTCAAAATCTTATCTAAATACCCCAAAAACGGGATGTACCTACTACGAGTACATCCCGCTTTCTACTACCATATTCGTGCACAAGCCACAGACCGCTTATAAAAGCAGTGCTGTTCTTAATTGATTTTAATGTAATCGATATTACCATCGCCAGTAAATTCTTCGTCTTCATCATCAAAGAAATCGTCTTCAAAATCATCTTCAAAGTCATCTTCAAAATCTTCCAAATAATCCGGCTTAAAATAACGATATGCTGCATAAGCAATTGCTGCAATAGCTGCTACAACACCAATTATAGCAAATACCCATAAAACAGTATTGCTCTTTTTCTCTTCCTCTTCTTTCTTTCCAAGAAGTACATTTAATTTGTCCAAAGCCTCATCTACTTTATTCATAACTGATACCTTCCTTCCCCAGCTTTTTCTTAATTCAAAATTATTACTAATAATATACCACTTTTTGCATCATTTTACTATCTTATTTGCTAAAAGTTTAAATTTTTTTACATCTTAGCTTTTTTGCCTTTACAGTTTTTTCAATTTCGCAAATGCAGCATACATAATCTTTTGTCCCGCCCCATCAAATTCTACTGTAACCTTATGATCTCGTGGTTCTTCCACAATATTCAGAACCGTTCCAGCACCATATTTCACATGCTGTACCCTGTCTCCTACGCCATAATCAATACTTTTAGCTTCCGGTACACCTTTTTGCAGGCTGTCTAATCCTCTTGCAATATAAGGCATATTTTCTGTTGCTGTCTTTTTCGGCTTCACGACTGCTTTTGGAAGATTGTAACCACGGTTTGGTGTAGAAGCAGTATATGCCATACCACCGAATGGCTTTGCCTTAAAGTGACTTCTCTCATAAGAATCGTCCGCATAGTCCTCAAAATCCATCTTTTTGATCGTTGGCACTTTTGCATCCAAAAGTGTTCCCGGTATTTCTTTCACAAAACGGCTGACCGGATTGTACTGCGTCTCGCCACGGATCATACGCTGCTTCGCACAGGATAAGGTCAACTCCTCTTTTGCTCTTGTGATCCCTACATAAGCCAGACGTCTTTCCTCTTCTATTTCCATCGGGTCATCTGACGTAATCGTCATATAACTTGGGAAAATACCATCTTCCATACCTGCAAGATACACCTGTGGAAATTCCAGTCCTTTGGCACTATGTAAAGTCATCAAAAGAACTTTGTTGTCATCTTCTTCAATTTTATCAATATCAGCGACCAATGCCACTTCTTCCAAAAATTCACTCAAAGAAGGCTGCTCTGCATTGCTTTCATAAGCTACCACTTTACTTACTAATTCATCGATATTAGCAATTCTGTCTTCTGCATCCTCTTCGTCTGATTCCTGCAGATCCTTTACATATCCAGTTATTTCTAAAACATCTTTTATCAGTTCTTCCAGTCCGTAATATTCCAGTTTACTTCGAAATGTCTGGATCATCGTTACAAAAGGCTCCAGTTTTGCAGCACTTTTCCCAATTGTCATGATCTGTCCAGCTTCCCTTAAAGCATCATAAAAGCTAATATTTCTCTGGTCTGCATATTCCTGTACTCTTGTAATCGTTGTAGCACCGATTCCTCTTTTCGGCACATTGATGATACGTTTTACCGCCACATCATCCTTGCCATTGTCAATCGTTTTTAAGTAGGCAAGAATATCTTTAATTTCTCGTCTGGAATAAAAGTTCGTACCCCCTACTACATCATAAGGAATTCCTTTTAAAACAAAGCGCTCTTCTAACACACGAGCCTGTGCATTGGTACGATATAATACCGCACAATCACCGAAGGCTGCATCGCCTTTATCTGTTTTCCGTTCAATATCATCCGCAATAAATTCTGCTTCCTCATACGCTGTATCGAACTGACGGAAATGGATTTTGCTGCCTTCTCCCTGATTAGTCCAAAGTGCCTTATCTTTTCTTCCTACATTATTGCGGATTACTGCATTAGCTGCATCCAGCACATTTTGCGTAGAACGATAATTCTGTTCCAGCTTAATGACTTCCGCCTCGTGATATACTTTTTCAAAATCCAGTATGTTGCGGATATTTGCTCCACGGAACTTATAAATAGACTGGTCATCATCCCCAACTACACACAAATTCCGATACTTATCCGCCAAAAGACGAATCAACTCAAACTGCGCTGTATTGGTATCCTGATACTCATCCACCATAATATATTTAAAACGTTCCTGATAATTGTCCAGTACATCTGGACAGCTTTTAAAAAGTTCTACTGTTTTTACAATAAGATCATCAAAATCCACTGCATTATTTTTCCGCAGCGTCTCCTGATATTCTTTATAAACTTCTGCAATTTTTTTCTTGTTCCAATCCCCCATGGCGTTCAATTCATACTGTATCGGTGAGATCAGTTCGTCTTTTGCAGAAGAAATGGCACTTAAAAGTACTCTTTCTTTTAAAGTTTTCGTATCAATCTGAAGCTTTTTACAAACTTCTTTTATGATCGTTTTCTGGTCATCCGTATCATAAATAGTAAAATTATTATCGTATCCCAGTCTATCTATGTAACGTCTTAAAATGCGTACACAAGTGGAATGAAAGGTAGAGACCCAAATGCTTTCTGCACCATAGCCTACAATATTATCCACACGCTCACGCATTTCTCCTGCTGCCTTATTCGTAAACGTAATCGCCATGATATTCCACGGATTTACGCCCATTTCTTCAATTAAGTAAGCAATACGATGTGTCAGCACTCTGGTTTTTCCACTTCCTGCTCCAGCAAGCAAAAGAACCGGTCCTTCGGTCGTAAACACACCTTTCTTTTGTTGTTCGTTTAAAGTATCGTAAATGCTCATGAAATAACCCTGCTTTTCTACTCTTCCCAATCTTGAAAAATTTCTATTTTTTTATCTCGTAACATCAGTTCTTTTACTGCTTCTGATGCCGGTTTATTTTTAAATAATACTTCATTCACCTGTTCAATGATCGGAAGCTGCACATGATATTTCTCTGCCAGTCCCATAGCCGCTTTGGCAGAATATACGCCTTCTACAACCATTTTTACTTCTTTCATAGCTTCTTCCATCGTATAGCCTTTTCCGATCAAAATACCCGCGCGACGGTTTCTGGAGTGCATGGAAGCACAGGTCACAATCAAATCTCCAATTCCCGTCAAGCCGGAAAAAGTTTCGGCTTTTGCACCCATTGCAATTCCCAGACGACCAATCTCTGTAATTCCTCTTGTGATCAAGGCTGCCTTTGTATTGTCTCCATAGCCAAGTCCATCTGCAATACCTGCTGCCAATGCTACGACATTTTTCAGTGCACCTCCAAGCTCGATTCCAAGTACATCCGGGCTTGTATAAACACGAAATACATCATTCATGAACAAATTCTGCAAATACTCTGCCGTTTTTTTCTTTCTTGTTCCTACTACGATCGTGGTTGGGATTCCTCTACCCACTTCTTCTGCATGAGAAGGACCAGAAAGTACTGCCACTTCCGCCTGTGGAATTTCTTCCTCAATAATCTCCGACAAAGTCATAAGCGTAGTTTCTTCAACACCCTTTGCCACATTCACAATGATCTGACCCTCTGCTACATAAGGACTCATGCTTTTGGATGTACTTCTCGTATAAGGAGAAGGCACTGCAAGGACGAGTACCTCCTTTCCTTCTATGGCTTCTTTTAAATCCGTTGTAAATTTCATACTTTCCGGCAATTTTACACCTGGAAGCTTATCTTTATGCTCTCTTTCTTTTGAAAGCATTTCAATTTCACTCTCTAAAATGGACCATACAGTCACATCATTTCCATTATTAGAAAGAAGCAGTGCCAGTGCTGTTCCCCAGCTTCCTGCCCCGATCACACTTATTTTTGCCATTATCTAATCCTCTTTTTTCTTCTTTAAATAAGTCTTTCTTTCCTCACCTTTGATAAGACGTTTTATATTTTCACGATGCTTATAGTACGCCATAGCCGCCAGGAAAATGGTGATTATGTACATTTCGATCAAATTTGCCTGCGTCATACCGCTAAACAGTCCTGTTTGTCCACAATAGATCATCTGAATCACAAATCCTGCATATACAAGCAGAGAACCTAAAGAAACATAATGAGTTGTAAAAAATGCCCCAAAGAACAAAATAACACCTACTACAATAAAATACGGATGAAAAGAAAGAATTAAGCCTGCTGTGGCTGCAATTCCTTTTCCACCTTTAAAATTCATATAAAATGGGAAATTATGACCTAAAATAGCCCCCATTCCTGCATACAGCTTCAAAAGATAAATGGTGTCCGGATGACTCTTCCCAAACAATAAACTTGCAAGCGCAACTGCAAGGATTGTTTTTAAAATGTCGCCCAACAATACAATAAGTCCTGCCTTTGTACCGAGTACTCTTAAAGTATTGGTCGTGCCGGCATTACCACTTCCATATTGTCTGATATCAATTCCTTTCATTTTTCCATAAAAATACGATGTCTGAAAAAGTCCAAGGCAATAACCGATTGCCAGACAAGCTATACGTTCCACTTTATTTACTCTCCTTCCGCTCTCTGATAATAAATTTAAGCGGGGTTCCTCTAAATCCGAAGGCATCCCGAATTCTGTTCTCTATATATCTTGTGTAAGAAAAATGCATTAATTCTTTGTCATTTACAAAAATAACAAAAGTAGGCGGTTTCACTGAAACCTGTGTAATGTAGTAAAGTCTCAGGCGTTTTCCTTTATCTGATGGTGGCTGCTGCAATGCCACTGCCTCTGTCATAATTTCATTAAGCACACCCGTTGCTACGCGCATAGAATGATTTTCACTGACAACATCGATCAGGTCGAACAGCTTCGGAAGACGCTGTCCTGTTTTTGCTGAAATAAAGATCATTTCCGCATAAGGCATATAAGATAATGTCTCTCTTACCTTATTTGTAAATTTATAAATCGTTTTGTCATCTTTTTCAATGGCATCCCATTTGTTGACTGCAATAATAACAGCCTTACCACGCTCATGCGCGATACCGGCAATTTTTGCATCCTGCTCCGTTACCCCTTCCGTTGCATCGATCACAAGCACAACAATGTCGGCACGTTCCACTGCACTGACCGTACGCACAATCATAAAACGTTCCAGCTCTTCTTTGATCTTATTCTTTCTGCGAAGACCTGCTGTATCAATGAACACATACTCTTTTCCGTTGTGAACAAGCTCTGTATCTACTGCATCACGAGTCGTACCTGCAATATCCGAAACGATCAATCGGTCTTCACCAAGCAGTTTATTAATAATAGAAGATTTTCCTGCATTTGGCTTTCCAACGATCGCCACACGGGTTCTTTCATCCTCTCCATCCTCTTCACTGCCTTCTGGGAAATAAGAAATGACTTCATCCAGCATATCGCCGATTCCTAAGCGGTTTGCTGCAGAGACCGGATGTGGATCACCAATACCCAGATTATAAAATTCATAAACATCTGCCATGTATTTATCGAAATTGTCTACTTTATTTACAACAAGTACGACTGGCTTATGAGAACGGCGCAGCATATCTGCTACTTTGGCATCTGCATCTACAAGTCCTTGCTTTACGTCTACCATAAACATGATCACATCTGCCGTTTCAATAGCAATTTCAGCCTGTGCCCGCATCTGTGACAAAATGATGTCCTTACTATCCGGCTCAATACCACCGGTATCGATCAGAGTAAAGGCTCTGTCCAACCATACGATATCCGCATAAATTCTATCACGCGTAATACCCGGTGTATCCTTTACGATTGATATATTTTCACCTGCCAATGCATTAAACAGTGTTGATTTCCCTACATTTGGTCGTCCTACTACTGCAACAATCGGCTTTCCCTTTTTCTTACTCATGTTTTTCTCCTCCGCTGCGCTAAAAGGGCAATGCTTTGCCCATCACACTTTCCACGAAATCATATCCGCTTGATTTTACAATATCTATCTTTACTTGTAAAGTCTTTTCCAAGTCCTCCACTGTCAAGTCATCCAAAAATACGGTTTCTCCACTGCGAAGAACATTTTGCGGCAAAAGCAGTCTTTCTCCCACTTTTTTTCCTATTAACTGCTTTCTGATATCTTGGCCAGTCAAAAGTCCCGACACGGTAATCATTTCGCCGAAAAATTCATTACTGATTTCATAAACATAAATAGTAAGCCCCGGCACAAGCTCCATCATCTGCTCCGCCATTGATTTAATATAAGGATATGCCAGTTTTCCTGTTATCATAGATATCGTCTCTTTATGCTCTGTGTCAGGAAGCACTTTTTTCTCCTTTAATGTATCGACCGCATCTGCAAATTCTTCCTGCAAAAGCCGTAGCATTCCGACACCGTTTTCCAGTTGCAGATAGCCATCGTATCGGCTCTCCTCCGGCATTTCTTCTTCCGCTAAAATATACCATTCATCACTGGCATGAATAAAATGCTTTCCATGCTCCGGATATAATTTGTCCTGCCATTTATGAATGATCGCCAAAACTTCTTTTGCATCCTCTTTTGCAAATGGTTCTAAAGGATACAATCCCTCTCTGAATTTGGACAATCCGACCGGCACGACTGATACACTTTCCAAATACGGCAGATACTTGGTCAGATCTGAAATACTGCGTTCTAACTCTGCTCCATCGTTTACACCCTTGCAAAGTACGATCTGCCCATTCATAATAATGCCTGCTTCATAAAATCGATCGACCTTTTTTAAAGCTTCCCCTGCAAAACGATTGTTCAACATTTTGCATCGAAGTTCCGGATTCGTTGTCTGAAAAGAAATATTAATTGGGGAAAGATGATATTTAATGATCCTGTCTACATCTGCATCAGACATATTGGTCAATGTCACATAATTTCCCTGCAAAAAAGAAAGTCTGGAATCGTCATCTTTAAAATACAGTGTATCGCGCATTCCTTTTGGCATCTGGTCAATAAAGCAGAAAATACACTTATTATGGCAGGAACGATACTCATCCATCAATCCGTTCTCAAATTCCATGCCCAGATCTTCTTCATAATCTTTGTCAATTTCCAAAAGCCACTCTTCTCCATCTGCCTTCTGGATCAACACTTCTATATATTCATCCTGTACCATAAATTGATAATCAAAAATATCTTCCAGCTCTTCCCCATTGATTGCCAGCAGTTTATCTCCTGCTTCTATTCCAAGTTCTTCTGCGATACCTCCCACCAGCACTTCTTTAATAACGTGTCCTTTTTCTTTCATCTCTAAAACTCTCTCCTCCAACTCCACACACATACTTATATCTTACTAGAAATTTCTTGACGTGTCACTAGCATAATGATATAAAATTATATGGTAGTTTAGATTATTAATAGATACAATTTCAGTCTGCATGCAAACTGTAGACTTTTATTACGGAGGAAAAAATGCCTAATTTACGTGAATTGGAAAATGCAATGCCGGTTGCACCATTGAAATTGATTGCACTGGAATCTGCTGAGGCTCTTGGTCGCAGCGTTAATAATTATTTGGTAGATTATCGTAAAAGTGTTAACAACGAAAAAGTTAAAAATGATCCTGCTTTCCATGGTTATATTGAAAGCAGCTATTTAGTAGACTGTGAATGTCCGCGTTTCGGAAGTGGAGAAGGAAAAGCCGTTTTTCATGAAAGTATCCGCGGAAAAGATCTGTTTATTCTTTTAGACGTCTGCAATCATAGTCTTACCTATAACGTAAATGGTTATACGAACCACAAATCACCGGATGACCATTATCAGGACTTAAAACGTGTGATCGCAGCTACGAACGGAAAAGCACACCGTATCAACGTTATTATGCCTTTCCTCTACGAAGGACGTCAGCACAAAAGAAGCGGTAGAGAATCTTTAGACTGCGCTTATGCATTGGAAGAATTAAGCGCTATGGGCGTCAACAATTTCATTACTTTTGATGCACATGATCCTCGTGTACAGAACGCTACTCCGCTCTGTGGATTTGATAACTTCACTCCACCTTACCAATTCATGCGTTCTCTTTTAGACGTAGAAAAAGATCTGATCATTGATAAAGATCACTTAGTAGTTATCAGCCCGGACGAAGGAGCCCTTGACCGTGCTGTATATTTTGCCAATGTACTTGGTGTAAATACTGGTATGTTCTACAAACGCCGTGACTACTCTACCATTATAAATGGCAAAAATCCAATCGTTGCCCATGAATTTTTAGGTGATACATTAGAAGGAAAGGATGTCATCATTATTGATGATATGATCTCCTCCGGTGAAAGTATGTTGGATACTGCAAAGCAGTTAAAAGAAATGCATGCAAACAGAGTATTTATCTGCTGTACCTTCGGCTTATTTACAAACGGATTAAAGGCTTTTGATAATGCTTACGAACAGGGTGTATTTGAAAGAGTTATTACAACAAACTTAACTTATCTCCCACCAGAATTAAAAGACAAACCTTATTTTGTAAAAGCAGACATGAGCAAGTTCTTAGCATCTATCATCGACTTTATGAATCACGATATTTCAATGGCAAACGTACTTACTCCTACCGAAAAAATACATGCTATTTTGGATAAATACAATCGTAGAGAAGAATACAACATTTAATTTCATAAGAAATGAAAAAGTGAGAAATCTTAACATTCAAAGATTTCTCACTTTTATTATCTTTTCTTTTATATTTATACAAGCTTATTTCCGCAGTTTCCACAGAAGTTGCTTCCGTTTGTAGGTGTACCGCAGTTTGGACAGAATTTAGGCGCTGTGCCTGTTGCACCAGCCATTGTATTGGTGTTATTATTCTGCATTTGCTGCACCATCTGCTGTCCCATTGCCATGCCCATCTGTAAGCTTACCATATCACTTGCTACGCTGCTGCCACTTCTTGTGCCGCCTTTTTGCATAGAATCAGCCATAGCCACCTGCTGATATTTGTTCATATCTCCGATCATAGACTGTGCTGCAGCTTTCTCCTGCATTTTCTTGATCTCTTCCGGATAAGAAAAGCTTTCAATGTTAAAATCTGTAATGGCAATACCGAGTTTTCTCATATCCATGTCCAGATCGCCCATAATGCCTTTGGAAATGCTTCTGGCATCCATCTGAAGGTTGAACATATCTCTGCCTTCTTTTCCGACCCATACCATCAACAACTGATCTAAATTAGATATGATACGCTCTTTTACATCGTCTACTGTATAAATCTGTTTAATACCTGCCAATTTGTCGATCAAAACATCATGCTCTGCAATTTTGCAGCTGAATGTACCAAATGCTCTGATCGGCATACCACCCGGAAGTCCCGGCGCCTGTAAATTGATGGCATTTTTTGTGCCCCATTTTACGATCATTTCTTTTGTGTTAATGAAGAGCACTTCTGCACGAAGCGGTGTATTAAAACCGAATTTAAAACTTTTTAATGTAGACAGGAATGGAATGATGTCAGACTCCATGTCAAACTGACCTTCACTCTCAAAAATACCTTCTACTCTACCGTTATAAAGAAAGATTGCATCCTGTCCCGGACGTACGATCAATTTTGAGCCTTTTTTGATCTCCTGGTTCTGCCATTTCCAGAATAATACGCCCTCTCTATCTTCTTTCCATTCTACAACGTTAGCTAATTCTCTTGAAAATAATCCCATTTTCTCTCACTCCGCTCTTTCTATTACATTCCAAGCTCTGCTTTTAATGCAGCAAGTTCATCATCCACATCGGATTTTGTTTCATTGGAATCGTATTTTTTAGCAAGTTCTTCAATAGAATCAGAACCGCTTTCTTCATTCAGTTCAGCCATTGCATTCACTTCATCAAGTCTGCGATTGATCTTGTCTTCCATACGGTCAAATGCTGCCATATTGCTTCCTGCTGCTTCTACGCTGGAACCAAGCTTATTGATTCTTTCCTGTGCATCCGCTACTTTTGCTTTTGCTTTTAAAGTATCTCTCTTGCTTCTCATTGCAGCAATATCAGCTTCCAGTTTGTTGTTCATCTCACGCATTTTATCTGCATTTGCTTTTGCAATATCATAGCTTCCCTGTAAAGCATCTCTCTTCTCTGTCAACTCGCTCTTTTTAGCAAGGAACTGTTTTGCTTCGTCATCATTTCCTGCTGTAACTGCTTTTTTTGCATACTCTGTCATTCTTGCAATCTCTTCGTTGCATTCATCTAATTTACGCTTGCAGGATTTTTCTTCTGCCATAACAGATGCTGTCTCTGCTTTTACTTTTGCAAGATCACTTTCCAAATTTCTCAAATACTGATCCACCATTTTTTCCGGATCTTCTGCTTTATCCAAAAGCGAATTAAAATTAGCTGCCATAATGTCCTTAAATCTTGTTAAAACTCCCATAGTTTCCTCCTTGCCTCTTAAAAAAGATAGCTGTTCCTTATTTTTAATAATCACCCCGTCATACCAAAAATCCTCAAAAGATTTGACTGACTGATTCTAATTATACCGAATTTTATACATCATGTCGATAAAAAAATTCATAAATAATTCTTAAGCACGATAAATTTTCAAACAAAAAACACAGACCGCTATTGCAAGCCTGTCTGTGCTTTAGAAAATAATGCATTATTGTAAAATGTAAGTGTTGCATTAGAAACTCCATCGCTTCCCTTCCAAATATATACAACCGTAATGGAATCTTCTGTATTGCTTTCTGAAATTGCTTCTCCTTCACCACCTATGATCTCTACTACTTTATCATAAGTCATTCCTTCTTCTATCTGCTCATACTGTTCCAATGTGATAGGCGCTGTTTCTGCTGACTGTGCAACTCCTGTCTGGGATTTATTAATAACTGCATTATCCTGTAACACAATGATAGCAGTTCCCCATCCATCTTCTGCTGTCCATTCATACATGACCGTTTTGGAACCAAGCGTTTCTGACTCAGCAGTCAAATTTCCTTCCTCACCAATTAAGGCTACCAATTCCTGATATGTCATGCCATTTTGGATCTGCTCGTATTTTTCTGCGGTGATCTTTCCATCCGTCTGCTCTGCTTCTCCGGTACTTTCTTCCCCATCATTACCACTAATATCTGTTACCATACCCGCTTGTTCTTCTTCGCTCGCATCCGCTGCTCCTGTATGGTTTTCCTGAACCTGTTCCGTCGTGGTACTGTTTTTATTAAACTCCATTCCGGTTACGTCTGCGATCAAAATAAAGGCAACAAGTAAAACCGTTGGAATCAGTATAATAGCTGCAATTATCTTACAGATTTTCTCTATCTTTTTCATGTTTTCTCACATTCCCCTCTGACTAAATTCGGCAAAAAAAGACAATTTTGCCAGATGACAATATTATGCACGAAAATTGTTATTTCAACAATACCTAATTGTTTATTATTCGCAAATTTTTCTATTCAGGAACTCTCTATTTCCTTCTGCATATTGGTATACCATATTGATCATCTACGTTTCAGGAGGATTTTATTTATGAAAAAGCGTACTATTTTCGCACTACTTCTGATTCTTTCTGTTCTTCTATGTTCCTGTGGCAGTTCATCTTCCGATGAAAAAGACACAAAAACAGATGGAAACCAAACAAAAGTTATTTTAAATGAAGTGGCACATTCCTGCTTTTACGCGCCATTATATGTGGCAATAGAAAAAGGGTATTTTGCCGAAGAAGGAATTGACTTAGAACTGGTGACCGGATATGGTGCAGATAAAACAATGACAGCCGTTTTGTCTGATGACGCCCAGATCGGATTTATGGGAAGTGAAAGCTCTATCTATACTTATAATCAGGGAGCAGAAGACTATGTTGTGAACTTCGCTCAGCTTACACAACGTGCCGGAAACTTTCTTGTTTCCAGAGAACCCATTGAAAACTTTGATTTCACCATGCTGAATGGGAAAATTGTGTTAGGTGGCAGAGCTGGCGGTATGCCCGAAATGGTCTTTGAATACATTTTGAAAAAAAATAATTTGAATCCTGCTACTGACCTTACGATTGATCAAAGTATTGATTTTGGTTCTACTGCTGCAGCATTTTCCGGTGGGCAGGGCGATTTTACCATTGAATTTGAACCTCACGCCACAGCTTTAGAGGCAAAAGGAGACGGCTATGTTGTAGCTTCTCTTGGCGAAGAATCCGGCTATGTACCTTACACCGCATTTTGTGCCAAAAAGAGTTATATAGAAAATAATCCTGAGATCCTACAGCATTTCACCAATGCTTTACAGAAGGGAATGAATGATGTGAACCAGTCTTCCCCTGCCGATATTGCCAAAGCCATCAGTCCCCAATTTCCGGAAACTGACTTAGAAACATTGACAACGATCGTAACACGCTACTACGAACAGGAAACATGGAAAGAAGACCTTGTATTTGAAGAAGAAAGCTTCACTCTCCTGCAAAACATTTTAGAAGAAGCCGGAGAACTCACCGAACGAGTTCCCTACTCCGACCTGGTAAACACCACCTTCGCCCAAGAAGCACTTTCACAGTAACTTTTCGAATCCATTTTTTACGTTTAAAACCCTGCATCTTTCAAAATTGCTTCCAACACGTTTACGCGGTTGAAGGGCAGGGAAAAATAAAATCCATCTGCAAAGTCCGCTGCCTGCTCCATCACTTCCTTGGCAATGGCAATCCCTACCGCTTCCCCCTGTGCCTTTGTCATCGTTTCCTCATAACGTGCGATCACTTCATCCGGCACATGAATGCCAACCATTTCATTTTTCATAAACAGGGCATTTCGTTTACTGATAAGCGGCATGATTCCACATAGGATTTTTGCCTGTGGCACTTCTTTCTTCAGGCTTCTTACCTTTTCTATATCTTCTTTGCAAAATAGTGGCTGTGTGAAGAAAAAGCTGGCTCCTGCTTCTGTTTTTTTCTTTACACGTCCACATTCTACTTCCAAATTACGACGATTATAATTAATCGCACCACCATAAAAAAGTGGCTCCTCTGCAAAGGTCTCTTCGTTCATGTCTTTTATGATCTTCATAAGACCCACCGAATCAAAATTGAAGACACTTTTTACGCTTTGTCTTACCATGCTTGGAACCGGATCTCCCGTAATGACAAGGAAATTATGAATTCCATTTACCTGTGCACCTAAAAGCTGGGAACGCATAGCAATGGCATTTTTGTCGCGACAGCAAATATGTGGCATAACGCACATACCCGTTTCTTTCATGACTTTCGCTGCCATTAGTACCGGGTCAACCCTTGTTCTTCCCGATGGGGAATCCGGAAATGTGATCACATCCACATCGCAATTCTTTAATCGATTTGCCGCATCCATGATCTTCTCATCATTGGCATCCAACGGTGGCGCTAGCTCTACTGCAATCAGTTTCTTTTGCTTTCCCGCAAAAAAACTGTAATCCTTACTCTTAATTTTCAGAGGCTGTTCTGCTTTTTTCTCTGGAATTTTTTCTGTATCTCTTTCCCACTCTACCTTGCTTTTCAATTTGGAAATATAGGAAGGCGTCGTTCCACAGCAGCCACCGAGCATATCCACGCAAAGTCCTGCAATGTCACAGCCCTTCTCCACAAAATATTCCTCATTATCCAAAAAAACCAATCGGCTTTGAATCATCTGTGGATACCCAGCATTCGGAAAGGCAGTAATAAACTTTCCGATTGCCAGATTCTGTTTTTCCATGATTTGAAAAAGGTGACCAGGTCCTACACCGCAATTAAATCCCGTAGCATCAATTTCTTCTACCTTTCCCGCCTCTTCCAAAAGCCTTTTTGCACTTAATCCTGCACTGCTGTAGCCGAACTGGTTCACACAAAACTGTACAATGACAAAAAGGGCAGGATTTTCTTTTTTTATTTTCTTTATCACTGGCAGAATCTCATCTAAATTGGAAAATGTTTCAAATACAAATATATCTGCTCCCTCTTCCAAAAAAGCTTTGCAAATTGCCGTGTATTGCTCTTCTCTCTGTTCTTCCTCTTCCACACTCTCTAAAGGAATCGGACCAATATCTGCTCCTACAAAGACCGGTTCTTTTTCTTCTGCCGCCGTTTCTTTTGCAAGCCGGTATCCCGCCTTTATAATATCGGTAAGCTGTGTTTCATTGCAGGAAAGGATCTGTTTGTTTGCTGCAAAAGTATTCGTACGAATAAATCTTGCACCTGCCTGAATATATTCTCTGTGAATTTTTTTTACAAATTCCGGATTTTTCAGATTTGCCATTTCACATGGTGTTTCCGAACCGGTCAATGCTCCATAATATGTGCCAAATCCGCCGTCACAGAGCACTTTTTTCTTTTTTATATATTCTGCAAATGTTACTGCCATTTTTTCCTCCCACTACTGCAGCTTTTTTCAAATCTGTAAGTAAATGCTGTCATGACTACATTCTCGCCATTTTCTTCTATCTGCTTATTTTTGTCACGCTATAGCCTGCATTTTCCACTGCTGCTTTTAATGTTTCATCTGAGACTTCGTTTTCCAGTGTAACATAAGCTGTCTTTTTCTTCAAATTCACTTCTGCCTTCACCCCGTCAATATTATTTAACGCTTCCTCTACTCTTGCGCTGCAATGTCCACAGCTCATTCCTTCTACCATCATTTCTACATCTGCTTTTTTCTTTCCAAACATAAATTTATCCTCCTTAAATCTTTTTATTCTAAGTGCATTAGAAACTACACACACACTACTTAATGCCATGGCAGCAGAACCAAACATAGGATTTAATTTCAATCCAAATGCCGGGTAAAGTCCCCCTGCTGCAAGCGGGATTCCGATACTATTATAAAAAAATGCCCAAAACAGGTTCTGTTTGATATTCGTGATCACTTTTCTGCTCAAGCGGATTGCTGTACATACATCCAGCAAATCATTTTTCATCAATACAATATCTGCACTTTCCAAGGCAATATCTGTACCAGCACCGATAGCAATGCCCACATCTGCGCGCATAAGTGCCGGGGCATCGTTAATGCCATCCCCTACCATTGCTACCTTTCTGCCCTCATTCTGAAGCCCTGCGATCACTTGTTCCTTCTGGTCTGGCAGCACACCTGCAATGACCTTCGGAATATGTAACTGTCGCTGCATTGCTCTGGCAGTTACTTCATTATCGCCTGTCAGCATAATAACATGAATTCCCATTTTTTGGAACTTGGCAATTGCTTCTTTGCTCGTTTTCTTTGCCACATCCGCCACCGCGATCACACCGATCACTTCTTTCTCATCACTGAAAATAAGCGGTGTTTTTCCGTCATTAGCAAAAGCGAAAAGTGTCTCTTTTATTCTTTCTGTAGCAATCTGCTTTTCTGCCATCAGACTTTCATTTCCGGCATAAAATTTTCTGCCATCGATATAAGCACTGACCCCTTTTCCTGGAAGCGTTTCAAATTCTGTTACTTCTGTTGCTTCTATTCCCTTTTCTGTCCCATATTTCACGATGGCTTCTGCCAATGGATGTTCACTTGGTTTTTCCAGACATACTGCCATTTTTAAAAGGGTATCTTCTTCCATTCCAAGAGCAAAAACATCAGTAACAACAGGCTTTCCTTCTGTAATCGTTCCTGTCTTGTCCAACACTACTGTATCGATATTGTGTGCGGTTTCCAAAGCTTCCCCGGATTTGACCAAAATGCCGAGTTCTGCACCCTTTCCAGTTCCTACCATGATCGCTACCGGTGTAGCAAGCCCAAGCGCACAAGGGCAGGAAATGACCAGTACGGAAATACCGATAGACAAAGCAAATTCAAATCCCGCACCAGAAAGCAGCCAAATGACCGCTGCCAAAATCGCAATCCCAATTACGACTGGTACAAACACACCTGCAATTTTATCTGCCATCTTTGCAATAGGTGCTTTACTGGCACTTGCCTCTTCCACCAGATGGATGATTTGAGAGAGCGTTGTATCATCGCCCACCCTTGTAGCACGGAATTTCATAAAACCGGCTTTATTTAATGTACCGCCTACGACCGTATCGCCTTCTTTTTTATCTACGGGGATGCTTTCTCCAGTAATCGCCGCCTCATCCACACTTCCATTTCCGGCTACGATCACGCCGTCTACCGGAATAGCTGCGCCGGAGCGCACCAACACGATGTCCCCCATCTGCACTTGCTCTACGTCGATAGTTTCTTCTTTTCCGTTTCGCTCTACCACTGCAGTCTTTGGTGCCAGATTCATGAGCTTTGTAATGGCTTCACTCGTTTTTCCCTTGCTTCTTGCTTCCAAATATTTACCAAGTGTAATGAGCGTGAGAATCGTTCCAGCTGACTCAAAATATACTTCCATTCCATATTGCTCCACCACTGCCATGTCCTGCATACCAAGCGCTCTTCCCAGCCTGAAAATCACAAAGCAACCATAGATCACCGCTGCTGATGAACCGATAGCGATCAGACTATCCATATTCGGGCTGCCATGAAATAACGTTTTAAATCCAACAATAAAATATTTTCGATTTACATACAGTATCGGAAGCAACAGTAAAAACTGTGCAAACGAAAACGTGATCACATTTTCATTTCCATGAAAATATTCCATCATAAATCCTGGAATCGGAAGTCCGAACCATGCATGGAACATATGATACATGGAAATGTACATAAGCGGAATTAAGAATACAATCGAAATACAGAACCTTTTTTTCAAGCTGTCCGCTTCCTTCTGCATTGTATTTTTCCCTAAGGCTTTTTCCCCATCTATTCCGTTTTTAGCAGTTTGCGTATTCCCTTGTGGTACACCTCTTTGCCGAAGTGCGGCACCATATCCCGCCTTTTCCACTGCCTGTATGATCTTTTCAGAGGATACCGCCTCCTCGTCATACTCTATCTGCATGCTGTTCGTCAAAAGATTGACGGATGCCTTGTCCACACCTTCCAGTGCATTCGCACACTTCTCCACTCTGGAAGAACAGGCAGAACAGGTCATTCCGGTAATATCATAGGTTTCTTTTTTCATGTTTTCCTCCTCTCTGTCATGCTTTTACTTTAACAATTTCTCTAACACTTCCAACATTTCATCCATCTTTTTTTCCCGATCTTCGCTTTCCACTGCCTCTTTGACACAACACTGCATATGCGCTTTTAATACCTCTCTGTTGACTTTTCCCAAAAGAGACTGTGTTGCCATGATCTGATTGGATATATCAACGCAGTACCGGTCTTCTTCTACCATTTTCAAAATGCCATCCAACTGTCCTCTTGCTGTTTTTAAAAGTCGTTCTACACTTTTTTTATCTGCTTTCAAATCCTCTTCTCCCATGCTTTCTTTTGTATTCTTTGCATCATCTTAACACCCCACCGGGGTGTCCTGTTATTTTTAATAATATCACTTCAAAATATACTGTCAAGCCTTCTTTTCCTTATTAATATTTATTTTCATTTTTGTATGTCTTTCTATAACAAAGGAGCTGTTGGCTACCCCAACAGCTCCTTTAATACATCCATGGTCTGCTTATATTTTTCTAACAGCTTTCCGTTAGTCTCTTTTATGAAATCATACTGCTCTGCTTTTGCTGCCTTTTCCTGTTCAAATGCCAGTTCTGAAAGCTCTATAGCTCCAATCTGTCTTGCCGCATTTTTTAACCCATGAACTTCTATACAATAACGTCCGAAGTCTTCCTTTTCTACACATTCTTTGATAAACGGAATTTTTCCTAGTCCCTCTTCCAGTGCTGTCTCCAATACTTCTACATAAATTTCTTCACTGCCTGCACAGTAATTCAAAGCACTGTCTACATCAAATCCTTCCTTCCGCAAATCAGCAATTGTCATGTTTACCTCTTTCCGCACATACCTTTCTGCCTTTTTCTATGTGCATACTGTTATTTTTTCTTACTATTTTCTTTACCGTTCTCTTTACTTTCATCCGGTTTCTTTATGTCATCGATCAGTTTTTCGATCAGCAGACGCTTCACATAAACATCAAAGCTCAGCAAACAGATAAAAGAAAAAATCTGTAAAAATTCTGCATCCTCTTCCGGTGCATCTTGAAATGTTTCTTTTGCTAATTGAAACTTTTGTAATATATCGTTCTGCAACACTTCGACCTGTTCTTTTTCCAAACTGAACACTTCGTTATAAATATCTTCTAAACTAAACTCTTCCTCTGTCCCGAAATATTTTTCTGTAATCGGCTTTAATAAAGTCTGAATATCATTAATTGACAATATACCTTTGTAATAATAAATAAAAATCAATAGCAAAACATGCTCTTTTGTATACTTCTTCTTTACCGGAGGCGGTAATAAATCATTTTTTGCATAATTGTTTATCATAGTCTTCGTCAGGATTTTATCCTCTTGTGGATTGCGCGTTGTATTTTTCAACTTCTTGTCCATAAAGGTGGTAACCTGATCCATATACAAATCAATGTTCGGAATCTCTTCCGGTTTTATATAATTAATTCGCCCTAAACTATCCATTATGCTGTTAATCAAATCTTCTGTATCTATTGTCATAATCAACACCTTTCTTCTTTTTTCATTATATAGTATGGAAAACTGCATGACAAGAGCGATTCTAACTATTTTTTTACACAATTTTCCTTCTTTGTGCCATTAAAATGTTTCGGATTTGGATACAATATCTTCTTTACTTTAAAACTTTAGTATGTTAAAATGCTAATATGTTAATGAGCTGGTTTGTGAAATATTAAACAGTCATTTATAGAAAAAAATCAGTTGGAGGCAAGCATGAATAAGAAAATTAAGACAGAGGCTGTTGATTATCTTTTTGATGCCGTCTTAAGTCTCAAAGATAAAGAAGAATGTTATAGTTTTTTTGAAGATTTATGTACTGTGAACGAATTGCTTTCTTTATCACAGAGATTTGAAGTTGCCGCTATGTTAAGGGATCACAAAACGTATCTTGAAATCGCTGAAAAGACAGGAGCTTCTACTGCTACCATCAGTCGAGTAAATCGTTCCTTAAATTATGGCAATGATGGTTATGAACTGGTCTTTGAAAGAATTGAACCATTAAAAAATGAAAAATAAAAAGTAAAAGCACATATGGTCTTAGACCAAATGTGCTTTTTTTCTAATATTCTATATTAATTAGCATTTTCTGTTGTCTGTTCCTTTGCTGTCTGCTGGTTCATATCGCATTTCCCTTGGAATACTGCATTTTCATCTATGACGATCACTTTTGTTGTAATATCTCCATAAATCTGTGCAGTAGAAGACGCTTCTACTTTATTTTGCGCTTTTAAATCCCCTTTAATGTAGCCACCTGCAAATATCGTATCTGCTTCCACATCTCCTATGATCTTTCCACTGCTTCCAAGAATCAATACTGCATCTGTTTTTACATCGCCAGTTACTTCACCATCAATTCTTATTGTGTCTTTTACCGTTAAGTTTCCGATAAAAACTGCTCCCGTTCCAATGATCGTATTTACTTTCATGTTGCTTTTTTCCAATGTTACGTTCTTCTTTGCCAACACTTTTTCCTCCCTACTATCCGTTTATTTCTACCATTTCCTCAGGATTGATGTATACTTCATCCTTTGTGATCTGATAACCAAGCTCCGTATTTTCTTCTCCTATCACAAAAATAGTAGCGCCTCTGACTACTTCATCTCCGGCTTTCACTACGACCTCGCCAGTATTTCTATATATGGATCTGTACCCATTTCCATGATCTATGATCACTTGATTTCCATATTGAGTATCCGGCAGGACAGCTTCCACAGTCCCATTTCCTGATGCAATTACCATATTGCCTGCAGAACCTTTGAACACCATGATCGGCTCCTGTTCCTTTTGTTGTTCTCCATCTTCCTCTGCAATCTGTTCTTCTGTCACAGACTCATGAATCGTCGCTGCTCCAGTAAGTGGAAATCCTGTCGGGAGACTTAACTCTGCAAACTCTGCTGCCTTTTCTTCTTCTGTCTTTACCTTTTGGTTAATTGTCTCACTTAAAATTGCGACCTTATCTGTAAGTTCCTGATTTTCTGCCTTCAACGTTTCGTTTTCTTCCATCAGCTGCTTAATCTGCTCCGACTGCGCGCTGCTTCGATTGCGAGCACCAGAAAGCAAAATAGGATTGTACACGCAATAGCATATATCTGCTATCAAAAGAACCACAAGCAAAACCGTTAAAACCTGCACTCTTTTTGAACCTAGATATACCTGCTTTACTCCTTCTTCATCCATAGAATCTGAAAAAATCATCAGTGTATATTTATGTCTTCTTCTGCGCTTCTTAGGTTCCATAACAAGTCACCTCCAGTAAACTTTTACCATTTTACCATAAAAAGCTTATACATTACAACTTTTTTGCCAAAAAACTACTGATATGCTTTACTTTTCCAATGTATTGTGCTATCCTAGATTTACTGTATACATTACAGTGACATATATTTTTTGGAGGTATCTACAATGAACAAAGGTACAGTAAAATGGTTTAACAACCAAAAAGGTTATGGTTTCATTTCTGATGAAACTGGAAACGATGTATTCGTACATTACTCAGGATTAAACATGGACGGCTTTAAATCTTTAGAAGAAGGCGCAAATGTTGAATTCGAAGTAATCAACGGAGAAAAAGGACCTCAGGCTGTTAACGTAACAAAGTTATAAGATGTACTTATAACACACTATAATCAGTATCAACATGTGCCTTTTCTTAATATAAATGATAAGTTTATTTATGAATTTGCAGTATTGTTATGACGGATTAGAAAAAGAACCAATCAAAGATTGGTTCTTTTTTTCTGCCCTCTCCTTATGCCATATATTTTAACACTTCTTCAAATTTCATGTTCCCGCCAAAAATATCAAGTGCACTGCCAATCGTTACATCTATTCTGCTCTGTCCTAATTGCTTTAACTTATCCAAGTCATGAAAACTATGCACGCCACCGGCATAGGTCATCGGCATTTTTCCCCAATTTCCCAAAAGTGCGGCTACATTTTCTTCTATTCCATCTGCCTTTCCCTCTACATCTACTGCATGAACTAAAAATTCATCGCAAAATCCTGAAAAAAAGTCCAATGTTTCCTCTGTCAGCTTTGTTTCCGTATATTTTTGCCACCGGTCGGTAACAATATAATAATCCCCGTCTTTCTTTCGACAACTTAGATCAATGACAATCCTTTCGCTTCCTACTTCTTTTTTTAATTTTTCAAGATTGTCATAATTGACCTTTCCATCCTTAAATACATAAGAAGTAACAATAATATGACTGGCTCCTGCTTCTAGATACTGGGCAGCATTTTCCGCAGTGATCCCTCCACCGACCTGCATTCCTTGTGGATACGCTTTCAAAGCAGATATTGCCTGTTTCTTCGTTGCTTCGTAAAATTCACTCGCAGGAGGGTTTAACAAGATAATATGTCCACCTTTCAATCCCTTTTCCGCGTACATTTTGGAAAACCATGCAGCATCCTTTTGCGATACAAAATTTTCTTCTGCCTGATTTTTCTCATCCAAAAGACTTCCTCCTACAATCTGTTTTACCTGTCCATTATGAATATCAATACATGGTCTGAATTGCATAAATTTTTTCCTTTCTCTCTTCTTTTCTCTGCATTTATTTTTCAATAAAATCTGCATATTCAAAAGAAGAATGTACATACTATTTTTAGAAACTTTCCTAAATATACAACGATGATATTTGCGAAAGTTTAAGAAGTCCAATCTAAAGGAGTGAAATCAATTATGAAAAAAAGTAAAAAGGTTTTGTCTTTGTTCCTTATGTTACTTATGGTAGGTATGCTTACTGCCTGCGGAACTAGTAAAAATAAGGGAAATACAAATGATATGGCTGGTAACAATTCTACTACCGGCACGACAAATGGTACAACCACGAATGGTACAACTACAAACGGTACAACCACAAATGGTACTAACCATACCACAACCGAAAACACCACTACAAATAACACAACGACCGACCATAACACAACTGGCGACAATTCTCTTTTAGACAATGCCGGTAATGCAGTTACAGATGCTGTTGATAACGTTGCAAATGGTGTGACTGAAGTCACAGATGACTTAGTTGGCAATGGCAACCATACTGATAATAATACAACAACTCATGATAACACTACTACAACAAACACTACCAAAAATCGTTAATCTTATTTATCTTATCAAAAAGTGAGGCTGCACAAGCCTCACTTTTTTTATAAGAATATCCTTATCCATTAATAACATCACTCATATCGTACATACCTGCCGATTTTCCTGCAAGGAATTTTGCAGCCTGTACGGCGCCTTTTCCAAATACTGCCTTGGAATAAGCGGTGTGTGAAAAGGTGATTACTTCGTCTTCTCCAGCAAAGATCACATCATGGTCACCTACAATCGTTCCTCCACGTACCGCAGAAATGCCCATTTCCTTCTTGTCACGTTTTTCTCTTCTCTGACTTCTGTCATATACATATTCATAGCTGTTATCAAATTCTTCATTAATGGAATCCGCTAACGCAAGAGCTGTTCCACTCGGTGCATCCAATTTCTGATTATGATGCTTTTCAACAATTTCAATGTCAAAACCTGCCGGAGCAAGAATTCCTGCAGCTTCTTTCAATAATTTCAAGAGCATATTGATTCCAAGTGACATATTTGCTGATTTCAAAATGGCTGTTTTTTCTGAAGCTTCTTTTACCTTCCTTAACTGTGCCTCTGACAGACCTGTCGTACAAAGAACACATGGTACATTTTTTTCCACGCACCATTCAAGCAATCCGTCTACTGCAGGAGCTGCTGAAAAATCAATCACAACATCTGCATCCACATTACATTCTGAAATGGTCTGAAACACTGGGAACGGATTATCTATACCCGTAAAGGCATCTACTCCCGCTGCCAGTTCTATTTCCTCATCTGCTGCAATCAGTCTGGCAATTGTCTGCCCCATTTTCCCGTTACAGCCGTGCATTATTGCTTTTATCATATCTGCTCCAATCCTTTTTATAAAATTCCGTAATTTTTCATTGCCTTTTCTAATTTAGCAGCATTTTCTGGTTCCATTTCACTGAGAGGTCTTCTCATTGGTCCAGCTTCCATTCCCATAATATTTAATGCTTTCTTTACAGGGATCGGATTCACTTCACAGAATAAAGCATCACAAAGTTCAATCGCACGAAGCTGTTCTTTGCAGCTGCCTTCTACATCCCCTTCAAAGAATTTTGCACAAATATCATGTGTCTGCTGTGGTGCAACGTTAGAAAGTACAGAAATAACACCTTTTCCTCCTAAGGAAAGAATCGGTACGATCTGGTCATCATTTCCAGAATATAAATCTACGCTGCCATCTGCGATCGACATTAATTTTGCTACCTGTGAAATATTACCGCTTGCTTCTTTAACACCAACGATATTTTCTACATCCTTGCAAAGACGTACTACTGTTGCAGGTGCAATATTGCAGCCTGTTCTACTCGGTACATTGTAAAGGATCATTGGCACTTTCACACTGTTAGCGATCATTTTAAAATGCTCATACAGACCATTCTGTGTTGCTTTATTATAATATGGAGTTACGACTAAAATACCATCTACTCCGTATTTTTCTGCTTCTTTTGATAAATAAATTGCAGTTTCTGTGCAATTTGAACCTGTGCCTGCAATGACTGGAATTCTTCCTGCTACTTTCTCTACACAGAATTTAATAACATCCAAATGTTCTTCATGTGTCAGTGTGGATGCCTCTCCTGTTGTTCCACAAACGATAATAGCATCTGTCCCATTTTTGATCTGAAATTCCACAAGTTCTGCGAATTTTTCGTAATTTACTGTTCCGTCTTCATGAAATGGTGTTACGATAGCAACACCTGCTCCTGTAAAAATAGCCATATTTTTCCTCCTTAATATTAGGTTCTGGGTTCTTCAAAAAAGGTCGGCTTGCAGATATGCACGCCGACCTCAGAATTTTTCATCCATGATAGCGCCCCATCTACTTAAAAGATGACAGTTATACAGTTGTTCACTGCATCCCCAAGATAAAGCCTGACAGGCGACTCCTTCTTTCGGCATTTTCCCCTTTCACTTTTCTTCTCCTGCGCCTGCCGCATCCGAAAAGTTACTCTTGAATCATGCAACCTCTATCCAACAAAATAATCATAGCACTACTGTTTCTCTATGTCAACGCGTATCTGCTATGATTATTTTATTCTTCACTTTATTTACTTGTTTCGTGACGCTACTTGCGTCTGTTACTAGCATTTGAATTTTACAGTTTCTATTTTGGAAACTTCATCTGCAAGAATACATAACTCATCATTTAATGTAATCCCCGTAAGAATCACATCCGTATTCTCTGAACGGCACTCCAAAACATTTTTTAATTCATCTACGGTAATGATTTCTTTTTCTATCAGGCCTAACACTTCATCTAAAATGAGAAGATTACATTCATCGGTAGAAAGAACTTTTTTGGCAAAATTCATACCGTTCTTAATATTTTGTATCTCCTCTTTTTTCCGCTCGTCAGGCAGTTCTGAAAAGTTCTCATCTGATTTTTCAAAACGGAATAACTTTATTTCAGGTTCCAGTCTTCTTAAGAAATCAGACTCTTCAAGACCTTTTCCCTTTAAGAATTGAATAATTACAACATTATCTCCCTGTACAGCAGCCTGAACTGCTCTTCCGAGAGCTGCAGGTGATTTGCCATGTCCGTCACCTGTATAAATTTGTATCATCCCTTTATTCATATCATTCCTCCACACTGCCAATTCACCTTTGCGGCTTCCAGCTTGTAAGGTTTATAACTAATCCCTAGCATAGCATATGTTTGTGTTATTTTCAACAGATTTTAAACATTCCCCTTGCACTTTTTCGTGATTATTCCTCAAAAAGCTCTAATTTGCTGACAGAAACCTCGTATGCAATTCTTTTTTCCAACTCTTCCTCTCCAAGCTTTTTCATGTATTCCCTGCTTTGTATTCTTCCCCAGATCATACAACGCATTCCTACTTCAAAGCTGCTGGCGTAACGAGCATTTCGTCCCCAGCAAATACATGGAATATAATCAGACTTTCCATAAGGCCTGTTTGATGCCAAAAGCAAATCTGTAATCTCCCTTCCCAAAGGAGTTTTTCTGTAAACAGGCGGCTTACATATGTATCCGTCCAAATAAATCTGATTGGTCTTTTCATTCTCCAACACTTCATCCACAAATTCGATATCTCTTGCGAATACGGATAAAAGCAGCCTGTTTTTCTTTGATTCATGGCGATTATAAGATCGGAATTGTCCATTGATGATCACATTCATGCCAACTGCATTCATTTCTACATCTACAATTCTCTCTGAAATCATAATCGGAATGATATCTGCCGAATCGCTTAGGCGTGGTACCTGTACATCTACCATATAGAAATTCTCCCCGAAAATTTCATGGCTGAACTGATAACCACTTACAATAGTTCCCATAATCGTTACCTGGTTGTTTTCAATGACTTTATCTATCATCCTGTTCTCCCTTCTTACACCTTAAGAATTTTTTCCTGTGATGTAATATATATATATCATATTTTCAGCCATTTAGAACGTTAAAATATCGCTTAACTTTTTTCGCCTTTTGAAGACAATCTTTTATGAAAAATGTTAGAAAATCCTTAAATTTTCTCTTTCTTTCCATAATATTTGTGAATTGAAACTTCCTTAATATAGTGATATACTATACCAGTTTGAGAAAGCAGTTCTATTTTAGTGAGAGTTTTTTAGTCGAGAGAGAGGTACAACAATTTATGAAACAGGCAAGAGAAGATGTAAGAAATATAGCTATCATTGCTCATGTTGACCATGGTAAAACAACATTGGTAGATGAATTATTAAAACAGAGCGGTGTTTTTAGAGATAATCAGGAAGTTGCAGAACGTGTCATGGACTCCAACGATATCGAAAGAGAACGTGGTATCACTATCCTTTCCAAAAATACTGCAGTTATGTACAAGAATACAAAGATTAACATTATCGATACTCCTGGTCATGCCGATTTTGGTGGTGAAGTAGAACGTGTATTGAAAATGGTAAATGGTGTTATTCTTGTTGTCGATGCTTTTGAAGGCGCTATGCCTCAGACAAAATTCGTTCTTAGAAAAGCATTGGAATTAAAGCTTCCTGTTATTGTCTGCATTAACAAAATCGACAGACCGGAAGCACGTCCTAACGAAGTCATTGATGAAGTATTAGAGCTTTTCCTTGATCTGGATGCCAGCGAGGAACAATTAGACTGTCCTTTCGTTTTTGCTTCTGCCAAAGCAGGTATTGCTTCTCTTGATCCGGACGAACCGGGTACAAATATGGAGCCTTTATTTGAAACGATCGTTAATTATATTCCTGCACCGGAAGGAGATCCAGAAGCCGGTACACAGGTATTGATCAGTACTATTGATTACAATGAATATGTTGGACGTATCGGTGTCGGAAAGGTAGACAATGGTTCTGTAAAAGTAAATCAGGAAGTAGTCATTGTGAACCATCACGAACCAGATAAACAAAAGAAAGTTAAAATTTCTAAATTATATGAATTTGACGGATTAAATAAAGTAGAGGTAAAAGAAGCCGGTATCGGTTCTATCGTTGCTATTTCCGGTATTGCAGATATTCACATTGGTGATACTCTCTGCTCCCCAGAAAATCCTGTACCAATTCCATTCCAGAAAATTTCCGAGCCGACGATTGCTATGCATTTCCTCGTAAACGACTCTCCTCTTGCAGGTCAGGAAGGCAAATATGTAACGAGCCGTCATCTGCGTGACAGACTTTTCCGCGAATTAAATACCGACGTATCTTTACGCGTAGAAGAAACGGAAAGCACCGAAAGCTATAAGGTTTCCGGGCGTGGGGAATTGCATTTATCTGTCCTGATCGAAAACATGCGTCGCGAAGGTTATGAATTTGCAGTAAGTAAAGCAGAAGTTCTGTACCATACTGATGAAAACGGGAATAAGACAGAACCGATGGAACTTGCTTATATTGATGTTCCTGACGAATTTTCCGGTAGTGTTATTGAAAAATTAAGTCAGAGAAAAGGCGAACTTCGCAGTATGGGTTCTGCTTCCGGCGGTTACACAAGATTGGAATTCTCCATTCCTTCCAGAGGACTTATCGGTTATCGTGGTGAATTCATGACTGATACAAAGGGAAATGGTATCATTAATACGATTTTTGACGGTTACGGTCCTTACAAGGGAGATATTCAATACCGTAAACAGGGTTCTCTTATTGCTTTTGAAGCAGGGGAAGCGATCACTTATGGTCTTTACAATGCACAGGAACGTGGTACTCTCTTTATCGGACCTGGTGAAAAGGTATATTCTGGTATGGTCATTGGACAAAATGGACGTGGCGAAGATATTGAATTGAACGTATGTAAGAAGAAACAGCTTACCAATACCCGTTCTTCCAGCGCAGATGAAGCACTCCGCTTAACACCACCTAAAGTATTAAGTTTGGAACAGGCTTTGGAATTTATTGATACGGATGAGCTATTAGAGGTAACTCCTGAGGCACTTAGAATCCGTAAGAAAATCTTAGATCCGACTATGAGAAAACGTGCGAATATGAAATAAAATGATAAGATGCCGTCTTTGGGGACGGCATCTTTTTGTATATTTGAAATTAGGTCTTGTAGAGCATGAGGGGCACTGTTAACCTCTTCTACCCTATTCCCAGCACACGTGTCGCAATCTGGAAATAGATCATCAAGGACAATGCGTCCACGATCGTTGTGATAAATGGACTTGCCATAACTGCTGGGTCCCAGCCGATCTTCTTAGCAAACATCGGCAGTGTACAACCAACTATTTTAGCAATAAAGACCGTTGCTATCAAAGTCGTACAGATCACAAGTGCTACGGTGACTGACAAATGATCCATCAACAATAATTTGGCAAAATTGGCGACTCCCAGTGTGATGCCACACACAACAGCAACCCGTACTTCTTTCCATATAATACGGAACATATCTTTAAATTCTATCTCATTTAAGGAAAGACCACGAATGATCGTAACACTCGCCTGTCCACCTGCATTACCGCCTGTATCCATTAACATCGGAATATACGCTGTCAAAACAACGCAGGCACTTAATGCCTCCTCAAAAGAAGAAATGATCTTTCCGGTAAAAGTGGCAGATATCATTAATAACAATAGCCACGGTATTCTTTTTTTGTATGTTTCCCAAACTCCGGTTTTCATATACGGCTTATCGGATGGCACGATAGCAGCCATCTTTTCGATATCTTCCGTTGCTTCTTCTTCCATAATATCCACAACGTCATCGACCGTAATGATACCTACCAGACGATTTTCATTATCCACGACAGGCATCGCTGTAAAGTCGTATTTTTTAAATTGTCTGGCAACCTCTTCCTGATCCATAAGTGTATGAAGGGAAATGACATGCTCATGCATAATATCCCCTATCAGCTCTTCCGGAGGACTGAGCAGTAAATAGCGAAGTGCTACCGTTCCCACTAAAGTCCTCTGACCATCTAACACATAACAGATATTGATCGTTTCACTATCAAGACCCACATTACGAATACGTTCTATTGCTTCTGCTACCGTAAGACTTTCTTTTAAGTCTACATATTCCACGGTCATAATACTTCCCGCGCTGTCTTCCGGATAGCGCAGAAGATGATTGATATCCCTTCTTGTTTCAGGATTTGCATTGGCAAGCAGCTTCTTTACTACGTTAGCTGGCATCTCTTCCAAAAAATCCGTCGCATCATCCGCCATCAGATTATCAATAATATTCGCTGCTTCTTTATCAGATAAAGATGTAATAATGAACTGCTGGCTCTCCACTTCCAAATAAGAAAAAACATCTGCTGCCATATCTTTTGGCAGAATACGAAATACTTTCAACATTTCTTCTTTTGGCAGTTCTTCCATAATTACAGCGATATCTGCGTGGTTCATTTCAGCAAGATGCTGTCTCAAATTTGTATACTGCTTTTTCCCTAATAACTCTAAAATTTCATCCATCGCTTTTCTCCTTGTTCAGTTGTGATTTTTATGATCTGCCGCCCAGGAAGAGGGCCATCAGTACTATATGATTTACTACTATGTTCCATAAAAACCACCACCTTTCAAGAAGTATTTACCAACTAAAAATATACTAAACCACTTAATCCTTGTCAACGAAAAAACTCTCGCCTTTTTTTTCAATTTGACACTTTCCGGCTGTTGCCTGCACGACTTCTTTTTCCAATGCCTCTCTTTTAGCAAATGGCACGGTCACTGTCAGCCTGACTGCTTCTCCATATTCTGAATCTTCTACCTTTAACCCTTGCTTTTCCAACAGATATAAAATTTTGCCTACCCCATTATAATCTGTATGCAGATCAAGCACGGTTCCATAACGCATAACCGCAGTCTTACTATTTTTCAATCCCTCTTTGACCGCCTGCGTGTAGGCACGCACAAGACCACCCGTTCCTAAAAGCGTTCCACCAAAATACCTTGTAACAACAACTGCCACATTACGGATTTCTTCTCCTAAGAGCACCTCTAACATTGGTCTGCCGGCAGTTCCGCTCGGTTCTCCATCATCACTGCATCTTGTAAGCTCCGCACGCGGTCCTACCACAAATGCCGAGCAGTTATGTCGTGCATCCCAATATTTCTTTTTCATTTCTTCTATAAAAGAGACTGCTTCTTCCTCGGAATCGACCGGACGGATCGTTGCGATAAAACGGGATTTTTTTTCAACGATCTCTCCTTCTCCTCCTTCTAATAATATTCTATACTCTTCCAAAATCTCTTTTTCTTTATCCATAAAATCTTAAACCTTTTCATAACATTTTCTTTTGACACTTTGTCAGGTGCTGCTCTCAACATAAGAGATTATGCTGTTTTCAGCTCCCTTTCTATATTAACATAAACCGAATAAAAGCAAAAGAAATTGTGAACAATTCTTAATATAGAAGAAAAACCTTTATTTACCTGATTTTATTTGGTATAATGAAATGCAGAATGCCTAAAAGCATTCGTTTATTAACAATCATGAAGGCTATAAAGAAAGGTATGGTTTTATAAACATGAATTATGGAAAAAAAGGTGTCAAGGAAAAACAACAGGCACTGAATTCTAAGTCTGTAAAATGGAGCAAAAAATTCATACTAATCTGTTTAAAGGTGGTATTAATATTTATTATTGCAGGAGGTATCATCGGTGTTTCCGCTGGAATCGGTGTATTCCGAGGAATTATCGCAACTGCACCGGATATTTCCGATATGGATGTCTCTCCTACCAAATTCTCTACCTTTGTCTATGACATTGAAGGCAATCAGATTGCGAAACTGGTTGCAACCAATTCAAACCGTATTCCGGTTTCCATGGATATGATCCCTGAGGATTTGGCACATGCATTCGTTGCCATTGAGGATGAACGTTTTTATGAACATAGTGGTATTGATATTAAAGGTATTATCCGTGCTGGTGTAAAAGGAGTCACTACCGGAAACTTTTCAGAAGGTGCCAGTACGATCACGCAGCAGCTTTTAAAGAACAGTGTCTTTACAGACTGGGTCAATGAGGATTCCTTCCTCGATAAAATAAAACGTAAGATTCAGGAACAGTATCTTGCACTGGAACTGGAAAAAACAACGGACAAAGATACGATTCTTTGTGATTACATGAACACGATCAACTTAGGACAGAATACTTTGGGTGTGCAGGCAGCCTCTTTACGATATTTCAATAAATCCGTAAACGAACTGACATTGTCAGAATGTGCTGTTATCGCAAGTATCACACAGAATCCGTCCAAATATAACCCGATCACGCATCCGGATGACAATGCGGAAAGACGTGAAAAAGTATTAGGAAATATGTTAGAACAGGGATATATCACTCAGGCAGAATATGATGAAGCAATGGCAGATGATGTTTACGAACGTATTCAAACTGTCAATGCAGAAGTAGGCGACAGTACAACGAACTCCTATTTCGTAGATGCTCTGACCGAACAAGTATTAAATGATCTAGTAGAAAAAGCAGGCTACAATGAAACACAAGCTTACACCTTACTTTATAGTGGTGGTTTAAAGATCTACTCTACACAGGACCCTGCTATTCAGGCAATCTGTGATGAGGTATTTACCAATGAGGAAAATTATCCGGATGATACAAAATGGCTTTTAAACTATGAGCTTACTGTATTGACTTCCGATGGATCATATGTAAATTACAGTACGGAAATGTTCAAATCCTACTGGCAGGAACATGATAATCCAAACTATAACTTACTTTATACTTCACAGGAAGATGCTTATGCAGATATTGAAGCATACAAAGTTGCTGTCTGCGATGCAGGGGATGAAGCATATGCAGAAACCATTTCCCTGACTCCTCAGCCACAGGTTTCTTTGACTGTAGAAGATCAAAGTACTGGTTATGTAGTGGCAATGATCGGTGGACGTGGTGCCAAAGAAGGAAGCCGTACTTTGAACCGTGCAACCGATACGGTACGTCAGCCGGGTTCTACTTTCAAAATCGTAGCCGCATATGCACCAGCATTTGATAGTGCAGGACTTACGTTAGCAACTGTTATTAACGATGCACCATTTAATTATGCAAATGGTACTGGCGTTCGTAACTGGTATGGCGAGGAATACCGTGGACTCTGCTCTCTTCGTGATGGTATTCGGGATTCCATGAATATCCTTGCCGTAAAGACATTAACTTGGATCACTCCACAGCTTGGCTATGATTACCTCATAAACTTCGGTTTCACTACTCTGGAAGAAAGTAAAGTGATCGGTGATCAGGTATACAGTGATATTCAACAATCTCTTGCTCTTGGTGGTATTACAAATGGTGTAAAAAATATTGAATTAAATGCCGCGTACGCCACGATTGCAAATGGTGGAACTTATATTGAACCGACTCTTTATACAAAAGTCGTAGACCAGCAGGGAAATGTCATTTTAGATAATACGCAGCCGGAATCCAAACAGGTCATCAAAGAAACAACTGCATTTTTACTTACCGATGCTATGGTAGATGTAGTTACTTCCGGTACTGGTGGTTCTGTTAACTTTGGAAATATGGCTATCGCTGGTAAAACAGGAACAACTTCTGATTATAACGACGTATGGTTTGCAGGTTATACACCATATTACACAGCGACCACATGGGCGGGCTATGATAACAATACGAAATTAAAAACTTCTGCTGAAAAGAACCTTGCTAAGACGCTTTGGAAAAGTGTTATGGCAAAAATACACGAGGATTTACCTTATGAATCCTTTACCGTACCATCCGGTATCGTGCAGGCAACTGTCTGCTCCCGCTCCGGACTACTTCCAATAGCAGGTCTTTGTGATGGTACTCTAAAGACAGAATATTTTGCAGAGGGCACAGTACCTACGGAAAGCTGTAATGTACACTATCAGGGTATGATATGTGAATATTCTAATTTACCGGCATGTGAGGAATGTCCGTTTAAGATCAGCGGTACTTTAGAACTTCTTCCTGTAGAAGATAGTTCCTTACAGAGCGGATCCACTACAACCGTCGTAAATCCAGATGGTACTACTACGACCACTCCTGCTGCCACTACAAATATGTGTCCGCATAATGCTGAATTCTTCATGCAGGAAAATGCTTATTCACTCATTGATGCACAACGTGCAGAACTGGATGCAAGACATGCTGCAGCCCAACAGCAACAATGGCAGGAACAACAGCAGCAATGGCAAGATCAGCAACAAGTTCCTCAACAATAAAAAATGTTTACCACTTACAATGGGTTGGCATAAAAAAACTCGGTATCCTAGGATACCGAGTTTTTTATTGACTTATTGTTATTATAAATTAAATTCCTTTGATCTCATGAATCTTCTCTTCTAATTCTTTTATACCTTTTTGTGCATTACGAATGGCTATGCACTGCTGTTCGTATTCTGACTCTGGACTTTCTGCATTGCTCTCGTAATATTTTTTTCCAATTTCCATATAATTTTTCTTCATGACATCTTCGCAAACTTTGATCTGATTTTTCAGACTTACGATTTCTGCCATATCTTTAGCTTTATCAGCTGCTTCTTTTCCTTTTGTTGTAATGGTCTCACTTACTTTTTCAATAAAATCCATACCTTCGCCTCCTATACGATTTGCCCTTTTTCCATAAATATGGGCACTTAAACCTTCTATTTCCACTTTTCCTACTTTTTTAATGATTTTGTCGATGCTGATCTTATTTTTCCATAAGAAAGAGGAATTTCCATCTACTAATGGTTCCCATCTTCCCTCCGGCAACGTCACAATGCTGGATGCGTCATTGCTATTATAAACAACGAACAGTTTATCCCACTCATCTGCGTGTCCCTTTTGGTTCGTAATTTCAAATGCTACAATATCCTCTTCTTCGTCAAAGAAACGAATATTGGCAATGCTTTCTTTTTCATTATCATAAAGACCTCTGAAATTTTGTCTCAGTTCTCTTAAGCCTTTGTAATATTCCACTAACTCGCTGTACTCTTCTCTTCTTTTCCAATCTAACATATTAACAGTAGGCGCAGATTTGTAACTATTGTCATCTCCATGCTTTGTTCGTCCAAATTCCTCACCAGCCTGTATGAACGGAGTTCCCTTACTTGTGAAAAGAATCGCTGCCGTCAGCTTATTTGCCTTCAATACCTTTTTGTCTTTTACAGAATAATCCGAATTTTTCTCCAAGGTAATCACAAGCTTATCCCACAAGGTATAATTGTCATGCGCAGATGTATAAGTAATGATCTGTTTTGGAGCCTTCGGTGTAAATTCATGTCCACCATCACACCATGCACAGACTACGGAACGCATTGTGTTTTCCAAACCTTTTTTACCATTTACAAAACCTGGTCTCTCACCATAAAAAACACTGCCCTTGATCGCATCCCTTGAGTCATCAGAGAATATGGCAATCCCTTCATCCAAATAAGCGATATTGTGTTTTACTGCCGGCAAGAAGCCGCTTTCTATTGCAGGTTCCTCTGCTGCCCATGGTTCTCCATACATAAGTATGCTTTTACCATTTGGAAGCTGATTTAATTTCCTGCGGATCAGATTCATTGTTTCGGTATCATGAATACCCATCAAGTCAAAACGGAAACCGTCAACATGATATTCCTTTGCCCAGTAATAAACCGACTGAATCATGAACTGTCTATACATAAACCGTTCACTGGCTGTTTCATTACCACATGCAGAAGCATCCGCAAGTCTGCCATCTTTTTTCTGTCTGTAATAATAATATGGTGCAAGCTTCTGGAAGGAAGAATCGGAAGCATATGTGTGATTATATACTACATCCAAAACGACACCGATTCCCGCATCATGCAATGCTTTCACCATCTGTTTAAATTCTTTGATCCTGACTTCTCCATGATAAGGATCTGTAGAATAAGAACCCTCCGGAATATTATAATTTGCCGGATCATATCCCCAGTTGAACTGCTCACTATCTCCTGTTTCATCTATGGATGCAAAATCAGCGGGTGGCAAAAGATGTACATGCGTAACTCCAAGCTCTTTTAAATAGTCTACACCGGTCTTTATAGACGGATTTCCTTTTAACGTCGTTCCTCTCTGTGTAAATGCAAGGTATTTTCCACGATATTCTTCTTTTATCCCTGCATTTTCATCATAGGAAAAATCCTTTACATGAAGCTCATAAAGAAACGTATTTTTATTTTTTTGTACCCAGTTTTTGTCTTCCTCAAAACCTTCCGGATCGGTCTGTTTCAAATCTATGACCATTCCTCTTTTTCCGTTGGCACCACACGCTTTTGCATATATATCAATGCACTCCTGTGTCATTCCGTCATGCGTCACTAGATAAGTGTAATATACACCATGTAAATCCCCTGCTGCTTCTGCTTCCCAGACACCATTTTCGATACGATTCATAGCAAAGCATGCCTTTTTTTCTGCTCCCTCTTCCTCGTCCGTTCCGGTTGCATACAAAACAACTTTTACTTCTTCTGCTGTTGGCGCCCACACATGAAAGATTGTTTTTTCTTTGCTATACACTGCGCCAAAATCTTCGCGGACACATAAATTGTCCTCTTTAAATTTTTCTGATTCATATAAGTTTTTATACTCTATTGCTGTCATATGCCCTCCCATAATGGTTATACACTTTAGTTATAGCATATTTTCTCTCTAAAAGAAAGTATTCCGCTACAGATTCCTCTCCGTTCCATCCCGGAAAAAGACCTCATATCATTTGACAATCCAATACGATTTTTGTAGTATAATAATAGTTTTTTATGTGTGCTATCATGCACAGAGGGAGTACGAACGATGAAAACCAAATTCAAATATAATGAAAAACTTATTTTTTGGCTGCTGACAGCAAGTGCCGTTTTTCTCCGACTTGTTTATGTACTGCGTATACCGTATTATGTCAACCAACATGATGCCGGTGATTTTACTTCCGGACATATTGGCTATATATGCTATCTTGTAGAACATAACTGGCAGCTTCCAAATTTCAATCCAACAACGGTCTGGTCCTTTTATCATCCACCATTGCATCACTATTTGGCAGCTATTGTAGCAAAATGCAGTTTACTTTGTGGTACCGATATGGCACAGGCTATGGAAAATGTGCAGTTTTTGACTGTATTTTATGGACTCTGCATTCTACTTATTTCTTACAAGTTTTTAAAAAAATTTAAACTGTCGGGCTTTGCATTATTTCTTCCTTATGCCCTGCTTTGTTTTCATCCATCCTTAGTCATGCTTTCCGGCAGTATCAACAACGATGCACTTTGCCTTTTGTTGACACTTGTCACTGCCTATACCGCACTGCTTTGGTATGAAGCTCCTTCTTTTAAACGTATCATTTTACTGGCACTTGTATTTGCCGCTACGGTACTTACAAAAATGTCCGGGCTTTTGCTGGCACCGGCAGTAGCCTTTCTCTTTCTTATGAAATTATGGAAAGAGAGAAAACAATGGAAACACTATTTTGCGCAATTTGCTACCTTTGGAATGATCTGTATTCCACTTGCCTTAAGCTTCGGCATCCGTAATCTGATACTTTGGCATGTAAATCCATTTTTCACACTGGATCTAGGCGATTATTTGTACACAGGCAATCACCTTTTGGAGCGCGTTGTCCTGATCCACAAAGAGCAGCTTGCAAGCCCTTTTGTTATCTATAATGTGACACCATCCAATGGCCTTGCGGTAGACCGGAATATTATTCTTTACCTATTAAAGACTTCCCTTTTTGGAGATAAATTTTTCCTTGCTTCCGACTCGCCTTACCTTGCTCTTGCATGGGCATTACATATCGTAAATCTTTTCCTGATTGTGCTTGCTTTCATTTGCCTGCTCATAGAAGTAATTCGTATGCTGCTTGCAGCCTTTAAAGAGAAATCCTTATATCCATACATAAAAGAATTGCTTTTGTGCATTCTTTACGGTTGCAGCTTCGGAAGTTATATCATGTTTTGCTTTAAATATCCAAATTCCTGTTCACAGGATTTCCGGTATATGAATTTGACGCTGATCGTTAATATGGTATTTTTAGGAACGTTCTTAAAACGCCATTCCGAAAAGACGCAATGGAGATGGAAAGTATTATATGGACTTCTGCTTATACTGACAATTTTGTTTGCTGTATTTACAACGATCTTGTTCTTCCACTGCAGCACTACATAGTACATAAGAAATTAACGAAAAAGAGGAAGGTTTATCCCTTCCTCCGTTTTTCATCTGCTTTATACTGTTTTCTGATATATTCTTCTCATGAATCCGCCGTACTTTTCTTTTGTCATCACAAGTTCATACCCATTGTTCTCAAAAGTCAAATAACTTGCCGGATTATTCGGCGATACGGTTGCCAGAAAAATATGATATTTACTTTTCGAAATCAATGCTTCTCCAAAACGTAGCATTCTGCCCTGCAAATGATTCCCTCTATATTCTGGCAAAACCACAACAGATTCCATATGAACGACCTGTTCTAATTGCGCCTTAGTTAGACCCACATCTCTTCCTAAATTATCTTCGACTAGACCAGGATACTTAAAAAGGAAACTGCCTGCCAACTCTCCTGCATGATCACAGGCAACAACACCAAAACCACTCTGCCCGACCAGCTTCTCCACTTCCTCAAGATCATCACGCACAAACAGCGTTTTATCTGGCAAATCCGCTTCCACCTTTAGCATCATATCATAGATTGCTTCTACATCATCCATGGTCGCCTGCCTGATCAAAAAATCGTCATTTTTCATTGTCTGGCCTTCCCGCATTCAAGTCTGTATACATATCCAAAAGATTAATGACTTCATCGCCTGTCTTTCCATATACATTACAACACTTTTTGGAAACAACCTTTTCTTCCGTTCCTATCGGGTCCATAAGAACACTCATGCGGACCACATCATTTTCTGTTTCACTATCCAAATGCTTCATGATCTCTTCTATCATTTTGTCTTCGTTCATAAGGATGCCTTCTTTATAATTTAGAATCTCTTAATCTTCTTTGTCGTATTTTTTTCAAACTCTACTTCGCGGATCTTCAACTTGAATACTCTCTTATACTGCGGTGCTTCTTTGTTGTATGCATCAACGATTTCCTGCAATGCACTCTGCATATCTTTGATCTATTTTCAATCTCTTCCGGTGAAACGTTTTCACCATTTGGAGTAATGATCAGGTTTTTCTTTCTACCGGTCAGGAATACAAAGCCGTCTTCATCTACATAACCCCTTTACTTTTTCCTGTTGTTCCCGATGTAAACATGATGGTAGCAAGATCTTCCGGTGATGGCACATAATCAAATCCCGGCTGCTGTTCCCGGATCAATTTCCATAAAGACAAAGCTCCTTCTACTGCACTTTCATCGCTCATAGAAATCACATGCTTTAATCCCGGACAGACTTTCTGTGCTTCACTGGCAACCTGTGCTTTACTTTCATCAAAAACAAGTGTAGTAATATCTGCACGATTTAATAATTCACACAGATCTTCCACTGGTAACAGCGCATCTAATGGCACTGCAACACTTCCGCTGTTTACCACTCCTAAATAACTGACTACCCAGGAATAAGATGTTGTTCCTAACACTGCAATATGACTTTTCTGCTCACCCAAAGCAGCCAGTGCAGCGGAAAAACATTCACTGTCATTTTTTAACTCTGCATAAAGCAGTTTCAGCCGCACCCGCTGCCGCAAGCACTCCTACGCATGCAATTCCTGTACCTAAAATTCCCATTTTTCCTCCATTCTAGAATGACGAATACTTATTTCTTTTTCTTTGCTTCTTTTTGTTTCATATCAATGATCTCTTTTAATCTAAGAGCTTTATCAATATTTCCTTCCACTTTTAATTTCTGTGTAGTAAATGCCCATACCGGATCCGTTTTTCCTTCTGCGATTTTCATAAGTGTATCTGGATCGGAAATGAACATGGCATCTCTATCATAATATTCATATGGTTCTACAAAAAGCTGCCCATCCTTTACTTCCACATAGAAAGCACCACCTGCTTCTTCGTCTTCGATACAGAACTGATAAGCAAGATGCTCTTTTATATCACTGACATCAGTTCCCATAAATTTGTTTTTTACCTCATAAAAAAATTCAGCGTATGTCATTTTCTCCTCCTACATCATATATTTCGACCGCTAGTCGAATATCATTTTCGTAATCGTAACACATATTTCGACCATCGGTCAATTAGGAATACTTCTAAAAAATTCCAAAATAATTGTCATCTTTTGTATAATTATTCGCTATTGTTCGCAATTTACGAATATGATAAAATGATTTAACGCAATTTTTGAGACCGCTGAAAAAGCAGAAAGGTGGCTTGTTTCCATGCCAGATTTGAAAAAACGTGAAAAAATACTTGATGCCTTACAGGAATTGTTAGAGACAAAAAATATAAAATATATTTCCGTAAGCGAGATTGCCAGTAAAGCCGGCATTGGAAAAGGGAGTATTTATTATTATTTCCCATCCAAAGACGCTATTGTAGACGCTTTAATTGAACGTAGTTATGCGCAGCCTTTGCAGACTGCCAAAAATCTTGCAGAACAAACAGAGGTTTCCTCTTTTACAAGAATGGCAATGCTTTTTCAAGCTTGCCGAAATTCCTCAGCTGCCTTTTTAAACCAAAACCAGCATTCTATCACAAGCACAAGCGCACAGGATCTAGCCTTTTTACATCAAAAATATTTAAGATATTTAATCTCTGAACTAAAACCGGCATTGACTGTAATTATACAACAGGGTATTACCTGTGGTGAAATCCATTTTGACCATCCTGCTGCATTAGCTGAAATTGCTTTGATCGTTCTTGCGGTAAAACTTGACAATTCTCTTCTCCCTTCCTCAACAGAAGACATAGAAGAAACATTAAAGGGACTGATCGCTCTTTTAGAAAGGGGCACAGATGTACCTCCCGGTACTCTTGGTTATTTATCTATAAAATAAAAGAAGTCTGACCTGACAGCCAGACTTCTAAAAAAGTGCTTTGCACTGATTTTTACAAATTCTTAAGATTCTTCCACAATATTCTGAAGCCATATTCCACTCTTTACCATGAAAAATCCAAGTGTTGCTTTTATGATTTCCGTAAACTGCACAAGGAAAAATACGACACCAATAGAAAGAGAACTATAATTTGACAGAACATACGCTATCGGAATCACAACGATCCACGTATATACACTGTCAAACAAAAAGGTAATGACTGTCTTTCCACCGGAACGCAATGTAAAATAAGTACAATGCGAAAAAGCACAGAGTGGCATCACAAGTGCCGAAATGAAAATAAACATTGTGGCAAGTTCTTTAATACTCTCTTCTGTATTATATATGGCTGGGAAAAATCTGCCTACCAAAGCCATAACGAAAGCAACTACAGCGCAACAGGCGACACTAAAAAAGATCATCTTATTATCCGCATCCTTCGCTTCCTCTATTTTTCCTGCTCCTAACAGCTGGCCCACAACAATAGCAATACAAGCCCCCAGCTGAATATATACAATGTTGAACAGATTCGTGATCGTAGATGAAATATTTTGTGCAGCAACTATCTCCAGTCCGCGCACTGCATAACATTGTGAAATGACTGCCATTCCAATCGCCCAGCACATTTCATTCAACATCAAAGGCGTTCCTTTGCTAAAAATATCTTTGCAGATATGTTTCGGAATCCGAAGTCCTCTGTATGCACCACAGATAAAACGATTGTTCTCTTTGTGCATATGCGTCCATACAATGATAATAATACATTCCACAAATCGGGCGATCACAGTTGCAATTGCTGCACCTGCCACGCCAAGCTCTGGAACAGGTCCCACGCCAAAAATTAAAATATAGTCTAAAATCAGATTAACGACTACAGCGACCACACTCGCTAACATCGGTACAAACGTCTGCCCTGTCTCACGGATTGTATTTACATAAGTCTGGCTGATACCAAAGGGGAGTAAAGAAGCCGTCATAATGAGCATATATTCTTTTCCATACTGCAGAGCAAGCTCAATATCCCCAACACTGCCAGAATCACTTAAATATAGAGAAATCAATGGTGTACTGCAAAATAAGAAAAGGCACATCGCAATGCCGCTGATGATCAGACTGGCATACATCTTAAAACGAAAGGCGTATTTCTGCCCTTCATAATCGCCTTTTCCAAAAAACTGCGTGCCAAAAATACCTGCGCCGGATACACCGCCAAAAATACAAATATTAAAAACAAACAAAAGCTGATTTACGATCGCAACGCCTGACATCTGCTCCGTTCCGATCTGTCCCACCATGATGTTATCCAAAAAACTAACGAAGCTTGTAATCGCATTTTGAATGATCATAGGAACTGCTAAATAGAGTACATGTCCGTAAAAATCTTTCGTTCCGATAAATTTTTTCTTAAACTTCCACCACATAATTATCGTTTTCTCCTAAATCGTATTGAAATCTTCACGACCCCATTTTACAAGAAGCCTGACAATTAAGCAATTCCTCTTTCATTTATTTTCACTTGATCACATAATATTGCGCGCTATATGGCATTAAATCCAATACAAATTCTTCGTTTTCCGGTTTTATGTTCGCTGTCTCCTGCTTTGCCTTTCCACCATACATTACTGAATCACTTGCTAACAGCAATTGCAGCTTTTTGGCATTTGCAACTTGGAACCGATAATCTTTTTGCTCCTCATTAGAAAAATTAAATATCGCTACGATCCGTTCCTTTGCACTGACACGCTCCAAGGCATAAATACATTTTTCTTCCTGATGACAGTCGATCCATTTGAAACCTTCCGTATCATAATCCTTTTCTGATAGTGCCGGATGTGTTGCATAGATGTGGTTTAAATCTACCATAAATTTGTGGAAAGCCTGATGTGCCGGATAATCCAACAAACTCCAATCCTGCTCTCTCTTTTCATCCCACTCCCTAAATTGTCCGATCTCATTTCCCATGAAATTTAATTTCTTGCCTGGATGCGCATACATATACATATAAAAGGCACGTGCCTGTGGGAACTTTTCTTCATAATCCCCATACATTTTCTGCAAGATTGTCGCCTTTCCATGCACGACTTCATCATGAGACAACGGCAAAAGAAATCGATCATCATAATAATACATCATAGAAAACGTAAGTTTATGATAATTTTCCTTGCGATATTCCGGTGCGGTGCGGAAATAATTCAAGGTATCGTTCATCCACCCCATATCCCATTTATAATCAAATCCAAGACCACCCTCAGCCACTGGTCTTGTCACTCCCGGATAAGAAGTAGAATCTTCTGCCGTAAGAAGTGCTGTTGGGTGCAGCTTCTTTAACCCAGCATTCATATATTTCAAAAATTCCACTGCATTCGGATTGACACCTCGTTCTGGAGCCCCCTGCCAATAAATCGCCCTGCTGATGGCATCCATGCGAAGCCCATCCATATGGAACTCTTTCAGCCAATAATTTGCTGATGATTGCAGGAAACTACGCACCTCTCCACGGGAGTGCATAAAATTACAGCTTCCCCATTCACTGACTCCAACAGCCATATGCGGATACTCGTACAAAGCCGTGCCATCATAATTTGCCAGTCCGTAAGCATCTATAGCAAAATGTACCGGAACAAAATCCATAATGACACCTATCCCATTTTGATGGCATGCATCCACAAAAGCCTTTAATTGGTCAGCAGTTCCATAACGGGAAGTGGGACTGAAAAATCCGGTACTCTGATATCCCCACGATTCATCGCACGGATATTCATTTAACGGCATGATTTCTAAATAGTTATAACCATTCTCTTTTAAATATGGAATGAAAATGTCTGCCATTTCTTCATAGTTATACCATTCATTCGCTTTGTCAGATGGTTTACGAAAGGAACCAAAATGAACCTCGTAGATATTTAATGGACTGTTTTTTCCATCGCTTCTTTTTGCCATCCACTGCTTGTCCTGAAAGGAATACGTATTTCCATCCCGTATGATGGAAGCACTGTTTGGTCTTAGTTCCATACCAAAACCATAAGGATCACAATGCTCTACACTATATCCGGCATTGCTGTAAATACGGTATTTGTACATCATTCCCGGTTCTGCATTTTCGATACGGCATTCCCAGAAATTCCCATCATGTACTTTATACATGTCATATTCCTGCCATCCATTAAATTCTCCAATCACAGAAACTTTCGATGCACTCGGTGCAAATGTACGAAAGACTACGCTTCCATTTTCACAATGCGCCCCTAAAAACTCATAGGCATCAAATATTTTTCCAGTATAAAATCCATAAAAATCCATAATACCTCCAAAGATAATAGACGTTAGTTGTTTTTCCAGTTATAATATATTTATCTTAAATTACTGTGACTGTCTACCGACAATCCCTTTTCATTTGATGGATAAACAACTATTTTAACAAATCGTCGTTTTTATGGGGGCATTTTATGGATATAAGAATCGAAAAAACAGAAAAAGCAATTCGGAATGCATTCCTTGCACTGCGTTCTAAAAAGCCATTAGAAAAAATTACCATTAAAGAATTGTGTCAGGAGGCTTGCATAAACAAGTCTACTTTTTATGCACATTATGAAGATATTTATGCACTTTCAGAAGCTTTGGAAAAAGAAACCGTGACTTCCATCATAAAAAGTATTTCCCATGAGCAGGAATATACCCCTCATAATCTTGACACTTTTACACGAGAGCTCTGCCTTGCTTTTGCTTCACATGTACCAATCATTAATATTTTATTTTCAGGAAAAGAACAGGGCTATTTGGCGAATTGTCTGGAAAAGGAACTAAAAAAGATAATCTTTCAAAAATACCCTGAATACGAAAAGGATGCAGAAGCAAATATCTTTCTATCCTTCTGTATTCAGGGCGCACATCACGCTTATCTGAATAATCAGTCTGCCGATGCAGATACTTTAATCCGGGTCATCGAAAATATTGTAAAAGCCTTATCCTACCTTTCTAATCCGTAGGACTTAAATAAGTCATCGTATTTTTAGGCTCTCTGCAGTATTTTTCATAAACCTTATTCCATATTATCTAACAATTCCTGATAGAATCTTGAGTAGTCCTCTCTCTTCTCACCTGTAAATTTAATGGCTGAAGAAGGATGCGAATTCAAAATACCTGTTAATAAATAAGGAATGTCGTATCCCCAAATACTTCCCTTATCCTTCTCTGCCTGTACATACTTCTGCACAAAGTCCATAACTGGCACTAAATTGTATTTTGGATTTCTCAAGAAAGCAAGCAAGGATTCCATAAAGCAGTTTCCTGCTCCACGTCCCATACCACTTATAGTCGCATCCAATAAGCTTGCACCATTACTTAATGCCTCGATCGTATTCGCAAAAGCAAGCTGCTGGTTGTTATGAGCATGAATACCAATCTTCTTGCCATATTTTTCTGCTATGTTCATGTATTTATCTGTTAATCTGCGTATCTGCTCTGGATAGAATGCACCAAAACTGTCTACCAGATAAATAATATCTACATCACATTCTGCAAGGATTTCCAGCCCCTTATCCAGCTCCTCTTCACGAACCTTGGAAATTGCCATAATATTAACGGTTGTCTCATATCCTTTTTCATGGGCATCCTGAATCATTTCAATTGCCGTTGGAATCTGATGAATATAAGTTGCTGTACGCACTAAGTCAATTACACTGTCTTCTTTCTTTAAGATGTCATTTTTATAGTCCGTTCTTCCTACATCTGTCATAACTGCGATCTTCAGATCAAAATCATTGTTTCCAACAATCGCACGAATATCTTCTTCTTCACAGAACTTCCACTTGCCGTAATCTTCTTTCTTGAAAATTTCCTTGGATGCCTTGTAACCAAACTCCATATAATCCACGCCGGCCTTAATATTGGTACGATATAAATCCTTTACGAACTCATCGGAAAAAGCAAAGTTATTCACCAAGCCACCGTCACGAAGTGTACAATCAACGACCTTGATATCCGGTCTGAATCCAACTAAATTTCCATTATTCTTTTCCATAATTTCCTCCAAATTTATGTATTCTAGCTTTCATTCTCACTTTAAACCGTTACGCTTTAAAGTCCTAAAGTATTTCTAGAATATCTCTTTTCGCAGAAATTGTCAAGAGAAGAGTGAAATTCTTTAAAAAACTTCTTTTATCGATGACTTAAATACACTCTCTTTCATCTACGCTGCTTCCTTCAAGGTCTATAACTGCTCAAAGGCACTTTCCTCCATTTTAAAAAGTCCTATAAACTTTCAGGCTGTTGCCTTGTTCATAGGACTTTCCCATTTTATTTCAACTCAATAATATAACACTGGTCTTCTGTGATTTCCTGCTCCGTAGCTGGAAGTTCATCTTTTAAAAATAATAAACTCTGTACTTTCTCCGGATCAAGGACTCTTGACAGACTGATTTCTGCCACATATAAAGAAGCTTCTACATCCTCATAGCCATAAGTACCACCATCCGTAATCGCCGTATACACTGTTCCATCCGTCATTTTGACTCCTACGAATTGGGGTGGCTCTGCATAATCCGAAACTTCTACTGCATTACCATTCTCATCCAAAACAATATCTGAAATTTCCGCAGGCGCAAAATCGTAACATACTTTTATGGAGATCGGGCTTAAGCTTACCTTGGTCACTGTCGCTCCAGAGTTTCCTAGCACTTCATGCAGTTGCTTTTCTACCACTGTACTGGTACCCTCTAGTATCCACTCCAAAGTCCATGTGCCAGTTGTGTCACCAAAATTTACCATCTGTACCGTTATGACTTTACCGGCAAGATCTGTAATCGATTTGCCATTTTCATCTACGGGTGACAAAATCAGGTCTAACTCCAACCTTTCCTCTTCTGCTTGGTCATTTGGAATCGTTCCTTCTTCCTCCCCATCAACTCCAGTATAAAAGCTCCATTCATAATTGTTTACCGGCTCACCGTCTAACAAAATATTAAGATTTTCCAACTGGGGACTCTCCGCATTTGACAGTTCATACCCTTCTACATAAAACGCAACTCGGATATCATTGTCATCCAATAAACACTGTGCCACCGAAACAGTAATCTCTCCCTGTGTATCTGCTACTTCCGGGAAGCTCAATGGCGTATCTTCCTTATTTTGTAACGCTATCATCTGCTCTTCCGAAACATTCATTTTGCTCTGCATCCCTTGACTCCAATGGATATAAGCTGCTGCTACAGCAGTAATACTGCCTCCGCCTACTATAGCCGCCAATACAATAGCTGCTGCTCTTGTCTTCTTAAGCGGATGTCTTTTTTTATTATATTTTATTACTTCCATATGCTCTTCTTTACCTTCCATGCTGATCTGCGAAAATGCATTTTGGGCTTTTTCTTTCACAATATCTGGAATTTCTATATTCTGTAAAAGAATATTTATGCTATTTTTACTCATATTATCTGCTCCTTCCCTGCCATAGAGTCTTCCCTATAATACTGAGCCAATTGTTCTCTTCCTCTGGATAATCGGGTTCTTACTGTACTATTGGGGATTTTTAACATCTTGGCAATTTCTTTCGTATGAAATCCTTCTGCATAAAACAGAACCAATACAAGGCGGTACTTTTCATCCAATGCTGCCAACGCCTCTTTCCATTCCAGGTTACTAACCTCTTCCTCTACAGCCGTTTCAGGCAGCTCGTCCATATAAGTAATCCTTGTGTTTTCCCTTATCATTTCATAACACTTGTTGATCAAAATTCTTGTCATCCAAGGCCGAAAATACTTGTCTTCTTTCAAATCTTTTAGCTTTTCCCAGCATACAAGAATCGTCTCTTGAATGGCATCCGCTGCATCCTCATCATTCAGCAGAATTGCCCGCGCTGTCCGATACATATTCTGCATTTGTGACTGCATCAATTGTGTGAATGCATCCGGATCTTTATTTTTTGCTCTTTTTATTAAATTTTCCATATTCCTTTTCTAAACCAAATGGCTTCCTTTCTTTGTGCGCACAATCATTTTGAGGCATCGTATACTCTCATCTTTGCCTTACATACATTAGATGCCAAACTATGTAAAAAAGTCCCACTTGAACAAAAGTGTGTTATCGCACACTCCGCGTCTTAAGTTACTGACATAGCACAGCTTTTGTTCTGCACGCGGAGCTGCGCATCGTTTGCATGAAGTGCTTTTAACTCATAGGAATTTCCTATGAGTTAAAAAAATCGCCGCCAGACAGCGACGATCTTAAAAATGAATTTCTATACTATTTCATCAGAAGCTTCTTCTGCCTTCTTTTTCAGATTATAAAATCTCGTGTCAATTTCCAGCTGCAACCGTTCTACAACTTCCCGATACACATCCTTTTGTAAATGTTTTGTTCTTCCCATCATGGAAAGCCAGTCGGATACTGGTATCTTCTTTCCTGTCTTTTCCGGATCATAGGAAAGTTTCGTCGCTCCCTGCTCCACTTCATATAAAGGAAAATAGCAACAGTTTACCGCCGCTTCTATTACCTTTCTCTCTGTGGCCGGCTTATCATTCCAATTTAAAGGGCAGGCTGAAATTGCCTTTACATAAGCAGTTCCTGTAGTTTTTGCATAGTACGCTGCCTTCGCTGCCTTTTTTATAAAGTCCGCAGGATTGGATTCTGCCACGGTAGCTACATAAGGAATCCCGGTAGCTGCCATGATCTGCGGCATATCTTTCTGAAGAAAAGTCTTTCCATACTGCTCTTTTCCCACATGAGACGTAGAACTTCTGGCGCCCAATGGTGTGGAATAAGAAAGCTGATAACCCGTGTTCATATACCCGCCATTATCGTATTCAAATAGGAGAAGCCTATGCCCACGCAGTGCTGTTCCAATAGCCGAACCCATACCAATATCAAGGCCACCATCTCCACTGACCATAATAAAGATAATATCGCCCGGTGGAATTTCTCCTTTTTGTTGCTTGCGGTAGCAGATTTCTGCCACACCGCTTAAGGTAGCAGCTCCGTTCTGGAACAAATTGTGAAGATACGGAACTTTAAAACTGGTTCTGGGATAAGCCGTTGTAACAATCATAGCACAACCAGTCTGAAATAAAAATACAACCGGGTCTTCGATTCCTCTAAGGAGTAAATTCAGATTTACCGGGATTCCACAGCCCGGGCATGCCCCATGTCCAGGTGCAATACGCCCCGGCATAGCCGTGACTGTATTTAAACTGCCACCAGTTACCTTTCCACTTTCTACCTTCGTTGCCCCGATATTTGTCTGTTCTCTCGTAACAGGTGCAAATAACGGTTCTCTCTCTATCTCCCCTTCCTCTCCCGGTGTCACTCCGTAATAAGCAAAATCTGGTTTAGAAGAATCTTCTGCCCAAGCAAGCATTTCCTTGGCGTCTTCTTTAAAAAAATCCTTGCCGCCTAAGCCGTAGACCAGACTCTTGACCGTTCCTCTGCTGCCAAATCTTTGCAGGGCAGCACGCACTTCTAAGGAAAGATTTCCACCGCCTGCACCATAGCTGTCCTGTCTGTCTGCCACCAAAATGTGTTTCCCATGCTGTATCAGCTCAAACAATTCTTTGCCCGGGAAAGGACGTAGTACATGCATAGTAGCTGCACCTACCTTTTCCCCCTGCTTTCGCATTTCCTCTACTGCATCTATAGACGTATCATAAGAAGAACCTAACAGCACAAGCAGATTTTTGGCATCTTCACAGCAGGTTCCTTCTACTTTTCCATATGCTCTGCCGGAAAGCTCCTTATAGGAAGCAAATAACTCCGGCAACAGGCGGTCTGCCTCTTCCATAGCCAAATGCAGCTGATACCTGTTATTGATCAAATCCGGCTCATTCATATAAGACCCTACCGTAATTGGATGCTCAAAATCTAAAAACGGATAGTCCTCTTTCTTTGAACCAATATAATCCTTGACAGCCTCATCTTCCGCAAACCGAAAACATCGGCCTTTTTGATGACTGGTAAAAAATCCGTCATAGGCTACCACCACAGGAAGCCTTACTTGCTCCGCCAGCTTTAATGCAAGGATATTAAAATCGTACACCTGCTGCACTGTACTCGCAAACAAAATCGGCCATCCCGCATTTAAAATATACATAATATCACTATGATCGCCTTTAATAGACAAAGGTCCTGAAACCGTTCTGCACACTACGTTCATGACCATTGGATAACGTGTGCCTGACTGCACCGGTAACTGTTCGATGGCATAAAGAAGCCCATTGGCACTGGTAGCATTTACCACGCGGCCTCCTGCTACCGATGCACCATAACAAATGCCTGCCGCACTATGTTCTCCCTCCGCAGCCACCATGACCAAATCCATTTCTCCATTGGCACGCATAATATCTAAGTTTTCCGCAATCTGCGTAGAAGGAGTAATGGGATAATAACCCATTAGATCATATCCGATCTGCTTAATGGCTATTGCCGCCATTTCATTTCCAGAAGCGTATTCCATGACCTGTTCTTTCATTATACTTCTCCTCCTTCCATTCTCTTTTCTGTCAAATAGGATTCCGACGTAATATACCCGTCTGCCCCCGCTTCCTCATAATATGCCGGCATTCTTAAAAGCTCTTTATTCGGTAAAAAGTATTCCTTATCCGAGTGCTCCGCTTCCACGCCTCTTACTAGCGCATTGACCGGACACACATCTACACAGCGTAGACAGCCTTTACAATGATAATAATCCAATCCTTGATTGACCATCATTTCCCTTCCTTTATACTCTCCTTTTGCAAACTGAAATACCATATCGGGACAAGTCGAATGACACAGCCCACAATTGATACATCTCTCCTTGAGAAAAAGAGGAATATATCCCTGCCTGGAAGGAGATAAATCTGCGACTACCGTACTGCCAAACCTTGGATTAATACCACCGATGGGCGCATTCGCATATCCCCATTCCTGTTGCTTTGTACTCTCCTGCGCTGTCTTTTCTCTACTTCTTTCGTTCTGGCATACCTCTTGTCTTTCTAACTTTTTAACTTCCTCATATCCCCTTTTCATCCCTTCCAGATTATTGTTCAAAGCCTCTGGATACTTTTTTCCCAGAGTGTCTCTACAAATCTGCTCACCCGCCTCTAAATTTTCTATCCCCATAAGCTTCAAGGCTGCACCGAGCATTACTACATTGATCCTGGACTGGGTCTCCATCGCAATTCTTTGCGCTTCCAGTCCATAGCAGACACCCTGTTTCCATTGGACTGTCTTTTGTCCCGGTTCCATGGCAATAATCACTGCAGTTTCCCTGCTACATCCTTTCCAGACGGATGGATCCTTTAAAAGTGCCTGATGAAATACTACAAGCAGATCCGGCTCTACTACCGGCGAATGTACTCTGATTTCCTTTTCTTTCTTACAATATCTGATAAAGCCTTTTACCGGCGTCCCTGTCTTTTCAGAACCATAACTGGAAAAATTACTGCTGTTTACATCCAGATACTTTACGCCCAGCTCCCCCAACATCTTTCCACATAAATTTGCTCCTAGACCACCAATACTTTCCAAACGGATCTCATAGTAATCCTTTCCGGACTCCAGTTTTTCCTTAAACCCCATTTTGCCATTCTTTCCTTGCTCCACTATTCGTTTACCTCGCTAAAAAAATCTTTTCCTACAAAGCATAACGGACACAGAAAATCTTCCGGAAGATCTTCAAACTTTGTTCCCGGAGCAATGCCCATATCCGGGGCACCAACTGCCTCATCATAAATCCATCCACACACATCACATACATATTTCATTACAATTTCCTCCTTCAATGATTGTTATTTAATTGCGAAAACCTATTTTTCCTGCCAATCTCTGCATAGTTCATCCGCAAGCGCCTCTAACTGCGCCATACTTTCCTCATTGAGAACCGATAGAATTTTTACAGAAGTATCTGCAAACAGCATTCCCTTGCTATTTTCCATTTTCTCTCTCATAAGCTTTGCCGCGACTGGCGCCCAACTTCCATTTTCCATGAAAGCAACCATGCGGTTACTGAAATTACGCTCTGTCAACCAATTGATAAATTCACGCATAGGTGGAAAAATCCCTACATTATAGGTCGTTGTCGCCAAAACAATCTTACTGTAACGAAAGGCTTCTGCAACAGCTTCTGACATATCACATCTTGCCAGGTCTTTGACCAACACCTTTTTGGATCCCTTCTTCGTTAATTTTTCAGCCAACAGTTCAACTGCCTTTTTCGTATTTCCGTAAACAGAGGTGTAGGCAATAACAACCCCTTCTTCTTCTGGCTGATAGCTCGACCAAGTATGATACCATGCAAGATAGTATTCCAGATTTTCTGCTAATACCGGTCCATGAAGCGGACAGATTTTCTTTATCTCCCAATTTGCTATCTTTGCAAGCAGTTTTTGAACCGGAATACCATATTTTCCAACAATACCGATATAATAACGTCTTGCTTCACCAAGCCACTCCTCTTCTACATCAAGCGCTCCAAATTTGCCAAATGCATCGGCTGAAAACAAGATTTTTTCTGTACTGTCATAGGTTACAATAACTTCTGGCCAATGCACCATAAGCGCTGTCGCAAATAGCAGTTTATGTTTTCCCAGAGAAAGCATATCCCCATCCGATATAACAATGCGATTTTCTGAAAAATCTGTCCCGAAATAATTTTCCATCATCACAAATGCTTTGGCAGAAGCGACCAATACCGCCTCTGGATATGTCTTTACAAAGCTCATAATATTGGCAGAATGATCTGGTTCCATATGTTGAATGATCAAATAATCCGGCTTTCTATTTTTCAAAGCCTTCCTGATATTTTCCAGCCACTCATCCGTAAATTCCTTGTCGACCGAGTCCAATATGGCAACTTTCTCATCCAAAATGGCATAGGAATTGTACGACATACCATTTGGCACTGCATACATTCCTTCAAATAAATCTATAGTATGGTCATTTACACCAATATACTTAATATCACTTGTGACAATCATTCCTCACTACCTCTGCTATGTGTTTTTGATGCGAAAACCTGCCAATCCTCTGCATCTTTTGATAGTTTCTTCACCTTGTCTTATATTATGCATAAATTTGGAAAATTATCCTTTATTTCCATACATACAAAAAAGTCCTATGAACACTCGGTAAAATTACCTAGTTCATAGGACTTTTCCATATCATTTATTCTCTTTTCAATTATAGAACAAGCTTATGTATCTTATACGATACCCTGCGCTGTCATAGCATCTGCAACTTTCAAGAAACCAGCGATATTAGCACCAGCTACATAGTTGCCTTCCATGCCATATTTCTTTGCAGCATCATCAAGGTTGTGGAAGATGTTAACCATGATGTTCTTTAATTTGCTGTCAACTTCTTCAAATGTCCAGCTTAAACGTTCGCTGTTCTGGCTCATTTCTAATGCGCTAGTTGCAACACCACCTGCGTTTGCAGCTTTACCAGGGCAGAAAAGAACGCCGTTTTTCTGTAAGTATTCTGTAGCTTCCATAGTAGTAGGCATGTTAGCACCTTCTGCTACAGCGAAGCATCCGTTTGCTACTAATGCTTTTGCATCTTCTAAATCCAATTCGTTCTGCGTTGCACAAGGAAGAGCAACATCACATTTAACAGTCCATACACCTTTTCCGTCATGGTACTGAGCACTTGGTCTAGCAGCAGCATACTCTGTAAGACGAGCACGTTTTACTTCTTTTACTTCTTTTAATAAAGCAACATCGATTCCTTCTGGATCGTAAACCCAGCCTGTAGAATCAGATACAGTAACAACTTTAGCACCTAACTGCTGTGCTTTCTGGCAAGCGTAGATTGCTACGTTTCCGGAACCGGAAATAACAACTGTTTTACCAGCGATGTCTTTACCGTTGCATTTTAACATTTCTTCTGTTAAATATAATAAACCATATCCTGTAGCTTCTGTTCTAGCTAAAGAACCGCCGTAAGATAAACCTTTTCCTGTAAGTACACCTTCGTATACGCCACGGATTCTCTTATACTGTCCGAACATATAACCGATCTCTCTTGCGCCTGTTCCGATATCACCAGCTGGAACGTCTGTGTCAGCTCCGATATATTTGTTTAACTCTGTCATAAAGCTCTGGCAGAATGCCATGATCTCACGGTCTGATTTTCCTTTTGGATCGAAATCAGAACCACCTTTACCGCCACCGATTGGGAGTCCTGTTAAGGAGTTTTTGAAGATCTGCTCAAATCCTAAGAATTTGATAATACCTAAGTTAACGGATGGATGTAAACGTAATCCTCCTTTGTATGGTCCAATTGCGCTATTGAACTGTACACGATAACCATTGTTTACCTGAACCTGCCCTTTGTCATCAACCCAAGGTACACGGAAAAGTAACTGTCTTTCCGGTGTTACAAGTCTTTCCAATAAAGCATCTCTACGGTATGCTTCTTCATTTGCTTCAATTACTACACGAAGAGATTCTAAAACCTCTTTTACTGCCTGATGGAACTCTGGCTGTGCTGGATTTTTTTCTACTACCATGCTGTAGACTTCATCAACATATGACATTTTCATGTCCTCCTTTAGTTTAGTATAAAAAAAGCGCAGGAGACATAGTTTCCTGCGTTACAGACTCCTTCGTCCACGTATTATTATAAATGCTGTCTAAAAAAATCACAAGTGCTTTATTACATTAAACTATAAAAGTTTTGAGCAATTTTTTAGGCATATTGTACAATAATACTTGTATACAATCTAAAGATAGTTCTTTAGTCTGGTAATATTTTTCTCTTCAAAGTCCATTAATTCTTTTGCAAACTCCACGGAATTTTTCTCTGCCATTTTATTATGATTCAAAGATTTCCACATATCGGTAAGCCCTCTATTGCTCCCTTGAATGACCATTTCCGCTATGTGACTCGTACTTGTATTGAACATAGTATTCGAATGGATTCCGGTCGTCAGCATGATATCCTGCATATAACTACCTCTGTACGGATCTGCCTTCTCCTCCAACAGTTTATCTACTGCGCGGCTTCTGAGTTCCGAATACTTTAAGCCCTGCTTCGTGAGCTGTCTGGCAAGCTCCGGGTCATGAACCTTATCTGAGATCATATTAATTGCTTTCATTCCCATTTCTGCATTTTTTTGAACGCTTCTATAAATAGCTAAGTCTTGTTTCTGCATGGTATCCGACTCCTTTTTCTTATTTTAAAATAGGATTACCATATTTCCAAAAAAAAATTCTGTTATTTTAAAGGAAAATATTGACTTCCCAAAAAATAACAGAATTTTTCTAAATGCTTTTATATAAGATTATTCCACAAACTCTGATTTTACATAAGCAGTTTGACCATTGTATTTTACTTTGCACCAGCCATCTGCCAATTCCATAATGAGTTCTAACTTATCTCCCTGATAAGCCACTCCGACTTTTTCACTGTCCTGACTCTGTGCTGCACGCACATTGACTGTTTCTTTTACAGTAACATACTGTTTTTCGCCTGTTGTATTAGAAGTGTTATCTGCTTCTTCCTGTACATTTTCTTCCGCTTCATTCTCTGCAGCCTCATTTTCCTCTGTGGAAACAGTTTCTGTACTGATAATCTCTAAATAATCAGAACGGATATAAGCCTCGCCGCCTTCATACTCTACGCGACTCCAACCATTTACCTTAGTTTCTAAAACAGTAAAAGTATCACCTTTCTGTGCCTTACCAAGTTTATCCGCTGTTTCACTGTCCGAACTACGAATATTTACAACATCTGTTGTACGTGCTGTCTGAATAACGTTTTCTGCAGCTTCACTTTCTGCTTCTGTTGTTTCGTCACCTTCTTCAGTGGTTTCTGTTGTTTCTTCCGTCTGAGCAGCTTCTGTCTCTTGTACTGCCAAGATCTCACCAACAGAAATATTGATCTGATTGTTCAACTCTGTTAAAAATGCACTGAGTGCTGCATCACTTGCACACAGATCGTTATACTCTACATTAACTTTATTATTTAAATCAATTACATCATCCTGCAGGGAAATCATGCGAATATACTCTAAAACCGCATCTTCTGCTTCCCCCTCATTAATATAGTAACTGCCATCTTCATTCTGACAAACATAGAAAGTCTGCATACCCGGTACTGTATTCTCATAATCAAAGAATTTTACTTGAGAATATGCATATACCAAATAGGAATTTTCTACAGGACCTTTTTTCGTATATATATCAACCTGTGGATAGCTTTCGATATATTTGCTGATTTCTGCAATACGGATCTTTTCTGTATCATCCACATAACTGTTCATACTCTCAATTGCTGCCACATCACCATCTGCCAAAGCATTATAATAGGAAATGATTAAATTATTGATTTCTGGATACGCGTTTACTTCAAATGGATCCTCCGGCACTTCAATTACTCCTGAAGCTTCTTCCGTCACTGCTTCTGCACCAACTGTCTGCCTTTGCATTTCTTTTCTATTTGCATTTAATGCCACAATAACTGTGATCAGCACACATACTCCAACAATAACGGGAAGTACGATCTTACTATGATTCAAGACCCACTCTTTACATATATGAAATTTCTCTTTTAATTTATTATTATCTGACATACAAATACCTTTCTTCTTTCTACTACCATTGTCTTAGATGAAAGATGCACCCGACAGGAATCGAACCTGCATTAAAGGCGTCGGAGGCCTCCGTTCTATCCATTAGACTACGGGTGCATAATAAAAATAAGTGCCTTCACTCCAAAATTTCTTTCAGAGAATCGCATCGGAATTGCAACTCCATCTTATCGATAAATACGCGCTTCCGACGCGATATATTACAAATTTGTTACATCACTTTGCCTATAATATCATAAATACATTTTTTTGTCTAGTGCAGACAGGCTACAAATTCTTCCATTCTTCCTCTATTACGCCAGTTCCAGCCTTTTTGTGGAGCGATTAAAAAAATAAACAGAATCCGACAACACTTCTTCCTCTTCCACCTGTGTCTCATTGATCTCCTTTACCATTTCCCGAAGCTCAGAAGCTTTTCCTGCCAAAGAAGCCGGAACTATAATGATTTCATGAATAGAACTCGGCAAAATATACAAATTGTCATTTATTCTTTTCGCAAATTCATCCAAAAGATTATGATATAAAATGCAGGCTGCTCCATGAGTCCGCCCTGTATTTGTCAAAACATACATCGGTGTTCTTTCACCTGCCGGTGCCTCCTTTTCGACCATTTGTGCTGCCAACTGCTCAATCCACTGTTCAGAATAGGAAATATGCTTTCTCTCTAATTCCCTGCGGATATCTGCTGCATACAACTCTAACATCATCGTATCCATAGCTTTAATCTCATAAGGATTGTTTCGTGGTGTATTAAGGATTGCTGCCTGATATAGTTTTTCTGCATCGATTCCCCACATTGCCAAGTGACTGTTTTTGATCAAAATAGCTGCATTGCCAAACAATTCATTGCTGCAATCACAATAAAATACAATTGCCAAATCCAAATAAGGTACAAAAGGAACTTCCTTTAACAATGCCTCATTCTTTTTTGCATTGATCAGTTTATAGTAAATTTTTTGTTTTGATGTTTCATAATCTTTAAAGAAGTCCAAGTTACTAACCGATTCGATCCGATTGCTTTTATAGATCCTTACCAGTTCATAGAGGATTGCCTGCATATTTTTTTCCTTTTTATATGCTTCATAAAAGCTTTCCAAATAAATAGTCGGTGCTATATGGTTTCCTTTCTCCATAATAACAATTCCTGTCAACATGACTCCATTATTTTTTCTCACAGAGTTTACGACGATCTCTGTCTCCTCATCAAAATATTGTTTCAACCCCTTTTTCACTTCATTCACAAATTGCAAAAAATCCATAGTAAATACCTCCGTCTATGTAGCTCTTTTCATTTCTTTTACACACAAAAAAGACAATGGACATACATCCATTGTCTTACAAGCTTTTTCATATACAGATTAAAATATTGATTATACTCTGGAAAGGTATTCACCTGTTCTTGTATCAATTTTGATCACATCACCCTGCTCTACGAAAAGTGGAACGGAAACATTTGCTCCTGTTTCAACAGTAGCTGGCTTTGTAGCACCTGTAGCTGTATCACCTTTGAAGCCTGGTTCTGTTTCTGTAATCTCAAGTTCAACGAATAATGGTGGTTCTACTGCAAATACGTTTCCATTGTGGGAACATACTTTACACATTTCGTTTTCTTTCACGAATTTAAGAGCGTCACCGATGGATTCTGCATTCAAAGCAATCTGCTCATAGTTTTCGTTATCCATAAAGTAGAATAAATCACCATCAGAGTATAAATACTGCATATCTTTTCTATCAATACGCGCCTGTGGGCATTTTTCTGTCGGTCTGAAAGTTTTTTCTACAACACCGCCACTCTTAATATTTTTAAGCTTTGTTCTAACAAACGCTGCTCCTTTTCCCGGTTTAACATGTTGGAATTCAATAATCTGGTAGATGTTGTTATCTAATTCGATAGTAATACCATTTCTGAAATCACCTGCAGAAATCATAAAATAATCCTCCTAAAATTTATCACGTTATAATTCTATAATAGTGTATACTAAAAATCTTAATTTTTCAACTATTTCTTAAAAAAACCTGTCTTAAAAAGCAATTTCTGTATCGGATCACTGTTTTTTTGTTCCCAAAATATAATCAATTGCCATCAAATATCCTTGTAATCCCTGACCAAATATTTGTGTATCACATACTTCTTTTGTTACCGATACCTTTCTGAAATCTTCCCTTTTGGTAATGTCAGAAATATGAATCTCTACCTTTGGCACAGTAATACTTGCAAGCGCATCTCGGATTGCATAGCTGTAATGTGTGTATGCACCAGGATTGATCACAATTCCTTCTGTTCCATCAAAATAAGAATCTTGAATTCTATCAATGATAGCTCCCTCATGATTGCTTTGGAACACTTCGATCTGGCATCCTGTCTCTTCGCCCTTCTTTGCGATCATATTTAAAAGAAAGTTATAATCTTCTTTTCCGTAAACGCTTTTTTCCCGTATTCCCAAGAAATTAATGTTCGGTCCGTTAATGACTAACAGCTTCATATTAGTTTCCCTGTTTCCTTTCGTATGCTCACCTTGCTTTTTATGCTCATTACTATTTTGTCTCTTCCAGTAATGCCGCACAATTTTTTGCATGATCTGCTCCGTATCCAGATCATCCACGTCCAAAATAAAATCTGCCCCGCTCTCATAAAACTTTTCTCTTTCCTGCATCAGGTTTCGTATTTTTTCCTGCGGATTCTCACCTTGCAAAAGCGGTCGTGTAGTATCATCCTTCAATCTTGCATAAACCGTTTCAGGTCGCACTCTTAAGTAAACGACCATACCGAGTTTTTTCAAAAGTGCTCTGTTTTCTTCTTTTACCGGGAGTCCACCGCCCACAGAGATCACATAAGCACTTTTTTGTTTTTGCATATCTTTGATACATTCTGTTTCCAGATTTCTAAAATACTCTTCCCCATACTTTTTAAACAGTTCTGATATCGTACAGCCCTGTTTTTTTTCTATCATCTTGTCCGTATCCAACAACGGCATTTTCAACCGATAGGAGAGTTTTATCCCAAGACTGCTCTTCCCACAGCCCATAAAACCGGTTAAAATTACGTTCTCCATGTCGAATCTGCTCCTTTCAGCCTTTAGCATCCCATTTCTTTTTTCATCTTTTCGTAGACCACTGCTGCCTGTTCTTTTGTCACTTCACACTCATTCCATAATTCATACGCAATAATACCCTGATAAAGCAGCATTTTCAGTCCATTGTATGCCTCTTTTCCAGCATGTTTTAAAAGCGTCATAAATTTTGTTTCAGAAGGATTGAAGATCAGGTCATAGCCGACCTTTACTTTTTCGTAAAACCCTGCTTCCTCAATCACTGCTGCATCTACCTTTGGAAACATTCCCACGCTTGTCGCCTGAATTGCGATCCATTCCTTTCCATCAAGCTTCGCGTAATCGGAAAGAGGCATCGCCTGCACATCTACAGACGGGAAATATTCTTTTACTTCCTGCACAACGGCTTCTGCCTTTTCTACCGTACGATTTAATATCCGTATTCTGGAAGCCTTCTTATCCGCAGCAAGTACCGCAACTGCCCTTGCTACACCACCCGCGCCAAGAATCACTATATCTGCATTTTCAATCAAAATGCCATCTTCCTTCATGGCACGATACAGTCCAGGCATATCTGTATTATAACCTTTGTATCCGCCCTCCATGCGTACTAGCGTATTGACTGCTCCAATACGGGATGCCAGCTCATCCACTTCGAGCAAAGATGCGATCACGTCTGTCTTGTAAGGCACGGTCACATTCATGCCCAAAATATTTAATGCATAAGCACCTTCTACTGCCTTATCTAAATCTTTTTCTACATGAAACGGCACATACACTAAATTGTGTCCAAAATTTGCTGCCAATGTATTATGTATGACCGGCGACATCGTATGTTCGACCGGATTTCCGATCAGGCCGCAGGTTCTTGTCCTGCCGTCGGTGTGATTACTCTGCTCTGCCATCTTCACCCTCCTGTTTCTTTAACTGCCTTTTATAAAAAAATAAAACAATTTTTTCTAAATAACGTTTCAATACGATCTGTATTTCTTCCTTCGGATGGATCGGCTTTACGAGATAAGAACGGATTCCTGCACGATTAGCACCCCAGACATCCGTAAAAAGCTGATCTCCAACAAATAATGTAGAGTTTTCATCTGTTTCAAGCCGTTCCATAGCCTTTTTATAATTATTCGGAGATGGCTTGCCCGCTTTATAAATATAAAGACTTCCTACTTCCTCCGCAAACGATTTCACTCTTGGCTCTTTATTGTTGGAAAGCAGTAATGAACGGATTCCAATTTCCCGCAGTTTCTCAAACAGTGCAAGACTACGCTCGTCCGCAGGTGCTCCATGAGGCACCAAAGTATTGTCCACATCAAAAATAACGCCCCGGATACCATTTTCATATTCTTTTTTAAAATCGATCTGATAAGTAGAATCTAAATATTTATTGGGATAAAAACATTGAAACATATTTTTCGCCTTGTTCCTTTTCTCATTCTCTGACTACTTTCTCTATAATAACAAAACACCCTGCATATTTGCAAGGTGTTTATCAATCTGCGCTTTTATTTGTTCAAAACACTTTTTAATTCATCCATAAAGGTATTGATATCTTTAAATTCTCTATATACGGAAGCAAATCTGACATAAGCAACCGCCTCTAAATCCTTTAGTTTATCCATAACAAGTTCACCAATGATCTGGCTGGGAATTTCTTTTTCTTCCATATTGAAAATTTCTGTCTCTACCTCATCAACCAGCTGGTTAATCTGACTTGCACTGATCGGACGTTTATGGCAGGCACGAAGTACACCTGCTTCAATTTTAGAACGATCGTAAGTCTCTCTGTTATTGTCCTTTTTAATAATGATAAGCGGAATCGTTTCTACCTTTTCGTATGTAGTAAAACGCTTATCACATTCATCACATACTCTTCTTCTGCGGATGGAATTGTTTTCTTCTGCCGGTCTGGAGTCAATGACCCTCGTATTCTCGTGGCCACAAAATGGACATTTCATAGTTTTCCCCCATCTGCCTGTTTTTCAGGCTTCTTTTCTCTTCTCATATAGTTTGATTTTGCCTTAAATACCGTACATTCATTATAAAATATCCATTTTTTTTAGTCAACTATATCTTTATGTCAACTAGAATAATGTCCGGACCGATTTGGCAAATCTCATTATAGCAAATACAAAAATCCGGTTCATTACAAAACAGATTACAAAGTCCACAGCTTCCTGGAATGATGATTTTCTTAATTTGCCCTGTGCAATGGTCAAATTCAAAATCCGTTACTTTACCAAGACGCCTGCAATCCCGCATATTAATGACCTCTTTACTTTTAAACTCAGAAAACAGCATAATTCCCTCTTAAAAATCTTCTTTTTCTATCATATGCTTTCTCTCCTTTTTTTGTCTTGCCGCCATGAATAAAATCCGTTCCTTCTGTAAATATTTTAGTATATCAGATCAAATAAGGAGGCACTACCATGGCACAGGGTAAAGTTGAAATCTGCGGAGTAAACACAGCAAAGCTTCCGCTTTTAAAACAGGCACAGAAAGACGCTCTGTTCGTACGCATTGAACAGGGTGATAAAGACGCCCGTCAGGAATACATTGAAGGAAACCTGCGCCTTGTCTTAAGTGTGATTAAACGTTTTTCTTCCAGCAATGAAAATGTGGATGATCTATTCCAGATCGGCTGTATCGGTCTCATTAAAGCGATTGACAATTTTGATTCTTCCCTAAATGTTAAATTCAGTACCTATGCAGTTCCTATGATCATCGGAGAAATCCGACGTTTTCTACGGGATAACAGCTCCATCCGCGTAAGCCGTTCCTTAAAGGACACAGCCTACAAAGCCATTTATGCTAAAGAAGCAATGACCAAAAGAAATTTAAAGGAACCTACTGTTATGGAAATTGCCGAAGAAATTGGTATTCCAAAGGAGGATATCGTCTATGCCTTAGATGCCATCCAGAGCCCTTGCAGCCTCTATGAGCCGATTTTTACCGATGGCGGTGATACCCTTTATGTCATGGATCAGATCAGTGACAAAAAAAATAAGGAAGAAACTTGGGTAGAACATATTTCTTTAAGTGAAGCAATGAAAAAACTAAATACAAGAGAACATGAAATTATTTCCCTCCGCTTTTTTGAAGGGAAAACGCAGATGGAAGTGGCAGAAATGATCGGGATCTCGCAGGCGCAAGTATCCAGACTCGAAAAAAATGCCCTCAAAACGATGCGCTCCTATCTGACTGCCTGACCACTTCCCTTTCATTTTCTTAACACGCTTTTCCATCTGTTTACTTGTACTTTTTTCTCCGTAAAGTTATAATAGTCATATAAGATTTGTATGGGGAAGGAGTACCGGAAATGGCAGATTGGAATGATATTAAAAATGCTTTTGAGCGTGACGCTAAAAAGGCAGAAAATAACTTTATGGAAAAAGAGCAAAAACTTTTAAAAAGTATTACTATTTATCTCTGTGAAAAAAAGGGAACATCTCCGATTCAAGGTTATGATCCAGAAGAAGCAATTGCTTTCCTTGATAAGCCAGTCGCTGAGATTAAAGAATGCATTGGCGGTGAATGGGCAGATATAGATGACACTAGCTTTGAAACTCTTGTTTATTCTCTCTCCAAAAAAGTCAAAAAATCAGGTAAGATCATCAATTGGTAAAAGAAAATGCATAAAAAGAATCGCTGCCTGCATAGCAACGATTCTTTTCTTTTATACTTCTCTTACCATCTCTTTTTTTAGCTGTCGCATGATTTTTTTTTCCAAACGTGATATGTAAGATTGTGAGATCCCCAAAAGCTCGGCAACCTCTTTTTGCGTCATTTCTTCGCCATCTCCTCTTCCAAGTCCAAATCTTAACTTAATGATCGTTTTCTCACGTTCAGAAAGTTTATTAATTGCCTTCATGAGCAGCTTTCTTTCCACCTCTGTCTCCATATCCCGATAAATAACATCCTCATCCGTACCTAAAATATCGGACAATAAAAGTTCGTTTCCATCCCAATCCACATTCAATGGTTCGTCTATCGATACTTCCAGCTTTGTCTTATTATTCCTTCTAAGATACATCAAAATCTCATTTTCAATACAACGTGAAGCATACGTTGCCAACTTAATATTTTTATCCGGCTTGAACGTATTAATGGATTTTATGAGCCCAATTGTTCCAATGGAGATCAGATCCTCCACGCCCACACCAGTATTATCAAATTTTTTAGCTATGTAAACTACAAGCCGCAAATTATGTTCTATCAAAATGGACTTTGCTTCGTCCTCATATTCCGTTCCCAGATCACTTATCACTTCATTTTCCTGTTCCACTTCCAAAGGCGGTGGCAGCACCTCTGTACCTCCGATATAATGTATATCCCCCTGTTTTGCCATAAATAAATTTGTCTGTGGACTGATCATTTTAAATTGTATCCTTCCAGGCAATGCTATTTTCAAAATCATGTGAATTCCTCCAGTCTTTTTTTCTGTCACCCTATCTCTGTCTTATGAAAATCTTCTCCCTCCAAAAGCTTGGGATGAAGAATCATCTGATACTTTCCGTTTGAAAAAAGAGTTTCTCCGCTTACTGCAACAATTACTTTTTCCGCTTTCTTCTCCCCATTTTTCATCTGGATCATCATTTCAGGAAATTCATATCCTATTAAAATTCCGTTCTTTTTCCCTACACTGTGATATGGAATGGCTTTGCATTTTTCATCCGGCATAGTGATTCCTGCCTTTTTCAAACAATCCGCTTCCACAATGGATACCGGTTTTTTACTGATCGGTTCTGTCAACATATTGCCCGAATCAATAAATGCTTTCATCCTAAGGCTTTTCCCTTCAACTAAAAGAAGAACTTCACATTCATTCTGAATCTCTCTTTTTCTTTTCAAAAAAAAGAACACTATAAAATAAACGATTACCGTGGGGAGCACCACAGTAAAAAGGAAGTTATCTCCGTTCGGTCTTATATATCTTTTTAAAAAGAGCAGAACTCCACCGAACAAAAAGGAAAAACCATACAGACTCGTCAGTGCTTTTATGAAAAACATTATCTTTTCTTTCGGATACAGCACCCATACCATAAGTATGCTGATTCCGAAAAAACCTACCAGTACTTTTACTATGTAAGGAAGCGATGGCAGGAACAACACCGCTATGCAGCCTGCCGCACCTATTAACGCGCTGAGAATCATTCTGAATCGTGTGGTAGAACGTCCAAGTGAAGCATTCATCAACGCCAAGGCAAAAAAATCCATACAAAAATTTAGGAAAAACAAACGGTCAATGTAAAGAATGTACTGCACTTTCCACCTCCATTTCTTTTCCCATTATACAGAGGCTGTACTGCTTATTTTGTCGTTTTTGCGCCAGAAAGTGCTGTTAATCATCGCAGGTTTCAACGACATTTAGAAACGAAAGCAAAAAAGAGCAGGGTATGATTTCTACATACTCTGCTCTTTATATCCTCTTATCGAAACACGAGTGCCCTTAAAAGGCTGCTTCAAAATGTATCAGATTTTTCTCATCCTGCTCTACAGGATATTTTTTGTATTGGAACTGTCCTATCTTTTCAAAATCATGAATAAGGGACTTGTCCGCACTTGGAACCTCTTTCTTTCCTGCCACAGCATAAATGAAAGGCTGCTCTTTGCAAATTGCTTCTAAAAGCTTTTTCTGTCCGTCAAGAACATACCACTCATTATTTTTCAGACCTACTTCGATAGTCTGATAAGAAGACTTCTCCTCCATTGCCGACTGGCTAAGTGCATATTCCTGTACTTCACCTATACTCTCTGTAGGATATACGGACGTCGGATTTAACAGCATGATCTGTTTAAATTTCTGCTGTTTGTACTCTTCAAACCGTTTCAAGATCTCTGCTGCAATCGTCTCTGGCTTTGCGTTTGTTGTCTCTAACACCAGATTGTAATTATTCATATTATAATAATCAATACCATAGAGCTTCTCAAAACGCTCCTGCTCTAAAAGTTGTCTGTCCAATAATGCTTTTTTACATTCCTGTACGGAAGCATAGGTCTCCGTGTCTCTGTTATCGTTGAATACACGTGCAGCTGCTTCATTAATATCAACTGTAAGGAAGACCTTAAAGCTGTCATTTACAAAATTCCAAGCAAGTCTGGAATCAAAAACTGCATTGTCCAGTTCATCTCCCAGTCTTTTACTCCGGTTATCGATCATATCATCAATGTCATGTTTCCCGGCAGCAATCTCTCTGTTTACTTCCTCATTCAGTTCCACAACAGACAGACCACGTTCTTTCGCGATCTCTCTGAAAATAGTTCCAGTAGAAATGATCTGATAATCAATCTTTGCCAGTTCTTTACATACAGTTGATTTACCCGAACCTAAATTACCTGTAATTGTAATGTTCATAACACACCTGCTTTATATTTCTCTTTTATTTTCTCTGTAAGAAATCCGGAATCTTTAAAGATTTCTCTTCCACATTGCTGCGGATATCTCCCGGTCTGTTAATACCAGTAATCGGACGTACCGGAGTTGTTCCCGGCTGACCTGCTGGATTCTGTCCACCTAAATTTGCTCCCTGTAAAGAAGGATTTAAGTGTGGAGTCGGTGCCTTATATGTAAATCCGGAACCGATTCTGCTAGTCGGTGCCGTTGAAGCATCCTCCAGACCTGTTGCAATAACTGTGATCATACAGCTGTCTGTCTTGGATTCATCATACATAGCACCAAAGATGATATTGACATCATCACCAGTAAGTTCTCTTACATAGTCTGCTGCTTCGGAAGCATCCATCAATGTAATATCACCGGAAACATTGATAATAACATCCGTTGCACCGGAAATCGTTGTCTCAAGAAGTGGACTTTCCACAGCCATTTTGATTGCTTCGCTTGCTTTATCGTCACCCTTACCAGTTCCGATACCGATATGGGCAATACCCTTGTCCTTCATAACCGTCTGTACATCGGCAAAGTCAAGGTTAATAACAGCCGGTACATTAATCAGGTCAGTAATACCCTGTACTGCCTGCTGAAGCACTTCATCTGCCTTTTTCAAAGCATCTGGCATAGTTGTCTTTCTATCTACAATTTCTAATAATTTATCGTTTGGAATCACGATCAATGTATCCACATTGTCTTTGATACGTTCAATTCCGCCAATTGCATTTGTCATACGGGCTTTGGCTTCAAAGCGGAAAGGCTTTGTAACAACACCAACAGTAAGAATACCCATTTCTTTTGATATTCTTGCAACAACCGGTGCTGCACCAGTACCAGTACCGCCACCCATACCACAGGTTACGAATACCATGTTAGCACCTTTTAATGCCTCTGTAATTTCCTCAACACTTTCTTCTGCTGCTTTTTCACCGATTTCCGGTTTTGCACCAGCACCAAGTCCTTTTGTTAATTTTTCACCAATCTGAAGCAGTTTCGGAGCCTTACATAACTGCAAAGCCTGTCTATCTGTATTAACACCGATAAACTCTACTCCTTCTATATTTTCATCAATCATTCTATTTACAGCATTATTACCTGCACCGCCTACACCAACTACGATGATTTTAGCTGCAGCCTCTGCGTCATTCGTCTTAATTTCAAGCAAGGTTTTTCCTCCTTCAATATATCCCTTTTAAACTCCTATAGACTATCATATAATTATTTAATCAATTTAGCAACCAGTTTTTTTTAAAAAATATTGTTTTTTATTGGGTGATTATTGGTATTTTTTCCTATTTTACCATTTTTAGTCTGGTTCAAAAGTAATGTTTTTCGTATCTTCGGTATAACTTTCCAAATGAAGTGTACCGCTTTTTCCTTCCAAATCTGGCATTATACTTTGCAAAAGCATTACTTTTTCATCAATGTTTTCGCCATCCCCAACAGCTGCTTTTACATTTCCGAAATAAATCGTCATATTTTTATCGGGGTCAAAATAAAGCCTGTCCGCGGAAAGACTATATTTATTTAACAATTGGGTCATGTCCAAAATGGTCTCAAAAATTTGTGCATCCTCTACCGGAAGCGGCTCGTACATGACAACATGGTCAAAGGAAAGACCTGTTACCTGCGGGATTCCAGCAGTTCTATTTGTAGAACTCTCCACGATCGTACCATCTTTGTCAAAATACATATAGTTTCCCAAATATTCTACATATCCAGCAAGTGACTTTTCATATACTGTGATCCTTATCGTATCCGGTGAAAGAATGGCAACATCCATAGTCTGAACGAATGGAACATCATCAATTCCTTTCTTCTTGTATTTCAAAGAAAGATAAAGGGAATTGTCTCCAAGTGGTCCAGCCATGACAATATCCATAATTTCTTCATCTGTATAATGTACATTTCCATCTACATAAACATTTTTTATTTTGTAATTTCCTACAATATACAGAAGAACCGCCACCAATAAGAGAAAAACAAACAGAATGCTGAAAAACAAAATGATCTTTTTGCGCCCGCTCTTTTGCTTTACTTGTTTTTTCTTATTTTTCATAACGCTACAAATCCTTTAATCTGATTCCCCGTGCCACACTGAGCACAAGCCCTATTTCAATCAAGAGGAACATAACTGAACTTCCTCCATAACTGATGAACGGCAGGGAAATACCGGTATTTGGTATGGTATTTGTTACCACGGCAATATTTAAAATGACCTGAATGGAAATGTGCCCCATCACTCCAACTACTAAAAGTGCACCAAACAAATCTTTTGCGTTGTTAGCAATTACCATGAATCTCCAAATAAGTAAGATAAACATTACTATAATTGCGAAAGCACCAAACAAACCAAGTTCCTCACAAATAATAGAGAAGATCATGTCATTCTGTGCCTCTGGCAGAAAGCCTAACTTTTGCATACTTTCCCCAAGTCCTTTTCCAAACACCCCACCAGAACCAATTGCATATAGTGCCTGTAGTGTCTGGAAACCTTTTCCGCTGGCGTATGCCTCCGGATCAAGCCAAGCTAAAACTCTGGCGAATCGGAAGGATGAGGATTCCATATCTGCTGTCTGGACGATATAAAATACAAGGGCGGCTACGCCTGCCACACCCGCCACAGCGATAGCAACAAATTTCTTATAATCTGGACTGCTGACAAAAAGCATCAAGGCTGCAATACCAAAAATGATAATAGCAGAACTCATATTATCCGTAATCTTCCAGACCATAAGGCATATAGGCACTGGTATTGCAAGGACTGCCAAAAAGCCTTTCAAAGTCCGAATGCTTCTTCCCATCTTACAAATAAAGCTTGCAAGGAACAAGATCATTCCCAACTTGGCGATCTCCGCCGGCTGAACAGAAATACCAACGTACAACCAACGCCTTGCACCATGGCTTTCCCTACCTAATGGTGTCATAACTAACAAGATCAAGATTGCAGAAACTACATATCCCAGTGTTGCAAATCGCTCCCAGAAATGATACGGGATCATCGCTACCACAGTCATGGTAATCAATCCAAGTACTGTAGAAAACAACTGCTTTTTCAAATAGTACGCTGCATCTCCATATTCCAGATTTGCCTCGTAACTGCTGACAGAATAAATCATAATCAGACCAAAGCCCAACAAAAACAGCACGATAAACAATAGACTGTAATCAAAAAAATATTCAGATTGCCCTTGTCGTTCTCTTCTCTTTGTGCCTGCCACGAAATCACTCCTCTATAGCTTTTACATAATCTTTAAAAATCTTTCCCCTTACTTCATAATTCGGGAACATTCCCCAACTTGCACATGCAGGGGAAAGAAGTACCGCCTCACCGGGTTTCGCAGTCTCCACGCAGATTTCCATTGCTTCTTCAAAAGTATCGGCAAAGCAATAGTCCGTAAATCCATGCTTCTTAGCACACTCTGCTATTTTCTCTCTTGTCTGTCCGATGAGTACCAGTTTCTTTACTTTTCCTTCAAAGCTCTCGATCCATTCATCGTATTCACTCTGTTTATCATAGCCTCCGCCGATCAACACTGTCTTTTTCGACATCGCCTTGATACCTTGTATAGCAGCATCCGGATTGGTGCCTTTGGAATCGTTGTAGTAATCCACACCGTTTTTAGTTGCCACAAATTCAATTCTATGTTCTACCGCCTTAAAGGTACGAACTACATTTAATATAGAAGAAAGCGGCACACCGGCACTTAGGCAAATACCAATTGCAGCCATAACATTTTCCACATTGCACATTCCAACAAGATTCATATCGTGAATGTTCATCACTCTTGTTGTGGTGCCGTTCTCTGTCATATAAATTTCTTCTCCATCTAAAAAGATACCTTCTTTAAGTTTATGCTGAGAAGAAAAATAAAGAACCTTTGCTGGACATCTTTCTCCAAATTCTCTTGTATATTCATTGTCATAATTCAGCACACAAGTATCATCCTTCGTCTGATTGAGCGTAATCGCTTCTTTTGCCTTCACATAATTTTCCATTGTATGATGACGGTTCAGATGATCCGGTGTAATGTTCAATATAGCCGATACTGCCGGATGGAAATGCTCGATTGTCTCTAACTGAAAGCTACTGATTTCCCCTACTGTTACTGAAGTTTTTGTTGTTTTGTCCGCTTCCTCCGTATAAGGATTTCCAATATTCCCCACGACAAAAACTTCCGGATTACAGCTTTTCATGATTTCTCCTACCAAAGTCGTTGTGGTCGTTTTTCCGTTAGTACCGGTGATTGCGATCACCTTTCCCTTTTCTGCCTGAAATCCAAGCTCTATTTCACCCCACAGGGAAATGCCACGCTGTTTCAACTCTTCGCACAATTTAGTATCAACCGGAACACCCGGACTTAATACAGCCAGTTCCACGCTTTCTTTTACTTCCTTTGGAAGCTCCTTCACATAAACTGCTACATCCTTATCCCCTTCCAGCTTTGCTTCTATGTCTTCCTTTGTTATTTTCTCGTTTTCATCAAATAATACCGGATATGCACCGTGCTTTTTTAACATTTTTGCAGCTCCGATGCCGCTGATCCCGCTTCCGATTACCAGTACTTTTTTCTTTTCCAACTTCATTTTTACTCCCATCTACAAATCACATTCTTTTGCAATATTGTATCATATTTTATCTTTTTTCATATGGACATAAGTGCTATCAGGCACAAAACTGCCGTCACAATAGAAAAACAGGCGACAATTCTCGTCTCGGACCATCCACACAGCTCAAAATGATGGTGGATCGGTGCCATTTTAAAAATCCGTTTTCCTCCACTTATTTTAAAGTACACTACCTGCAATGCTACCGAAAGCACTTCGACAGCGTACACAAATCCCACAATTGGCAGAAACAATGGCATTTGCATCATATAAGCGGATGCTGCCACAAATCCACCCAATGCTAACGACCCGGTGTCTCCCATAAATACACTGGCAGGATACACATTAAACAGTAAGAAGCCTAAAAGAGCCCCTGCTACTGCACAGGTTACCGGCTCAATCCCACTTCCGGTTCCGATAGCTACTACCGAAAAAAAGGTAGCAACAATCACGGTCACACTACTTACCAGTCCATCCAGCCCATCCGTGAAATTCGTACCATTTACCGTTCCTATAACGATAAAGAACAGAATGGGAATATTCCATACACCAAAATCAATCAGTTTCCCATTCATAAAAGGAATTTTCATAGACAGAGTAAGCTGCAGCTGTTCGCTAATATAATACGCAAATATCCCTGTCACTATAAACTGTCCTAAAAGCTTTTGCAATGGCGTAAGACCCATAGACCTTTTTAATACTACTTTGATATAATCATCCAAAAAGCCGATAATGCCAAATCCCAGTGTCAGAAAGAGTACCGGCAGGATCTTTGGATAATCCCTTACATATAAAATGGACGTGCTCACTACACTGAGTAAAATAATAATTCCACCCATAGTAGGCGTCCCTGACTTTTTCAGGTGTGTCTTTGGTCCATCATCTCTGACCGTCTGCCCTGCTTTCCATTTCTTTAAAAAAGGAATAATGACCGGGCTCAATATCACACTGACAGCAAAAGAAATGATGACCGGTACTGCTGGTATGGCTGTTTCAAACCTCATACCCTACGACCAAGTCCTTTCCGGAGAAAACGCATTTTTCGCAATTCTCTTAATTATAGTTTATTTTTTCCAAATAGGAAAGAATATTTTCAAAAAGCTGCCTGACTACCGGTGCTGCTATCTGTCCTCCATAATAAGTTCCCTGCGGATTATTGATTATGCAAATAGCAATGACCTCCGGGTCATCCGCTGGAGCAAATCCTAAAAAAGAAGCTATATACTTCCCGCTTCCCCTTGGAAGTGTCTGGCTTGTTGCCGTCTTTCCACCTATTCGATAGCCCTCGATATACGCATTTTTACCGCCACCGTTTTCTACTACCTGCTCTAACATATAGCGCATCGTAGCAGAAGTTTCCTCAGAAACGATATTCTCTTTTTGTTCGTATTGGAAAACTTCGACTGTATTTCCTTCTTCATCCGTTACCTTCACACCAAAGTGAGGGGTAACCCTCGTGCCATCATTCACAATGGAAGCCGCTGTCACCATAAGCTGCAATGGCGTGATCTGAAATGACTGTCCAAAAGAAACTGTGGCAAGCTCGACCATACCGATCGCCTCTCTTTTGTGCATGATCGTCGCCGCTTCTCCGGGCAGGTCTACGCCAGTCTTTCCTAAAAGACCGAACTGTTCAAAATAATCATAGAACCTGTCAGCTCCGATCCGCAGACCGACCGTAACAAATACCGGATTGCAGGAATTCATCGTTGCCTGTACAAAATTTTCTGCACCATGCCCTCCTACTTTATGACACCGTATCTTTCTATCCTCCACGATTACATACCCCGGACAACTGAAAGAATCCTTTGTCGTAACGACCCCTTCTTCCAGCCCTGCAGCTGCTGTCACGATCTTAAAGGTAGAACCCGGTTCGTAGGTATCGTTTATCGTACCATTACGCCACATTCCATTCAATCTGTCCTGATATTCTTTCTCCGTCAGTTCTTCCTGCGTGGCTGGCACTTTCACTATACTCTTTACCGTTTCTCCATACTCTTGTGTTTCCGTTTCTACCTCTCTATAGAGCCATGTGTCCGTCAAGGTATAAGGATCGTTCAAGTTAAATTCCGGTACGTTTACCATAGCAAGCAATTCACCGTCTTTTACCCGCATGACTAAAATACTGACTCCATCTGCCTGTTTTGTCTCCATGACCTGTTCCGCAAGCTGAGTGGCATATGTCTGAATATTAACATCCATACTGATATTTAAGTCATTACCGCTTATTGGCTCCACTCTTCCTTCTCCGCCTTCCGCAAGTTCTACGCCCTTCGCATCGGTCAAAGTAAGAATCGTGCCTTCCGTTCCCTCTAAATATTTATCATAGATCACTTCCAGTCCAACAATTCCTTGATTATCACTTCCGGTAAATCCCAACACCTTAGAGGCAAGACTATCATAAGGATAATATCTTTTATAATCTTCATCTACCTTTACGCCGTCCAGATCATAGGCTCTTATCTTATCTCCGGTCTCTTTATCCACATTGCTTTTAATACGTTCTATCGCAGAGTACTTATCTACTCGTTTTTGCACATATTCTTCTTCCAGATTTAATTCTGAGCACAGCATTTCCACTACCTTTTCCGGTTCTGTCAGCTGGCTGTGAATGACCGAAACCGTACAGACCGTTCGATTATCCGCAAGTACTACTCCATTTCGATCTAAAATTCTTCCTCTTGCCGCTTTAATGCTCCGCTCTCTCTCATGAAGATCTTCGGCTTTTTCTGTATAATATTCTGACTGTCCTATCATCAAATAGACGAGCCGTGCTGCCAAACCCAAAAACATTGCTGTACATACAAGAAAAATAACTACGATTTTCTTTCTATGAAATGTTTTGTACATGAGCTGCCTCTAAAAAAGTATTAATACAGTCTATTATCTTCTCCGTTAGGTTATTCTATATTCTGTTTTGTATTTTTATTCTTCCTGTGTCTTTCCATCTCCTGCCGTACCGGTATTATCCAACATGGACTCACCTTTTATCAAGGCTCCGGTATCCGGATCTACAAAATCTCCAGTATCCGGATCTACGGCATAGCCGGTTTCAGGATCTATTGGGAAGGTTGTCCAAATACGGTCTACCGTACTTTCGTCCTCACCTTCACCTTCTGCACCGCTTTCTCCTTCGGCGCTTCCTTCTTCACCCGTACTCTCTGTCTCACCTTCTGTTCCTGCTTCGGTTGTTTCCTCTGGCTGTCCGTACTGTGTCGTAATTGCAAGCTGTTTTTCTTCCAGTTCTGCAATCTCTTCCTCGGAAAGCCCTTCTGTCATAAATATATTCAAATAAGGCAGCACTTCTGTCAAAATATCGCGGACAATTCGTGTTGCATATTTGGCATCATCCTGACCTTCCACATTCGGACGGTCTACTACTACATAAATGGCGATCTGTGGATCGTCTGCAGGAGCATACCCCATAAAGGAAACAACATATTCCCCATTTCCACGAGGTAAGGTCTCTGCTGTACCGGTCTTGCCTCCAATGGCATATCCTGCTGGTCTTGCCGTTTTACCAGTACCATCTGTTACGACCGCATTACAATATTCTACAATTTTTTCACTGGTAGACGCAGATATGGTCTGTTTTAACACATGAGGTTCGATATTTTCTACTGTAGCACCTGTTGGGCTCACTATTTTACTCACCATATGCGGTTCGTAATAATATCCCCCGTTGATCAAGGAACAAAATCCGCTGATCATCTGTATCATTGTCACATTAAAAGACTGCCCAAAAGAGTTGGTCGCAAGTTCGGTCGGTCCTAAAGTATCCTCATTATAGATCAAACTTGCGGTTCTTGCTTCTCCGGCAAGGTCAACATTCGTCTTCAGACCAAATCCAAAGGCATTCTGGTATTTTGCAAAATCTTCTGCACCAAGTGCCTGAGCAATTTTCATCAGTCCTACGTTACAGGATAAAGCGATACTGTCTTTTACAGAAACAGCGCCCTCTCCACCATAACGATAGCTATGGCATTTGATCGTATGTCCACCTACTTCCAAAGCACCATCACACTGGTAAACTTCATTCCCTGTAATCGCCCCCGTTTCCAATGCAGCAGCTACCGTGAAAGGCTTCGCCGTAGAACCCGGTTCATACGTTTCCGAAATGCAGAAATTTTTCCAAAGGGCATTCAGACTCTCATATGGCTTCTCGCCCGCCGCCAAAAGTGCCAGATCCTCTTCCGAAAAATAAGCATTGATCTCTTCCTCGGTAAAATAAGACTCTACCTCTCTTGGTGTATTCAGATCATATGCCGGATAGCTTGCCATCGCAAGAATCTCTCCCGTATCCACTTCCATAATGATACAAGCCGTATTGTTACTTCCAAGTCCGGTTCTTGCTTCATTTAAATGCTCATCATTGAATGCTTTTAAATGTTTCTCTACAATTGCCTGAATATTGACATCAATGGTAGAAATGATCGTATTGCCATCTACCGCAGCCTTTGTCGTACGCTCAAACGTAGAGTCTTCCGTCAAATAACCATACACTCTTCCTGGTGTACCATTTAATGTATCATTGTAATATTCCTCTAAGCCGTAAGTTCCCACATTATCGGTGCTGGTAAAGCCAATAACATCACAGGCAAGCGTTCCATTTGGATAGGTTCGCTTATATTCTTCTTCAAACCATACTCCTACAATGTGCGGATTATTTTCTGTATCTTCCTGCATCGCAAGAAAATCACTGATCTCCGAATAAGATAATCGTTTTGCTAATACTTTGTATGCAGATTCCGGATTGTCATTAATGTATTTTCTAAGTTCTGTCTCATCCAGACCGAACTGACTGACCAATGCATTGACCGTTGGCTCCAGTGCCTCTTCATCCTGCAGCATTAACCGCGTATCCAGTACTAGATTGTAAACCTTTTCACTGACCGCCAAGGGAGTTCCTTTTGCATCCAAAATATCGCCACGTTTATAAGGCAGCGTGGTACTATCATATTTTTGTTGGGATAACACCTGTTTTTTATAACTTTCGCCATTCTCTTTTGTAATGGAATAAAGCCTCCAACTTAAACCGACGAAAGCTAGTAGTATCAGTCCAAACAGTACCACCAGCTTCTTTTGCATTGTAATTGTAAACTTATTCTGTTTTCTTCTTTTTTTTCTATTCGTATTGTTTCTGTTATGATTTTTGTTTCTATCGTTGTTCTGCACTTTACAGCCTTCCCTTCCTAAGCATTATAAAGGCTACTCTGGAATATCCTGAAACTGCTTTACATAATCGCTTCCGTCTACAGAATAATTGATGATCTGTCCTTCCTCTGCATACTGCATTCCAAGCTCACCGATAGCAATTCTGCGTATTTCCTCTAAATCCACACTGCTTGTAATGCGGCTATATGCCTCATCATTTGCCAGTTTCAGATCATTCAATTGACTCTCCAGCTTTGAAATGTTCTTTACAGAGTTCGTGATCTCTGCCTGTAACTGAATATATCCTACTAACACGATTCCCATAATAACTAAAGCAGTTGCCAAAAATAAAACATATGGAAAATTCATATGATATGCCTTTTCCCTGTTTTTTCTCGTAGCATTACTCAGCTTCTTACGTGGCGGCTCCTCCAACTGTCTTTGTATATCCAGTTTGCGAACGGTATTGCCTTGTATATATTCACTTCTGCCATATGCAGCCTGTCTTCTGCCTGTATTCGTTCTCACAGTTGTCTGTGTTCTTGCTGTCTGTCCTGCCATGACACTCTTCCTTCCATCTGATTTTTCGTTTATTTTCTTTCAAATACCCTGAGTTTTGCACTTTTTGATCTGGAATTATATGCAAGCTCTTCTTCACTGGGTAATATCGGTTTTCTTGTTATCACTTTGCCCTTTGACACCTTTCCACATACACAAACCGGAAATTCCGGTGGGCAGGTACATGGATTTTCGTTTTTCTTGAATGCCGATTTTACGATTCTATCCTCTAAAGAATGGAATGTAATGATACAGAGTCTTCCGCCAGGATTCAGCATTTCAATCATATCATCCAAGGAGTCCTTCAGCACATCCAATTCATGGTTACACTCGATTCGGATCGCCTGAAATGTTCTCTTTGATGGGTGTCCTGTTTTCGCTCTCATTTTAGCCGGGATTGCTGCTTTTATGATCTCATTCAGCTCTCCGGTTGTCTCTATAGGCTTGTCCGCCCGGTATCTTACAATATGCTTTGCTATATTTTTAGCGAACTGGTCTTCTCCGTAATCCCTGATAATACGGTATAACTCCCTTTCTGAATATTCATTGACAATATTCTTTGCGGATAGAGTCGCCCTTCTGTCCATACGCATGTCCAGATCCGTATCATACTTATAGGAAAATCCTCGTTCTATCGTATCTAATTGATAAGAAGAAACGCCAAGGTCCAAAACGATGCCATCGACCTTGCTCACTCCTTTTTCCAAAAGTGCTTCCTTTGCATTACAATAATTGCTGCGAATGATCGTAACTTTTTCTTCAAATTCCTTTAATCGTTCTGTTGCCGCGGCAATCGCTGCGTCATCCTGATCGATTCCAAAAAATCTACCATTTTCCGAAAGCTGCTTACACACTTCATAAGCATGTCCGCCTCCGCCTAAAGTTCCATCCATATAAATGCCGTCCGGCTTAATATTCAGATTTTCAATTGTTTCTGTCAGTAAGACCGATACGTGTTTAAATTCCATGAATGCTCCTTAAATGCCAAGTCCCAGATCAGCCATATGCTCTGCAATTTCTTCCATATCTTCAAAGGCTGCACTGTTTTCCCAAATTTCTTTGCTCCAGATTTCTATACGGCTTGCAACGCCAACCAGTACCACATCTTTATTCAGCTTTGCAAATTCTCTTAAGTTTGACGGTACTAAAATTCTTCCTTGCTTGTCCACTTCTACACTCGCTGCTCCTGCGAGAAAGAAACGTACAAATTGTCTTGCATCTTTATTCGTAAGCGGCAGTGATTTCAGTTTTTCTTCGAATACATTCCACTCTTTATTGTCATACACAAATAAGCAGCCATCTAATCCCTTCGTAACAACAAATTCATCTCCAAGTGCTTCCCTGAATTTTGAAGGAACGATTAACCTGCCTTTCGCATCAATTGTATGATTGTATTCTCCCATAAACATAGCAATCACCTACTTTAAGAGCGGTTGGAGTTTCTTTTCTACCACTTTGCTCCACTTCGTACCACTTTTCACCACTCATAAGGCAATTCTATACTAAAAAACCCACTTTGACAAGTGAAATAGCGGATTTTTTCATAAAAAAATGAGCTTTACAGTGGTGTCTGCAAAGCTCATTTTTAAGGCTTTCAATATCTAGTTATTAAGAATTTTAAAGCCACAATATCTAGTTTTCTTCTGTGGAAATCGTTTCCTTCTCTTTTTTCTTCAGTCGGACTCTCACAAGGATATCCGTTACAACAGCAAATACAAATAATGCCAATCCTAATAATTGGGATACTGCCAAATTCGTGTGCGGAATATGCAGCTGATCTGTACGCAATCTTTCTACGAAAAATCGTAAAATTCCGTAACCGCCCAAATAGAACAGGCAGATTTCTCCCTGAAACTTTTTGTGCTTTTTATAAAGCAGCATCAGAACCAGAATAATCAGATTTCCCATACTCTCATAAAGGAATGTAGGGTGAACCTGAATGTAGTTCATGCCATCCAGCACATGATCTGCCATTTCTGCTGTAATTTCATTGCTTCTAACTGCACCGATCGGAAGGCGCATAGCAAAAAGTCCATCGGAATATTGTCCAAACGCTTCTCGATTCGTGAAATTTCCCCATCTGCCGATGATCTGACCCAAGATCAATCCGAGCACTCCGGTATCTGCCATTTGGAAAAAGTTCTGTTTTTTCACTTTTGAAAAAAGGAACAGCGTCAAAAATGCAGCAATAACACCGCCATAAATGGCAAGTCCACCATTTCTCAAATTCAAAATATCAAGCAGATTATCTTTGTAATAATCCCAAGAGAAAAACACATAATAAAGTCTGGCACCAATGATGGAAAAAATAATTGCATAAATAGCAAAATCCCAATAAATATCCGGATCCTGACCTGTTACTTTTGCTTCTCTTACCGCCATCAGTATACCCGCTACAATAGCAATACCGATGATCACACCATATAACGCTACCGTAAAGCCAAATACATCAAAGCTTTTTGGTACATTTTCTAAATAAATTCCCAAATTAGGAAAGGCAATGTCCCATTGTCCCATCGTTTCCTGCATATGTTGACCGCCCTTCTATACGTTAAAACGGAACAAAATTACATCTCCGTCTTTTACTACATACTCTTTACCTTCCATACCTACGAGACCTTTTTCCCTTGCAGCTGCTAAAGAGCCTTGTTCCAGTAAATCCTTGTAGTTCACAACTTCTGCTTTAATAAAGCCTCTTTCAAAGTCTGTATGAATCTTTCCTGCTGCCTGTGGAGCTTTTGTTCCAACTTTGATCGTCCAAGCTCTAGTTTCATCCTCGCCGGCTGTTAAGTAACTGATCAGTCCCAGTAAGGAATAGCTTGCTTTGATCAATTTTTCAAGACCGGATTCCTTTAATCCTAAATCTTCCAAAAACATCGCTTTCTCTTCATCATCCAGCTCTGCGATTTCCTGCTCGATCTGTGCACAGATAACAAATACTTCACTGTCATTTTCTTTTGCAAATTCTCTAACTGCCTGCACTCCTGCATTGTTCGCACCATCATCCGCCAGATCATCTTCTGCAACATTGGCAGCAAAAATAACCGGTTTGTATGTCAAAAGATTGTAGGAAGTAAGCCATGCAAGCTCATCTTCATCTTCTGTTTCAAAGCTCTTTGCAAGCTTGCCATCTTCCAAATGGGCTTTGATTCTTTCTAATAAAGCAAGTTCTTTCGCTGCCGTCTTGTCCATTCTTGCCACTTTTGTTGTTTTGGCAATACGACGTTCCAAAATTTCAATATCTGAAAATACAAGTTCCAGATTGATCGTTTCGATATCGCGTAATGGGTTGATATTACCATCTACATGTACCACGTTGGAATCTTCAAAGCAACGAACAACATGCACGATTGCATCTACTTCTCTGATGTTGCTCAAAAACTGGTTTCCAAGACCTTCCCCTTTGGATGCTCCTTTTACAAGTCCCGCAATATCCACAAATTCAATAACAGCCGGTGTTACTTTTTTGGACTGATACATATCTCCAAGAAGTTTCAGTCTCTCATCCGGTACTGCTACAATTCCTACATTCGGGTCAATAGTACAGAACGGATAATTGGCTGACTCCGCTCCTGCTTTTGTAAGGGAATTAAACAAAGTACTCTTTCCTACATTCGGTAAACCTACGATTCCTAATTTCATCTTTTTCAAACCTCCGCTTAGTATTTCTTTCTCTGTTTCAATTCTTCATATAACAGCTTGTAATTTTCATAACGAATGTTACTGATCTCGCCGTTCTCCACTGCTTCTCTTACTTTGCAGTCCGGCTCATTTATATGGACACAGCCGTGAAAACGGCATGTATTTTCATATGTTTCAAATTCAGGATAATAAAATTTCAAATCTTCTTTTTCTAAGTCAAAGATTCCAAGGGAACTAAAGCCCGGCGTATCCATAATATAAGTATCTTCTCCTACCGGGATCAACTCAGAATGCCTTGTCGTATGCTTTCCCCGTTCTATCTTTTCACTGATAGAACCAGTCTCCATCTTTACTTCAGACTGTATTTCATTGATGATGGAAGATTTACCTACTCCACTCGGTCCGGCAACTGCTGTTGTTTTTCCTTTCAGTACTTCTCTAAGCTTATCCATTTCCTTTTTTTCTTTGGCACTGACGAACAACACCGGACAGCCACTCTTTTCATAAATAGAAAGAAGTCGTTCCTGTTCCTCTTTCGTAGAAATATCCATTTTGTTAAAACAGATAATGCAGCGTGTTCCCTGCTGCTCCATCATGAGCAAAAATCTGTCCAGCAGATTTAAGTTCGGTTCAGGCTTACATATGGCAAAAATAACAAGTGCCTGATCGATATTTGCAACTGCCGGACGTATCAATGCATTTTTTCTTGGTAATATATTTACGATATTACCAAGTTTATTTTCCTCATCTATGACGGTCATTTCGACATCATCTCCAACTAAGGGCTTGATGTTGTCTTTTCGAAATATACCTTTTGCTTTACATTCATAAATATGTCCTGCCAAAGCATCCTCTGCTTTGGCGTAGACATAATAAAAACCTGCGATTCCTTTTACAATTTTACCCTGCATATATTCCTTCTTAATTTATTCTGCAACAAATTCAATCGGTCTTGATATATTCTTTTCCACGCTAGTTCCCGGTACGGTAATCGTCTCACCGGTTTCCGGATTGGTTGATGTGGTCGGTTCGGTAGTCACCGTATAAGTGAATGTTACCGTTCCTGTTGCCGACTTGATTCCTGCTGTATTTACTGAAATAGGGAACGTTCTTGTTGTCGTATCGAGAATCGTCGTTCCATCTGCACTTGTAATAACTACATGCACATCCATATCGCTCTTATAGTCTGGATCTTCTGCCTGTGTCGGTGCAGAAATGCTTCCGTTATATTTATACGTTACTTGTTTTGGACCGGTACTTAACTTCATATCTACTACCGTTCCTGCCTCTACATAAGAGCCAACGGAATAACTCTGATAGCAGATCAGACCAGTCAAAGCTGTATCTTCGTTGTTTACTTCTTCGATCGTACCCGGTGTCAGACCTGCTTCTACAAGAGAGATGGTCGCATCTTCTTCATCCAGACCGATCACATTCGGAACTCTGACCTTTGTCTCTTCCGCGCCAAGACTGACTCTTACCGTAACGGCAGAACCACTTGGTGCTTTAGAACCAGCTTCTGGTGTCTGCGAAATAACATTTCCTTTTGCTACATCATTGGAATAGCTTTCTGCTTTGTTAGCAACAAAACCTTTTTGCTGTAATATGGTTACGGCTTCTGCATAAGAAACTCCAGATACATCCGGTACTTCTATTCCTTTTTGTCCGGCACTGACTGTTACAACGACAGTAGAATTTACATCAATCTTCGTCCCAGTAGATACATCGGCACTAATGACTATACCTTCCTCTACGGAATCAGACTCTACATAGGTAAATTCCGGACTTACACCGAGTTTTACTAACGCCGTTCTGGCATCTTCCATTGTCATACCGATGACATTGATCATTTCTACCTGTTCTACTGCCTGCGTTTCCAAGGTGCTGCTTTCTTCTTCCGTACCCTTTCCGCCAAAGGAAAAGATACCAAATGTCTTTCCTACTATAAATAAAATGATCAAACCGATCAATACGGCTGCTACAATAGCAAGAATCGTTGTGAGTTTCTCCATTTTCGGATCATAATCCTCATCATACTCTTCCTCATCATACTCTTCCTCATCATAGTCTTCTTCGTCATCCAGATCTTCTTCGTCATCCTCTTCCATCTCATCCTGTCGTCTGAGTCTCATAGCCTCTTCCATGGATTCGCGTCTTTCGGACTGTCTTTTTATCTGTGCCATATCCCTGTCGGATATGAATTTTGTGCTTGCATCCTCATCCGGGTCGACCACTTTTACAAAATCTTCATCCGGTGTGATCAATGCCTGTTTCAGATCTTCTACAAGCTCTGCCATAGACTGATAACGTCTGTCCGGACTCTTCTGGCAACATTTAAACACGATCTGTTCTACGCAGACTGGAATCTCAGAAACATATTCTCTCGGAGAAGGCATTTCTTCCTGAATGTGCTTAATAGCGATCGCTACTGTTGTTTCCCCATTAAAAGGAACACGTCCCGTCAACATTTCAAACAAGGTAACACCTAAAGAATAAATGTCACTTTTTTCATCACTATAACCGCCACGTGCCTGTTCCGGTGATGTATAGTGAACAGAACCCATCACATTGGAAGTGATCGTATTGCTTGTTGCTGCTTTTGCAATACCAAAATCAGTCACCTTTACTTTTCCTTCTTTGGAAATAATAATATTTTGTGGCTTAATATCTCTGTGGATAATATGACTATTGTGTGCAGCCTCAATTCCCATAGATACCTGAATCGCAATGCTGACTGCTTCCTTTACAGAAAGTCTTGCCTTTTTTTCGATATACTTCTTTAAAGTAATCCCTTCTACAAGCTCCATGACAATATAATGAATGCCGCCTTCTTCTCCAACGTCATACACGTTTACAATATTCGGATGCATCAATCCTGCTGCCGCCTGTGCTTCTATACGGAATTTGGAAACAAAATTTGCATTCTCACTAAATTCCTGTTTTAACACCTTGACTGCAACAAAACGATTCAGTTTGTGATCTTTTGCTTTATATACATCGGACATACCGCCAGTTCCGATCTTTTCCAGAATCTCATAGCGTTCGCCTATTATCATTCCTATTTTAATCATGCTTTATTTCTCTCCTCTGCGAAAGGTTCAATCAAAATAACACTTATATTATCTTTGCCCCCGTTATCATTTGCCGCCTTTACAAGCTCCTGCGCTTTTTCTACAATATCCCGTTGGCCATTTAAGATCATACGGATCTCTTCATCCTCCAACATATTGGTAAGACCATCCGTACACATTAGTATCACATCTCCTTCTTTTAACTCCACATCAAAGAAGTCAATTTCCACTGTATTTTTAGCGCCTACTGCTCTTGTAATAATATTTTTATCGGGATGATGCTTGGCAGTCTCTCTGTCAATGCCTCCCATGCGGACCATCTCTTCCACCAGAGAATGATCTCTTGTGATCTGCTTGATCTCTTCATTTATAATGTACAGCCTGCTGTCTCCCACATTTGCCACTTTTAAATATTTGCCAAGGCAGGTTGCAGCTACAACTGTTGTTCCCATTCCACTCAAAGACTCATCTTCACTCGCTTTTTGGCGGATGTGACTATTTGCCTCCTGAATCGCCTTTTCTAAAATTCTCGCAGGATTTTTTTCAAAAGACTGTTCAATCTCTGACACGATTGTTTCCACCGTATACTTGGAAGCATAATCTCCTGCATTATGTCCACCCATTCCATCTGCCACAATGAATACGTTTGGCAAATTACCAAGTGGCATTTCCGATGTATAAACATAATCCTGATTTATTTTTCTCTTTTTTCCTATATCCGTAATGGAAAACGTCTTAAGCACCGTTGTTTCCTCCTGCTAGCCTTCTTTTAGGCCTGATTCCAATTTATGTCTTCTTCTAAGCTGTCCACAGGCACCATCTATGTCTCTGCCCATTTCCCTTCTAATAGTAACATTTATTTTGTTTTTTTCAAGTTTATTTTTAAATGCCTGCACTTGTTCCTTCGCAGATTCTACATAATCACGCTCTGCGATCGGATTTACCGGAATAAGATTTACGTGGCAATTTAGCGGTCTAACTAATGCGATCAACTCTCTCGCATCCTCATCTGTATCATTTACACCGCCCACTAAACTATATTCAAAGGTAATGCGTCTGCCTGTCTTGTCAAAGTAATAGGCACACGCCTCCATCAGCTCATCCAGACTATATTTATTGGCGATAGGCATTAATTTTCTTCGTTTTTCATTGGTCGTTGCATGTAAAGACAATGCCAGTGTTATCTGCAATTGTTCTTCTGCCAGTTTCCGCATCTGTGGTACCAGCCCACAGGTTGATACGGTCAAATTTCTCTGGCTGATGTTTAAACCATTTTCATCCGTAAGAAGACGGATAAATTTAAGTAGATTATCATAATTGTCCATCGGCTCGCCGGTTCCCATTACGACCACATTGGAAACACGCTCACCAGTCAATCTCGTTATTTCGTAAATCTGATCCAACATTTCTGATGGGAGCAGAGACCTTTCTAACCCATCCAATGTGGAAGCACAGAAACGGCAGCCCATACGACATCCTACCTGAGAAGAAATACAGACTGAATTTCCATGTTTATATTTCATCCATACACTTTCTACTACATTTCCATCTGAAAGCTCAAACAAGTATTTTTTCGTTCCATCTATTTTAGATTCCTGCACCTGAATCGCCTGCAATGCTGTAAATGTATAACGTTCCTTGCATTGTTCCCGAAGCTCTTTCGACAAGTTCGACATCTCATCAAAACTTCTTGCCAGCTTTTTGTGCATCCACTCATAAAGCTGTACCGCCCGGAAAGGCTTTTGTGATATTGTCTGCATTTCTGCTTTTAACTCTTCCAGTGTCAGGGATTTTATATCTATTTTTTCCATTTTTCACTCCACCTAGGCTTTTCTTTTCAATCTTGCAATAAAAAAGCCGTCGCTTTCCTGTATACCGGGCAAAAGCTGTAAAAATCCTCTTTCTGTTGTTTCACTCCAAAGTTCCTTCGGCAAATAAGGATTCAAGCTCTCTGTTTCAAAAGGATATTTTTCTGTAATATAAGAGACCATATCCTGATTCTCTGCCCTGTGGATCGTACAGGTACTATAAAGAAGCGTTCCGCCTGGTCTCACATATTGCCAAACAGTATCTATGATCTCTTTTTGAAGTACACCTAGCGATTCCATCGATTCTTCCGTCACCCGGTATTTAATATCTCTTTTCTTTCCTAAAATGCCAAGTCCCGAACAAGGTACATCGGCAAGTACAACATCTGCTTTCTCTATCATGCTCTCATCAAGAACTGCCGCATCCCATACTTTTGTCGTTACCCATTCCTTTTTTAAGCGGCTTTTATTTTCTTCAATCAGATCGGTTTTTCTTTCCGATACATCTCTTGCTTCTACACTGCCCTTTTCTCCAGTCTTTGTTGCTGCATGAAGGCTTTTGCCACCAGGAGCTGCACATACATCCAGTACAAAATCACCAGACTGTATATTGGCTGCTTCCACAGCAAGCATGGAACTGACATCCTGCACAGTCATCCTGCCTTCCACAAAGGTTGGTACATTTGCCAGTCCTTCCAGTCCCTTTACTGTATAGGCATAGGGCAGGTAAGGGTGTTTCTCTACTTGTTTTGCTTTTTCGTTAAGCTGCTTTAAAACGACTTCCTTTTCTGTTTCCGGTAACGTTTCTTCGATTCGTATCGTGACCGGATGAATCTCCAAAAGTCCCTTTAATATCTGTTCACATCCTTCTGCACCATACTCTTCTGACCACATTTTCACAAGCCATTCCGGGCAGGAATACAAAACAGACATAGCTTTTATCGGTTCTTTTTCCTTATTCGGATAAGTGATTGCCTCTTTATTTCTTGCAACGTTTCTAAGCACGCCATTTACAAAGCCTTTTAAATTATGAAATTTTCGTTTTCCTGCCAGTTTCACTGCTTCATTACAGACTGCACTGTCTGGTATACTCTCCATAAACAAAAGCTGGTACACACTCATGCGCAGGAGATTGCGGATAAGCGGCTTCATTTTATTTACTGGAACATTGGAAAAGGAATTCAAAATATAGTCAAGCTGTATCTGCCTTTCAATGGTGCCTTCAGTAACACGTTTCATGAACGCCTTGTCCTGCCCATTCATATAATTGTATTTTTCCAAAACCTGTCCTATCACTTTATGACTATATTCTTTTCCGGCATTGATCTCCATCAACATGTCTAAAATGATTTCCCTTGTATTTTCCAAGTTTGTCTTCCTTTCTACTTCCCGCGCCTTTGCAATGCATCCTCAGATTCCGTATTAATCATCCCGTCTGTTTCCAAATAAGAGAATCAGACGCAAAAGCTGTAATATCGAAGACGCTGCTGCTGCCACGTAAGTCAGCGCTGCTGCTTTTAATACTTTTTTACACTGTCCATTTTCTTCCCCGACCAAAATACCGTAATCGGAAAGTAATGTTACCGCTCTGCTTGATGCATTGAACTCTACCGGAAGTGTCACGATCTGGAACAATACCGAAAGAGCAAATACCCAAATACCGATCTCTACCAAAAACTGTCCGAAGAAAAGTCCAAGTACAATAATCGGAATACCGAAACGACAGCCAAAATTTGCCAATGGCACAATGGCACTTCTTATTTTCAACGGCATATATTCTTCATTATGCTGAATCGCATGACCACATTCATGAGCGGCTACGCCAATTGCCGCTACGGAAGTGGAGCTGTAAGTAGCATCAGAAAGGCGAAGTACTTTTGCCTTTGGATCATAATGGTCTGTAAGATTTCCTCGTGCGTGCTCGATCTGTACATCATAAATTCCCTGTCTCTTTAACAGTTCCGCTGCAGCCTGCGCTCCTGTCAGATTGCTGCGGCTTCTTACCTTGTTATATTTTTTGAAGGTGCTGTTCACTCTAAAACTTGCCCACATACAAAGAATGGCACCGATCAACACTAAAATATAAGTGGGGTCCATATAATAACCATAATATCCTCTCATACGCATATTCCTTTCCACTCACTAATTGCCTAAAGCTTCTCCTGCTTCTACGCTGTATCCTAACAGGAAATCTTTTACTGACATCCGTTTTTTACCTTCCAGCTGTATCGTTTTCAAAGCAAGCTTACCTTCTCCAGTGTTGACTATAATTTCTGTCTTTGTAACTTCTGCAACACTACCCGGCTCACCGGCATTTTCTTCCACAACATCTGCTTCCCAGATTTTTAATGTCTTCCCTTTAAAAGAAGTATAGGCACTTGGCCAGGAATTTAAGCCGCGAATCAATCTTTCGATTTCCACCGCACTCTTTTTCCAGTCAATACAACCTAATGCTTTGCTCAATTTTCCTGCATGCGTACTTAAAGCTTCATCCTGTTTTTCCGGTTTTACTGTACCCGCCTCTATCATCGGAAGTACTTGCAAGATCAGCTCTGCTCCCGTTTTGCTCAGTTTTTCGTAAAGGCTTTCGCCTGTTTCCTTCGGATCCAGGTCTACTACCGCTTTTAACAGGATATCTCCCGTATCAATACCTTCATTCATCTGCTGAATCGTTACACCAGACTGCTTTTCGCCATCAATGACCGCCCACTGTATCGGTGCTGCGCCACGATATTTCGGAAGGAGAGAAGCATGAATGTTGATACATCCGTATTTTGGCATATCCAGAATTTCTTTGGAAAGAATCTGTCCAAAAGCTGCCACCACAAAAATATCCGCCCCAAAAGAACGTAACATTTCTACTCCCTCCGGTGTTTTTACTCTTACCGGCTGATATACCGGGATATTATATTTTAATGCACATTCTTTCACTGGTGGAAACTGCATTTCCTTGCCTCTGCCCTTTGGCTTGTCCGGCTGCGTTACCACGCCTACGACCTCATGTTCTGACTGTATCAACGCTTCCAATGCACCTACCGCAAAATCCGGTGTACCCATAAATAAAATTTTCATGTGTGCTCCTCCATTCCTCTCGTTTCCGATAATTCCCCTTCTACGCTCAGCTTATTCTTCAAAATCATCTTCTTCAAATTCTTCTTCCAATTCAGAAGAATCCAATAATCTTCCTTCTACCTTTTCTACATAAAGGTGTCCGTCCAAGTGATCTAACTCATGGCAGATCGCTCTTGCCAGAATTTCCGTTCCTTCAATTTCATACTCTTCCATGTTTTCATTAAATGCTACTGCTTTGACATAATTCGGTCTTGTCACCACACCATTTTTGCCCGGTACAGAAAGGCATCCTTCGTATCCTGTCTGTTCTCCATCCGTCTCGACAATTCTCGGATTGATCATGACGATCGGATCTTCTCCTGTCACATCAATAACAACGATTCTTTTTAAAATACCAACCTGAGGTGCGGCAAGTCCAACACCATTTGCCTCATACATCGTATCCAGCATATCTTCAATCAGTTCTTTGATTCTAGGTGTGATCTCTTTTACTTCTTTACAAGTTTTGTTTAAGACCTCATCACCGATTTCACGAATATTTCTAATAGCCATTTTCTTTTCCTCCATCAACGTAGTTTAAAATGTATTCATTGGGTCAAAATCAAATTGAACCATTTCGTTTTTTAACTGTAATGTAAATATCTCTTCTTCCAGTTTATCCTTCATCTGTGTCAGATACTTATATTCCTTACATTTCACATAGAACACAAAGCGGTAAATATCGTTGATCTTACCAATGCCCGCCTTTGCAGGTCCTATGACAGATAGCCTTAATGCTGCTGCCCGGTCTTTGTACTCTTCTTTTATGATTCCCGAAAAATGCTCTGCAAGTGCTTCCCCTTTTTCTTCTTCCTTTGCCATGATCTGTACCGCCATCATATGTGCTGCCGGCGGATAAGAAAGCATTTCTCTATAACACATTTCCGCCTCATAAAAGGCTTCATAATTTTGCTCTGCCGCATGGACAATACTGTAATGCTCCGGCTGATATGTCTGAATCACCACTTCTCCCGGCTGCCTGCCTCTGCCAGCGCGTCCTGCTGCCTGCGTCAGAAGCTGAAAGGTCCGTTCCGCTGCCATATAATCCGAAACATGAAGGGACAGATCTGCTAAAAGGACTCCCACTACGGTGACCGCCGGGAAATCATGTCCCTTCACGATCATCTGCGTTCCTACCAAAATATCTGCTTCCTTGTTTGCAAAAGCAGAAAGTATCTGTTCGTAGCTTTCCTTCTTTTTTGTCGTATCTGCATCCATACGCAGAACTCTTGCCTGTGGAAATTGCTTTTTTACCTGTTCTTCCACCTGTTCCGTTCCCGCCCTAAAGCCCAAAATATATTTTGAACCGCAGGAAGGACATTTGTTTACTGCAGGCTGTTCATAGCCACAATAATGGCAGACTAATCTTCCCCCTTTATGTTCCGATAAAGAAACATCACAATGGGGACATTTCATGACCAGCCCACAGGCACGGCAGGAAACAAATCCTGCATATCCTCTTCGATTTAGGAACAGCATAGTCTGCTGTTTGTTTTCCAGCCTCTCTTCCAGTAATTGCGTTAGCTTCTCACTGAAAATGGAACGGTTTCCCTGTTTTAATTCTTCTCTTAAGTCGACCGTATGCACCAGTGGCAGTTTACCTCCGGTAAGCCTTTCGTTCAAAGTAAACAGTTTATATTCCCCTGTTTTTGCCCTGTAATAGGCTTCCATAGAAGGGGTTGCAGAACCTAACACCACACTTGCTCCGTGCATTTTGGCAATTTCGATTGCTGTTTCTCTCGCATGATACTTTGGCATCGTTTCACTTTTGTAGCTGTTCTCATGCTCTTCATCTATAATGATCAGTCCAATTTGGGGAAATGGAGTGAACAGTGCAGACCGTGGACCAATGATGACATCAATTTCTCCCTTTTTAGCACGCTCGAACTGGTCGTACTTTTCTCCGTTGGACAATGTGGAATTCATAACGGACACCCGATCACCGAACCGCCTATAAAACCGCATCAATGTCTGATAGGTCAGTGCAATTTCCGGTATCAGCACGATAGAAGCCTTTTTTCTTTTTATCATGCCGTCTATCATTTCCATATATACTTCGGTCTTTCCACTTCCTGTAATTCCATGTACCAGATAAGTACCGGTCTGACCCTGATCATGATCAGAAAGCACCGCATCTACAATCTGCTGCTGCCTGCTGCTTAATATTTTCTTTTCACCCTGCGTATTTTCTATTTTCACCGGATTTCGGTAATAGTTTTGTGTCTGAATCTTTATCAGACTTTGTCTTTCCAGACTTTTGATTGTTGCAGGCGATACCCCAAGCTTTCCTGTGACAAGCTCATAGGGAAGCTCTTCCATTTCCAAAAGTTCTGTCAAAAGCCGTTCCTTTGCCGTCTGATGTTTCCTTGCTGCCTCATTTCTTTCAAACAAAATCTCTTCTTTTCCGGCAAGTCGTTTTATTGTCTTTTTTAAAAGCTGCCGGACTTCCTTTTTCACAGGGAGCACTGTTTTTAATGACTGAATCATCGTAGAACCATAAGTCGTTTTCATCCACCATGCAAGTTTAATCGCATTGGCTTCTGCGCTTACCGCCCCTTCTTCTATTCTCACAATTTCTTTCAGTCTATCCACTGCATATTCCACTCTGTCGGTAACTTCAATGACATAGCCTTTTAACAGCTTATTTCCTTTTCCAAAAGGCACTTGCACACAAGTACCGGCTTCTATTTTGCCCTTTAGCTTTTCCGGTATTTTATACTGAAACGGTCTGTCGACCTTTTCATGAGAAATATCTACAATGATATTGGCATAATTACCTTCCAATGTCCACTCTTCCTCTTTCTGCTAAAATATCCCGGATCAGATTTCTTTCATCCATCGGATATTTTACCCCTTTGATTTCCTGATAGTCTTCGTGTCCTTTTCCGGCAAGCACAATAATATCTCCCGGCTCTCCGTGGTCTATTGCATAGGCAATTGCCTCTTTTCTGTCACAAATCTCCACGTAAGCACCGTCTGTTTTACCGATACCTTCTTTAATATCATCTATAATTGCCTGTGGTTCTTCAAACCGTGGATTATCCGATGTAATAATAGTCAGATCCGCCAGTTTTCCACTGACCTCACCCATTTCGTAACGGCGCAGCTTGGAACGATTTCCACCACAGCCAAATAAGCAGATCAGTCTATGTGGGTGATATTCCTTTAAAGTAGAAAGTAAACTTTCCAGACTCATTGCATTATGGGCATAATCGATCATCAAAGTGAACTCATCGGAAACCTTCACCATTTCAATACGCCCTTTCACTTTTGCCTCCAAAAGCGCTGCCTTAATTTTTTCTTCACTGACTTTAAAATGTCTGCACACAGCAATGGCTGCCAGTGCATTGTATACGCTGAATCTTCCCGGTGTCGCTACTTCTACCGGAAACTGAAGTAGTCCGTTTAACTGGAAACTGACTCCAATATGTCCTCCCTTTGTCACCAATTCCAGATTTTCGGCGCGCAGATCTGCCTCTTTTCCCAATCCAAAGGTTTCCAATTCGCATGTATGTCCTTCCACCACGCTCTTACAATGGACATCATCTATATTTACAATACCATTTCGACACTGTTTGAATAACAGTCCTTTGCACATCATGTACTCTTCAAAATTTTCATGTTCATTCGGTCCGATATGATCCGGCTCCAGATTTGTAAAAATACCAATATCGAAAATAAACCCCTGTGTTCTATGAAGCTTCAACCCCTGTGAAGACACTTCCATCACTACTGCATCCAGTCCGGCATCTACCATTTCTCTAAAATACTTTTGTAATAGGAAGGATTCCGGTGTAGTATTTTCCGCATGAATGTGTTTTTCACCGATGATTGTCTCGATAGTTCCAATCAATCCTACTTTATAGCCGGCGTGCTCTAAGATGGATTTGATCAAATAGGTCGTTGTGGTCTTTCCCTTTGTTCCTGTAATACCGATCACCTTTAATTTTTTCGCAGGATTTCCAAAGTATGCTGCCGAGATAAATGCCATGGCATAACGAGTGTCCTCTACTTGAATCACGGTAGCCGTATCTAACGTTTCTACTGATTTGGATACAACTAATGCTGCCGCACCTTTTTCGGCTGCCTCCTTTGCAAATGTATGCCCATCAAAATTGGCACCTTCTATACAAATAAAGAGACATCCCTTTGTAATCTTTCTGGAGTCATAAACGACCTCCGTAATTTCTATATCTGCATTTCCCTGCACACAAGTATATTGAATCTTTTGTAATAACTCCTTTAATGCTGCCATCTCTTCCTGCTCCTTTCAAAGCCTGATTCATCCTTTCGGCAATGCCTTTTAAACAAAATATTCCATCTAAATAACATAACATAGTAAGGGGAATTTTTCAACTACAGAGACATCTGCCCTCCTGTTTTCCTGCATCAGACCCCCTTATTTTTAACAGATATTTTCTTTTTAATTTTCAGTTTAGAAATACTTTAGATTTGCTGTTTTTATTTATAAAATCCTTACACTTTGAACACATTTTGAACACATTTTCACCTTATATTATTACTTAGATAGTTGATTGAACTCACTATCTCCCCCCCTCATAAGAAGCAGAGCCCCCGGTTTCCCGCCGGGGGTTCTACGTTATCTAATCTTCCTAAAAAAAGTGCCCTCGTGGCACTTTTTTTGATAAATACAGGTTGAAAAGCGCTGTTAAGATTGTTCATGAAAGGGTGTGGAAATAAGTTGCGCCAGTTGTTCCGAGTTCCGGATATAAGATTTTGTAAATGTTCTGATTACCTATTAAAAAACGAACGCAACCGGCTGAAATTCGCTATCCATAGCTCAGTTTCAGCCTTTCGTCAGCATCCATGCTGCCGAATTGCTGACGAACGACAGAACATTAACAAAATCTAATATCCTACACAAGTCACAATTGACGTAACTTTTTACACGCTCTGCCACCCACACCCTTTATTTATAATTCTGCATTACAATCTGTATGCTCTTTTTCCCCATATATTCATGGAAAGAAGGGTAATATGTGATAAAAATACTCTCCCGCTGTCTATAATAAGCTCCAAAAGCCTGTACATCTCCAAAGTACATGATTTCATACACATCCCCCTTTCCATCTCTTATCTTATATTTTCCTACATTTTTATTTTTTCCAAGAATCTGCTCGCTAAGTACTACAATATCTTTCTGGGCAAAGACCGGTTTGCTATTTCCTACACCAAAAGGCTCTAATCTTTCCAATTCTGTTACAAATTCTTTTGTCACATAGGATAAAGGCAGGGCAATATCAATATGTACCTTTTCCTCCAGATCTGCTTCGGTCAAGGTACAATTTTCATTCAGTCTCTTTCGGAATAGTGCAACATTTTCTTCTTTCATGGACAAGCCGGCTGCCATTTTGTGCCCACCATACTTTGTAAACAGATCTTTGCATCCGCTGATTTCTTCATACATATTATATTCTTCGATCGATCGGCCAGACCCTTTGACCTCTTCTTCCCCTCTTGTCAATACGAACGTAGGCTTTCCATATTTTTCACGCACTCTGCCCGCAATGATTCCGGCAAGACTTTCATGACAATCCGGTAGAAATACGACTAACACTCTATCTTCTTTTCGTGAAGTTGTCTCCACCTGTTCTAATGCCTCTTCTACGCCCTTTGCTGTCAGTTCCTTTCGTGCATCATTCAATTCCTTCAGATCATTTGCTGCCTGTATCGCTTTTTCATAATTGGTTTCCTGTAGCAGTTCTAACGCTCTAGCCGCCGTATCTAATCTTCCCGTGGCATTCAAACAGGGACCCATAATAAAACCAATATGATAAGGAGAAAGTTTTTTCCCCTCCAGACCGGTTGCTAAAAGAAGCGCCCTAAGTCCCGTATTTTTCGTTTTCTCCATTAGGGAAAGTCCCTTTTTTACTATAATCCGGTTTTCATCCTTTAACTCCATTACGTCACCGATCGTTGCAAATGCTGCAAACTGCATCAGCTCTTCCAATAACTCACGCTGTATCTCTTCCTGTCCTGCTTTTTTAAACATTGCCTCTATCAGTTTAAAAGCAACTACTGCCCCACAGATTCCTTGAAACGGATAAGTGCAACCCTCCTGTTTCGGATCTACAACTGCTGCCGCCGGAGGTAAAATATACTCTCTTCCCTTCTCCGTATCGTTAAAAGGCACCTCATGATGGTCGGTTACGATCGTAGTCATTCCCAAGCTATTTCCGTAAGCGATCTGCTCGGCTGCCGCGATACCATTGTCACAGGTAACGATCGTTTTGACTCCCGCTTCTGCTGCTTCTAAAATCAACGACTCATTCAATCCATATCCATCTTTGATTCTATGCGGGATAGCCGCATCTACATATGCGCCAAGTGCCTTGAGTCCGCTGACCAAAATATATGCCGAACAGATCCCATCAATATCATAATCTCCTATCACTCGGATTTTTTCTTTTGCTTCTATACGTGGAAGTAAAAGTTCTACCGCCTTTTCCATATCTTTTAGTAGAAAAGGATCATAAAGTTCTTCTACGCTTCCATATAAATATGTTTGAATTTCTTTTTCTTCTATCACATCTCTATTTCGAATCAATCTTGCCAGCACCGGACTGATATGAAATTTTTCTGCTATTTTCTCAAAATCTGCCCGCTTTGCTGTTATGAACCACTGTGCCATATTTTCTTTTTCCTCCATCCAATCCGTAAAGCTATTTCTATTATACAGGAAAATAGGAAAAGCTGCCGCATTTTCTACGACAGCTTTTCTACCGCGTCACCACGGACTACTATGCTTCTTTTTTCTTGCCAACTTTTGTACGAAGTATATACCAAAGTGCACCAGTGATACAAACAGAGGAGTATGTTCCACATACAATACCTACCATAAGAGGTAATGCAAATTCTTTGATAGAGCTTACGCCCATAACGAAGAGAACTGCTACCATAATAAAGGTTGTAAGGGAAGTAAAAATACTTCTGGACAAGGTCTGTGTAATACTTCTGTTTACAACTTCTACCAGATCATCTTTTTTGCCCATCACTGCCATATTTTCACGGATACGGTCAAAGATAACGATAGTCGCATTGATAGAATAACCTACTAATGTGAGCATGCAGGCAATGAATGTGCTACCTACAGAAATTCTTGCCGCCGCATAAAATGCAAGTACAACAAGTACGTCATGGATCAATGCAATAACACTACTTGCACCGAAACGCACATCTTTAAAACGGAACCAAATATAAATAAGCATGAACACTGCTGCTACACCAACTGCAAGCAATGATTCGGAACGCATTTCTGAAGAAATCGTAGAACTAATACTTTCCGTCGTAATCGTTGTTTCATCTACACCAAAATTCTCAGCAAGAACGGATGCAAGTTCTTCTCTTTCGTTCATATCCAACGTTCTTGTTTTGAAGATCACTTCATTCGTGCCTTCGACTTTTTGCGTCTGTACATTACCATCTCCTGTAATATTTTCAATCAATGGTACAACGCTTGTATCAATCGTTTCAATTGCCATATCTTCATTAAAGGTAACATTCGTAGATGTACCACCCTTAAATTCCAAGCTGTAATTCAAAGCATCATTTCCGTTTGCTTTGTTCACTCCCATTACTACAAAACCGGCAACAACAACTGCTATAGAAGCCGTAAAGAAAATTGCCTTTTTGGAAAGGAAATTCATTGTCTTACGCTCTTTTGCCACACCATAGAACTTCGGATTTTTACAACCCAGATTATAAAAAGCATTTAACAGAGCTTTTGTTACAAAAAGTGCTGTAAATAAGGAAAGTACGATACCAAGTGCTAACGTATAAGCAAATCCTCTTACAGAACCGGAACCGATAATTGCAAGAACTGCTGCTGCGATCAAGGTCGTCACATTTCCGTCAATGATTGCGGACATCGCCTTATCAAAACCGATCTTCATTGCACTTCCTACCGTTTTACCTGTTGCAAGCTCTTCCCGGATTCTTGCAAAGATAATAACGTTTGCATCGACTGCCATACCGATAGAAAGAATGATACCTGCTACACCCGGAAGGGTAAGTGTAATATCAAAGCCATATAATAATACAATAATCAATGCCACATATAATAACAATGCCAAAGAGGCTGCAAGTCCTGGAATCAAGTATACTGCGATCATAAAGAGGATAACGATTACAAGTCCGATAGCACCTGCTTTTAAGCTTGTCTCAATGGCTTCTGAGCCAAGCTGTGCACCAACGACTTTTGAATGCAGTTCTTCCAACTCCAGCTTCAATCCACCAATACGAATGGTAGACGCTAACTGCTCTGCCTTTTCAAAAGAGCCCATACCGGAAATTTCAGCAGTTCCTCCAGTGATCACACTATTTACATTAGGAGCACTGATGATTTTTCCATCATAATAAATAGCAATGCTTTCTCCTGCATTGTAAGCAGCTTCTGTCGCCTGTGCAAATTTTGTAGTACCTTCTTCGGTCATCTCAAGCTGTACTACATACTCATTGTTCTGCATCTGGTCTGTACGATAACCAGCCTGTGCCTCTGCCACATCTGTACCAGTAAGTACTACAGAACCATCTTCTATGATCTCATCAATTGTTTTATTCAAAACGTAAGTATATTCTACTTCTCCCGTTTCCTGATTGACTTCCATAGACTGACTGTAATTCAGATTACCGTCGCTGTCTGTCTGTTTGATAAAGTAAAGAGAACCCGGTTTACCAAGCTCTTCCAAAATCGCATTTGCATCGGATACACCAGGAATCTCAATATTAATACGGTCATCACCTTCCTGATATACCTGTGCCTCTGTACTATAAGTATATACACGCTGTTGTAACTTGTATATTGTGTCTGCCATATCTGCACTATCCGGTTTTTCCTCGCCGACTACCTGATATGTGATACTTACACCGCCTGCAAGGTCAAGTCCTAATGGAATACTGGAAGCAGAACCGGCTTTATTTTCGCCAAAGCCTTCTACTGCTGTATAGGCACAAAGTCCAAGCAAAAGTGCAAAAACAACCAGCACAATAATACTTTTTGCTTTTTTGTTTTTCTTCATTGTTGTTCTCCATTCTTTCGTATCTTTTAACACTATTCTTCACAATCTGCTAATGCTGCTTTTATCATGATTGCACATTCCACACGTTTCTTCTGTAATTCACAGCCAACTTCATATACATCATCAATTTTTCCTGTGAAATTGTAAGAATTGGCTGCACAGCCGCCACTGCAATAAAATTTTGCAAAACAGTTTTTACATTTTTCTTTTGCATAAACATTGCAGCACTTAAATTCATTACAAATATCCTGTCTTACAATGCCGTCATCTACATTTCCAAGTAAAAATTCTTCCTGCCCTACGAACTGATGACACGGATAAAAATCACCCCATGGTGTAACTGCAAGATATTCCGTTCCTGAACCACATCCTGAAAGACGTTTTGCCACACATGGACCGCCTTCCAGATCGATCATAAAGTGGAAGAAATTAAAGCCATTTCCTTCTTTACGGCGTTTGATGATCTCTACCGCAAGTTTGTCATATTCTTCCATAAGCTTCGGAATGTCTTCTTTCTTAAAGGCATAATCTTCTTCCGGCTTTGCTACTACCGGTTCTACCGAAATCTGCTTAAAGCCTAAGTCTGCCAAATGAAGCACATCTTCTGCAAAATCAAGATTATGATGTGTAAAAGTACCTCTTACATAATAATTCATCTGGTCACGGCTCTCTGCAACCTTTTGGAATTTTGGTACGATCATATCATAACTTCCCTGACCGCCACGGAATGGACGCATTTTATCATGCACTTCTTTTCTTCCATCAATGCTCAAAACGATATTGCTCATTTCTTTATTGGCAAATTCTAAAATGTCATCATCTAACAACACACCGTTTGTCGTTAACGTAAAACGGAACTTTTTGTTGTTCGGCTCTTCCAAAGATCTTCCGTATGCTACCAGATCTTTTACGACCTGCCAGTTCATAAGTGGTTCACCACCGAAGAAATCCACTTCCAGATTCACACGGTTTCCGGAGTTCGCAACGAGAAAATCCAGTGCCTTTTTACCAACTTCAAAACTCATAAGTGCTCTTCTGCCGTGGTATTCGCCTTCTTCTGCAAAGCAATAACGGCAGGCAAGATTGCAGTCATGTGCAATATGCAGACATAATGCTTTGACTACCGTTTCTCTATTTTTAAAATCAAAAATATAATTTTCATAAATATCCGGAGTAAAAAGCTGTCCTCGTTTTTCTAACTCCATTACTTCTTCTACGGCTTCTTCGATATCTTCCTGTTTATAAGGAAGACCCGCGCAATTAAGTACCGCCGCTTTTACCGTATCTATGTCTTTGATTCCTTCCATGACTAACGGTTCCACGAGCGGAATCATATCATAAACAATATCATCTACTACATGGACTGCACCACCGTTCACATCCATGACAATGTTATAACCATTACTTTTATACTGATGTATCACAATTATAATTCCTTTCAGTTTCTTTTGGCTTAAACTTTCTTCATACCATAAAGAAGCAGCGATAAAAATCGCTGCTTACAAAAAAATCTGCACTTTACATCTCTGTTCTTACTTATTTAACCTTTTCACAGCTCTGGTTACCAACAGTACAGGATGTCTTACAAGCTGACTGGCAAGATGTCTGGCATTCGCCACAGCCGCCTTTTTTCATAGATTCTTTTAAATCTCTTGTGTTTAATGTTTTGATGTGTTTCATCAGATTGCCTCCTTATGCTTCTGTTTCAGAAAACAAGTTTTTCGGTAAACTACCGCTTTATAATCTTCTGTAGTATAGCATAGTTTTTCTATTAGGTAAAGCACTTTTTCAGCTCAGCATTCCTCCAAGCATTCCGCTTCCGGCACAAATGAAAAATGTTGTCACCCCTTTTCCCATAACATCCTGTACGGAATGCTTTACAAGCAGGGAAATCACTAACAGAACAACAAAATACAACACCCCTATGAGCAGCCCCCAAAGAAACTGTCTTTTCACTTCGGTTTTTCCGGCTATGAATCCTGCGAAAAAACAGCTTATGACATAGATGACTATAATCCCGATCCGCACGGTTCCTTCTTGCAACTGCATTTTGTATAGAGCAAACGACAGTATCATGAGAAGTACCGCAGTAACTATGTATGCAAACAGCAGTTTTTTCAGTATTGAAACTGTTTTTTCCAACCTTCTGCCCCTTCATTTCATTTTTATTATATATATTCTTAATAGATTGATAACTTGACAATCATTTGCACTTATTATAATATTTCGTTAAAAATACAAATGAATAAGGAGTTGATTTAATTTTGGATACCTCTGGTGTCATACAAATGATTTCATTGTTTGTACTCTTAGTGCTCTCCGGCTTTTTCTCATCTGCCGAAACTGCACTTACTACTGTCAACAAAGTTCGCATCCGTACTCTCTGCGAGGAAGGAAATAAACGGGCGCTGACTACTCAAAAGATTTTGGACAACTACAGTAAGATGCTGAGCACTATCCTGATTGGTAACAACATTGTAAACATCACTGCTTCTTCTCTTGCAACAACACTTGCAATTAAAGTCTGGGGAAATTATGCGGTAGGTATTGCGACTGGTGTACTGACCATTTTGGTACTTCTTTTCGGAGAGATCATCCCAAAGAATCTGGCAATGATAAATGCCGAAAAAATTGCACTTGCTTACAGCAATATCATTTATCCATTAATGCAGTTGTTTACTCCTGTCATTTTTATTGTAGACGGACTTTCTAATCTGATCATGAAGATTTTTCATATTGATCCGAACAAGAAAATGTGTACTATGACAGAAAGCGAATTAAAGACTTATGTAGATGTAAGTCATGAAGATGGTGTTATCGAATCTGAAGAACGTGAAATCATTTACAACGTGTTTGATTTTTCCGATGCTGTGGCAAAGGATATTATGATTCCTCGCATTGATATGGTAACGGTAAGTTTAGATACAGGATATGAAGACTTATTAAAAGTTTTCCGTGAATCCATGTATACTAGAATTCCTGTTTATGAAGATGACAAAGACAATGTAATTGGTCTTGTAAATATAAAAGATTTTATTCTTGTGTCAGATAAATCGCACTTCCATATTAAAGACATTATCCGCGAAGCTTATTATACTTATGAATTTAAGAAAACAGCGGATCTTATGGTGGAGATGCGTGCGAAAACTACCAATGTTGCTTTTGTATTAAATGAATACGGTTCTACGGTTGGTATGATCACACTCGAAGATTTGTTGGAAGAGATCGTTGGCGAGATTCGAGACGAATACGATGAAGACGAAGATGAATTGATCAAGGCAATCGATGAAAATGTATATCTTGTAGAAGGCGGCATGAAGTTAGACGACATTAACGATGCACTGGGAACTTCTTTAGAGTCTCAGGACTATGACTCCTTAGGAGGTCTGATGATCGAAAAACTGGACAGACTTCCTGAAGAAAATGAAGAAATCACATTAGAGTCTGGTATTTGCTTACAGGCACAGGGCATTGTACACAATCGTATCACAAAGGTACTTATGACAATTCCTGAGAAACCTCAAGAAGATGACGTACCATCTGATGAAACACAAAATTCTGTTACAGAAGAATTAAAAGAAGCTCAATAATATATTTTATTTCATAAAGATCCCTAAAGAAAGGGCTGCTATACCTTTAAAGATATAGCAGCCCTTTTTGTTTCTTAACGGTTTTCATTTACATAAATTTGAGCACGGCTCTGGATAATTGCAGCTACCTCTTTTGCGCTCTTTTGCCCTTCAAAATAAGCCTCTGCTTCCTCCGTAATGATATTCATCAGATCATCATCATACACCGTTACCTGGTTTAAGGAGAATAAGAAGTCTTCTACCTCTTGTACTTCCTCCTCCGTCATTGGCGGAATCGGAATATCCACTCCATCTAAATAATAGCTGGCATCATACTCAACCTTTTGATCGTTCTCATCATAATAGTACGGTCTCTGCATCGCTTCCTGCTTCAATTCCTCATAAAGCTTCAGATTCGTAGGGAATCCATAACTTCCCTTTTGATACTCATAGGACAAAAAGTACCGTAAAAATTCCCATGCGCCTTCTTTATTTTCTGATTTAGAAGACATTGCAAACCTTATATTACATTCAATCGCAGAACCATTTTTATTTTCTGCCGGGAAACCGATGAACGTAATGTCCTCGCCAAAAGTTCCCTTTTCTGTCATATTATATTCAGAAAAAGTACTAAGATAATAAATTTGCAGCAGTGCTCTTCCATCACGGTATACACTGCCGGAAGTTGCCCAAAATTCTTCATCGTACTTAGAGTCATCATATTCTTCAGGAAATTGATTGATAAATTCCAAAAGCTTCACAAAACCATCCGAATCAAAATTACATTCTCCGGTATCCCAGTTAATAAATTGTTCACTGGACATCTGCATACAATAATATAATACAGTGCTTCTTACGGTATCAAAAAAGACTTCCGTTCCTTCCGGCTTAGATGCTACCAGTGCATTCAGCTCATCCAAGTTCCATCCAGGTCCTTCTCCTACATCCGCTGTCTTTCCTGCCACCGTCACCACACTAAAAGTTGGTGCCAGCTGATACAGCTTTCCATCTACACTATAAGCATCAAAAATATTGGTCATAAAATCACTTCTGTCCATTTCCTCGTCCGCATCAATATAAGGATATAAGTCTTCAAACAATCCTTTTGCTATGTAACTGTCTACTGGAAGATTGTCATTTAAAACGAGAATATCCGGTATATTTCCTGAAACAATATCTGTGTTCAGCTTACTAAAGGACTGCGTATAGTCATTCTCCGTATCATAAACAGAATAATCCTTGATCTGGATTCTATACTGCTCATTAGCTTTATTGAACTGTACCACCTGTCTTCTTACATCATCATCTAAATACGTACATCCAAGTGTCAATATCTGCTTATCCACTACTTCTTCCGGTGGTACTTTTGTAAACAAGGCATAACTTGTTTTTCCTTCTAAATAGGAATAATAAGCTGCATAAAACTGAGTATCACTGATCCCATGAATATTATACATATTGAACATATCCAGATCCGAATCCACATAATTCATAAGCTCTGTCAATTGTTCCTCGCCAAGATTATAACCGTAAAGAGCAGTGGTATCGGTCAAAAACAGATCATATCCATATCCACCCAAATAAGAAAAGTTATAAGAATTTCCCGGAACTTTATAATTTCCCGAAAGCTGTCCAGTAGTTTTATCCAGTACTTTTACATACTGCCCATCTTCCTTCCAGAACGTAACCATCATTTTCCCATCCGCAGATAGGAGGACACTGCCCATATCCTCTTCTTCTATCTGGAATTTCCTTATAATCTGTCCTTCCTTGTCCATGACAAGAGTTTCTCCGTTTTCCATAAAAACAAACATTTGTCCCTCGTCATCACAAAGCAGGGTATTCACATAACCGGATTCTTCCAACTGTTCATCCAGATCCATGCTCCACACTTCCGTTCCATCCAGATTCTTTTTCACAAGAGTGTGTGTTTCTTCCCAAATATAATTGTCCGGGTCACTAGCATCCTCATAATAGCTTTCCATGACGCAATAAAATGCTTCTTCCTCTTTTGCCGCTACGCTTTGTCCCATCCATGTATTTTCAGGCACTTCATATTCCGCATAAGAAAGCTGGTTACCTTCGTAATCATATACGGCAAAAAACTGGATCTGCTTTGACGCTACATAATCTATCTCATCCACTACATCTACAGCTGCTTCTACGGCAATTTTTTCATCGGCACTGACTCCTTCTGCCATATCATCCGCTTCTGCTTCCTCTTCCGTTACCGTTTCCGTGCCTTCTTCTGTTCTCGGCTGTGGCAGATTTTCCACATCCACATTCTCCCAATATTCCCCTATTACCAACATTTTATCATCATAATAATAAATATTATTAACTGTCTCTGTGTTCAGATCACCCAAATTAAGTACTTCTGCCTTATAGACATGTTCCTTTGCCTCTGCTGCCTTTGTACTTGTCTCGGCAGCGTTCTCCTTATTTCCACAACCGCCAAGCAGCGCTGACATCAATATGACCATACTGACTAGAAGTGTTCCTCTTCTTTTTTCCATCTTTTTCCTCCCTGTTTTATTATTTCTGGTATATCTTTCCATCTCCACGTACGTTGTTTCCAACATTTTATCAAAAGTACCAGAAGCATCACAACCGGAATCAGCAAAAAAATTACTCTAAACAGCAATAAAAGAGCAAAAACATCCTCCCAGCCTCTTGCCACATTTTCCCAATACGGAAATACAATTGCCTTGTAGCTCATAGAGCGACTGCTGAAATTGAGCAATACTTTTCCTAAAGAGAGCAGAGAATAACGGGAAGAATTTTCTATACATTCCATATTCGTCTCTTCTATTCCCATGTTTTCCTTTATCAGATTTCGTCCATATCCGGTAATCGGATTCGGCATTACAATCTCATAACAGCTGATTCCCTGTGCCTTACCATAGGTCTCCAGAGAGTGATAGGACAAGTAAACCGTTGTTACATCATTGCCTGCTGCATCATTCATATGCCCTTCTTCTCTTTTTATAACGCCTGACACAACATGAGGTACCCCGCCAATTGTCACCTGCATTCCGGCAACATCATTAGAACCAAAAAGCTGCCACGCCGTATCTTCATCAATGACAACATAATCCTGCATATCATCATTACCGGAAAAGAAATTTCCATTTAATAGCTGTAAAGGATGGAATAGGAAAAATTCTCCGCCTATGCCAATTGCCTTTGCGGTTACTGTCTTCTTTCCATTTTCTAAAGTAATTTCACCCGTTCCACTGTAAGCAGACACCCACGTTCTTGCACTTTCTTTTGTACTGGTAAGCGACTCTTCCTGCAATGCCTTTTCCAGTTGCGCTTCAAAAGCTAAAAATGTTTCCTTGGTCACTTCCGTTCCCTGCGAGAAAAAGCAGCTTATCTGCGCTGCTTCTCCTTCCTCTGACCACCGCTCTGCCATCTGCTGTTCTGGCAGACTTTTGGCTTTGTATGAAGCAAACCATGTCAATCCAAGAAAAAGCAGGAAAGATACCATTCCTATGACGCAACATACAATCTGCCGTAATGTTATGTTTTTTATCCTGATTTTCACTTGAAATCCTCCTGCCTGCTTAATCCGGTAAACGTACTTGTTTTCCAGCTTCTACCGGCTTTGTTGCCGTCGTTATCACGTACTCATATCCATATAAAGCGCCTGAGATCGCTGTCTGCGTATCATCCGAAGCCAATACCTCTACGTCTACCCTGGTCGCAATGTATCTTGTTCCAAGCGGACTGTTCTTAGATTCTACGATCAAAATGAATTTTCCATTATTGTCTTCACGTATTGCGCTGTTCGGAACAATAAATTCATAATTCGCACTCTTCTGTCCTACCGAAAGGCTTAAGGACTGTCCCGCTGTCACATCTTCCCCTGTTACATCAAATACAAGTAATTTGTTTTGTGACGGATTGTTCGGATCTGCTTTAATGGCAGAAAGTGTTACGTTCAGATCGTTGTAATACCAGGAATTTTGTACCTCAGCAACATCTCCTATGCTTACCTTTTTTGCCTGCTCATGCGTAACGGAGAAGCTAACCGTAAAGCCCTTTCCTGCCACTTGAAGCACTGCTGCGTTTTCTCCTGGTCTGGTTGTCTCGCCCGATGCATAGCTTAAAGAAGTAATTTTACCGGAAACCGGAGCGGTAATGACTGGATTTGCTGCCTCTTCCTCCAATTTGGCAATTTCTTCTTTTTTCTCATTTACTTTTTGGCGTGCTCTTGCAATTTCATCACTCTGAAATTCTAAATTCAACTCTCCTGCCACATCTGCAAGAACCTGCGCCTGTTCTTCCTGTGCCTGTGTAATCTGTGCATCAATTGTCGCTATCGCTGCTGTCAGCTGTGCTTTCTGGTCCGCAAGTTCTTTCTGCTTGGACGCAATATCTGTCGTGGTAGAGCCTGCATTCAGATTCGCAATGGTCTGATTACAGCTCGCCACCTGTTGCCTCGCAGAAGTCTCGGCACTTCTTGCATTGGACAACTCAAGTTGTTTGGAAGAATAGCTGGAAGCGATTTTTACCGCTGCATTATAATTTGCTGTTGCCTGTTCATATTCCCCCTGCTTCAGTGAAATGATGGCATTCCATGTATTTCCCTGCATTCCGGCAAGCCACGCTTCAATGTCTGACGCCTGCGCGCCTCCAGAATTAATAATGGAATCCCCCGCATCATAATTTCCATTTCCATTCGTATCCCATGTTGTATAATTGTTGCTAATAATATTTACAACATTGGAAGCTGCATTCATTTTTGCTGCAGTATCTGCCACACCGGCATCCGCCTCTGCCTGTGAGCCAATGCCATTCAGCCAGCTCTCCAGTTCTGCAACCTTTGCTTCTGCTGCATCCAGCTGTGCCTGTGCCGCATTTAACTGCTGGGTAGCAGAATTGATTGCTGCCTGTTGTGCCGCCGCATCATAAGTGGAAGAATTAGAAAGCAGCGTTTCCTGACTCGTAATATTAGCAATACTTGCTTCATAGCCTGCCTTTGTACTCTTTAAATTATCTACCTTATCTTTGGCTGCCTGCACTTTTGCCTGTGCTTCTGCAAGAGAATTTGTATTTCCAGACTGGACGCCCGCTAAAGTTCCCGCTGAGATCGTTCCGTCCAAAATTTTTGTTTCGTAAGCAAGAATGGCATTATCCAATGCGGTCTCCAATGTGACCAGCTCTTCCTTTGCTGCCTTTAATTCTTCACTTTCCTTATCTTCTAGATAAAAGATAGGATCTCCTTTGTCTACATCATCCCCTACTTTTACAGCCACACTTTCGATGACGCGTGTATCATTAATGATCAAATTATAGGGATCCGTAGCTTCTACTGTACCAGTTCCCCGTACCTTCGCTGTAATGCTCCCACTCTGTACATACTGGGTTGCGACCTCCGGCAAAGAATAATTCATAATGGTATTAGAAAAAAAGGTCAATATGAGCAAAATGGTCAAAAAGATTATGGCTACATTTTTCACCCACTCGCGCCTTTTCGTCGTTTTTTCGTTCATGTTCTTCTGCTCCTTTCACAGTCTTTAGCCTTTGATACCACCCTGATAAGTAATTCCTTCTACCAGATAATCTTCTCCGTAAAGAAACACCAAGAGACTTGGCACCATATATATTGTTGCAACGGCGAAAGCAAGTCCAATTTCACCGGCATTAATTTTCGATAAAAATACGGATAATGGGTGCATTTCCTCATCGGATAACAAGATAAGCGGCTGCTCCACCATATTCCAATAATCTATAAAGATCAAAATTGCTACAGAACAAATCGCACCCTTACAAAGCGGCATACAGATCCGTCTAAATATTTGCCATTCACCCGCTCCATCAATTTGGGCAGCTTCCATAACTGACACGGGAATACGCCGCATGAACTTTGTCAACAGATAAACGGCAAAGGGGGAAAAGATTCCCGGCAGCCATATTGCCCATCTTGTGTCAACGATATTTAACCAACTGGACACCAGATAATTCGGAACTAAAGTGACCTGATAAGGCATTAAAGTCAAAATAATATAAACAAAAAATATCATTTCCTTTATTCTACCTTTATACCTTGCAAAACTGTAGGATGCCAAACTGGCGACTGCCAGCTGGAATACTACGATCGGTACGACATAAATGACAGAATTCCAAAATTTCAACAAGTATTCCGGACTTTTAAAAAGTACCGTAATATATTGACTAAAGGATACCATATCCGGAATGAACTTCAAATTTACCGTTTCTGAAATATATACCTTTCCACCAGTATCCGTAGTCGCAAATACTGTACCATAATTCGAAGATATTTCCGATGCTGCCATAAAGGAATTGGTTATCGTAACAATGATCGGCATTAAAAAACAAAATGCAAATATTGCAGTAAATACGGTCAAAACTGCTATGTACAAATTATGCTTCCATTTTCTTTTTCTGTAAAGTTTTTTCCTTCTCATCCTTCCACATCCTTTCCGAAATAATTTTCCGTCAGGAACAATATACCAATGATCACGATCATAACAAAGGACATAATAATCGCTGCTGCCGACAGCTTCTGATAATCAAGATTTCGGAAGGTATTGTTCATAAAATGCTGAAGCATATATATGGAGTCATAAGGATAATCCCCTGACAACAAATAAATCTCACGAAATACCTTAAAGGAATTGATCAAAGAGAAGATCGTAACGAACATAATTGTCGAGGATAAATATCTTAATTTAATATGTATAAAAATCTGCCATTTTGAAGCACTTTCCAAACGAGCTACCTCCATCAGCTCTTTCGGAATGCTTCCAATACCAGCCATGAACAAAATCATGTTATAACCTAGATTTTTCCACAAGAACAGTAAAATGACGACCACCTGACCATACTCTGATTTCAGCCAGTCTATTTTTCCGATTCCAAAATTGGCAAGAAATTCGTTCACGACTCCATTGTAATGAAAAAGCACCTGCCAGACTAATACGATCGAAGCTACCGGTACCATCATCGGGCTTAAGAAAAAGGACCGGAACTGACTTCGAAATGGTATGTTACAATCCAGCACGGCTGCCAGTGCCAAGGACAGGATCACCGCAAGCGGTACAGCGGCTGATGAAAATTTTAGCGTGTTCGCTGCTGCAAGTCGGAAAGAGGAGTTTCCCAAAACATTTTTAAAGTTATCAAGAAAAACAAAATTATGATTGATCGGGTTATCTACCATAGAATAAAAAATAACGACCACAAACGGCAGTATAAAGAAAACGAAAACGCCAATGAGGCTTGGCGCTAAAAATAACGCCGAGCCTGCTCTTTCTTTCCATACTCTTTTTTTGTTTCTGTGTGGCTTTACTGCTTTTGGTTTTATCTGTTTGTTTAAGCGTCTTGTCATTGGAAACATCCTGTCAAAATAGTTTATCGATTTTCATTTACATAAATCTGAACACGGCTCTGGATAACATCTGCCACATCTTTTGCACTCTTTTGCCCTGCAAAAAGTGCAGCTGCTTCCTCAGAAATGATATTGGTGATTTCGTCATTTCGGCTTTCTATTTCTGTTGTGCTTTCAATTAATGCCTTTATTTCATCGATCTGTTCCTGCGTTGCCGCATAGATATCTGCACTAAATTCATCATAACTCCATGATGTTTTTGGCTCTTCCACCTGTTCTCCGTCAATTTCCACATATTCCGGTGTCATTGCTTCTTCAAACTGTGCATCCAGAGCAGAACGGAGTACTGGAAAACTCCACTCAACAGAATTGTTCTGAAAATCCTCTTCTATAAAGGTCTTCAAAAATTCCCACGCACCTTCTTTGTTCTCAGATTTTGCATTGATGCCCATTCCGTTGGAGGGTGAAATATAAGAACCATTTCCACTGTTTGATGGAAAACCGATAAAGGTCGTAGGCTCTCCATACAGCATGGTATACATCTGATAAGACTGCACATCCGTCATACTGATTTCCTGTAATAAAAGTTTACCACTCTGTATTTTAGAAGGGACACTTTCCTCATCATCGCTATATTCTATGGCTTCCGGAAATTGATTTGCAAACTCTAATACTTTTTCAAAATAACCATCATTGAACTTACATTCCCCAGTTTCCCAATCGACAAAACTGTCCAAGGACATACTACTCATATAATATAATATTGTCTCTTTGCTGCAATATGCGAACAATTCTGTGTTTTCTGGCTTGGATTCCATCAGTGTCATCACATCATCAATGGTCCATCCCTGTTCTTCGCCTACATCTGCTGTTTTTCCCATCACAGTTATCACAGAAAAGGAAGGAACAATGCCATACAGCTTATCTCCTGATGCATAAGCCTGAAATGCATTTTCTACATAATCTTCTCTGTGAATGCCTGCCGCATCTATATACGGATTCAGGTCTTCTAAAACTCCCTTTGCCATATATAAATCTGCATTTCCATTTGACAGATCAATAATATCCGGTCCATTTCCAGATACGATTTCACTGTTCATCTGTGTCAAACCAGTTTCCCAATCATCCGTAGCATACTCTTTTACTTCAATGCGATATTTTTCATTGCTCTTATTAAAACGGATAATATTTTCTTTCACTTTCTGGTCAATATACATCGCACCATAAGTAAGCGTAATTTTCTCTTCTACTTCCGATGCCGCTTTTTTCGTCAAATAAATAAACTCTATTTTAGGTTCATCGCCGGACCAATCCTGCGATACTGCTAATATCCTTCCATCTTCCAAAGTCGTGACTGCCTGAATGTAATCTCCATTGATATTACAGTTGATCCAATTCAATTCTTCTTCACATGTCTCCGTAGTAATATCGTATTTGTACAAAGAATTTCCACTGGAAGCCAAAAGTATGTTTTCATCTGCAACGCCAAATCCGTAATTAGTTTCTGGAACATTGGCATAAGTCTTGCCAAAACTGTTTGTTGCCGGGTCAATTTCTGCTAATGTAGTTGCGCCATCATTTCCCCAATAAGAAACAGCTGCTTTCCCATTTGGCATAATAAACAGGCTGTTTACCCAATTGTCACACATCACTTGTCCTTTTTTGTTTCCATCTTTATCCAAAATGAAAATGTTGCTCTCTCCCGTTGAAAGAAAGATATTCCCCTCTGCATCCTTGACCAAATACTGCACATAAAAATATTCCATTCCTTCGCCAAGGCTGGTAATGTCTATACTCGAAATCTCCGTACCATCTGGTTTGTAAGTTTTGACAAAATAGGATTGTTTTAAATTCTCTCCTTCTCCCTCACTTGCATTTAAAGTAAGCAAAAGATTCCCTTCTGCATCCAGATTAAGATTGCTAACATAAGTATTTACATCTATTTCAATCGGAAGTACAGTAGGCTTTGTTTCCCCTTCCTTGATTGCACAGACCGTTTGCTTGTACTCATCCATTTCTTCATTATATGTACCATTCGTGTAATAGACCGTATCACCACTTACGACAGGCGTTCCCATATTTTCAGCCTCAATACTCTGAAACTCTGCCACGTATACATAATCTTTCCCCTCGTCCTGCCCGTTTTTGCCGCCCTCCGAGTCCTTGCCACAGCCCACTACTTGTACCAGACACCCGGCTGCAAGAAAAAGACAAAGCATTTTCTTGTAAACACTGCTCTTTTCCATATATTCCTCCCTCTCCACTAAAAAATTTATATTCTTGTCTTCATTGTATACTATCCTTCTGAAAGTTTCATCTTAAGAATTTCTGAATGTTACTTTAAGAAAAACAAAATACAATTTCCCTATCAGCCTGCACGTTTTATTTCCTCTTTCTTGTCCAAAAAAACTTCTACAAGAACCGGGTCAAAATGCGTTCCCGATGATCTTTGAATGATTTCAAATGCCTGCTCATAGGAATAAGCCTCTTTATAGCATCTTTTTGTAATCAAGGCATCAAATACATCTGCTACCGCCATGATCCGCGCGCTGAGTGGGATGTCTTCTCCTGCAATTCCTTGCGGATATCCACTTCCATCCCATTTTTCATGATGATTCAATGCCATATCATACGCAAAATGTAAATAATCCTGGTCGCCGACCTCCTGAATGATCGTATCCAGCATTTCTTTTCCCGCCACAGTATGTTCCTTCATTTTTTCAAACTCTTCTTCTGTCAATTGACCCGGTTTGTTTAAGATCGCATCCGATATCACGATTTTCCCCACATCGTGAAGCGGTGCCGCACTGCTTATCTTTTCAACATATTCTTCATCAATATTATATATACCCCGTTCCTTCAATTCATTTGCTAAAATACGCACATAAGCACTTGTTCGCTTAATATGCTGACCGGTAGTATTATCTCTCTTTTCAATCAGATCTGCAAAACACCAAATCAATTTTTTCTGTATATCATCATTTCTTTTTTCCTCATCCATAGCATTCCGTCACTCCTTTTACCTGATAGTAAATTCATTTCCTTTTACACTGCTTTCTATTCTCATCTTAAAGACGAAATGCGCTATTTTCAATCTTTTACGACGTTTTTTACCATTTCTTTAACAGCTACTGGATGGTTTCCAAGATTCCCCTTGCAATGGCATCGGCGATCTCATAGAACTTCGTATCGAAAAGATAATTGTCTGCATCGTTATTAATAAATCCTACTTCTACTAATACTGCCGGAATGATCGTTCGATACAATACGATCAAGTTCTTTCTTTCATTTACACCTAAGTTAATAAATCCTACCTGCTCTAACTGAGCATTGATATTGGCAGCCATTACCCCTGCAATACTATAACGGTTATACACCAGACTCTCCACACCGCTGTACTGGTTTGGATAAGGACTGGAATTACGATGTATGGACACTAAATAATCTGCCCCCGATTCGTTGACGATTCTCGCTTTCTCTATTGGCAGATCATAAACATCGGTGGTTCTTGTATAAAGTACATTTACGCCGGATTCCTGCAAAATCTCACCTATTGCAAGCGTAAGATTCAAATTATCGTCCTTCTCCAAACGTCCGTTGTATTCTGCTCCCCAGTCGGCCCCGCCGTGCCCTGCATCCAAAATCACTGTAGCCATACCGCACCTCTTTGTTGCGCTTTCTTTATAATTATGCGGATAAAAAAAAGATGGCACTCGCCATCTTTAAAAACTACACACAGAAATATAATATTTTCCTTTCCAGACTTTTTCTACAAACTCGGCAACAGGCTCGCGTTGCACATTTTCAATCCTGCCGCTTTGCCTGTTGACCCGAAAATCCTTCATGGATTTCTTCATTCCTTCCCCGGTCAGCTTAATATAACTCTCCTTAATTGCCCATAGTCTGCACAAAATTTCTTCCCTGTTTCCGCCTTCCGTCTGCATTGCCGTCTGTTCTAACTCCCACGCAGTCAGAAAATGTTTTGCCGTATTTTCCTTTAACGTTCTGTGCTCCTGTATATCAATCCCTACTGCCTGTCTATCAAACACTGCCACCACATAATCTCCCGAATGAGAAACATTAAACTGAATCTCCGGATAATCCTTTAACAAAGGCTTTCCGTTACTTCCATACTCACAAAACACACTCTTTCCCGACGTCTCAAAAAAAGCCTGAATCATTTCCCAATTTACCTTCTCCGGCACAACTCTATGTAATGTAAAATCCCTCTCCTTCTCATCCCATTCCATCACCCCAAGACAAAGCAAAGCTCCCGCACACAAACTCCTCACCTTATCTTTGTCAAACCGATGCCTTTCCACCTTTTCCTGTCTCTGCCTCCCCACTACAGCAAACATTCTCTCTCCCAATATCCCATTCTTTTCCACATCTCTAATATCAATAATATATATTTTCAACTTAACCTTCCCCGCCAAAAGCTGAAAGGGCATAGTGTGCAAAACGGTAAAACAGTTTTGTACACTATGCCTCACAGCCTGCTACTCTTCTACTTCTTTTGTCTCAGCCAGATTGATCGCAATCTGTAATTCCTCTAACTGCTTGTCATCTACTACATTCGGTGCATCTGTCATCAGACAGGAAGCATCTTTTACTTTCGGGAATGCAATAACTTCCCTGATACTCTCTGCTTTCACAAGAAGCATAACAAGTCTGTCAAGTCCATATGCAAGTCCTGCATGTGGCGGTACACCATATTTGAATGCATTTAACAAGAAACCAAAACGATCGTATGCATCTTCTTTTGTAAAACCAAGAACTTCAAACATCTTTTCCTGTACATCGCTCTGGAAGATACGGACGGAACCGCCACCAAGTTCTACACCATTCAAAACGATATCATAAGCCTTTGCACGAACTGCCCCCGGATCCGTATCAAGAAGTGGTAAATCTTCTTCCTTCGGCATTGTGAACGGATGATGCATTGCTACATAACGATTTTCTTCTTCACTGTACTCCAAGAGTGGGAAGTCTGTTACCCAAAGGAAATTAAATTTATCTTCATCAATAATTCCCATCTGTTTTCCAACTTCCAGACGAAGAGCACCAAGTACGCTCCATACAATGTTGTTCTTATCTGCAGCAAAAAGAAGTAAATCTCCTTTTTCTCCACCCATAGCTTCTACTAAAGCTTTTAATTCCTCTTCTGTCATGAATTTTGCAAAAGAGGATTTGTAAGTACCATCCTGCTGTACTGAAAGGTAAGCCAAGCCTTTTGCACCATAACCTTTTGCAAAATCTACAAGAGCATCTATTTTTTTACGAGGCATTTCAGCCTGTCCTTTTGCATTAATACCACGAACAGAACCGCCGTTTTCCAAAGCGGAAGTAAATACACCAAAGCCACAGCCTTCTACTACTTTAGATACATCCACAAGTTCCATACCGAAACGGGTATCCGGTTTGTCAGAACCGAAACGATCCATAGCTTCCTGCCATGTCATTCTTGGAAGTGGAAGGGAAATGTCCAGTCCGATCGCATCCTTACAAACTTTTTTCAAAAGTCTTTCATTCACTTCCATTACATCTTCTTCATCCACAAAAGACAATTCCATATCTACCTGTGTAAATTCCGGCTGTCTGTCTGCACGCAGATCCTCATCGCGGAAACATTTTGCGATCTGGAAATAACGGTCATAACCGGAGCACATAAGCAACTGCTTGAACAACTGCGGTGACTGTGGAAGTGCATAAAAATTACCCGGATGCACACGGCTTGGTACAAGATAATCTCTTGCTCCTTCCGGTGTAGATTTACAAAGCATCGGTGTTTCAATCTCTATAAATCCTTCTTCTGCTAAAAAGGCACGGATAGAAGTAGCAATTTTACTTCTCAGCATAATGTTTTTCTGTAAATCCGGTCTTCTAAGGTCTAAATAACGATATTTCAGACGAAGTTCTTCTTTTGTCTTGGAATCCTCTTCAATTGGGAAAGGAGGTGTCTGTGCTTCAGACAAAATGCGGATCTCCTTTGCACGAATCTCAATGTCGCCAGTTGCTAAATTTGCATTTGCTTCACCCGCTCTTTTTGTTACCGTTCCTACGACTGCAATAACAAATTCACTTCTTACTTTTTCTGCTTTTGCAAAGTTTTCTGCTCCACATTCCTCTTCTTCAAAAATGACCTGTAAAAGTCCGGAACGATCTCTTAAATCTACGAAAATAATTCCGCCTTTATTTCTCTGTTTCTGCACCCAACCCATGACGGTAACCGTTTCACCGGCGTTACTGCCGTTTACTTCTGTACATCTGTGGGTTCTTTTTAAACCTTTCATTGATTCTGCCATGATATATAGTAACCTTACCTTTCTTAGTTTTTGAGTGGATCTTTATAAAATTCTTTAAATTCCTCGTAGCCTTCTGCTGTCAACTGCTCTTTCTGGAATTTTTTATTTTTGTTCATTCTTGCTACTAAGACCTGTGTACCGTCTTTTCTTTCTTCCTGTGCTTTTGCAATCACATCACAAAGCTCTTTAGAAGCAACACCTTTTTCAATCAAATATGCAACTTTCTTACTCTGGTTCGGAACTTTAAAGCCGCTTTCCATTAGGAGCAGAATGATTCTCTCAAAGCCGATGGAAAATCCGCATGCCGGGGTATCTTTTCCCGTGAACTTTCCAACCATCTTGTCGTAACGTCCACCACCGCCACAGCTTCCGCCAAATTCCGGCATGGCAATTTCAAAAATAGTTCCTGTATAATAGGACATACCTCTTACTAATGTTGGGTCAAATACTAATTCAAAGTGATCGCCCTTTGTTGCTTTTACACTTTCGATGATTTCTCTAAAGCTTATCTTTACGTCCTCTTCCAAAAAGCCCGTCATCTTTTCTTCGATAAATGCAAGACCATCTTCTGCTTCGTTCAAGCCCTTAAATAAACCTAAATATTTATCTACGCTCTCTTTTGCATAGCCATCTTTTAATAATTCTTCTTCCACACCTTCTAAGCCGATCTTGTCCATCTTATCCAAGGTAATGAAAATACTGTCGTAATCTTCTTCCTCAAAACCACTGTACGCTGCCATGGCTTTTAAGATTCTTCTGTCATTAATACGAATCTGGAAGTTTTTAAATCCAAGCTTTCCAAGTGTGGTCGTTGTTGCCAGAATCAACTCAATTTCTGCAAGGTTGGTAGGCTCGCCTAAAATATCAATATCACACTGCATGAACTGACGATATCTTCCTCTCTGCGGTCTGTCAGCTCTCCAGACATTTCCTATCTGTAATGCCTTAAAAGGAGAAGGAAGTTCGTTGGAGTGGTTGGAATAGTAACGTACAAGTGGAACAGTCAGATCATAGCGCATTCCAAAATCCACTAAATCATTTTCTTCCTGTGCTGTCTCCAGATTCAGCTTCTCTCCTCTTTTTAATACTTTAAAAATCAGTTTTTCATTTTCGCCACCCTGTTTATTGCTTAAGTTTGCAATATTTTCCATACAAGGTGTCTCCATTGGTGTGAAACCAAATTTTCCATAAGTTTCCTTAATCACACCAATCACGTAATCACGGATCTGCATTTCATCCGGCATTATATCTTTCATGCCTGTTACAGGCTTCTTGCTCAGTGCCATTTATTTTTCCTCACTTATTTTATTTTTCACTCTGATATCTTTAAGATTTTACAACGTTTTTGCTCTCTTTTCAAGACTAACTGCACCAATCGGTCGGCAATTCCATATTCCTGATAAAATCTTTTCTTGCTGCACTACTATATTTCTATCCTTTTTCTCCATCTACAGTAACAAAAAATATTGCCGTCTAAAAAAAAGCATGTTATTATGTTTTCGTATTGTATCTCCGCTAAGGGAGAATAATAACAGGAGGAAATTGAATATGAAAAAAACTTTTAACACGAAACAGCTTACCACGCTTGGTTTGCTAACTGCAGTTTTACTGCTCATGGCTTACACGCCACTCGGATATTTGAACATCGGTCCACTTGCCATTACTTTAAATATCATTCCAGTAGCGTTAGCTGCAGTCACCTTAGGCCCTGTAGGTGGAGCCATCATAGGAGCCGTATTTGGTCTGACAAGCTTTTTACAATGTATCGGCATAGGCGGTACCAGTGCAATGGGTGCTATCCTGTTTGATATCAATCCTTTCTTTGCATTTGTACAGCGTTTCATTCCACGTGTATTGGATGGTTTTCTGCTTGGATATATTTTTAAAGGAGTGAGAAAAGCCGCAAATGTGCAAGTATCTTGTTTTATTACAGGCTTTTGTTCTGCTTTCTTGAACACACTTTTCTTTATGGCTGCCTTGGTTCTTCTGTTTGGAAATACCGAATACGTACAGGAACTTATCGCCGGCAGAAACGTTATCGTCTTTATCTGTTCCTTTGTAGGCATTAACGCTGTGTTTGAAATGATTGCTTCTACGATCATTACCGGGTTGGTCGGTTTCGCACTATATAAAGCAAAACTGATTGCTGCACTGGAAAATTAGTGAAAGAGTGGATTGTCCTAACGCTTCGGTCTCACCGGATCTTTGGACAATCCTTTTTTAATAGAAAAATACAATCTGCATTTTATAAAGGAGATTTCATATGTTATTAGCAATTGATATGGGAAATACCAACATTGTCATCGGCTGTATTGATGATGAAAAAATTTATTTTGTGGAACGTCTTTCCACATCCGCGCAAAAAACAGAATTGGAATATGCGGTAGATTTTAAGACCGTTCTGGAGCTTTATAATATTAAGGCTTCTGATATTGACGGTGCAATTATCTCTTCTGTTGTACCACAATTAAATCTGATCATTAAATCCGCACTGGAAAAACTGTTAAAGATCACCCCTTTTATCGTAGGACCAGGTTTAAAAAATGGTTTGAATATTTTAATGGACAATCCTTCCCAATTAGGAAGTGACCTTGTGGTAGATTCTGTAGCTGCATTACATGAATATGGCGCTCCCCTTACTATCATTGATATGGGCACTGCTACAACGATCTGTGTGGTGGACAAAAATAATAATTATATTGGTGGACAGATCTTACCGGGTGTACGCGTTTCTTTGGATTCCCTTGTGTCCCGTACCTCCCAGCTTCCACGCATTGGATTGGACGCACCTAAAAAAGTAATCGGCACTAACACAATCGATTGTATGAAAAGCGGCATTCTTTACGGAAACGCTTCCTGCATTGATGGCATGATCGATCGCATTGAAGAAGAACTTGGCTATACAACAACTGTTGTTGCAACAGGCGGTCTTGCAAAATCCATTATCCCACATTGCAAACACGAAATCATCTTAGATGATGATCTATTGCTAAAAGGCTTGAAGATCATCTACGATAAAAATAAGAAACAACCGAAACACTCTTAAATCTTTCTGACAAATGAAACCGCGTTTTGACCTACGCAGAAATGAGGAATTTATGTTAAAAGGAAAAAATGTAGTGCTTGCTGTAACTGGCAGTATTGCGGCTTATAAGATTGCCAATCTGGCAAGCATGTTAAAGAAAAAAGAATGCAATGTCACCGTATTAATGACAGAAAATGCAACCAATTTTATTAATCCAATAACCTTTGAAACCTTGACCGGAAACAAATGCCTGATCGATACATTCGACCGTAACTTCCAGTTCAACGTAGAACATGTATCTCTTGCAAAGCAGACCGATGTAGTCATGATTGCTCCTGCTTCCGCAAATGTGATCGGCAAACTTGCTAATGGCATTGCAGACGATATGCTGACAACGACGATCATGGCATGTGAATGCAAAAAGATCATTTCTCCTGCTATGAATACGCATATGTTCCACAATCCGATCGTACAGGACAATTTGAAAAAACTCTCCCATTATGGGTACGAAGTTATTCAGCCTGACAGCGGTTATCTTGCCTGTGGCGATATTGGTGATGGCAAAATGCCTTCCGAGCAAGTACTTTTTGAAGCCATTGAACGCGAAGTAGCTTTTGAGAAAGATTTAGCCGGAAAACATGTTTTAGTTACTGCAGGACCTACTATAGAACGCTTAGATCCTGTCCGTTTCCTGTCCAATCACTCTACTGGAAAGATGGGCTATGCCATTGCAAAGCATTGTATGCTTCGTGGTGCAAAAGTCACTTTAGTAACCGGTAAGACTTCTCTCACACCACCGCCTTATATAGATGTTGTTCCTATTGAATCTGCAAAAGAAATGTTTGATGCAGTTACTTCCCGTTTTGATGAACAGGATATTGTCATCAAAGCTGCTGCAGTTGCAGACTATCGACCTGCCAAAGTGGCAGATGAAAAAATGAAAAAGAAAGATGGCGAACTTTCCATTGAACTGGAACGTACAGATGATATTTTAAAATACTTAGGCGAGCACAAACGTGATGACCAGTTCTTATGCGGTTTTTCTATGGAAACAGAAAATATGCTGGAAAATTCCAAGGCAAAACTGGAAAAGAAAAATCTGGATATGATCGTTGCAAACAACGTAAAACAGGAAGGTGCCGGATTTGGTACAGATACTAATATCGTAACCTTTATTACAAAAGATGATGCGATAGAACTTCCGGTCATGAGTAAGGATGACGTTGCTAAAAATTTAATAGATACGATAAAAGCCAGAATTTAAGCTTCTAAAATTTGAGGGGTGGATCAAATTAGAAACTATAAGGATAAGATTTTATGGAATATACTATTTACGGGCTTGTATGGCTGTTTTTCACATACTCCTTCATTGGATGGTGTGTAGAAGTCTGTGCTGCAGCAATCCGCAAAAGAAAATTTATTAACCGGGGTTTTGTTGCCGAACCTTTGTGTCCCATTTATGGAAACGGCGCCATACTCTTTGCTATATTTCTTTCGGATTTAAAAACTTCTCCCTTTTTCCTATTTTTAGGCGGCGTCATTTTAGCTTCCATTTTGGAATATAGTACCGGAAAACTTTTGGAAACGATTTTTAAAAAGAAATGGTGGGACTATACCGGCAACCGCTTCTCTTTAGACGGATATATCTGCTTAAAGTATTCTTTGCTTTGGGGTGTATTTGCCCTGCTGCTCATTTATTTTATGAATCCATTTCTGCTTTCTATATTAGAAATGATTCCTTACACAATGGGCTTTGTTGCTGCCATCGTTTTATTCTGCCTGTTGCTTTTGGATATAACCTGCAGTGCTATTGCATTGCTTGGCATGCAAAAAAGAGCGAAACAGCTTGCTCCTATTACGGAAGGCATGCAGCATGCCTCTAAGGTTTTGGAAAATGCCATTACAAAAAGAATACAAAAACGTATGCAAAAGGCGTTCCCTTCTCTTTCCGAAGAAGACATTACTCTTTCTGCCAAGGAAAAATCCACTGTCTTTGCAGAAGGATGCAGTTTTTATAAACTGATTGCACTCTTCTTTATTGGAGCATTTTTAGGTGATATTACAGAAACCATTTTTTGTTTTATTACGACTGGTGTACTGATGAGCCGAAGCAGTGTCGTTTATGGTCCATTCAGCATTGTATGGGGACTTGGTTGTGCCTTCCTTACCGCTCTTTTGTATCGTTACAAAGAAAGCAGTGATCGGCATATTTTTATTGCTGGCACACTTTTAGGCGGTGCGTATGAATACATATGTAGTGTATTTACCGAATTGGTCTTCGGAACGATTTTCTGGGATTACAGTGGTTTTGCTTTTAATCTTGGTGGACGTATCAATCTGCTCTACTGTTTCTTTTGGGGCATTGCTGCTGTTGTCTGGTTTAAAATGATCTATCCAAAACTCTCTGCATGGATAGAAAAGATTCCGATGAAAGTTGGAAAGATTGTTTTTAATATATTGATCATCTTTATGGTCTTTAACATGGGAATTTCAGCACTGGCATTGGCACGATATACAGAGAGAAATACTATTGAAAACGAAACAGAAACTACGGAAATGTATGTAAGTACGGGCGTGGATTCTGAAAAAAATTGGAAATCCAGTTTGATTTTCTTTTTAGATAAGCATTTTCCAGACGAACGGATGGAGAAGATTTATCCGAATGCTAAGATTGTAGAAAATTAAAGAAAGGTTCGTAAGAAATTAAGCAAAGCCTGCACAGACGTTTTTTAACACCTGTCAGGCTTTTTCTTATTTTTCATACTTTATCTCCATATCATAGTCAGACAAAGAACAAGGGCTGAAACAAACGGCACTGTAACTGTATCAAATCCCTTCTTTGTATATAATTCCGTTAATGACGCAATCGCCATACCTACACTCCCTTCAACCGATTTCACACCTTCAATCATCTTTCCCTGTAGCTTGTGCTTCCCAAATTTCTTACCAACAATTGCAGCAACCGCATCTCCCGGACCCCATGCCATAATAGCAGCAACAATAATATATTTATGTTCCGCGCCGAATCCACCCCAGAAAACAGCTATCAATACTGTCATCAACCCAAACAAATAGATAAAGCTCGACAACACCTCGTGCTTTTCCTTCTCCACAAAAAGTTCTTTATAAAAAGTAAATCCTTCAAAAAAATGAAGCGCGACAATGACAAGCATAAGAAACAGGATTTCTACCGCCGCAGCAATCCACCAAACATCCGTGCAAAGTACCAAAGGGAGAATAGACGTAAAAGCTACACAGTGAAGGAGTTTTCGAAAAATGTAATCCGGTACTTTCGTTGTAAAACGCACAACAAGAAGCACTGCTGCACATGCCACGATATAACCTATGTAAATACCGAACACTCTCAAATATTCAGCGAGATAAACCATATTCATTTTATCAAGATTATTGATAAAAATCATAGTAATTCCGAGTACCAGCAAAATCACACCGGTCACATATCCTACTACTTTACTATTTACCTTGTTTGCAAATTTTGCACTGACAAGAGAAAAAACGGTTGCCACTGCAATTGAAATCAACAGATAGTCCCAACACTCAAATAAGATAGTCGGCTCAATCATAATATGGCTGACCGATGCAATCAACGCTGTAAAGGTCATGATAAAAGTGGATGTACCAACAGCGGTCTTACGGTCATAGCCAAGCATAGCGGTAAAAACAATGAGCATCATCATACCGCCACCAGATCCAAAAAATCCGGTGCCAAAACCGATTGTCAAACCAAAAAACAGAGACACTGCGATTTCTTTTGCAGTCAACCTCATTGTCCCATCTTTTTCGGGACGTTCTTTTGAATCCGGCTTTACGAGAAAACGGATACCAATTGCAACACAAAGGAAAAGAGAAAATCCACCCAATACCGATTGGTGTGTATAATAAGCTGCAACAGAACCTACGGTACACATGGTAATAATACAAGTCAGCATCAACCAACCATGTTTTAAATCAATTTTCTTACTCTTTGCATATACCCCTGCGGTTACCGCCGATCCAAGTACATCGCTTGCCAGCGCAATAGCTGTTGCCATATAGGCACCATGTTCTCCACCGAAAGTCGGACAAAGCACAATAAGCAGTGGCACCATCGCTGTTGCTGCACTTAGTCCTACAAGACCGGTTCCGATACCAGCCAATGTTGCCGCAAGAATTACAATCAGATACTCATATCCCATATCATGATCTCCTTATTTCATCAGTTCCTCCGTAAGCCTTAAAATCTCTGGTGAAATTTTAGCTCGCTCCTTCTTAATAACATAATTATACAAAGGATAAGCTAGACAAACAAGAGCTATACCAATACTCCCAATCAAGATACCAATGAGCAATGCCATACTCTGACTAAAGCCAAGCATCCCACTCAAATCTGACATTGCGAGACTCATTCCAAGTCCTAAAAATAATACGCCGATAACCCCCAAAACAAGTGCTGCTATCTCTGCCTTTTGGGTAACACCTCTGTCAAGGCGTCGTATGTATTCCATTTTATTCTCTTCCGGAGCCGCGTACTTTCTGCGGATATTTTGAATTTCCTCCTGCTCCTTTGCAGAATATGTATAACGAAAGGTTTCTTGCTCTTTCTTCTCCATCTTCTCTTACTCCTCTCCATTTTTTAATCGTTTCATTTTCTTACCGCTCTGTACAATCATATAAATAGCCATTGCCACAATAAATACAGATACAACCCCACCACTTGCTGCAAGCAAGATCCTTCTGCTTAAAATATCCATCGTTCCATCATCAAATGTCGTCAGCATGGTAGACTCCAGCGTCAGCATGGATACACAGGCTGCAGCAAGACTAATCACTTTAGACGCGGAAAAAACAGGGCTGTTATATTTACGATACCTCACAACATTTATAATCGCCAACGTAAATGATGTAAAGGTATATGCAGCCATTGCAATAGTAGTAATCTCATGATGTCTGAATGTTCTGTTCCAATAAACCATAAAAAAGACCATTACCGATAATGTCAGGTTCATCATAAGAAATATGATACCACAATTACGATATTTCCTAAGCTCCTCCTGCATCTTTTCTCCGGGTTTATGCCTACTTGTGTGCCGTACCAAGAAAAATCTCATAATCGCAAGAGATATATAATATCCCGCCATTGAATAGTACCAGAACGATGCGTGCCAAAACCCTAGTCCAAGTTGAAGTACGGCATATGCGGTATTGAACATAAGAGAACCATACAGCGAGATATTTACCCGGAGCCTTGTATCGTCCTGCCATAATCTTGCGTATTTATTTTCAGCTTTAAAAGTTTTGAAAAAACGAATCAGCTTCGGTATTTTGAAACACCATATAGTTAATGTGTAAAATGCAAGAACATAGGATATGTATGCGACAATCGATTCCGTTCCTACAAATATCATGGAATACACAAGAAATACAATAGCGACCGGAAACAATACGAGCATAATTGCAATATGCGGAAAAATAATATGTTTCCCGATTTTCTTTAAGTCCATATCAAGACCTCCGTATTCTGACAGTAAAAGTAGTTCCTTTACCGATTGTACTTTCTACTCTGATCTCTCCCTGCATAATGTCTACTACTTTTTTAACAAGTGCCAAACCAAGACCATTCCCTTGCACAGAATGCGAAGTATCACCCTGATAAAATTTTTCGAAAATATGTGCACCTATCTCTGGTGACATACCGCAACCGGTGTCTTTTACTTTTACAATAGCATGGTGTTCTGTTGCAGAAAGTGTGACTGAAACTGTTCCGCCGGATTCCGTAAATTTAAACGCATTAGAAAATAAATTATTCCAAACCAAACTGAGCAATTCTGCATCAGCCTTTACTATTACATTTTCTGCAATATCGGTATCAATCTCAATCTTCGCCTTTTCCCACACATTTTCATATTGCAAAAGGCATTCACATAACTGTTCACCAAGGTCAAATTCAATAGTCTGCGGATAAATTTGCTGATTTTCAAGTCGATTTAATTTCAGGATATTGGTCATCATATCAGCAAGACGCCTAGAACCATCTGTTATCCCCCTAGCATATTCTATCCGCTTTTCATCGGACAATTCAGGAGACTGCAATAGTGTTCCATAATTTTGCATGACTGCAAGAGGTGTTTTCATCTCATGAGAAACATTTGCAATAAAATCAGTGCGTAGAGTTTCGACACTTCCAAGCTCTTCTGTCATTCTATTTAAGCAGTCAATAATCCTGTTAAATGTACCATCTGTTCCAAATGTACTTTGCGATTCTATTCTAACAGAAAAATCTCCCTGCATAATTCTCTCTGCAGCATCGGTAATCCGCTTCATCGGACGCTCAACCGTAATTTTTCTGCGAATCATATCAATTATTGTAAAAACCAAGCTAATAAGTATTTCATTTCCAAAAGTCAACAACGCCGCTGCATTCAGGTGTTCATCCGTAAGCGTGATACTCAATGTTTTCATTAACGTTGAAACAAACAACATCGTACAACATGTGATTGCAGCCGCCACAATTATAAAAAAGGTAAAATAACGATATAACCATTCCATCATTTTCTTTATGTACTTTTCCGCTTTCATTTTAACACCGCCTGATAGCCAAGCCCATGAACTGTCACGATTTCAAAAGAATCGCAATCTGCAAGTTTGGAACGGAGTTTTGTCATATATACATCAACAGCTCTTGGTGCTGTGTCCGTGTCGCTATCCCAAAACTCATCCATAAGCTGTGTCCTTGTAAATGTCTTTTTAGGATAAGACAACAATTTGTAGAGAATACTGAACGCCCGATTCGTCATTGGTATTTCTTCCTCATTCAAATAAGCAGTATGTTCATCTGCATCCATCATAAAACCGCCAATCTCCAGCTTTCTGTTAGCTGCAATCTTCGCCCTACGGAGAAGTGCGCCAATACGCAAGAACAGTTCATCCAAATCAATCGGCTTAACCATGTAATCATCTACACCAATACGGAATCCTCTTTGCTTTGATGCAATATCATCACGCGCAGTCATAAATAGGATTGGAATATCCTCATTAAGTTCACGAACATTTTGTGCAAATTCAAAGCCATCCACACCCGGCATCATAATATCGGATACAATCAGATCAAACATATTGGCTGAAAGTTCATCATAGGCTTCTGGGGCATTTAGACACCCTATAGCTTCATATCCACTACGATTTAAAAAGGAGCATACTGTTCTGTTTAACTCCTTATCATCTTCCACAACTAATATCTTGAACATCTATTTAACCTCCGCATACATTTTTTTCATTTTATATCATAACATCCAAATGTTAAAGTTTTGTTTATATTTCCTCATTTCCTTCCAAAGCATCCATTCTAGCCTGCGCTTCTTCTTGCCGTTTTTTTGCCTCAGCAATCTTTTCTTCTCGTTCTTCCTGCATCTTTGCCTTATGTCTTTCCGGATTACCCATTGCCTTAGCCTCTTCAAAGTTTGCCTTAGATTCAGCCTTAACTGCTGCAAAATTCGCTTTGTCAACCTGATGTTGTGCCTTTGCACTTTCCTTCATGTCCTGAAATGCCTTCTTAAAAAAATCTGTCATCACAATTCACCTTTAACCTTTCATAATTTTGTTACTGAGAGTAATAATCTTGTCTGCATATTTCTTACGACGTGAGCCGAGAAATTTCTTATAAATTGGATAATTGATAATAACCATCAACATACCAATAACACCTATGATAATGCCGGGAATCATCGCATTTGCCATTCCAAGATTCTCTCCGATGTCCGTCATCACAAGGCTCATACCGCTTCCCATAATAATGGCGCTAATACTACCAAACACATAAGCAAATACATTTGCCGGTCTCTTTACCTTTGCATCCAGCTCACGCAATGCATCCAGCTCTGTACTTTCCTTTTCCATGTACTGCGTACGAATTTTCTCTACTATAAAGTTCTGTGAATTATTATCCATTGTATTTATCTCTTTCCTTTTTGATTATAATGACATTATTAAAAAACATTGTTTTAAAAAGTTTTACGAAATGTTTCTGAAATATTAATATTACTCAGTGCGTCTACACCACTTTTGATAATTGACTATAAAAAAGGGTGATGAACAACGCCATCACCCTTCTACTATCTAGTTACTTATTCACTCTTTTTCTTCTTTGAATAAAACACAAATCCTGCTACGCCCGCTGCTGCGAGTATGTTCCATTTTTATGTACTATTTCAGAAAACAAAGTCCACCCTTATTCAGAAAAAAGTTTTCGTTTTCTCTCAATCATTTCATCGATTTTTTCTATATAAAGAGACACATCCTTCACATTATCGCAACGCTCAATCCTTCCATCCTCATACACTCTCTTCGTAATACTTCCGGCACCAAGTGCCATGATGGACTGGAGTTCTTCCATAATAAGAATATTATAGATTCCAAACTTGCCCTCTTGTGCATAGCCTACGTTCTCAAAGTTACCCGACATATTTTTCTGGCGATAGAGATAGTATGGTTTCATATCCATTTCCTTTGCACCATCCGCTGCAATTTCCATCGTTTCATCCGTATTATTCAAAGCGGTAATGCCATTTTTTTCAATCCACTGACTTAACTTGGATGCCCGTTTGATGGCAAGCGAATGAACTGTCAAACTGTCTGGTCGCAATTCTTTGATCTTTTCTATTGTATAAGTGACATCTTCTTTCGTTTCACCTGGAAGTCCGAGAATGATATCCATATTGATATTGTCAAATCCCATTTCTCGTGCCATTTTAAACGTTTCAACCGTCTGTGCAGCCGTTGCCTGTCTGCCAATCAGTTTTAAGGTCTCTTCGTTCATTGTCTGAGGATTGACGGAAATACGTGTGATTCCATGTTTATATAAAACTTCCAGTTTCTCTTTTGTGATACTGTCAGCTCTTCCTGCCTCTACGGTAAATTCTGTTATGTTTGAAAGAGCAAAGGTAGCCTTTATCTTCGTCAGCAGTCTGTCCAGTTCTTCCGCCTGCAAGGTCGTAGGTGTGCCACCGCCAATATAGACTGTATCCAATATTTTTCCTTCCATAATTTCAGCCGTAGCTTCCATTTCCTTTTCCAGAGCGGTCAAATATTCATCCATCCTATCCTTCCACACACAGATCGGATAAGACGTAAAGGAACAATACAAACAGGTCGTTGGACAAAATGGAATACCGATATAAAGGCTATAACCATCTCTATAATGAAGCTTCGACAGCAATGCCTTCTCCCGCTTTGCAATTTCCAAGCTGAGATTTCCTTTTTCATCACTGATTTTATATACATCCTTCATATACTGCAAAATCTCTTCCTCTGGCTTACCTTCTTCCAGAAGTGTCATAGGGATTTTGGTCGGACGGATTCCAGTCAACGTTCCCCATGGAAGCTGTCTTCCTAAATATTCAGACAGACTTTCATAAATCAGCTGTTTTAAATCATTTTTCACATCCGGTCTACTATCCGGCTGTTTTAATATGACCTGTCTTTCATACTTTCTTTCCTGCTTTTCTATTATGTAAAAAGAAATGCTGGTGCTTTGAAAATCAATTTCAAATTCCGGCATTCCTTCCTCTGACTGTTTCTCCGTCGTTTTTTCCAGCACTTTTACCTCTACGCCCGGATAAAAGGCTTTTATAAGAGAATGTATATCATATTCAAACTGCATTTCATTTAATTTTACTACTAACATATTTCTCTCCATTACTGACAAAACGGATTATACTGCATTTCATATCCGATTGATGTACTGTCACCATGACCCGGATAAACTTTAACATCCTCCGGCAATACGGCTAACTTTTCTTTAATAGAACGATTCAGCTTTGCCATACTTCCAGTCGGTAAATCCGTTCTTCCTACTGACTCTAAAAATAGAGTATCTCCACTGATCAAAAGCTTTTCTTCTTCAAAATAATAGCAGCAGCTTCCAATCGTATGTCCCGGTGTGGCAAGCACTTTACATGTCATGTCTGCCAATGTAATTTCCTGCCCATCCTTCACGTACTCATCTACTTCAATAGTACAGCTTCTGCCTGTCTGGGCAGAAACATTTACATAAGCATCCTCACAAAGGACTCTTTCCGCCTCATAAGCATACACTTTTGCACCACTTAACTCCTTTAGCTTTGTGACTCCAAGTATATGGTCAAAGTGTCCATGTGTCAGCAGGATTCCTGCTATTTCAAAGCCATTTTCTGTCAGCTTTTCATAAAGATAATCACCTTTGTCAGCAGGGTCAAAAACGATTACCTGCTTTTCTCCTTCTTTATATACAAAATAACAGTTTGTCTGGCACATACCTAACACAATACGACCTATTTTCAAATTCTGCATCAGCCTGTCGTCCTTTCAATATCAATTACACTTTCAATCGTTCTGATTTTATCGATTACACGGATTAATTCTTCTCTGCTGCCTATTTCAAAAGAAGTTTCCATCGTTGCAAGTCCCTGCTTGCTCGTTCTTGTATTCATGGAAATAATATCAATATTTCTCTCGGTAAGGGCTTTAGAAATATCTGCAAGAAGTCCATTTCTATTGTTTGCATAAATCCTGATCTCTGCAAAATATTTTTCTCCACCAATATTTTCTGCACCGCCCTGCCACTCTGCATCGATCAAACGGGCTCTCTCTATCTCTGGAAGATTGATCACATTTACACAGTCAGTTCTGTGAATGGAAATACCTCTTCCTCTTGTAACGAAACCAACAATTTCATCGCCTGGAACTGGAGAACAGCATTTAGAAAAACGAACTGCCACATCATGGATACCTTTTACAACAATACCACTCTTTGACTTGATCGCCACCGGCTTACTGCTGTTTTCTGCTACTGCTGCAAGTACTTCAGCATCTGTCATTTTCTTTTTGTGGTCACGGTCGTACATTTCCTGCATTTTATTAACGATCTGACCTTCTTTCAGACCACCGTGTCCCACTGCTGCAAGAACGGATTCCCAATCATGGAAACCATATTTCTGCATAATGCCTTCTTTATACTCCGGCTTCATAACCTCTTCTGTATTGATGACCTTTGCCTTACAATAAGCAAGAAGAAGCTCTTTTCCTTTGACAATATTGTCTTCCTTTAATTCATTTTTAAACCACTGGTTAATCTTACTTTTTGCCTGCGGGCTTTTTACAATATTTAACCAATCCCTGCTTGGTCCTTTGGAATTTTGAGAAGTCAAGATTTCAATCCGGTCACCATTTTTAATTTCATAATCAATAGTCACCAGTTTTCCATTGACTCTCGCACCGATCATTTTATTGCCGACCGCACTATGAATGCTGTAAGCAAAATCTATCGGTGTACTTCCAGCAGGAAGATTTTTCACATCGCCGCTTGGTGTGAAACAGTACACGTTATCAGAGAACAAATCCAAATCGCTCTTTAAAAGATTCATGAATTCCCGGTTATCTGACATATCCCGCTGCCATTCCAAAATCTGTCTTAACCAGACAAGCTTCTCTTCTTCCTGGGTTTCTACTTTCTTTCCATCCGAAGCTTCTTTATACTTCCAGTGTGCCGCAATACCGTATTCTGCTGCTTTGTGCATTTCATAAGTACGAATCTGAATTTCAAAAGGCTGCCCATTTGTACCAATAATTGTCGTATGAAGGGATTGGTACATATTTGCCTTTGGCATGGCTATATAGTCTTTAAAACGTCCCGGAATCGGTTTGTACATTTCGTGGATAACACCAAGTGCTGCATAACAATCCTTGACGGTGTCTACGATAATACGCACTGCAAACAGGTCATAAATCTGGTCAATCGTCTTGTTTTGGTTTTTCATCTTTTTATAAATACTGAAAAAGTGTTTTACACGACCGTCGACCTTTGCCTCAATTCCGGCATTTTCAATGTGTTCTCTAACTTCCTTTGCAATTTCTGCAATATAGGCTTCTCGCACACTTTTACGCACTGCAATTTTATCTACCAGATCGTAATATACTTCCGGCTCTAAATATTTTAATGACAAATCGTCCAATTCTACTTTAATTTTAGAAATACCAAGACGCTGTGCAATCGGAGAATAAATTTCCAATGTCTCTTTTGCAATACGTTTCTGGCTTTCAGGCGATTTATATTTTAAGGTACGCATATTGTGAAGTCTATCAGCCAACTTGATCAAAATAACACGGATATCTTTTGCCATTGCAAGGAACATTTTTCTTAAGTTCTCTGCCTGCATTTCCATTCTATCCGAAGATTTGTCATCATTGCTGTCACCGGATAACTGCAGCTGCTGCAATTTAGTCACACCATCTACCAAAAGAGTAACATCATCACCAAACTGCTCTTTCATCTCTTCTTCTGTCATGATGGTATCTTCCAGTACATCATGCAAAAGCCCTGCAACGATAGTTTCCTTATCCATTTCCAAATCCGCAAGGATAATACCGACACAAAGCGGATGAATGATATACGGCTCCCCAGACTTGCGTACTTGTCCTGCATGCGCTTCGCTTGCTGTCCGATAAGCTTTTTCAATTAAAGAGACCTCGTCGGAAGGATGGTATTTATGAACGCGTTCAATCAAGTCCCGAAATAGCTCTTCCGGACTCAAAAATTCCTGCATCGCTTCAATTCTTCCATCATCAATAACGACTCCATTTTTATCTTCTGCCATAATCTCACCAACTATCTTTTATTTCACTTGATGTTCCCCAACAGATGCATTCCCCAAATTATTTTCCTTCATAGCAGATTGCGGATTCTAAACGATATCCACTGATCTTTTCTCTTCCCTTTAAGCCTGCCAGCTCAATCAAAACTACAACACCAACTACTTCTCCACCTAAAGACTCGATTAATTTGATCATAGCTTCTGTTGTTCCGCCTGTAGCGATCAGATCATCAACGATCAATACTTTCTGTCCCGGTTTGATAGAATCTTTATGCATTTCTATCGTTGCAGTCCCATACTCCAGATCATATTCTTTTTCTACGGTCTCACATGGAAGTTTTCCTTTTTTACGAATGAGTACGAATGGTTTCTTGTTATTATATGCGATCGGAGTTCCAAAAATAAATCCTCTTGACTCTGGTCCTACTACTACATCATACTCTAAATCTTTGATTTTATCCTGCATCGTATCGATTGCAAGATGAAGACCTTCCGCATCCTGTAACACACTTGTTACATCTCTGAAAATGATCCCCTCTTCTGGAAAGTCCGGTATACTTCTTACGTATTCTTCTAATTTCTTCATGTTCAACCTCCATTTATCCTCAACAGAATAGCCCAACTCTGTCTTTTCTCTTCAATTTGATTTTGGGAAATAGTTTTATTCAAATAAATATCCCATGATTATTCATAATTATAT
>JAGKTQ010000053.1 GCA_021153325.1 Lachnospiraceae bacterium | reverse complement strand
ATATTATTTGTCAACATATAAAATATATTTTTACAAACTTCATTTTGTTACATCCGCTTTCTTGTCTACATAATATCTATCTCCTGTTTACTTTATGTACATTAATCATGCAATCTTTTTTTTGCTTTTTCCTTCAAATTGCACCTGTTTTTTTGCAAGTATAACATTCATAATTTTTTATGTTTATCCATTGACCGATGTGGATAACAATGTGTAAATTGTGGATTTTAAACCATTTCCCGCATTTTCCACAAAAGTTATACACATTTTTTGTGGATAACTTTCTGCAATCCCACTTGCAAAAAAACAGGTGTGCTTTAATTTAGATCAGAAAAACATTAAAATATTATGTGAACAATTTATCTCTTCTACTTAATAAAATTACATACACTATTTTTTATTCTCGTCCTCTATAGATAGTATCTGAAAGAATAATGTGGTAAAATAGTTCTATATTACGAAAAAAGAGAGGACTATATTATGTGGGCTTATGAAAGTGCTTTTTATCAAATTTATCCTTTAGGATTTTGTGGAGCTCCGTTTGAAAATGATGGTATTCTGACTTCCCGTATCCTGAAGGTAAAAGACTGGGTAGGTCATATGACAAAACTCGGAGTAAATGCCGTATATTTTTCTCCGGTATTTGAATCCGATACCCACGGCTACAATACTAGAGATTATCGTAAAATTGATTGCCGTCTTGGTACAAATGAAGATTTTAAGGAGGTTTGTGATACTCTCCATGAAAATGGCATTAAAGTCGTTTTAGACGGCGTCTTTAATCATGCCGGAAGAGGTTTCTTTGCTTTTCAGGATGTTTTGAAAAACCGAGAAAACTCCCCTTATCTTTCCTGGTTTCATATTGATCTAAATGGAAACTCTAACTACAATGATGGACTCTGGTATGAAGGCTGGGAAGGAAATTATGATCTTGTTAAATTGAATTTATTTAATGAAGATGTCATCAATTATTTATTTGAAAGTATCCGTTTTTGGATCGACACTTTTGGAATTGATGGATTAAGACTGGATGTTGCCTATTGTCTGCCACCAGAATTTGCTGCACGCCTTAGAAGCTTTTGCGATTCCTTAAAAGAAGATTTCTTCTTAGTAGGTGAAATGCTGCATGGTGATTATAACCGACTGATGAATGATACAATGCTTCATTCCGCTACAAATTATGAATGCTATAAAGGTCTGTTCTCCAGCTTTAACAGTATGAATATGTTTGAGATCAATCATTCCTTATTAAGACAGTTCGGACCAGAAAACTGGACCATTTACAGAGGAAAACATTTACTTTCCTTTGTGGACAATCATGATGTAACAAGAGTAGCAAGTATCCTCTCTAACAAAAAACACCTTCCTTTAATCTATGCAATGCTTTTCGGTATGCCGGGAATTCCTTGTGTTTATTATGGCAGTGAATGGGGTACAGAAGCGAGAAAAGAAGATGGCGATCCTGCTCTCAGAGCATGCTTTGAAGCTCCTGAATGGAACGAGTTGACAGATTTCATTTCTGTTCTTACTAAGATCAAAAAAGAATCTGCACCTTTGAACTACGGAAGCTTCACTTCTTCCCTTTTAACGAACAAACAGTGTGTATTTGAACGAAACATAGACGGAAACCGTATCTATGTTGCAATTAATGCGGACGACTCCGAGTTTACGGCTCACTTTAATGCAGGTGCATCCAAATGCAAAGACCTGCTCACAGACACAGAAATTTCTATGGAAAACGGTCTGGTCATGCCTGCTTACTCGGCATTTTATCTTGCACCCATAGAATAGAAAGGATGATTATGGAATCAAAAATTTTGCTTGGCTCCCACGTAAGCATGAGTGGCAAAGAAATGCTCCTTGGCTCTGTAAAGGAAGCTCTCTCTTATGATGCCAATACCTTTATGTTTTACACCGGTGCTCCCCAGAATACACGACGCAAAGACATAAGCGAATTAAACATTGAGGCAGCCCAAAAACTCATGAAGGAACATGACATTTCCACCTTCATTGTACATGCACCTTATATCATTAATCTTGCGAATACGGTAAATCCGGAAACCTACAAACTTGCTGTTGATTTTCTTTCCGTAGAAATTACCCGTACAGATGCTTGTGGCAGCCCGGTTCTCGTATTACACCCTGGTTCTCATGTAGGCGCTGGAGAAGAGGTTGGAATCAAAAAAATTATTGAAGGTTTAAATGAAGTTATTACAAAAGATATGAATTGTGTGATCGCATTGGAAACTATGGCTGGAAAAGGTTCTGAGCTTGGTCGTTCCTTCGAAGAACTTGCTGCCATCTACGATGGCGTGCATGACAATGACAAGCTGCGTGTCTGCTTTGACTCCTGTCATGTAAACGATGCGGGTTATGATATTGTAAATGACTTGGACGGAGTTTTAACGCAATTTGATAAAGTCTTAGGCTTAGATCAAATTGCTGCCATTCATATTAATGACAGCAAAAATTCACTCGGTGCAAACAAAGACCGCCATGCTAATATTGGTGATGGCTTCATTGGACTTGATACACTTCGGAGAATCGTTCATCTCCCTGAATTTGTAAATGTTCCAAAAATTTTGGAAACACCGTACATTACTTTAGAAGACGGAAGCAAAGTAGCACCTTATAAAGAAGAAATTGCGTTGCTAAGACAGGCACCTTAAATAAGATGCCTGCATTACAGCCAGTCATTCCAAAATTTTTCTACGCGCTTTGCTATTTGATCAATACCCAACACTTCAAAATGTTCCCATTCCCGTGGGAACATTTTTTGATATGCTGGCTCCAAAAAACGCTCATCCAAAAGAGCTACAATTCCTACATCATCTGCCGTTCTAATGACACGCCCTGCTGCCTGCAATACTTTGTTCATTCCCGGATAACGATATGCATAATTAAAACCATTTTCTCCCATGCCATGAAAGAAATCCTTCAAAATTTCCCGTTCATTACATACTTGCGGAAGCCCCGTTCCTACGATAATAGCTCCAATCAGACTATCATTCTTTAAATCAATGCCTTCACTAAAAATGCCTCCCATCACACAGAAGCCAAGCAATGTCTTATCTTCATCATATTCAATATCCATCTGAATCAGATTTTCCAGATCTAGCGTTTCATTCTCTCTGCTCCCGCCTTCCCGAAAACGGTTCAAAAACTCTTCTCTCTCTTTTTCGTTCATATGATCATCCTGAACGATACATTCTATCTGACTTTCATCGCAGAAATAATTCCTGTATGCCTCATACACCTCATTCAAAAATACATGGGAAGGTAAGAAGACCATATAATTTCCATGTCGATTCCGCACAATTTCATGGATGTATGCTGCAATATTACGATATTCGATTTCCGAACGGCGCGTGTACTTACTCGTTACATCACTTCCAATATAAAGTGCTCTCTTCTCTTCATCAAAAACAGACTTTGCATAAGCCTCATAATCCTCTGGCATACCGCCTAGCAGATTTTTGTAATATTGAATCGGAAGAAACGTTGCCGAAAACAAGATACTGCTTCTTGCTCTCGCCATACATTCTGCTAAATTGACTCTTGGATTCATGCAGAACAGTTTCAGAATAAAACTGCCATCTGACTCATTTTCGGTATATGCCACATAATTTTCATCCATACGCTCATAAATGTCGAAAAAGTGCGTAATCTGAAAATACAATTCCAAAATATCATCCTTCACCGGACTGTCTTCGTGTTCTTCTAAAAACTGCTCCATAGTGGAGACCAGCCGGTTCAAAGCCATAACAAAAGGTGCAATATATTCCACAATTTTATAGTTCTCGCACTCTCGCTTTAAAGCAAGCAGCTCTTTGTTGCATTTTTCCAGTTGTTTTTCCATTTTGGCAGCATACGGCTTCACAATCTTTTTTAATGCAAGGAAATCCTCTTTCACCAAAACAGCACTGTACATTTCTCTGCCTCGTTCTACCAGGTTGTGTGCTTCATCAATTAAAAAGATATAATCTCCCTGTACCCCTTCTCCAAAAAAGCGTCTTAAATACACATGCGGATCAAATACATAATTGTAGTCACCTATAATGGCATCCGAAAACAGACTCATATCCAAACACATCTCAAACGGACATACTCGATGCTTTGCTGCATATTCCTCTATTTTTTCTCTGCTAAAGCTGTCCTCATTTACCAAAAGTTCATACATAGCATCATTAATTCTGTCATAATGTCCTTTGGCATACGGACAATACTCAGGATTACAATTCGCCTCTTCCATAAAACAGATCTTTTCTTTTGCGGTAAGGATCACTGTCTTGCACTTTAATCCCTGCTTACGCAAAATAGAAAAAGCCTCCTCTGCGACCGTCCTTGTGATCGTCTTGGCTGTCAGATAAAAAATTTTGTCTCCCATGCCTTCTCCCACAGCCTTTACGCTTGGAAACACTGTGGAAATCGTCTTACCTACTCCGGTAGGTGCTTCAATGAACAGCTTCCTCTTATGATAAATAGTTCTATAAACGTATGTGACCAAATCCTTCTGTCCCTCCCGATAAGGGAATGGAAACTCTACTTTTTTAATAGATGTCTGTCGCATTTCACGCCATTTTGATTGAAAATCCGCCCATTTTTTATACTGCGTTAAAACTTCACTAAACCAGTCATTTAATTCCTGAAAACGATATTCCTCTTCAAAATAACGAATTTCTTCCGTATCCATCTGACAATATGTCATCCTTACTTTGATCTTCTCAAGTTCTTTCTTTTTTGCATACATAAAAGCATAGCATTTTGCCTGCGCCAAATGTACCCCAACCGGACCTTTCATTTTACTCAGATCCCGATACGTTCCTTTTATCTCATCAATCGTTACATTCGTTGTATCTTTGGAGTCTATAATAATCCCATCCGCTCTGCCCTCAATAACGATCCGATAATTTTCCTCCTCAAAAACGTAGCTTAATACTACCTCAGCATGGTAATCTGCCCCCATCCTTCTTTGTATCATGCGATGGATGCGGCTTCCTTCTGCCATAGCATTATCGGACGCAGTCGTTCTTCTATTGTCAATATCGCCGGAACGCAATATAAATTCCACCAGATTACGAACCGATACTTTAATCTCCATACTGTTCCTCCATCAGTTGGACATGTTGTCACCTTGTTCTTAAATAAAGAAAAAACTCCCTACTAAGATAGTACGCTATCTACGATAGGGAGTCAATTCACATTGAGGTATTCATTTTATATGATTATGAAACTATTTTTCTTAACAAGCAATTGCTAAATGATTTAAATAGTGTTCGAATTCTGTATTATATCCATTATAAGTAACTGTGAGTACCTTACTCATGTCCAGCCCGAAAACACCAAGAATGGATTTTGCATCTACAATATATCTGTTATAAGCAATATCGATGTCAAAATCACATTTGCACGCAGTGTCAACAAAATCTTTTACCTCATCTACGCTTAATCTTATTTTACGTTGTACCATTTGTATCACCCTTTCAGATAAATCAAAACACATTACAAAATTATGCAATTTAAAACTAAATTACTTTTCACTTAATATAGTATACTCCATTTTTTGGCAAAGTAAAGACCATTTTTTCGCGTTTTTTCTCTTTGTTTTCCTTAATTTCGACTATTATCGTCAAAAATAATGGTCTGTATTCATTTTTTGAATTTGTTTTGTGTAATTTGCACTATCTTGCTTTAGTCCGTTAAGTTGTGAATAATTCATTTTTTTATTTTTTTGCAAATTCGACCATATATTCTTGGAATCTTAGCGGCAGCATGCTTTGTTGTAATGCAAGATTTTTTCGCTCTTTTATTGCTATAGTATGACAAAATTCAACAAAGAGTGATTGATAATATTTTTCTTCTTTTGAATTATCTGGAAGACTGAAATTTTGAACCTCGTTTCCTGTTACAATAACGCATTCTTTTTGTGCTGGATGTAGCACAAAAAGCTGTCTGATGTCATCATGGATGATAAAATTTTCATTCGGATAACGATTGGCAAAATGTGGAATCAGTAAAGTGACCAAATTATTTTTAGGTCCAATTTTGGCATAAAGCACTCCATTTTCTAATTCCTGAAACCGTAAAAATCCGTACAAATGATCCATCTCTCGTTTTACATTTCTCGCCAGCTCAAATGCCTTTACAATGTACGCGTCCTTTACATTTGCAAAGATTTGACGATATTGTTTTTTATCCAGTGCTGTCACAACAGTACGATAAACAGCCTGTGCCTTTTTTGTATCTTCAGATGCCAAAACACAGCATATATCCCAATAAACATCTTCTCCCATTTTCCGAATAATTGTGGATGCTACTTTGGCAGCTTTTTGAGGTTCACTCACGACATTCCTATACTCGGCAAACAACCTAAGATTCCCTTCCTCCCCGATCTGTAAAAATACCTGTTCTCTATCCAGTTTCCAAAGATATGTCTGGTAGATTGCTGTGAATATTCCTTCCAGAGAATCTTCGCATATTAATATGGTTTCCTGCATCTTCTCTTCCCCATTTCTTAAATTTCTGCCCGGCTTTCCAACGCTTTCTTCTACATGATCTCTTTTGCAGTTTACAACTAAAAATCTTTACCCATATAACACCTTTGTATCTACTTTTTGTACCTCTCGATAGGTCAGCTCTGTATCCTTTACCATGTCAAACAGATTCAGCTGTTCATAGCGCACAGCACCCACTTCTACAGGTAACTTTTCTTTTACATAAGTCAGATTTCTTACAATATAATCTTCTTCTAACTTTGTGCGGTACATCATTTTTCCTTCACATGTAATAAAATAAAGGGCTCTTTTTAGTACGACACCAATCTTCCTCAATTCATCAAATCCAAGCTTTCCATTCCTTCTTGCCTGTACGATACGCTTTGCACTTTTTACGCCAATCCCCGGCACTCGCAGCAAAGTATTATAATCGGCACGATTTATCTCTACTGGGAATAACTCCAGATGCCGCACTGCCCAATCCGCCTTTGGGTCTAAAAAGACATTAAAATTAGGGCGTTCCTCACTCAAAAGTTCTCCTGCCTCAAACCCATAAAACCGCATTAAAAAATCTGCCTGATACAACCTGTGTTCCCGCAATAGCGGAGGTCCACCCGGAAGCGCTGGTAAATCCTTATCCTCATTTACATTCACATAAGC
>JAGKTQ010000024.1 GCA_021153325.1 Lachnospiraceae bacterium | reverse complement strand
TATGTAATCAGCGCTTATAAAATTGTTGCATTTAAGGCGAAAAAAGTCAATATATATGGGGGATAAGTGCTCGACAGTACTCGACAACAGAGGCAAAAATTTAGGAAAAAGTATGTGGAATCAAATGGGAATGGGCGAAATTCCTTGAATGATGTGTATATTGATGATATAATGTTACAAAAATGTTAAGTATATGGAAAGGTTAACATAACAATGAAAAAGTTTTTAGACAGAAATTTTGAAAAGCATGATGATTATACAGAAGATGACTTCGAGATTATGGATCTTGACGAGGAATATGAGGAAGAATATTTTGAGTCAGATGAAATAGAAGAAGATGAAGAAGATATCGAATATTACGAATTCGATGAGAGTGACGAAGAAGATATCGAATATTATGAATCCGATGAGATCGATGAAGAAGATGCTGTGTATTGTGAAGCAGAGGAAATAGAGGACGAAGACATCGAGTATTATGAGTCTGAGGAGATGGACGAAAATGGTATTGAGTACTACGAAATGGATGAATACGGCGATGAAAGCGAATATGAGTATGATGAGTACGAAGAAAGTGACAGCCATGGAGTGACAGCCGTCATCAATAGATGGATTGCTTTCTTAAGTAATATGAGTGGTATGGATAAACTGATTGCTGCAACAGGAGCGCTTGTTCTGGTTTTTGCACTTGTAGCGGGAAGCCTGTTCGCTAGTGCAAAGGCAGGAGAAAGTCAGTTAGAGGCTTTTGCAGAAGTGGGAACGGAAGTGGATGATATTGGAATTATCGGTGAGAGTGGTCTCATGGCACTGGCAGATTCTAAAAAGGCACAGCAGGAAGCAGCAGAACTTGCAGAAGAGGCAGAGGAAGAAACAGAAAGTGTTGAAAAAGGTACAATAGAAGTTACTATGAATCTTTCTTCTATGCAGCAGGATTTAAAAATCAAATTCATTAATAAGGAAACTTCCAAATTGATTGCGAGCGTTCCTTTTGAAGTTGAGATTGTTGATGCTGATAAAAAGACCTATACTCTGATCGATGAAGATATGGATGGTATCATTTATCAGAAAGGACTTACACCAGGTTCTTACAAAGTTACTATGGTGGAGTTGAAGGACTATGAAGAATACAATATTTCTACAGAAACACAGAAAGTAACGGTAAAAGATAAGATTGAATATAAAAAAGTAGATGTAGAAGATGAAATCAAATCTGAATCAGAAGTGAATGCAGCAGTAGAAGATACTAAGGTTCAGGAACAGGTAGAATCTTCCAATACAGATACGGTTGCCTTTGTAGAGAGTACGAAAACAGAGATTGGCGAAGGCGGCTATAAGGAGATTAACAAGGCAACGATCACGGACCCTTCTACTATTTCAAGAGTGCAGACAGATTCTTTCCAAAGACTTGATAATATTGCAACGAATACAGTTTCCTTAAAGAAAGGAGAAAGTACTTCTGTATCAACAAGCCTGACTGGTGATTGGATTACATGGACAAGTTCTTCGGATATTATATCAATAGATGGAAATCAGACGGGAACTACGAATACCATTAATGCGAAAGCAACTGGTACAGCAGTTGTTACCGCAAGCAATGGTGCGGATACCGAAACCTTCCAGGTGCATGTGGAAGAAACACAGATTACTTTAGATAAACAGTCTGCTTCTGTTCATATAGGACAGACTGTGACGATCACTGCTTCTACAGCAGTTACTTGGACAAGCTCTGACTCTTCCATTGCAACCGTAGACAGCAATGGTGTCGTGACTGGAGTGAAAGCCGGAAATGTGGCAATTACTGCTTCGGCAAATGGAGTTTCTGCTTCTTGTATGGTAACGGTTCAACAATCCAGTACAACTATTTCGGCTTCTTCTTTGTCTATAAAAGTAGGAGAGTCTTCCACACTTACTGCAACGGTCAGCGGAGCAAATCAGAGTGTGACATGGACAAGTTCCGACACTTCAGTTGCTACCGTGGAGGCAAGCGGAAAAGTAACTGGTGTAAAAGCAGGAAATGCCACCATTACTGCAACCGCAAATGGTGTCAGTGCGACCTGTAATGTAACAGTCAGTGCAACACAGCCGTCCGCTGCAAATAATACAACTACCGCATTGAAAGATAATGAAGGCAGACAAGTATATATTAAAAATTCTTCCGGAGAATATGTGGCTGCGGTATATGCAGATTACCATAAATATGATAAATTTTATATTAAAGAGGCTGCATATAAATATACCGGTTGGCAGACAATCGATGGTAGTGTATACTATTATGATGCGAATGGAAATGTGGTAAAAGGTACGCAGGTCATTCAGGGTGCGACATACAATTTTGACGCGACAACAGGAGCACTTGTAGCAAGTTCCGGTATACTGGGAATTGACGTATCCAAATGGAATGGTACGATAGATTGGAATGCAGTAAAAAATTCCGGTGTAAATTATGTAATTATCCGTTGCGGATACCGTGGTTCGACCACAGGGGCTTTGATTGAAGATCCGAAATTTAAATCCAATATAAAAGGAGCTACCTCTGCTGGTCTGAAAGTCGGTGTTTATTTCTTCTCACAGGCAACCAATGAAGTTGAGGCAGTGGAAGAGGCTTCCATGGTATTAAGTTTAGTCAGCGGTTATAAACTTTCTTATCCAGTATTTTTGGATGTAGAGCCAAGTGGCGGACGTGGTGACGGCATTAGTACTGAAACAAGAACCGCAGTCATCAACGCGTTCTGTCAGACGATTTCCAATTCAGGATATTCGGCAGGTGTTTATGCAAATAAAACGTGGTTGAATAGCAAGATCAATACGGGCAGTCTGGCATCTTCTTACAAAATCTGGCTGGCACAATATGCGGCAGCACCTAGTTACGGCGGAAGATACCATATATGGCAGTATACTTCAAAGGGAAGTGTAAACGGAATTTCAGGTAACGTTGATATGAACTTAAGTTACCTTGGTTACTAAAAAATAATGTTACAGGCAGTTCTGTAATATGGAGAAAGAGGAATGATATGAGAACTTATTTGGTTACTGGAGGAGCCGGATTTATCGGTTCAAATTATATCCATTATATGTTTAAAAAATATGGAGATGAAATCCGTATTATTAATGTGGATGCACTTACTTATGCGGGAAATCTGGAAAATTTAAAGGATGTTGAGAAAAGAAGTAATTATACTTTTGTGAAAGCAAATATTTGTGACAAAGAAGCGATCAGCAAGATCTTTGCTGAAAATGATATTGACAGAGTCGTACATTTTGCAGCAGAGAGCCATGTAGACAGAAGTATTCGTAATCCTGAAATTTTTGTACAGACAAATGTGTTAGGTACAGCGGTTATGTTGAATTGTGCAAAGGCAGCATGGGAGCTGCCGGATGGAAGCTTCAAGGAAGGGAAAAAATTCCTCCATGTGTCAACGGATGAAGTATATGGTTCTTTGGAAAATGATGGAGAATATTTCTATGAAACAACCCCATATGCACCGCACAGTCCGTATTCGGCAAGTAAGGCAAGTTCCGATATGCTGGTAAAATCCTATATGGATACTTATAAGTTCCCGGCAAATATTACAAACTGCTCTAACAACTACGGACCATACCAGTTCCCGGAAAAATTGATTCCACTCATTATCAATAATGCGCTTCAAGGAAAGAAGCTTCCGGTCTATGGGGATGGAAAAAATGTGCGTGACTGGCTGTATGTAGAGGATCATGCAAAAGCAATCGATATGGTACAGGAAAAAGGAAGACTTTTTGAAACATACAATATCGGTGGACACAATGAGAAACAGAATATTGAGATTATCAATATTATAATCGATACATTGCAGGAGATGCTGCCTGACAGTGACCCAAGAAAGAAGCTGGTAAGTAAAGACCTGATCACTTATGTAGAGGATAGAAAGGGACACGACAGAAGATATGCAATTGCTCCTGATAAGATAAAAGCGGAAATCGGATGGGAGCCGGAAACAATGTTTAAAGACGGTATTAAGCTTACCATAAAATGGTTTTTCGAGAACGAAGAATGGATGAAAAATGTAACAAGCGGAGATTATCAGAAATATTACGCTGAGATGTATAAGTAAAAGAAATGGGGACGGCTTTCGGGTCGTTCCCATTCGGCACGTTTAAATGGAGGTAAAAATGAAAGGTATTATTTTAGCAGGTGGTTCAGGTACAAGATTATATCCGCTTACAAAAGCGATTTCAAAACAGATCATGCCGGTCTATGACAAGCCGATGATTTATTATCCGCTTTCTACTCTGATGTTGGCAGGCATTCAGGATATTTTGATCATTTCTACACCAAGAGATCTGCCTGTATTTGAAGAGTTATTCGGAACTGGCGAGCAGTTAGGACTCAGATTCCAGTATGCAGTGCAGGAGCAGCCGAGAGGACTTGCAGATGCATTTATTATTGGAGCTGATTTTATTGGAAATGACAGTGTAGCACTTGTTTTGGGTGATAATATTTTCTATGGACAGAGTTTTTCCAAGGTATTGAGAAATGTGGCAGCAAGAACGAGTGGAGCTACCATTTTCGGATATTATGTAAGAGACCCAAGAGAGTATGGCGTAGTGGAATTTGATGAGAGTGGCAAAGCACTTTCTATCGAGGAAAAACCGGAAAATCCAAAGAGTAATTATGCTGTGCCGGGACTCTATTTCTATGATAATGATGTAGTGGAAATTGCAAAAAATGTAAAACCATCCGCAAGAGGTGAAATTGAGATCACAAGTATCAATAACGAGTATTTGAGACGTGGTACTTTGCAGGTAGAAACATTAGGACGCGGTTTTGCATGGCTGGATACAGGAAATCATGATGCGTTATTAGAGGCAGCAGATTTCGTTGCAGCTTTCCAGAAGAGACAGGGGTTATATATTTCCTGTATTGAGGAAATTGCTTACAAGAGAGGCTTTATTACAAAAGAGCAGCTGTTAAAGCTTGCGGAACCTCTTATGAAGACAGATTATGGCAAGTATTTAGTTGAGGTTGCAAATGGACTCTAAGATGAAACGTACGGCAGTCTTTTTTATGACAGCTATGGTATTAATGATTTTAGGAATTGTCATTTATACGAACTGGGATGTGGTAGAAAAACGTTTCCTGAACAAAAAAACGGAGCAAACGGTAACTTCCGACAGTGCACAGTCTGCGGATGAAAATTCCATAGACCGCGTTTCCGGGCAGGTCGATGATGATCTGACCGCCTTTATGGATGACGAAACGTTCTTTAATTCTGAGTCCACGTTAGATAAATATAAACCGGCAGGAGACAAGAACAAACTGTCTATTATTGTGACAAGCGTGGAACAGGATCTGCGTGTACAGGTCGTAGACAATGACGGAGAACTGGTGACAGGCGAGAGTTTTTATATTAATGTAGAAGATAATGGAGAATATAAAGACTTAGATCAGGATGGTGTCGTTTATATTGCAGATTTAAAACCTGGCGATTACTATGTTTCTCTGGAACAGATAAGTGGTTATAAAGTGCCTGACAATCCGACCAAGGTGAAGGTAAAAGATAAAGTAGAATATGTGGCAATTAATGATATTTCTTTGCTGATCAAAACAGAAGAAGAAATTGATGCTGCGCTGGAGGATACTGCGGTAAATGGTGCAGATAATGATGCAGATGACACCGAGAATACCGGAATACGAAAGGACGGAAACGCACAGTTTGGTATTGATGTATCCAAGTGGAACAAAGAGATTGATTGGGATAAAGTAAAAGAAGCGGGGGTACAGTTCGCAATCATCCGTGTGGGATATCGAGGTTCTTCCACAGGTGCATTAGTAGAGGACCCGTACTTTGAGGAAAATATAAAAGGTGCTATTGCTGCGGACATTCCGGTAGGCGTTTATTTCTTTACGCAGGCTGTGAATGAGGTAGAGGCAGTAGAAGAAGCAAGTATGGTCATTCAGCTTTGTCAGGATTATAATCTGGATTATCCGGTATTCATTGATACAGAGGGTGCAGGAGGCGACGGCAGGGCAGACAAGCTGGATGCAGAGACAAGAACATTGGTATGTGAAGCTTTTTGTTCTACGATGAAAAATGCAGGCTATGATGCCGGTGTGTATGCAAGCCGTAACTGGCTGAATGAGAACTTGAATGCAGATGATCTAGACCAGTATATTACATGGCTGGCAGAATACAGAGAAGCGCCTCTGTATCAGGGTTATTATCAGATGTGGCAATACAGCTCTAACGGAAGTATAGATGGAATCGAAGGAAGAGTTGATATGAACATTAGTTACTTAGAAGAGTAAAGGAGAAAGAAAAATGGGCAAAATTACAGTAGAAACCTGTGAAATAGAAGGACTTAAGGTGATCACTCCAACCGTATTTGGGGATGCAAGAGGATATTTTATGGAGACTTATAATTATAACGATTATAAGGAGGCTGGAATTGATCAGATCTTTGTACAGGACAACCAGTCTGCATCCAAAAAAGGAGTACTTAGAGGATTACATTTCCAGAAACAGTATCCGCAGGATAAGCTTGTAAGAGTGATTCGTGGAGAGGTTTATGATGTTGCGGTAGATTTGAGAAAAGGCTCTAAAACTTTTGGACAGTGGTATGGTGTCTTATTATCAGAGGAAAATAAAAAGCAGTTCTTTATTCCGAAAAATTTTGCACATGGATTTTTAGTATTGTCCGATTATGCAGAATTTGCATATAAATGCACAGATTTTTATCATCCGAATGATGAGGGCGGTCTTTACTATGCGGATTCTGAAATTGGTGTAGAATGGCCGATCCCAGAGGGAATGGAACTGCTTTTATCAGAAAAAGATACACAGTGGAGTGGTATTAAGGAGTACCTTGAGAATGAATAAGAAACATATCAGCAAAAAGAATGGAATTTTATTATTCTGTCTTGTAGGTCTGATTGTAGCTACAGTGATTATATTTCATCATAATCCATTGGCGAATCAGAATGAAGAGCTTGTAAAAAAAATAATCGCCTGCCTTGTTATTGTGGCTTCTTGTGTCATATTTGCGGTATTTTATGACAAAATTACGGTACTTCCTGTGGAGCTTTATCAAAACAGAAGACTGATCTGGAAACTGTCAAAAAATGATTTTAAAAAGCGTTATGCCGGTTCTTACATGGGTATGGTGTGGGCTATGGTACAGCCTGTCGTTACGGTCGTAATGTACTGGCTTGTGTTTGAAAAGATCTTTGGAAACCGGAGTGAGATGGTCGCAGGAAATTTAGAAGTTCCGTATGTGTTGTATCTGACAGCCGGTTTAGTGCCATGGTTTTTCTTTTCTGAGGCTTTAAATAATGGAACAACAGCGCTTTTGGAGTACAATTATCTTGTAAAAAAAGTTGTGTTCAAGATCAGTATATTGCCGATCATTAAAGTGATCGCAGCCATTTTTATCCATTTATTCTTTTTGGGTGTACTGTTGGTACTTTGTATTGCGTATGGTTATTATCCGACGATATATACAACACAGCTATTGTATTATAGTTTCTGTACCTTTGTCTTTGTACTGGCTTTAAGTTATTCCACCTGTACAATTGTTGTCTTTTTCAGAGATTTACAGCAGATTATCAGTATTGTGTTGCAGATTGGAATGTGGGCAACGCCAATTATGTGGAATATTGATAAAGCAGGGGCGTATCAGAAGCTGTTTAAACTAAATCCCATGACTTATATCGTAAATGGTTATCGCAGTGCGATCTTTGAAGAGGAATGGTTCTTTGAACACTTCTATTCCACTAGCTATTTTTGGATCGTTACGGTACTTCTATTTGTCATAGGTGCCATTTTGTTTAAACGCTTAAAAGTGCATTTTGCAGATGTTTTATAAAAAATATGGAGGCCTAGACTAGAATGGAAGAAAAACAGATTGCCATCCGGGTTAAGGATTTAAAAAAGGTATATAAGCTATATGATAAGCCAGCAGACCGGATGAAAGAGGCACTGGGGCTTTTGGGAAAAAAGAAAAAAGTAAAAGAGCATTATGCTTTAAATGGTGTGGACTTGACGGTTTATCAGGGAGAGTCTGTGGGTATTATCGGAACAAATGGTTCTGGAAAATCTACCATTTTAAAAATTATTACAGGTGTTGTGAGTCCGACTGCCGGAGAAGTAGAAGTAAATGGACGTATTTCTGCGCTTCTTGAGCTTGGTGCCGGATTTAATATGGAATACAATGGTATTGACAATATTTATCTGAATGGTACGATGATCGGTTTTACGGAAAAAGAAATTGACGAAAAATTGCAGGATATTTTGGATTTTGCAGATATTGGAGATTATGTGTATCAGCCATGTAAAACGTATTCCAGTGGTATGTTCGTGCGATTGGCTTTTGCGGTTGCCATTAACATTGAACCAGAAATTCTTATTGTAGATGAGGCTTTGTCTGTTGGTGACGTATTCTTTCAGGCAAAATGTTATCACAAATTTGAAGAGTTTAAAAAGCAGGGAAAGACTATTGTGTTCGTAAGTCATGATCTGAGCAGTATCAGTAAATATTGTGACCGCGTTATTCTTTTGAATCAGGGCAATAAATTAGGCGAGGGTGAGCCTAAAGAAATGATTGATGCTTACAAACGAGTTCTCGTAGGACAGTATGAAGTGCCGGAATCCGATGAAAATAATCTGTTGGATGACGAACAACTGCAGAAAGCCGCCGAGGAGAGTGCAGCTGGCAGCAAGCAGGGACAAAATCCGCAGCTTTTGGAATACGGAAACAAAAAAGCAGAGATCACAGAAATTTATATGTGTGACGAAAAGGGTCTGAAAACGACGGCTGTGCTAAAAGGAAGCAAATTCAGTATTCATATGAAAGTAAAATTTGCTGAAGATCTATCAGCCCCTATTTTTGCATTTACGATCAAAAACATTAAAGGTGTAGAAATTACTGGAACAAACTCCATGGTGGAAAAAGCATTTTTGGAATCTGTGAAGGCAGGGGAAGAAAAAGATATTTGTTTTACACAGAAAATGGATCTGCAGGGTGGAGAATATTTAGTTTCTTTTGGACTGACTGGTTACGAAGGAAATGAATTTACGGTTTATCACAGATTGTATGATGCCTTGAACATTACAGTTATTTCTGACAAGGATACGGTAGGCTATTACGATATGAATTCCGAGGTGGAAGTAAAGAGCGTATAAAAAGATGTCAGGTTAGAGAGGAAAAGATAGGGATGACAGAAAAGATCGGGAATATTACACTGGATTATGAATTTTATCCGGGAGAAGATTTGTATAGTGATGGCGATGTAGAAGAGGAAATGTTGGAAATTGCCCAAAATTATCCGGAAAAAGAATTTCCACGTATTATCGAAGAACGTGGAAGCTGGCCGATTCTCTACCATTTATCCCCTCTTCGTGAAAATATAATAGAGTGGGTACCGATCACAAAAGATATGAAGGTGTTGGAAGTGGGAAGTGGTTGCGGAGCAATCACAGGAGCACTTGCAAGAAAAGCAGGCAGTGTTACTTGTATTGAATTGTCCAAAAGACGTAGTCTGATCAATGCCTATCGCCATAAAGATTGCGATAACGTGACCATTCAGGTAGGAAATTTTCAGGATATTGAAAAGACATTAGATAATGATTATGATTTCATCTTTTTGATCGGTGTATTTGAATATGCAAAAGGATATATCGGAACGGACCGTCCTTATGAAAGATTTATGGAAATTCTCCGTAAACACCTGAAAGAGAATGGGAAAGAGGGACGCCTTATTATCGCGATTGAAAATAAGTTTGGTTTGAAATATTGGGCAGGCTGTAAGGAAGACCATCAGGGAATTTATTTCAGCGGTTTGGAGGATTACCCACAGGATACCGGAGTGCGTACTTTTACAAGAGAAGGGCTGAAAAAAATATGTGAGGCAAATCATTGCAAAGAGTATAGTTTTTATTATCCGTACCCGGATTATAAGTTCATGACGAGTATTTATTCGGATGATTATTTGCCGCATGTTGGCGAATTGTGTACGAATATCCGCAATTTTGACAGAAGCAGAATGCTTTTGTTTGATGAAAAGAATGTATTTGATACGATCATAAGAGAAGGGCTGTTCCCGCTTTATTCCAATTCTTATTTTCTCGTAGTAGGAAAGGAGCTTCCGGTAAAATACTCCAAATATTCCAATGACAGAGCACCGGAATATGCAATCTGTACGGATATCCGTAGACCGGAGAGCGGCATGGAACGCGCTGGCATTTTGAACAGCACAAAGAAAGAAGTAGAACTGGTTGTAGAGAAACGCCATATGACAGAACAGGCAGGCGTCCATGTCCAGGAGATGAAAGAAGTTTATGAAAAGCTGACACAACGTTATGCGGGCGGTAAACTTTTGATGAATCGCTGTATTTTAAATCCGAAGGGAACGCTTTCTTTTGAGTATGTAGAAGGCAGAAGTCTGGAAGAAATGTTTGACGAGCTTTTGGATAAACAGGATTTGGATGGTTTTGAGGCATTGTTCCAGGAATATGTGGAACGCATCCGTTACAATGCAGGTGTGGCGATTACGGATTATGACTTGATCTTCTCTAATATTCTGGTGCACGGAACAACATGGACTGCGATTGACTATGAATGGACTTTTGCAGAGGAAATACCAGCAGAAAAAGTGGCATATCGTGCATTATACTGCTATGGACAGGGGGCTGCGAAGAGACAGCAGGTTGTAGAGCGTATGATGAATCATGTGCTGAAATTAAGCGAAGACGAAAAACAATGGGTCATTGAGCAAGAAAAGGAAATTCAGAAAAAAATTGCTGGAGACCGCATGAGCATTGGATTGATCCGTAATCTTATCGGCAATCCGATCTATAACCCACTGGGCTTATCGGTAGAGGATGCAGAGGGAACAGATTCGAATTTAGTGCAGATATACACAGACAATGGAACTGGATTTTCGGAGGCAAATTCCTTTATGCTGGCGCAGCAAAAAGGAGCACAGAAAAAAGAAGCTGGAGCAGGTAAAGAAAATATCCATTTTACATTGCACTTTGCAGCAGATACGAAGGCAGTGCGTATTGATCCAGATCATGAACCTTGTGTCGTAACGATTGAAAAGGCATTATGGAACGGAAAGAAGCTGTCTTTGCATGGATTGGGAAAATTGAGAAGCTTTGCTACTAATGGAAAAAGTATTCAAAATGGGGTAATTGCATTTTCAGAAGAAGACCCTAATTTTACGTTCTTCTTAAAAAATGTTCCTATGAAAGAAGACAATGTGTTGGAAATTTCAATGAATGTAGTAAAACTTCCAAAGAGCGTAGCAAAGAGACTTGCGCAGTAAAGCGTGTATTGAAAGAAAGGCGGGAAAGGCTTGACACAGTACGATTTCACCAACTTTTACAAACAGGCATACTTAAAAGAGAAAAATAAAAATATACAGCTTGCCGCTGAGGCAGCTTCCAAAGAGCAGGCGGTAATAGAACTCAGGCAGAAATATGAGCGTATTGCAGGAAATCCCGTAATACGCCTTTTGCGTGGAGCAAAAAAAGTGCCTGCCAAGCTTACAGCGGGGAAAAATATAAAAATCAGTGATACGGTGTGCAGTGAGAATTCTGTTAGTGTGAAACAGTATGAGAAGGAAGTGCTCTTTCGAAAAAGTCCTTATTTACTTTGGGTGAGTGAGCATGAAAAGCCTTTGGAGGCAGGCGGAAGTGTAGCTACGCCAAATGCTACAAGCCAGAAGGAGAGCAGTGACCGGATAGAAGTTGTTTTCTTAGAAAAGTGTGGAAAAGATTTTTCTTTAGAGAAGATTACAAAACCATATATTCTTTTTGTGTCTGAAAAAGGTATTTTGTGTCCGCAGGCATTAAAAATAGTGGAGGAGCTTTTTGAAGAGCAGAGTTCCAAAGCACTTATTTATGGAGCAGAAGACACAGTAAGAACAGGGGAAAAAGGGGAAGCTATCCGTGAAAATCCATGGTTCAAACCGGCATATTCCCCGGAAACGCTACTGTCTTTCTTTTATTTTGGAAATGTATTTGCTGTGCGTAGAGAAGAAGTTGCCGGTGTGAAGTGGCGAAATGCTGACAATTGGAAAGAAAATATATATGATTTTGTATTAAAAGCAGAAGAGCGGTTTAAAGAAGAAGCAAATGAGAAAATTGCGTTCTGCGATAAGGTGCTGTTCCATAAGACAGAGTTTAAGGAAGAACAGCAAGAAAAAAAGCAGGCTCTTGTGTGGGATGAGAGCGCGGTAAAAGGCATTTGGGGATTTGAAAAGGAATTTACGGATATAAAACTGGAAGCATTAAAACGTCGCGGATTAAAAGGTCATGTAGAGGAAGGCAATGTTCCGGGAATATATCATGTGTGTATAGAAGAAAAAGAAAAAATATCAATAGTTATTTTATCGAAAGATAATCCGGCAATATTGGAACAGTGTATAAGATCCATTCGTGAAAAAACGGATTATGAAAATATGGAAATTATTGTAGTGGACAATGGCAGCTTTGAGGAAAATCGTTTAAAGGTGGAGAAGCTCAGTGCAAACTATGATTTCCAGTATATATGTGAGCCTATGGAATTTAATTTCTCAGCCATGTGTAATATAGGAGCAAAAGCAGCAACCGGAAAATATCTACTGTTATTAAATGATGATATGGAAGTCATAGAGGCAGGATGGCTACGGCGTCTTGTGGGACAGGCTTCTGTAAAGGGAGTCGGTGCAGTAGGTGCGAAGCTTTGGTATCCTGACAGTGTGAAGATTCAGCATGCGGGTATTACGAATCTGGCAATAGGACCGGCACATAAGCTAGTATCCTCTGAAGACAGTAAATTATATTATGACGGAAGGAATGGTTTTACTTTTAATTTTCTGGCTGTGACGGGTGCTTGTTTGATGATAAAAAAGGATGTGTATGAGGCATTAGGCGGAATGGACGAAACTATGCCAATTGCTTACAATGATGTAGAATTTTGCTTCAGACTGCGTCAAAAAGGGTATCGGAATGTGCTGCGTAATGACTGTATTTTGTATCATCATGAATCTTTGAGCCGTGGATTGGATGAAGAAAATGAAGAAAAGACAAATCGGCTTTTGGAAGAGCGTAAGCATCTGTATCAGAAGTATCCTGACTATGCTGGAACCGATGCGTATTACAGTCCTTGGCTTACGCAGGATTCCCCGGAATATAAATGCGGTGGCAGTGTAGGCGATGAGGGAACGATCAAACCGCTTGTGGAGGGAAGTGTAGTAAAAAGAGCAAAGGTTTTGCGGGATGAAGTGCTTTTGATGAATGTAGAGAAGACGAAGCTTTCAAATAATCAATTGGAAATCTGGGGCTGGTCAATTCTGAAAGGTGCGGATAACTGTCATTATAAACGAAGTTTGATCGTAGAAGGTATGGACAGTAAGAAGATTTATGTCAGTGAGGCAGTTTCACAGTTCCGTGAGGATGTACAAACTGTATTTCCACAGGAGATGCGGATTGAACTTTCGGGATTTCAGGCAAGATTTTCTGTGAAAAACATTGAAAATGGTACATATAAAATAGGAGTTTTGTATGAAGACATGCTTTCGGATAAGGCGTATTATCGGATGGCTGAAACGTATGTAGAAATATAATGGCAAAATGATGGAATAAAATGCAAAGAAGATAAGAGGAAACAGACAGTATGGAACAGCAGAAAAATTATCAGATAGAGGAAGAAGAGCTGGCATATTATAAAAGTGCATATGAAGCAGAAAAAAGAAAAAATCAGGAGCTTGTAGGGAGACTTGCTGCTTCTTTGGAAGAAGAAAAAAGGCTGCAGGAGCAGATAGACCGCATTAAAGGCGGAACACTTTGGAAACTTTCAAAACCGGTAAGAGTGTTCATTCATTTTCTGCTTCGAACAAAGGAAAGAATTACACGTTATGGCAGTGTGAAAGGCATTTTACGAAAATTGAAAAGTAAGAGCATTGAAAAGCGCGCAAGATTGCAGCATGGAACAGCAAGCTTTCCTGATGCAGAACGCCGAAAAAGAGAGGCGGAAACAAAATTTTCAAAAGAGATTAAATTCAGCATTTTAGTACCACTTTATAATACACCAGAAAAGTTTTTGAAGGATGTTATTGAATCGGTGCAGAAGCAGACATATGGTAATTGGGAACTTTGTCTTGCAGACGGTTCAGATGCTGAGCATGCCTATGTTGGTAAAATATGTCAGACTTATGGAGAGAAAGATAAACGCATCTGCTATAAGAAATTAGAGAAAAACGAAGGAATTTCAGGAAATACAAACAGGTGTTATGAAATGGCAACAGGAGATTATATCGGTCTGTTTGATCATGATGATGTGTTGCATCCGAGTGTATTGTTTGAATATATGAAGGCAATTTGTGAACAGGATGCAGATTATATTTATTGTGATGAAGCTACGTTTCACGGAAACAGCATTGATAATATGATCACCTTACACTTTAAACCGGATTTTTCAATTGATAATCTCCGTGCGAACAATTATATTTGTCATTTCAGTGTTTTTGATAGAAAGTTATTGGAAGGAATGGAATTGTTCCGTACCCAGTTCGACGGAAGTCAGGATCATGATATGATTTTACGTCTGACGATGAAAGCACGGCATGTAGTGCATGTGCCGAAGCTTTTGTATTATTGGCGCTCTCATAAAGGAAGTGTGGCGGCAGATATCAGTGCTAAAAGCTATGCCATTGATGCAGCCAAAGGTGCCATCGGCGCTCATTTGACACAGTGCGGTTATGAAAACTTTGAGATTACAAGTACGCGTGCATGTGAGACAATATTTCGAATAAAATATCAATTGTTATCGAATCCCAAAATATCCATTTTAATTCCGAACAAAGATCATGTAGCGGATTTGAAACGATGTATTTCTTCTATATTAGAAAAGACCACATACGATAATTATGAAATTATCGTAATCGAGAATAACAGCACAGATCCGGAAATTTTTACTTATTACGAAGAATTGAAAACGCATAAGAACATAAAAGTAGAAGTTTATGAAGGAGAATTTAACTATTCCAAAATCAACAATTTTGGTGCTGCGAAGGCAGACGGAGAATATCTACTGTTATTAAATAACGATACAGAAGTCATGACGATTAATTGGCTGGAAGAATTGTTGATGTATGCACAGCGGGAAGATGTAGGTGCGGTAGGAGCTAAACTTTATTATGAAAACAATACGATCCAACATGCCGGAATTGTGATCGGTCTGGGCGCTCATCGGACTGCAGGACATACGCATTATATGGTAGATAAAAGTAATTTTGGTTATATGGGAAGACTTTGTTATGCACAGAATGTTTCCGCAGTAACCGGAGCTTGTCTTATGGTAAAGAAAGCCCTTTACGAGGAACTTGATGGTCTGTCAGAAGAATTTGCAGTTGCTTTAAATGATGTGGATTTCTGCCTAAGACTGCGAAAGAAAGGTCTGTTAAATATATTTACACCATTTGCAGAGCTCTATCATTATGAATCTGCTTCCAGAGGTTCTGATATAAGTGGAGAAAACGCGAAGCGTTATGAGGAAGAAGCAGAGAAATTCCGTAATAAATGGAAGGAAGAACTGGAAAAGGGTGACCCATACTATAATCCAAACTTCTCGTTGGATCATAGTGATTATACGTTGAAGGTTTAGAAAAAAGCCATGTATTCAAAGGCTTTACTTGTGTAACATACAAAATTATGATAAAATAGCTTCAAATGCAGTGATTAAACGGAGGTTAAAAGAGAAAATGAGCTATATGGATCAGTATAATTTTTGGTTGGAAGATTCTTATTTTGATGAGAATACAAAAAATGAGCTTCGTGCGATTCGTGATAATGAAAAAGAGATTGAAGAACGTTTTTATAAGGACTTAGAATTTGGTACAGGTGGACTTCGTGGTATTATCGGAGCCGGTACAAACCGTATGAATGTTTATACAGTTCGTAAAGCTTCTCAAGGACTAGCAAATTATATTTTGAAACAGGGTGGCGCAGACAAAGGTGTTGCTATTGCATACGATTCCAGAAATATGTCACCGGAATTTGCAGATGAAGCCGCACTTTGTATGGCAGCAAACGGAATTAAGGCTTATGTCTTTGAATCCTTAAGACCAACACCGGAATTATCCTTTGCACTTAGAAAATTAGGCTGTATATCAGGTATTGTTGTTACAGCAAGTCACAACCCACCTGAATACAATGGTTATAAAGTATATTGGGAAGACGGCGCACAGATTACTGCACCGAAAGATAAAGAAATCATTACAGAAGTAAAGAATGTAACAGATTATCATACGGTAAAGAGCATGGATAAACAGGCTGCTATAGAAGCTGGTCTTTACAATGTGATCGGAAAAGAAATTGATGATGCTTACATGGAAGAATTGAAAAAGCAGATCATTCATCCAGAAATTATTAAAGAAGTGGCAAATGATATTAAAATCGTTTACACACCGCTTCATGGAACAGGAAATCTGCCAGTAAGACGTATTCTTTCTGAGCTTGGTTTCAAAAATGTGTATGTTGTACCGGAACAGGAACTTCCAGATCCGAAATTTACAACATTAGAGTATCCGAATCCAGAAGATCCGAAAGCATTTGCACTTGCTTTAAAATTAGCAAAAGAAAAAGATGCAGATATCGTACTTGCAACTGACCCGGATGCAGACCGTCTTGGTGTTTATGCAAAAGATACAAAAACAGGCGAATATGTTTCCTTTACTGGAAATATGTCAGGTATGTTGATTGCAGAATATATTTTAAGAGAAAGAACAGCAAATGGCACTATGCCGGAAAATCCTGCCTTAGTTACTACTATCGTAACAACGAATATGACACAGCCTATCACAAAAGACTACAATGTACGTCTGATTGAAGTATTAACAGGCTTTAAGTTCATTGGTGAGCAGATTAAATTGTTTGAACAGACAGGATGTAATAATTATGTATTCGGTTTGGAAGAAAGCTACGGATGTCTTGCAGGAACACATGCGCGTGATAAAGATGCAGTAGTTGCCGTAATGATGTTATGTGAAGTAGCAGCATGGTGTAAAAAGAACAACATTACTCTCTGGGATCAGATGATCAATGTTTATGAAAAATATGGTTACTATAAAGAAGATTTATATACAATCACTTTAAAAGGAATTGATGGTTCCAAGCAGATTGCAGCAATTATGGATCAGTTAAGAAGCAATCCACCGAAAAACTTTGGTGACCTTCAGGTTGTTTCTATGCGTGATTATGAAAGTGGAGAGATCACGAACATTGCAACTGGTGAGAAAACTTCTACAGGTCTTCCGAAGTCAAATGTACTTTATTTTGATCTTACGAATGATTCCTGGTGCTGTGCACGTCCTTCAGGAACAGAGCCAAAGATTAAATTCTACATGGGCGTTAAAGGAACAAGCTTAGAAGATGCAAAAGCAAAAGTAGAAAAATTGACAGCAGATTTAAAAGCTGTATTATAAAAGACGATTCAGTGTTATAGTAGACACAACAAAACAAAATGAAGGGCTGCCGCCTTGTGCGGTGGCTTTTTCTGAATTTAGGACATGGAGAAAAAACATGGGATTTCTAAAATTAGCTAACATCAAAAAAACGATATATTATTTCAAGAGAAATGGAATAAAAAATACTTTTTTAGCAGTGTTAGAACGGTGCACGACGAAAAAAGAAGCATATACTTATGCAAATTTGAGTGAAGATGTTTATGAAGAGCAGAAAAATTATTTGTTTTCTTTTCCATGTAAATTCAGTATTTTAGTGCCGGCATATGAAACAAAGGAAGTTTTTTTGAGGGAACTTATCGAGTCTGTTTTGAACCAGACCTATCGTAATTTTGAACTTGTTATTGCAGATGCAAGTAAGACAAACTGCGTGGAGAAGGTAGTAAGTTCTTATACGGATGAGCGCATTGTATATAAAAAATTAGAGAACAATGGCGGAATTTCCGAAAATACAAATGCAGGACTGGCAGAAACAACAGGTGATTATGTTGGACTTTTGGACCATGATGATATTTTGACAAAGGATGCTCTTTTCGAAATGGCAAGAGCAATTGAAAAGGGAAAAAAGGAAGGAAAAGAGCCTTGGCTGCTCTATTCTGATGAAGATAAATGTGACAGCAGTGGAACAAATTTTTTCGAACCTCATAGAAAGCTTGACTTTAATTTGGATTTACTGTTGTCCAATAATTATATTTGCCATTTTCTTGTCATGAAGGCTAACTTTATGAAAAGGCTTCGGTTTCGTAAAGAATATGATGGCGCGCAGGATTATGATATTATTTTGCGTGGTGTGGGTACACTAATGAGAGAAAAAGGTTATGAGAAAACAAGAAACGAGATGGTCTGTCATATTCCGAAAGTTTTGTATCATTGGCGATGTCATGAGGCATCTACTGCGGAAAATCCGGAGAGTAAGCAATATGCGTATGAGGCAGGGAAAAAAGCGATCAAAAACTTTTTGCTTAATGAAGATTGTTATTCTTCGGCAGTAGTGGATACCTGTCATCTCGGATTTTATCACGTCCTTTCGACAGATAAATTTGAGGGACCGGGAGCAATTGGAGCTTTTGGTGGAAATGTGATCAACAGAAGAAAAATAATCTGTGGTGGAATGGAAAGAGACGGCATCACCCCTTTTAAAGGAAAAAAAGTATATTTTAGCGGTTATATGCATCGTGTGGCGCTGCGGCAGACAGTAGATGTTTTGGATCTGCGTTGTATTGAGGTAAATCCTAAGCTGATGAAACTTTTTGAAGAAGTTACCGGAATGGAGTATGACAGGGATCTGAAAACAGACATGTTTTGTAGGGAGAACTATAAGAAAACAGAAGCAGAATGGATCGATTTAAGCCATAAATTCAGTCAAAAAGTAAGAGAGGCGGGATATCGCCTTGTATACAATCCGGATTATGTATATAAGAAGAAAAAATATTTGTCAGTTACAAGGAAAGATGGTGCAGTATGAAAAAGACGACAGTCGTCATACCAAACTGGAATGGAAAGAAATATTTGAAACAATGTCTGGACTCTCTTTTGTCGCAGAAGGGTGAAGTGCCGCATATTATTGTGGTAGATAACGGCTCTACCGATGGAAGCGTTTCTTATATAAAAGAAGAGTATCCTCTCGTGCAGTTGATTGAATTTCAGGAAAACCATGGCTTTTGCAAAGCAGTCAATGCAGGGATAACAGCAGCAAGAACAGAGTATGTTCTTTTACTTAATAATGATACAAGAGCAGAAGAAAATCTGGTACAACAGCTGGAACAAAGGATAGAACAATCGGAAAGAATCTTTTCGGTTGCTGCAAAGCTGGTATCCATGCAAAACCCTGAAATATTGGATGATGCAGGAGATTATTACTGTGCACTTGGATGGGCGTATGCAGAAGGAAAAGGAAAAAAAGATGGTGCTGCCTATTCCAAAACGAAAAAAATCTTTGCTTCCTGTGCAGGCGCAGCCATTTATCGTAAAAAAGTTTTTGAACAGATTGGATTGTTTGATGAAAATCATTTTGCCTATCTGGAGGACATTGATATTGGTTATAGAGCGCGGATTTACGGCTATTATAACATCTTTGAGCCGACAGCAGTCGTATACCATGCGGGCAGTGCGACGAGCGGATCAAAATATAATGAATTTAAAGTAAACTTTTCTTCAAGGAACAGTGTCTATATAGTAAGAAAGAACATGCCGCTTATACAGCGCATTTTAAATTTACCTTTTTTAATGGTAGGATTTTTGATAAAAATGTTGTTTTTTGCGAAAAAGGGCTATGGCAAAATTTATGTAAAGGGGCTTTGGAAGGGAATAGTCTTAAGCTGTTCTGCGAAAGGACGTGAGAACAAAGTAAAGTTTAAGGGAGTGCATTTTAAAAATTATTTACTCATTCAGTGGGAACTGTGGGTGAATATTTTGAGACGGTTTGTGAGCGGAAAATAATACTTAATAGAAAATTAAGTTGTACTTTTTTCTAGATTATTGTAGAATATCTTCGGATATGGAGACGTCATATGATCAAGGATAATCAAAAAGTTTTAAATAGGATACATGTTTTAATAGATGCTGTGATTATTGCATGTTCTTATATTCTTGCGTGGTATATACAGTTTGAAAGTATATTTTCCTACTTTTTTGTGGAACCGGGCGAAGGCTATTTGACAATGCAGCAGTATTTTGAGCCACTGTGGTTCCTCGTGCCAGGATATTTGGTACTCTATTATGCATTTAATATGTACAAGCCTAAAAGAGCTACAGGCAGACAATTTGAAGTGCTGAACATATTAAAAGCAAATGCAGTCGGCTGTCTTTTCTTTATCGGATCATTATATATGTTAAAGGAATCCGATTTTTCGCGTTCCATGATAGCAATGTTTGCGGTAATCAATAGCTTTTTGACCATGATGGAGCGATTGTTTATCAGAAAAATGTTGCGTCTGTTCCGTAAAAAAGGTTATAATATAAAGCATGTGTTGCTTGTAGGGTATTCAAGGGCAGCAGAAGCATATATAGACCGAATTGTAGGAAATCCACAATGGGGTTATCATATTTGTGGTATACTGGATGATAATATACCAGCAGGTACTCTTTACAAAGGAATAAAAGTGCTTGGAAGGATTGATAATTTAGAGATTATCCTACCGGAGAATAAACTGGATGAGATCGCAATTACATTGGCACTGGCAGATTATGACCGTTTGGAAGAACTGGTCGCTCTGTGTGAGAAATCTGGCGTGCATACGAAATTCATTCCGGATTACAACAGCTTGATACCAAGCAGACCATATACAGAGGATTTAAATGGACTGCCGGTTATTAATATTCGTTATGTACCATTGACGAACACACTGAATATGGTAGCAAAGAGAATCATTGATATTGTTGGTTCTTTTTGCGGAATTATTTTGTTTTTGCCGATTATGCTTATTTCTGCAATTATGATTAAGTGTTCCAGCCCGGGACCAGTCATATTTAAACAGGAAAGAGTAGGGCTTCACAATAAAACGTTTCAAATGTACAAATTCCGTACAATGAGACAACAGACAGTTTCCGAAGAAGAGAAGGGTTGGACAGTGAAGGATGATCCGAGAGTTACAAAAGTTGGTAAGTTCCTGCGCAAGACCAGTTTGGATGAACTGCCGCAGCTGTTTAATATTTTCATTGGAAATATGAGTCTTGTCGGACCAAGACCGGAAAGACCGCAGTTTGTGGAACGCTTTAAAGAAGAGATTCCACGTTACATGGTGAAACATCAGGTGCGTCCGGGACTGACCGGCTGGGCGCAGGTAAACGGATACAGAGGAGATACTTCTATCCGTAAAAGGGTCGAATATGACATCTATTACATTGAAAACTGGACAATGGCGCTGGATTTCAAGATTTTGTTTTTAACTTTCTTTAAGGGCTTTATAAATAAAAATGCCTATTAAACTAAAGGGCGGATTATTGGATAAGGAGAAGTGAGATGGCAACAGAAACTAAAGGTAAAAAAAGTACTGCAAACAGAAGCAGTAATGGTACTTCTAAGACAAAAGCTACCAATGCAAATGTAAATGCAAAAAAGAGAGCGCAGAAAAAACGCAGAAAGATTATGATCTTTGCAGCAGAAATCGTAGTGCTTTTAGTAGCACTTGTAGTATTATATGGTGTTTTAAAAGGTGAAAAAGTAGGAAAAGTAGAGATCAAAGAAAGCGATATCATCATGAATGAGAATGTTGCTGAAAATGAATCTTTAAAGGGTTATCGAAATATTGCTTTGTTTGGTGTTGACTCCAGAGCAGGAGAAATCAGTAAAAATACTAGAACAGATACTATTATCATCGCTTCTGTGAATCAGGATACAGGCGAAGTAAAACTGGTTTCCATTTATCGTGATACTTACTTGAATTTAAGTAATGACACATATACAAAATGTAACGCTGCTTATATGAAGGGCGGTCCAGAAATGGCGATCAACATGTTAAATATGAATCTTGACCTTAATATTACAGACTTTGTAACAGTAGGTTTTGCAGGATTAACAGATACGATCGATGCATTAGGCGGCGTTTATATCGATGTGGATGAAGCAGAATTAGAGCATATTAACAATTATCAGTATTGTATGGCAGAAGATTTGAAACGTTCTTACAATGAAGTAACGACTACAGGTTATCAGCTTCTTGATGGACTTCAGGCAACTGCTTACTGCCGTATCCGTTATACAGCAGGAAATGACTTTAAACGTGCGGAACGTCAGCGTGAAGTATTACAGGCAACTGCAGAGGTAGCTAAGAAAGCAAGCGTATCCTCTTTGACAGAAATTGCAAACAGTGTATTTGATGAAGTTTATACATCACTTGATTTATCAGAGATCATTGAACTTCTTGGAGGAATCTCAAAATATACGATCGTTGCGGATGAAGGTTTCCCAAGAGAAGATTTACGTGCAACCGGTAATATTGGTTCTTCGGGAAGCTGTGTTGTACCGACATCTCTTGCAGATAATGTTAAATGGCTTCATGAGTTCCTGTTTAATGATACAAATTACGAAGTATCTACGGATGTACAGTCATACAGTGATAAAATTTATAGTGATACGTCACCTTATTTAAAATAGAGTGCATAAAGAAAAAGACGAAGGGGCCTGCAGAAAGGTCCCTTTCTCTTAGCCAGGGGATAAAAATGGATAAAGTAAATGTAGTGATTCCGACATATAAGCCGGACGAGAAATTTTTAATGCTGATTGACAGGTTGGAAAAGCAAAGTATAAAGCCGGAACGTATTATTGTTATGAATACAGAACAAAAATACTATGACCGGTTAATTTACGGAACGCATTTTCAGGAAGAACATAAAAATGTAGAAGTATACCATATTTCCAAAAGGGAATATGACCATGGACGTACAAGACATCTGGGCATGAAGAAGGCAGAGGCGCAATTTGTTCTTTTTATGACACAAGATGCCGTTCCGGCAGATGAAAAAGTAATCGAAGAACTGTTGTCTGCGTTTAAGGATAAAGCGGTGGCGGTTGCTTATGCAAGACAGCTCCCGGCAAAGGACTGCGGTGTGATCGAAAGCTATACGAGACAATTTAATTATCCAGAGCAAAGCCGTGTGAAATCAGAAAAAGACATAGAAGCGCTTGGAATTAAAACTTATTTTTGCTCTAATGTTTGTGCTATGTATAGAAAAAGTGCTTATGAAGAACTTGGCGGCTTTGTTCGGCATACCATTTTTAATGAGGATATGATCTTTGCAGCAGAAGCGATCAGAGCAGGACACAAGATTGCTTATAAAGCACAGGCACAGGTCATCCATTCTCATAATTATACAAACAAAGAACAGCTTAAGAGAAATTTTGATCTGGGAGTATCACAGGCAGACCATCCTGAAATCTTTACGGGTATTTCTTCCGGGCAGGAGGGCGCAAAGCTGGTGAAACAGACTGCAAAATATTTAAGAGAGACCAAAAATTCAAAATACTTAGGCAAGCTGGTCATGCAGAGCGGATGCAAATATTTGGGATATCTTTTAGGCAAAAACTATAAAAAACTTCCAAAAAAACTAGTGCAGAGCTTGACAAGTAATAAGACATTTTGGGATAATGACTCTCGTATAAAAGAAAGTACACGTATCGATGCTACAAAAGGATATGGAAAGACCGAAGAAGAATATAAGATGCGAAGCGGAAAGTAAACCTTAGAATGGAGGATTTGTATGTGCGGAATCGTTGGATATATAGGTAAAAAACAGGCAGCGCCGATTATTTTGGATGGACTTGCCAAGCTGGAATACAGGGGATATGATTCAGCCGGAATGGCAGTATTTGATGGCAAGAAAATTACAATTAAAAAGGCTGTTGGCAGATTGAATGTGTTGGAGAATCTGACACATGGTGGCGAAACTATGCCGGGAACTCTTGGAATTGGGCATACAAGATGGGCGACTCATGGTGCACCAAGTGATGAAAACTCCCATCCTCATTTTAATAAGGATGAGACCATTGCAGTTGTACACAATGGTATTATTGAAAACTATCTTCCATTAAAGAAGAAAATGATGGATAAAGGCTATGAATTTCGTTCAGAGACAGATACAGAAGTTCTTGCTCATTTATTAGATTATTACTACAAAGGAAATCCGTTAGAGGCAATCACAAAGGTGCTCCATCGAGTAGAAGGTTCCTATGCACTTGGAATCATGTTTGCAGAGCATCCGGATGAGATCTTTGCAGTAAGAAAAGATAGTCCGTTAATCGTAGGACAGAATGAAGATGGCTGCTTTATTGCTTCTGACGTTCCAGCGGTATTAAAATATACACGTACAGTAACTTATGTGGATAATCAGGAAATCGTACGTCTTAGAGAAGACCATATGCATTTCTATACAGTCGATGAAGAAGAAATTCAGAAGACACCAGTGACTATTGATTGGGATGCAAATGCAGCAGAAAAAGGCGGTTATGAGCATTTCATGTTAAAAGAAATGTATGAACAGCCAAAAACAGTAAATGACACTATCTCTCCAAGAATTAAAGAGAATGATATTGTGATCGAAGAACTGAATATGTCAGATGAGGAAATACGTGCTGTTAAGAAGATTCATATTGTGGCATGTGGTTCTGCTTATCATACTGGTGTTACTGCAAAATATGTCATTGAAGGTCTGGCGCGTATTCCAGTCGAAGTGGATGTAGCGTCTGAATTCCGTTATCGTAATCCGATTTTGGAGGAGGGTGCGCTTGTTGTCGTTATCAGCCAGTCTGGTGAAACAGCAGATACACTTGCAGCACTTAGAGAATCCAAAGCCAGAGGATTTAAAGTACTTGGTATTGTAAACGTAGTAGGAAGTTCTATTGCACGAGAAGCGGATAATGTCATGTACACATGGGCAGGACCGGAAATCGCAGTTGCAACAACAAAAGCATACAGTGCACAGCTTGTTGCATTGTATTTACTTGCTATGAAATTTGCAAAAGTAAAAGGCAAACTTGACGATGCAGAATTTGAAAAGATGTTGGGAGATTTAAAACGTCTTCCGGATCAGATCGAACTGCTCTTAAATAATAAAGAGAGAATCCAGCGTTTTGCCAATCGTTATATTGGTGCAAAAGACGTATTCTTTATTGGAAGAGGTATCGATTATGCCATTTCCATGGAAGGCTCCTTGAAATTAAAGGAGATTTCCTACATTCATTCTGAGGCTTATGCAGCAGGAGAATTGAAGCATGGAACTATTTCTTTGATCGAGGAAGGAACTTTGGTAGCAGCAGTTTCTACACAGCCCGCACTGTTCCAGAAGACGATCAGCAATATGGTAGAAGTAAAAGCAAGAGGTGCGTTTGTACTTGCCGTTACTTGTGAAGGAAATAAAGAAATTGAAAAAGCGGCGGATTACGTTGTTTATATACCGGAAACCAATCCATATTTTGCCAATTCTTTAGCAATCATTCCGTTACAGCTTTTTGGTTATTATGTAGCTGTAGGTAAAGGCTGTGATGTAGATAAGCCAAGAAATTTAGCAAAATCCGTAACAGTAGAGTAAAATTTGACTGAAATAAAATGGATCAATCCTGCATTGTTTCTTGATATATGTCTGGAACAATGCAGGATTTTTTAAGCAATCCTTCACTATTTTGTCACAAAAAGAACACAAATGACAGATATACTTAGCACATAAACAAAAGAAAAATAGCAGTTATTGGTGGAATTGACTTGTTCAAGATAGAAAAGAGGTAAGTTTGAATGAATGATAATTATAGGAATCAAAACAATCTGAACAATCAAAATGGCGGCGGTAATAATCGTGCAGGAAATGCTACGGGAGGCGTGTATTCCGGAAATAGTGGCGTTTATCGTTATTCTTATAATCAAGGTACACAAAATCAAGGTACACAGAATGGTGCAGGAGCTGTGAATCATACATGGAATACGCAAAATTATAGTAGACCGCAAAATCAGAATACGAAGAAGAAAAAAGGCGGCTTCAAGAAGGTACTTGTGTCAGCTGGATTAGGACTTTGTTTTGGAATTTGCGCGGGATTAAGTTTTTACGCGGTAGATAAGTTGCTTGGAAGGGATGAAGCGGCTATACAGACAGCAGTCGTTGCAGAAGTAGAAGAAACGGCAGCGGCAACGGAAGAGGCTGTAGAGGAAGTAAAAACAGTAGTAGCCAGTGAACCTGAAACCGTAACATCTACGGTAACAGATGTTACACAAGTAGTAGATAAAGTGATGCCAGCCATGGTCTCTATTGTAAATACTTATACAGAAAATATTTCCTATTTTGGCCAGAATTATAGTCAGGAAGGAAGTGCGAGCGGGTCTGGTATTATCATAGGACAGAATGATAAGGAATTGTTGATCGTGACCAATTATCATGTTATTGAGGATGCGGAAAATCTGGCAGTATCCTTTGTGGATGATGCTGCAGCTACCGCACAGGTAAAAGGTACCGATTCCAGTATGGATCTTGCGGTAATTGCTGTGCCGTTAGAAGATCTGACAGAAGAAACAAAAAACAGTATTGCGGTGGCGCAGTTAGGTGATTCGGATAGTTTGCAGTTAGGAGAAGCTGTCATTGCAATTGGTAATGCACTCGGCTATGGACAGTCTGTTACGACAGGTGTTGTCAGCGCATTAGATAGAGAAATTGCTGTTTCCGATACAAGTACAGGAACGTTTATCCAGACAAATGCAGCTATTAATCCAGGAAATTCTGGTGGCGCTCTGCTTAATATGAAAGGAGAAGTGATTGGCATTAATTCCAACAAGATTGGCGGAAGCTCAATTGAAGGTATGGGATATGCTATTCCAATCTCAGATGCAAAATCCATTATTGAAGAACTCATGAACCGTGAGACGAAAACAAAGGTGGATAAAGAAAATATGGGTTACCTTGGTATTACCGGTGTAACAGTTACTTCGGATGTAGCAGCCATTTATGACATGCCGGAAGGCGTTTATGTAACACAGGTATATAGAGGAACCGGTGCGGAAGCGGCTGGTATTACAAAGGGAACTATTATTACGAAACTGGACGGAGTCAGCATTTCTAATATGGATGATCTGATGGACGGATTACAGTACTATGCGGTAGGCGATAAGGTAGAAGTGACCATCATGCAGAGAGGCGCTTCTGATTATGAAGAAAAAACCGTTACCGTAACATTAGGAATCAAGATAGAATAGGACAGGATTTTATCCAAAGTACAACAAAGAGCAAGACATTTATCTTCGATATGCCAAAGGAGGTAAATGTCTTTTTTTATAAATAGTTTAAAAAAACTTAACTTGTACACCTAATACACTATGCATTATAATGGGAACAGGGAACGAGCCGTCTGAACGAGCGGCGGAAATGAGGAGAGTTATGTCAGATATAGAGAATAAAGAATTTGAAGAAAATGAATATGAAGATGTCTGCTTTATATGCAGAAGACCGGAGAGCAAAGCCGGAAAAATGTTTCATCTTCCACAAAATATATGTGTGTGCAACGATTGTATGCACAAAACAATGGATACCGTAAGTCAGTTGGACAACAATGGAATGCTGAATGACCCTGCAATGGTACAGGAATGGATGCGTATGACAAACATGAGTGATAACGGTAAGACAAAAATGCCGGAAACGGTAGATACAGAAGACGACTCGGATGATGAGGAAGACGAGAAGAAGAAAAACCGCTATAAACAGCCATATATGGGAGGATTTCCAAACATTAGTTTTGTGAACCTTTCTGACATTCAAGGTGATGGCAGTGTGCCGAACAGACAGCGCTTAAAAAAGAAGAAAAAGAGTTCCAGCAAGCCGGCAATTGATATTAAAAATATTCCTGCACCGCACAAGATCAAAGCTCAGCTGGATGAATATATTGTAGGACAGGAGCATGCCAAGAAAGTAATTTCTGTTGCGGTATATAATCATTACAAGAGAGTAGCCACAGGTACGATGGATGAAATTGAAATTGAGAAGTCTAACATGCTTATGATCGGACCAACAGGCTGCGGTAAAACGTATCTTGTAAAGACACTTGCCAAATTACTGAATGTGCCGCTTGCAATTACCGATGCGACCACCTTGACGGAGGCAGGCTATATCGGTGATGATATTGAAAGCGTGGTTTCTAAACTGTTAGCGGCAGCAGACAATGATGTGGAACGTGCAGAACGCGGCATTATTTTTATCGATGAAATTGATAAGATTGCAAAGAAAAAGAATACAAATTCCAGAGATGTCAGCGGAGAATCCGTACAGCAGGGAATGTTAAAACTTTTGGAAGGTGCTGAGATTGAAGTTCCTGTAGGAGCAAACAGCAAAAATGCAATGGTTCCGCTCACGACTGTTAATACAAAAAACATTTTGTTTATTTGCGGTGGTGCTTTCCCAGAGCTGGAAGATATTATTAAACAGCGATTAAGCAAGCAGACATCCATTGGTTTTACGGCAGACTTGAAAGATAAATTTGATAAAGAAAAGAATATTTTAAGCAAGGTTACAGTAGAAGATATAAAGAAATTTGGTATGATACCGGAATTTATTGGACGTCTTCCGATCATTTTCACTTTGGAAGGTCTTTCTCAGGAAATGATGGTAAAGATTTTAAAAGAGCCGAAAAATGCTATTTTGAAACAATATCAAAAGTTACTGGAATTGGATGAAGTGAAGTTAGAATTTGATGATGGTGCATTGGAAGCTATCGCAGAAAAAGCAATGAAAAAAGATACTGGAGCGAGAGCACTGCGTGCGATCATTGAAGAATTTATGTTGGATATCATGTATGAGATTCCAAAGGATGATAACATTGGCAGAGTAACGATCACAAGAGAATATATCGAAGGAACGGGTGGACCGATTATCGATATCAGAAACAACCAGGCGGCATCTCTTGAGAGCTACAAACAGGAAGAAAATTGCATAGAGGAAACGGTAGAGCAAGTGTAACAAGGCGAGGCATGCAACATAGTATAGAGCAAAGAGCTTTTATGGAGAAAAAAAGTGCCTTTAAGCTGTGAAGAGCGAATACAGTCTAATGACTATTTGGATTTGATCATAGATTATGTTGTGCCGGAGACTTACGTGACAATGGAGGGAGTGGATACCTGTTCTATACAGGTGGATGAACAATACCGCATCTGGTATGCGGAAAGACGTGCACTCCCTCCCATTAATATCACCCATTATATTTATCAATTTATTCCAAAGCTGTATGGCTTGATGCAGGAATCCTTTGACAGTATCAATTTAACAGAAACAGGAATTTTGCGAGTGCAGAGACCTCCGCTCAGCCTTACTGGCAGAGGAACGGTCATGGCAATCATCGATACGGGGATTGATTATACAGAACCGGTTTTTCAAAATCCAGATGGTTCAACAAGGATTCTTGCTATATGGGATCAGACACTAAGAACTGGGGATTACCCGCAGTGGAGTTCTCCCGAAGGCATTCCGTATGGAATTGAATTTAAAAGAGAGGATATTAACCGGGCTCTTAGGGGAGAGATCCCTCCACTTCCGACAAGAGATCAGAATGGACATGGAACAGCAATGGCAAGTGTAGCAGCAGGCAGTAGTCTTGGCGGCGGATTGGAATTTTTAGGAGCGGCGCCGAATTGCGATATCGTCGTTGTGAAATTAAAAGAAGCAAAGCAGTATTTGCGTGATTACTATTTGATCCGAGATGGAGCTACTGCCTTTCAGGAAAATGATATTATGCTGGGATTGAAATATGTGCAATCCTTCAATATACCATTGGTGCAGCCGTTAGTCATGTGCCTTGGCATAGGAACGAATATGGGTGACCATGCGGGAAATTCCGCATTGGACAATTATCTGAATCACACCTCTGCAAGGAGAGGGCAGGCAGTCGTTGTATGTGGTGGAAATGAAGGAAATGCAGCACATCATTTCAGTCAGCTATTGATGCAGAGTACTTATGTGGAGGAAACGCCGCATGAAAATGTGGAAATCCGCGTTGGAGAAGGCGAAAAAGGATTTATTTTGGAAATGTGGGGAAGTATTCCTACTTTATTTGAAGCCAGTGTACGTTCGCCTGGTGGAGAGGCAATTCCAAAATTCCAACTGGGATTAGGACAGAGCCTTACTTATTCGTTTGTATATGAAAAAACGAAAATTACGATTGATAGTGTTGTGGTAGAACAGGGGTCTGGTGATGAACTGATCACATTCCGGTTCGATGGTCCTACGCCGGGTGTTTGGAATATTGGAGTATCCATTGTTGGAAGACCTTATAATGCAGTGTTTCATATGTGGCTTCCTATCACAGATTTTTTGACAAGTGATACTTATTTCTTAAATTCTTCTCCTTATACGACTTTGACAGAGCCATCATTATCTAGAAATGTGTTAACGACTTCTACTTATGACAGCAGTAATACTAGCTTTTATGTAAATTCCGGAAGGGGCTATGCAAGAGACAGTGCTATCAAACCGGATGTAGCAGCACCGGGAGTTCAGGTTTCTACCATTCGAGGGACACGAACTGGTTCCAGTATGGGAGCTGCCTTGACAGCGGGAGCAGTGGCACAGTTCATGGAATGGGCGGTAGTGGAAGGAAACGCGCGTCTGGCAGAAGGCAAAGAAGTGAAGAACTACTTTATTCGTGGCGCAGAAAGAGAGCAGTATCTTGTGTATCCTAACAGAGAGTGGGGATACGGCAGAATGAATATTAATGGAACTTTTGAAGAGCTGGCAGGGATTTGATCTGTAAGTAAAATATTTGTGACAGGTGTCTGACAGAAGAAAGGAAAAGTATGATCTACATAGGAATTGTAGCTGGTATCGTTCTTTTGGAATTATTTATAAAAGGCTATATAGAAAAAAATAAGACAGAGGGAAAAATAGAAGAAAAATGTGGTGGATTTTTATGGATCAGAAAATATCATAACAAAGGCGCATTTTTAAATTTTATGGAAAAGAATAAAACGCTGGTAAAAGCGGTGTCTATTGCGTTGTGTGTTATGTTAACTGTACTATTCCTTCTTACTTTAGGGAAAAAGGGAAGTACCCTTTTAAAAAGCGGTCTTGCACTTTTACTTGGAGGGGCGTATAGCAATACCTATGACAGAATGCATAGGAAGTATGTGGTAGATTATTTTAGTATCCACGTCCCGAAGGGTCCTTTTAAAAAACTATCCACTGTTGTATTCAATATTGCTGACTTCTGTATCATGATAGGTGCAATGCTTGTTGTGATCGCGGTTTATTAAAAAATACCACTAGCTTTTCGTGAGCCAGTGGTATTTTTGTTATGCGGTAATTAATGTACCTGTTTTTCCTTTTACAGCGTCTTTTACACAATCCATAGATGTAATCAATACACTGCCTTCTGGTACTTGTTTTAAATAAGCAATGGCAGCTTCAATTTTTGGAAGCATTGTACCTTCTTCAAAGTGACCTTCTGTAATATATTTTTCAGCTTCTGCAACAGTCATGGAAGCAATTGGTTCTTCATTTTCTTTACCATAGTTCAAGCAAACCTGTTCCACACCTGTCAAAATAATGAGCTGGTCAGATTTTAAGTCGGATGCTAATTTACCAGCTACGCTGTCTTTTTCGATAACAGCAGAAGCACCTTTTAAAGAGTGGTGTTGTTCAATAACTGGAATACCGCCACCACCACAGGCAATGACTACCTGGTCTGCATCAGCCAGTGTTTTGATTGCTTCGATTTCTACAATATCAATAGGCTTTGGAGTAGCAACAACACGAAGGAATCCTTTTCCTGGTTCTTCTACTACATAGTTTCCTTTTTTTAATTCGATTTCAGCATCTTCTTTTGACATATATCTGCCGATTACTTTTGTTGGCTCATAAAATGCCACATCATAAGGATCAACAGTTACCTGTGTCAAAATGGTACTGACAGATTTGGAAATGCCACGGCTGAGTAATTCGGAACGAAGTGCATTCTGAATATCATAGCCTACATATCCTTGACTCATGGCACTACATACACACATAGGTGCCGGGGTATAGTCGATGTAAACACGACGAAGTTCTGTCATCGCCTTATGTATCATGCTGACCTGAGGACCATTGCTGTGCGTGATCGTTAACTGCCAATCCTCTTCGATCAAATCTGCCAATGCTTTGGCAGTTACTCTTACGGCATCCCACTGCTCGGAAGTTGTATAGCCGAGTGCTTCATGTCCTAAAGATACAACTACTTTCTTTTTGCTCATAATTACCTCTCATTCTGCCGATTTTGCGGCTTCCCGATCAGGAGAAATTTTTGTTCGGAAAATATACTAAGAGTATATCAAAATAAATGCAGTTTGTACATAAAAGAATTTGTAGAATTTACGTGTCGACAAAAGGAAAATAAACAAAAAAATAATGGAAAAAAATTAAAATTCGTAAAGAAAAATTAAGGAATAAAAATGGAAAATATCTGTTCGTAAATAATCGTATTATGATACAATATAGATTAGGTTAAAAGAAAGGTATGATTTAGTGTGACAGATATAAATGTATTGTCTGAAAAAGAGGAAGAAGAACGTAGGGCACGCCGTGCACAACGGATTGCAGAGATGAAACGGCTGAAGGAGCAGCAGAGAAGAAGACGTGAATTAATAAGGAAAATAACTCCCTTTGCAATAGGGGGGATCGGTATTTTGATCGTAGGTCTGACAATAGGGGGCATTGCCCATAAAAATAAAGATACAGAATCAATAGTAAAAGAAACCGAAGAAAGCAGCATACAGATAGAAACAGAACAAGGTGACGTGGATTTAGAGGCTGTGCAGGCTGTGAACAGTCAAATAAGCAGCTTTTTCCATTTGGAGCAAATGGGAATTGCTATGCCGGAGCAAGGAGAAGCAGTATATACCGCACAAGCGACAGAAAACACAGTTTCGCTTGGAGAAGAGATCGTAAGCAGCAATGCGGTCCTGATCGATCTGAGTACAGATAGTATCGTGGCAAGAAAAGCGGAAAACGAGATCATTAATCCGGCATCTATGACAAAAGTATTGACCCTGTTAGTGGCAGCAGAGCATATAGAGGATTTAGATGATACCTTTACGATTACGATAGATATTACTGACTATAGTTATGTGAATGATTGCAGTAATGTAGGATTTGCAGAAAATGAAACAGTAACAGTAAGGGATCTGCTTTATGGCACGATTCTTCCGTCCGGGGGAGATGCGGCAGTGGGACTGGCAACTTATGTGGCTGGTTCTCAGGAAGAGTTTGTAGTCATGATGAATGAAAAACTGGACGAGCTTGGACTGTCGGATACAGCACATTTTACGAATTGCGTGGGGCTGTATGATGAAGATCACTATTGTACCGTCTATGATATGGCGGTCATTTTAAAAGCAGCGATAGACAATGAACTTTGTAGGGAAATTTTATCTGCTCATACATATACAACGTCTTCTACACCAGAGCATCCGGAAGGAATTACGATTTCCAACTGGTTCTTGCGTCGTATTGAGGACAAGGATACTGGTGGTGAAGTAGTATGCGGAAAGACGGGTTATGTGGTACAGTCAGGCAATTGTGCAGCAAGCTATGCGATCAGTGAAAGTGGAAAAGGATATATTTGTGTAACGGCAGGGGCTACCAGTGGCTGGAAATGCATATATGACCATGTGGACCTTTATAAGAATTATACACAGTAAATAGTTGCTTGGAGAAAGGGGATTGATCTATGAAGGAATATTTGCAAAAGGCAGAAGAAGTTTTAAAAGCGCAGAAGGTCACAGAAATGGGACTTACTACTGAAGAAGCGGAAAGACGACTTTCTACAAATGGAAAAAACAAGCTGGAAGAGGGAAAAAGGGAATCGCTTCTTTCCAGATTTTTTAAGCAGCTTGCAGACCCGATGATACTTATTTTGATCGCGGCAGCGGCAGTGTCTGGAATTACAGCTGCGTATTCGGGAGAATCCTTTGCGGATGTGATTATTATTCTGGCGGTCGTATTGATCAATGCGGTGCTCGGAGTGGTACAGGAAAGCAAAGCAGAAAAGGCAATTGCAGCTTTGCAGGAAATTGCGGCAGCTACTTCTAAAGTTATTCGTGACGGACACCAGCGTACGATTCGTAGTGAAGAATTAGTTGTGGGTGACATCATTGTATTGGAAGCGGGAGACAGTGTGCCGGCAGATGCAAGAATTATTGAGTGTGCCAGTATGAAAGTAGAGGAGGCAGCACTGACCGGGGAATCCGTTCCTGTTACTAAGAAAGCAGATGTTCTGCTTGTAGAGGAAGGCAAAGATGTGTCATTAGGCGACCGTAAAAACATGCTTTACATGGGAAGTATTGTTGTATATGGACGCGGTAAAGCAGTAGTGACCGGGGCTGGAATGGATACGGAGATGGGAAAAATTGCAGATGCACTTACGAAGGCACAGGACAATGCAACTCCGCTTCAGATGAAATTAAATCAGCTCAGTAAAGTACTGAGTGTACTTGTTCTTGTAATTTGCGTATTGATCTTTGGCATAGATCTGATTCGGGCTTATCCTGACATTACGGCAGCTGCCATGTTGGATACGTTTATGGTAGCAGTTTCTTTGGCAGTAGCTGCGATTCCGGAAGGACTTGCGGCAGTCGTTACGATCGTACTGTCTATTGGTGTTACCAATATGTCAAAAAAGAATGCAGTGATCCGTAAGCTGACGGCTGTAGAAACATTAGGGTGTGCACAGATTATCTGCTCGGATAAAACAGGTACATTGACACAGAATAAAATGACGGTCGTGGAGCATACGGGAAGTGATGAAATACGACTGGCACAGGCGATGGCACTCTGTTCGGATGCGGAGCTTGATGAGCAGGAAAAGGCGGTAGGAGAACCGACAGAATGTGCACTGGTAGATTATGCAGCAGCGCTCCATATGAAAAAGCCGGATTTGAAAGAGGAATACCCACGAATCAAAGAAGCACCATTTGATTCCATGCGGAAGATGATGAGTACGGTTCATCGGGCTAAGGATGGTACCGTGATACAATATAGCAAAGGTGCACCGGATGAAATTTTAAAACGTTGTACACAGATTATGAAAGATGGTACAGTGCGTCCGATCACAGAGGAAGACCGCAAGAGCATTCTTGCGGATAATAAGGGCATGGCAGACAAGGCGCTGCGCGTACTGGCAGCGGCACAGAGAATATGGGAAAAGGAGCCGGAGAGTGCGGAAAGCGAATATTTAGAGCAGAACCTGACCTTTATTGGATTGACAGGAATGATCGATCCGGTAAGACCGGAAGTGAAGGATGCCATTGTAGAATGTAAACAGGCAGGTATTCGTCCGATCATGATCACTGGTGATCACAAGGATACGGCAGTAGCGATTGCGATGGAGCTTGGCATTATTGAGAGTGCATCGCAGGCAATTACCGGTGCTGCATTGGATGAAATGAGTGAGGAAGAACTCGAGGCTCATATCGGAGAGTACTCTGTTTATGCCAGAGTACAGCCGGAACATAAGGTGCGTATTGTGAATGCGTGGCAGGCAAATGGTAAGATTACAGCCATGACCGGAGATGGTGTCAATGATGCTCCTTCTATTAAAAATGCAGATATTGGCGTTGGAATGGGCATTACCGGAACGGATGTTACGAAGAACGTAGCGGATATGGTACTGGCAGATGATAATTTTGCAACGATCGTTTCAGCGGTAGGCGAGGGAAGAAGAATTTATGACAACATAAGAAAAGCCATTCAGTTCTTGCTTGCTTCGAACCTTTCAGAAGTGCTTGCAATATTTATTTCCACCATACTTGGTTTCACGATTTTGAAACCGGTACATTTACTTTGGATCAATTTGATCACGGATTGTTTCCCTGCACTTGCTCTTGGTATGGAAGAGGGAGAAGCAGATATTATGAATCGGCCGCCAAGGGATTCTAAAGATGGTATTTTTGCTGGCGGTATGGGATTCCATGTAGTATTTCAGGGGATTATGGTCATGCTCATTACACTCGCTTCCTATTTCGTGGGGCATTATATGGAATCAGGTGTATGGGAAATTGCGGATAGTCCTGACGGAATGACAATGGCATTTTTGACATTGTCGATGACAGAGATCTGCCATTCCTTCAATATGCGATCTTTAAATGGCTCTGCTTTCAAGGTGAAAAAGGTGAATAAATTTTTATTGGGCGCCATGGTAGTTTCGTTTTTGTGTACGACAGTTGTTATTTATGTTCCAGTACTGGCAGCAGCGTTTGGGTTTGAACATATAAATAATAATATATTCAAAGAAAAGAAATGTAACAGCGCAGGTTACAAAAAATAGGAAAAAGAAAAGTGCGCAGAAAGAGGAAGTTTATGAATTGGGATGAAGCGATTAAAGACCTGGAAGAGCGTAGAAAAAAAGCTTCTTTAGGTGGTGGTCAGGCACGTATCAATAAGCAGCATGAATCAGGAAAGATGACAGCGAGAGAACGTATCGAGGTTCTTTTGGATGAAGGCAGCTTTGTAGAAGTAGATGAATTTATTGAATCACGAATTGATGATTTTGATCTGGATAAAAGAAGAGCACTGGGAGATGGTGTAGTGACCGGATATGGTGAGATCGATGGACGTCTTGTCTTTGTAGCAAGCGAAGATTTCACAGTAATCGGTGGAACTCTTGGAGAGTATCATTCTTTTAAAATCTGCAGAATCCAGGATATGGCAATGCAGATGAAAGCACCGTTGATCTGCATTAATGATAGTGGCGGAGCGAGAATTGAAGAAGGTATTTCTTCCTTAAGTGGCTACAGTGGAATGTTTTTAAGACATACACAGGCATCTGGAATGATTCCACAGATCGCAGTTATTTTAGGACCTTGTTCTGGTGGTGCATGTTACGCACCAGCAATCTGTGATTTTATTTTTATGGTAAGAGATACATCCAAAATGTTCATTACAGGTCCAAATGTAGTGAAAACTGTAATTAACGAAGAGGTATCTGTAGAAGAACTTGGTGGTGCAGATGTACACGCGAAAAAGAGTGGTGTTTCTCATTTCACCTATGATTCCGAAGGCGAATGTCTGATGGGCGTTCGTAAGCTTTTGACATACCTTCCAAGCAGCTATGAAGAAAAAACACCTGTTATTTTGTCTTTGCAGGGTAAACAGGCACTGAGTGCTGGTAAAGGTACAGGCAGAGTGCTTCATAAAGTTGGACAGATTCGCAGAAGCATGTTTTCTAAAGAAGATGACCAGCGTGGAAAAGAACTTTATAATATTGTTCCTGACAATTCCAGAAAAGCATATAATGTAAAAGAAGTGGTAGACTGCATCGTAGATGAGAACAGCTTCTTTGAAGTACAGCAGGATTTTGCACAGAATGTTGTCGTTGGTTTTGCAAGAATGGATGGAGAAGTCGTTGGTGTTGTGGCAAACCAGCCAGCTGTTATGGGAGGTTCTTTAGACTACCATGCATCCGATAAAATGGCTCGTTTTATCCGTTTCTGTGACTGCTTTAACATTCCGCTCATCACATTAGTTGATGTACCGGCATTCTTACCGGGAACGGCACAGGAGCACAATGGCATTATCCGTCATGGCGCGAAAGTATTGTACGCTTATTCTGAAGCAACTGTACCAAAGATTACAGTTATCATGCGTAAGGCATACGGTGGTGCTTATATTGCCATGAACTCTAAAGAAATGGGTGCAGATATGGTATTTGCATGGCCGATCGCTGAAATCGCTGTTATGGGTGCAGAAGGTGCTGTAAATATTGCATTTAAGAGAAAAATTAAAGCAGCAGATGATCCAGAAGCAATGAGAGCACAGTGCAAAAAAGAATATGAGGAGCGATTCTTAAATCCTTATGTTGCTGCTTCCAGAGGTTATGTAAACGAAGTGATCAAACCGGAAGAAACAAGAACTTCCCTGCTGAAAGCATTGCGTAGTCTTCGCAGCAAAAAAGTGGATAGTCCGGCTAAAAAGCATGGCAATATTCCGTTATAGAAAATGTGTATAAGAAAACCCCTGTCGAAATCGACAGGGGTTTGTTGTTATATAGATTAACAGTAACCATTAAAGAACATGCCGCTGTATGCGCTTGTAATATAAGCCTGTGTAAAATTTTTGCCCGGGTTTTTATATGCCACGATTTTGCTGGAAGCATAATGCATAGGATCCAAACTGATCTGCTGGGATTTACGGACTAACGAATTGGCTAACTCTTTTACAGAGTGGAAAGATTCTTTTGCATCATCTTCTAAAGCAGATTGGCAAAGGATATCCTTGTCAATTTGAATTTGTCCATTATCATCAAGCGAAAGACCTATCGCATCCAGTTCGTTTTTATATAAGGAAACAACACCTGTCATTTCGGAAACGAGGCGATTACTTTTTGGTTGTTTTCCTAAATAAGAAGAAGCCTCATCCATAAAGGAGTTGTAAGCGTCGATCAGAACCGTAATATTATCGGTTAAGGATTCTGTATCTGTTTTTAATCCGATCGTAGCAGATTCGCCGATAACAGAATGTATGTTATTCAAAGTCAATTCATAAGTTTTGTCCACAGTAAATTTATTGGAGCAGGCGGTACGCTCTTCACCATTTAATAAGAAAGAAGCGTTAGAGGCATCTCTTGCTACATAATTAATACCAAAATAAGCAACTGCACCAGCTCTTTTACTCGTACGAGAATCGGAAATGGCAAACAGATTTGTTTTTCCTTCTGGAAGTCCCGTCGTGGAAGAAGTAATACGCAGAGCAGAATTTCCTTCTTCGTCTGTCAGAATATCGGATCTGATACCGACATCTGCATTATTGATCATGCGGCATAATCGATTTTGAATCGCTGTATTGGATTCGCTGTCATGAACAGCAAATTGAAATTCGTAGTTTAAATCATTAATATTTAAATCAAAAGAATAAGTACCTTCTGGAAGAGAGGATTCTATATCTGGCAGATAAGTGCCTACATTAACTTGAGGTGTTGCAAGCGATTGTACCTCGATTGTAAAAGAAGGAACTTCTTCATCAATATCGCTTGTGCCAATATATTCTGCACTAACAAAATCTTCATTGCTCGAATATGCAATTTTCTTATTGAGCAGAGTGGTTTCGTCTAATCCGCCTAAAGAAGCAATGGTGTTACATAAGGAACGAGCATTTTCTTTAATATCAATAGCGAATTCCCGTGTGTCCTTTGTTGTATCAAAAATGGAAAGAGGAGATTCACGGTTCAATTTTACAATAGAATTGTAAATATTGCGCAACTCGCTGCTTTTGTGTGTGTCAAATTGGGAAGAACCTTTTGAGTAAGTCGATAGATAATAATTGTATACCGTGTTAAGAGCAGCTGTGTATGCCATGTGACGACCTCCTTTCCTAATCGTTCGAATTGCATTTACTATAAATCGATGCTATTCTAGCACTAACGTTTGCAGGAAACAAGCGGTAAAAAGACATTTTGTGAAAAATTTATAAAAGATCATCATAATTTTTTCAAAAAAGAAAACGGCAAACAACTTGCCGTTTTTTCGTTTTTTATCTTATTTTTAGTAAAGCTACTTTACAATAAAGAAGCAATCAACTCATCCCTGCCCCCTTCGGACAAGTACACAGGCGCAATATCGAGCGCCGTTTTACAACCCACCGCACCTTCTTGGTTCAAGCGGTATGCCGCCCTTGCGTACGCCACCAAAACGGAAGCGGTAAACTCCGCGTTGGAATCCAGCTTCAAGGAATATTCCACAACGTGCTTATGTTCGCCTGAAATGCCCGTCGCCCCCGAGCGAATAACAACGCCGCCGTGCGGAAGCCCTGCGTGCTTCTCGTTCAGCTCCGCTTGGGAAATAA
>JAGKTQ010000023.1 GCA_021153325.1 Lachnospiraceae bacterium | reverse complement strand
CTTTTTCATAAAAATCCATGCAATGATAACAGTAACTGCTTCCGCGATTAAAAACGTCAGCCACACAAGCCAAATATCAGCCGTTGTGCGCTGTTTTACGATCTGAGCAAATCCCCATGCTACCGGCAACACAAACAAAAACTGTCGGCATACAGAAAGAACCAGCGATTCCAGTCCGCTGTCCAATGCCTGGAACACACCCTGAAAAGCAATGTTCGCTCCGGCAAACAGAAAACTCAACGAAATTACTCTCATAGCACTGATACACATTGCATTCGTTTCTCCTGAAAGACCAAACAATGCTGCAAAAGGAACCGCAAAGATTTCGATCAAAACAAGACCGAATAACATAATTGTCAAGGTATACAACATACCATATTTGATGCCTTCCTTAACACGGGATCTGCTACGCATTCCGTGATTGAAGGATACAATCGGTGTGATCGCATCTCGCAGTCCAAATGCTGCAAACAGTACAAACTGCTGTACTTTATAATACAGTCCATACGCCGTTACTGCCGCTTCGGAAATGCCTCCTAAAATAATATTGAGTCCATATGTCATAAAGGACATTAATGCCTGCGAAATAATTGCCGGAAGTCCGATCGCATAAATTTCTTTTACGATCTTTTTTTCTAATTTCATATATTTTAGACCATTGCTGATTTCTTTATTGTATTTTAAGTGGAATACAAGTGCGGTTACCATAGAAACAATCTGACCGATGACCGTTGCATAAGCTGCACCTTTTACACCCATTTGAGGCAGACCACACCAACCATAAATGAGGATCGGGTCTAAAATGATATTGGTAACTGCTCCCGCCACCTGTGCGATCGTTGAATACTGCGAGCGTCCTGTTGCCTGTAACAGCTTTTCAAAAATGGAAAAGAACACGATTCCCATGGACACAACACAGCAAATGGCTAAATACTCTACTGCCATTTCTTCAATCAAAGGATTGCTTGTCTGCGTATTGATGTAAAAACGAACACCAAACAGACCAAACAATAAAAATACGGCATAAATGATGCCCCCCAAAGTCAGTGCATTACCAGCTACTTTACTTGCCTTCTCCTGATTGCCCTGTCCTAAACTTTTTGCAAGCAGCGCATTCGTTCCGACTCCAGTTCCGATACCTACTGCTACCATTAACATCTGCACTGGGAAAGCCAACGTCAACGCATTTAATGCTGCTTCACCGTTTTCCTTCATATTCGATACAAAAGCACTGTCTACAATATTATAGACCGCCTGTAGTACCATGGATAAAATCATAGGAATTCCCATCGAAAGCATCAGCTTGCTGATTTTCTCCGTTCCCATTCTGCTCATAGAATCTTGTTTTTTCATGTTTTTCCTCCTACTAACTATAAGAAAAAAAGCGCAAATCCAAATCTGGATTTACGCTTTTCGCCACTCGACGTTGCAAGTTTAACAAATTTTTAACCAAAAAGTCAAGCATCATTTTTTTTTTTAGATATATTATTTTGTTATTGACAATACTGTGTGTTACACACTATAATAAATTCAACAATAACGTATGGAGGTAATACTTTGGAAAAAGATTTATTGGAAAGCTTACTTTCTGAACTCCGCCGCGGTACTTTGATTCTCTGTGTTTTAAGCCAGTTAGGAGAAGCCCGTTACGGTTATGCACTAGTTCAGATTTTAGGAGAAAAGGGTATTTCTATTGATGCCAACACTTTGTATCCACTTTTACGAAGATTAGAAAAACAGGGCCTTTTATGCAGCGAGTGGAATACGGAAGAAACCAAACCACGTAAATATTATAAACGAACTGTTTTTGGAGACCAGATATTTGCCGAGCTTGTAAAACAATGGAATGATCTGTCTACTGGAATGAACGATTTATTAGGAGGGAATTAACATTGAATGAAAAGGATATGATTGCAAGATATATTTATGAAGTAACCAAAAGAGTTCCGCAGGAAACGCAACAGGAAATTAGCTTAGAATTACAGTCCTTGATTGAAGATATGTGTACAGAGGAAGGGATTTCGGTTGAAGAAGTATTACAAAAGCTGGGAGATCCGGCTGAATTTGCCAAACGCTATCGGGGCGACAACAATTATCTGATTGGACCAGATTATTATGATAACTATCTGTGGGTCATTAAAATCGCCTTTATCGGTATTGCAATTTCCGCTGTTATTTCTGCCATTATACAAGGCATTACAGATATAAATGGCAGTATGGATACCAGCAGCTGGATAAACTTTTTTACGAACTTTTTTACGAACTTTTTGGCAGAATTATTTGCAACAGCCATAAATGGTACTTGTAGTATGGTTGGAATTGTAACGATCATTTTTGCTGTATTGGAATGGAAAAAGGTGAAAGTTTCTATAAAACCGGAAAGCAAATGGACGGTAGATGAACTGAGCAAAAATGTGACTCCAGTAAAATCCTGGACACCTAATTCTCTGCCACCGATTCCTGACAAACGTGCTGTGATCCGTCGTGGAGACAGTGTATTCTCCATTATTTTCATTACCGTTTTTGCTACACTCTTGCTTTTGGTTCCACAGCTGTTTGGTGCTTTCCATTATGATGGAAACACGTTAAAAAGTATTGCCTGCGTTTTCAACTTAAAGGAATGGGATCGCATCGCTCCTTTACTTGTACTCACTCTTTTTATTTGCTTAGTAGATGAGATCATAAAGCTGGTCACAGGTTATTATTGCAAGCCGGTCATGTACAGCAGTATTATCTGCAATTCGCTTCAACTCATTGGCGCGGTCATTTTACTGAAATTTCTTCCATTCTGGAATCCTGATTTTGCCGGAACACTTCAGGAAATTGCAGGTATCACTCAATTTTCAGATGGTGACATTCTAAGCTATTGGGGAACCGAAGCTTTTAACAATATGCTGTTAGCATTTATTTTCATAATCTCCTTCCTAGAGACCGGAGAGGCAATTTACAAAACACGGAAGTATTCCTAGATTTTATTTGTATCAGTAGGAGATTTTCAAAACTCTCCTACTGATCACAAAAATCAGATCGCAAAAGAAAAATAACTTATTGCTCCGACTTATTTATTTGTGCCGGATTATCTAATAATTTTCCATCATAGTCAAATCTCGACCCATGGCAAGGACAATCCCAACTGGATTCCACAGCATTCCACGCCAACTCGCATCCCAGATGTGGACATTTTGCAGAAATCTTATGCAAAACATTTTTTTCATCTCTAAAACAGGCATACCGCTTTCCCCCCATTCGCACAATTCCCGCTTCACCACGAGCTAATGTTCTTTCTGTACAAAACGGCATATGAAAAGCTCCTTTTGTCAGTCCTGCAACACTGATCCCCAAATCCTTTACAAAGTTCACAAAAGCCCACCCATGTAGTCTCTGTGGCTTAAATAGCGTTTCATATGGATTTTCTCTTCCACATATCTGATCACATAGAAGCAATGCTGCTATCATAGAAGAGGTCATACCCCATTTTTGAAAACCAGTCGCCACATACCAGTTTGGACGAAAAACAGAATATTTCCCGATCAATGGAATTTCATCATGTGGCATACAATCCTGTGCCGACCAATATGCCACTTTCTTTCCCTCTGGATAGTACCGATCGGCAGCTGCATGCAAATATGGTTCGGAGCAGTTTCCTGTCCGGTGTTCTTCACCGCCTAAAAGTAAAACATTACCCACACTCCGAAGAGACAAACCATTTTCATCGATGCTGCGATACATTCCTTCCAAACTCTTTTCAAAAGAAAGTGCAAGTACATCGCTTCGCTCCTGATGCTGTCTGATAAAATAAAACCCCGGTATGTTGATGATCGGATAGTGGGTGGCAAAAACAATATGCTCTGCATATACTTTCCCTCTGTTTGTATAAACTACATTTCCTTTCACCTTCAGCACTTTTGTCTGCTCATATATATTTAAATCCTTAGAAAGTTCCTTTAGAAATTCCAATGGATGAAAACTTGCCTGATCTTCAAAGCGGACTGCACCTTCTATAGCAAATGGCAATTCGGTTTTCGTAACAAATTCTGCTTTTATGCCAAGTTTGTTTGCCGCTTCTGCTTCCCGCTTTAAGGTTTCACTATTTTGTGTGGAATACAGATAGGCAGGCTTTTTTTCAAAATGACAGTGGATATGCTTTTCTTTTATTAACCGCTCAAACTCTGCAATCGCTCCTTCATTTGCAGCGGCATACATACCTGCTTTTTCTTCTCCCAGTCGCTTTATCAATTTGGCATATATTAATTTGTGCTGACTGGTAATTTTGGCTGTCGTATTTTTCGTCTGTCCGCTCGCGATCTTATCTGCCTCCAGCACGACCACATCAAATCCCTGTTTCTGCACATAATAAGCGATAAGGATTCCTGCCATTCCTGCGCCGATCACTACAACGCTTGCTTTTCTGTCACCATCTAACGGCACTCTTGCCGGAATTTCTATTCCACTGCTCCATAAGGATTCCAAAATATATACCCCTTTCCTACACATAGCTTCTATATATTTTGTACCTTTTTTGTTTTTTTACTCACATTCCACCTACAAAAAAAGAGCCGGATATTTCCGACTCTTCCTTCGCTCTATTCTTCTAAAATACGCATCATTTCCATAGCTGCTGCCGAAAGACTGCTCCTCTTATCTGTCACAACACAGAAATGCCTTTTTGGTATCATTTTGTTAAATCGCAATTCAAACAATTTACCGGATTCTAACTGCTCCTTCGCAAATTCTTTCACGACACAGCCAACACCAAGATTTCGCATAGCAAACTGCACAATCATATCGCTGGTAGCCAGTTCAAATTCCGGATGCAGCGTCACTCCGTTCTCTTTCAAAAAGCCATCCATATAACTTCTTGTGCTCGTAGTTCCTTCCAGAACAATAAGCGGCAGCTGCTCTAAATCTTTAAAATCCAGCGTTTTATTTTTATAAGGTATAAATTTTCTTCCCGCCACAAAAGTGTCACTGATTTCCTTTACCAGTTCTATTTCCAATCCTTCTGCTTTGGCAAATGGAGTGCTGACTACACCAAAGTCAATTTTTCCCTCTTTCAAGAACTTTAATGTTTCCGGTGTCGGTCCATTGGTGACTGTTACTTTAATTTGCGGAAACTGCTCATGGAATTTTTCCAAATAAGGTAGCAGATAAAATCGGAGTGTCATATCACTAGCACCAATACGAATCTCGCCCAATTCCAGATTCAACATCTGTCCCAGCTTTTTTTCTCCTGCTTCAATCTGTTCGTATCCTTTTGCCACGTAGGAAAACAACAATTCTCCTTCTTTTGTCAGTGCCACACCTTTTGCGATTCTGCGAAATAATGTAGCATTTAATGCCGTTTCCAGCTGCTTTACGGACTGGCTGACTGCGGACTGCGAAACCGAAAGTTCCTTTGCTGCAATCGTAAAACTTCCGGTTTTTGCCACATAATAAAAAACCTTATAATATTCTAAATTAGCTGCCATATGATAACTTCTTATTTCTTACGATAAATGATATCGTTTCTTCCAGGACCATTGGATACCATCGTGATTGGATAGCCAATCTGCTCTTCAATAAATTCTATATAATTACGGCAGTTTTCTGGAAGATCTTCATAATTTTTAATGCCTCTGATATCTGTTTTCCAACCTGGCAATGTTTTTAATACTGGTTTTGCTTTTTCCAGTTTTGCAGTTACTGGGAAGTCTGTTGTTACTTCACCATCAATTTCGTAACCTACACAAACCGGAATTTCATCCAAGTAACCAAGTACGTCCAATACAGTAAATGCTACATCGGTTGTTCCCTGTAAACGGCAACCATATTTGGATGCAACACAGTCGAACCATCCCATACGACGTGGACGTCCTGTTGTAGCACCATATTCTCCGCCATCACCACCACGGCGTCTTAATTCATCTGCTTCATCACCAAAGATTTCTGATACGAAAGCACCTGCTCCAACTGCAGAAGAATAAGCTTTACATACTGTTACGACCTGTTTGATCTCGTAAGGTGGGATACCTGCTCCAATTGCACCATATGCTGCCAATGTGGAAGAAGATGTTACCATCGGGTAAATACCATGATCCGGGTCTTTTAACGTTCCAAGCTGACCTTCCAAAAGGATTGTCTTTCCTTCTTTGATCGCTTTATCAAGGAAAAGAGACACATCACATACATAAGGTTCAACCATCGTTTTATATTCATGCAATGTTTCCAAAAGTTCATCAGGATTCAATAATGGTTTGTGATACAAATGCTCTAACATAACATTTTTCATTTCACAAATGCGTACTACTTTTTCCTTTAATAAGTCCTCATCAAAAAGTTCACTTACCTGGAAACCAATTTTGGCATATTTATCTGAATAGAAAGGCGCAATACCTGACTTTGTAGAACCGAAAGATTTTCCTCCAAGTCTTTCCTCTTCATACTGATCAAATAAAATATGGTATGGCATAACCATCTGCGCTCTGTCAGAAACTAAAATTTTAGGCATCGGTACATTTCTGTCCGTAATGGATTTAATCTCATTAAAAAGTACCGGAATATTTAATGCTACACCATTTCCGATAATACTTGTGGTGTGATCATAAAAAACACCTGACGGCAAAGTGTGAAGTGCAAATTTACCATAATCGTTTACGATCGTATGTCCTGCGTTTGCTCCACCCTGAAAACGAACGATAATGTCCGCTTCCTTTGCAAGCATATCTGTAATCTTACCTTTTCCTTCGTCGCCCCAGTTAGCGCCTACTACTGCTTTAACCATAGTTACCTCTCATTCTGCCTTTTACGGCGTAAAAATCAATTCATACATTTATCCAAGAAAAAAACAGGTTGTAAAAAACCTGTTTATCTCTGTTTTTACTTTATGATTATACACTATATATTCTCATAAGTAAAATGAATATTATTTATATTTATTATAAGTTTTTCTTATATTTATATTGTCCAATCTTTACCGGCTCATACATTTTCTTAAGCATATGGACTGTTTTTTCACTGTCCCCTGGCTCGATCACAATATCATACCGATCAGGAATACTTCCAAACGTGACCGTTTTTTCTATTCCAAGCTGCTCCTTCAAATATTGGATCATATTTTCTTTGGTTGCATTTTGATTATATATTTTTATATAAGAATAGCCCGGATAATCTTTGGAATCATATTTTACGACTTTTAGTTCCTTTGTAATGCCTGCTGCCTCCATCTTTTCATAACACGACTCTATGACTTCCTTTGGGTAAAGCAGCATAAAATAAACGACCTCTTCCCCTTGCGGCAATTCTCTTTTTACATAATTGCGATAAGGAGATCTGCGTAGATGCTTGATCAGTTTCTGCTGCACTTCATCCTCAGTTTCATCATAATAAATGACAAGCATGTCATCAATGATCACATTTGTAAAACAGTGCAGTCCCTGTTCTCTGATGAACTCCAGAATCTGCTTGGAATGCAAATAAGAAATCACATACACTTTACGGTACATTTTTTCTTGTATGTCATAGAGCACTGCTCCATCCATGGCAATGACTGGAAGCTTGAGTCGAATATCTCTCATAGGATCCATTAAAGATGCCGGTGTACGAATCGTCGATATCGTAAAGTTTGCTCCGTCATCCAACATCCGATTCAATTCTACCCTGCTGTAATCACTCAGATTATCATTTTTATTCAAAAGCGTATCGTCCAGCCCGGAAATAAATAAAATATCTTTTCTCTTTTTACGAGGCAGAGAAACACTGTTTACTCCAATACCAATGATAATACCGATCACCGTATCCAAAAAACGGTTCCACACGAACAGATAAGGATTACTATCTGTGACATGATTGACCACAATACTTAAAAATACAACACAGGAAAAATAAGATGCCTGCTTTTTCTTCATTAATACGGTCGTATAAAGTATGACAATAATAAAGAAAGAAATAGCAAAAGCGTCTATTACCCTATAAACTTGCCCCTCCATCCCAAGGGCATTTCTGACTAATAAATACAGCAAGCCAAAAAGCGCTCCAACTGTTGTTCCAATAAAGCGCTGGCTTGCATTCTTTTTACTGTTCTGTACATATACCTGTATACACCAGAGTGCGGCAAGCTGGGAATAAAATACGATTCCGGCATTGCCCCTTAAGAAAGAAACAAGATAACACAACAGAACAGCCAATGCTGATTTTAAAATTCGCCATCCAATTGGCGGTACTTTGTTCTTTAATTTTTTCCCCATCTACTCATCACAATTTGGGATAATAAATCCGCGGTTCCCTCTATACCAAATTTACTACTGTCGATCATAATATCTTTATTATCAAAGACACTTTTTACTTCTGGACAATATTTTTTCTGATAATTTGCTCTTGCCAAATCCACTTCTTTTATCATCTTTTTTGCTACCTTTTCGTCCATCATAAGTTCATGGACACAGTTATGAAGTCTTGCTTCATAAGGTGCATAAATATAAATATTCAAATGATTTTCAAAGTCTCTTAAAATACTGTCCGCACATCTTCCTACAATAATACAGGATTCCTTCTTTGCCATATCTCTTATGATATTTTTCTGTACTGCAAAGATTTCATCCGTAATACTGTAAATTCCCATATTAAAAGGATATATCTTTTTCAGAAGAAAAGACTTTGACTGCTCTTCCTCATCACTGATGAACTTAACCGACTGTCCCATTCTTTCTGCTGTTGCTTCTACAATATCTCTGTCTAAATAGTCTATGCCAAGCTTTTTGGACATTTCCGCTGCAATCGTACGCCCCATACTGCCAAACTGTCTTGATATGGTTACTACATATTGTTCCATAGCCAATCCCCTATTCTTTCTTTAACATTCCATATTGATATTTTCAAGCACGGCTCTGTCCGCCTGTTTATTTTGCTTCTGCATGCCCCGTACTACACAGGATATACTGAAATTAATAATAAAATAAATGGCTGCCGCCAGACCGAATAAAACAAATACATCAGAAACATTAATCGTTCCGGTTCCGTTATACATATTAGCAGAACTCAGTATTTTTTTTACTCTTGCCATCAACTCGATCGTTGCAACATTGGCAATATAAGAAGAGTCTTTGATCGTAGTAATGACCTGACTGAGCAAGGTAGGAATTACTTTTTTAAAAGCCTGTGGCAACACAATATAGATCATGATCTGCACCGAATGAAAACCTTGTGAATGACCTGCCTCGAACTGTCCTTCCGGTATCGCATTCAGACCACCTCGGATAATTTCTGCTACTGCCGCAGAAGTAACTAAAACAAGTGCTACTCCGGCTTTAAATAAAAGCTTGGTCTCTACCGAAGTAAGTCCCAGCATTTTTTGTGAAAAAATTTCCGGACACGGGCAAAATACAAGGCAAATGAATATCCATAGCAAATGCGGTGTATTACGGAATATCTCTATGTAGATCGTGGCAATCCAGCGAAAAATAATGGTCTTAGGCGTATTGCAATAATTTCTCACAAGTGCCAGCACCGAACCAAGCAGCACTCCGATCACGATTCCCATAATAGAGATCACTAACGTAAATGCGGTTCCTTTTAAAATATATATCCAAATAGAGGAATTTTTTAAAATGGAGAAGCTCGCTTCTAATGTATCCATAGTTTATGCCACCTTCCTCTCTTTGTTTCCTGCTACGTTTACTTTCTTATCGCGTTTCTTTAAATTGTTTTCCCATACACTTGCCAGTTTCGACAATGGAAAACAAATGATAAAGAACAGAGCACCACTGACTAAATAAGCGGGAGCATATGCACCACCTGTCGTTGCGCCTGTAACAAAGCTATACGTTAAGGAAATCAGATCTGCACCACCGATAATGTAAAGGCAGGAAGTATTTTTTACCAGATTCACTACCTGATTGACCATAGGAGGTAAAATGATCTTAATACTCTGTGGAAGGATAACATAATACATCCTTCCAATATAACCAAATCCTTGCGACGCTGCTGCCTCTGACTGCCCCTTTGGAATCGCTTCGATTCCTGCACGAATGACTTCTGCCATATAAGCACCATGATAAATGCCAAGCGAAATCATACCCGTTGCAATGATTCCCAAACTATTGCCAGAAAAAGCAAGTGCATAATAGAGGAAGCAGATCTGCAAAAGCAGCGGTGTATTTTGTATCAGTTCAACATACACGCGGCTGATACCTTTTAAAATTTTCTTCTCACTTGCAGCCATAAGGCCCAAAATAATACCGATCATCATAGCTAACAGGACACCTGCCAGAGCTGTTTCCAGCGTGTTTAACAGTCCGAACCCAAAAGTGCTTCGATACGTCCATACCTTCAGCCATGCTCCTTTAGAAAAAATACCAGACATGTTGCTTCCTCCATTACCCTTTATTTCTTAAATGATTCTTTGACCTTTAATCCAATCCGTTCTCTGCGATCAACGCATCAATAGTTCCATCTGCAAGCCATCCCTGAATCAATTCGTCACAAAGCTCTGAGAAACCGGAATCTTTTGTTGTTGCAATACCGTATTCCTGTGGAGCAAATTCTTCTTCAATGTAAGAACGTGTCTCTGTATTATAAATTGCCAAAATGGATTTATCTACACAGAATGCATCTACTTCTCCTGCACTAAGACCGGTAGAAATAGTTGGATAATCGTCATACTGCTGGAAGGTAACACCTTCTGTCCATGTTGCCGGATCAAAAGTTTCTTCATCAAAGTTATCGCCTGAGATCAATCCTGCTTCGATCATCGCTTTTACTAAAGATTTTGCAGAAGTAGAACCAGAAGAAACACCGACTGTTTTATCTACCAGACCTTCCAGATTTGTAATACCACTTGCATTTTCAACTAAAACACCTACATGGTCTGTAAAATAGGGAGTCGTGAAATCCCAACTTTCTTTTCTTTCATCTGTGATCGTGAAAGTTGCCAGTACACAGTCAATATCGCCGGAATCCAAAAGCTCTGTTCTGGTTGCCGCTGTTACCGCTGTAAACTCTACATCCACACCAAGATAGTCTGCGATCATTTTAGCCAGTTCAATTTCCAAACCGGAATATTCTCCTGTCAGTGGATCTTCATAACCAAATCCAACAACCGCATTTTTTACACCAACTTTCAATACACCTCTGTCTATGATTGCCTGCACATCTTCTGAATAGCCACCTTCCGGAGCTGCTTCTGTTGCTGTTGTTTCCTCGACAGTTGCTTCGTCTGCTGTCACTTCTGTCGCTGTTGTTTCTGCTGTGCTTCCTGTTTCTTCGCTGCTTCCACAACCTGCCAAAAGCATAACTGACATAGCAGCCGACATTCCTAATGCTAACCATTTGTTCCATTTTTTCATAATTTTTTCCTCCTGCAAAAAAAATTTATTTCAAATGCACCGATCTTTTTGTCTGACCCGTTGTATGTAGATCGGTACACCTGATAGCAAAATATTTAACGGATAATCTTTCCAAGGAACTGTTTTACTCGTTCGTTACTCGGATTGGTAAAGAAATGCTCCGGTGTTCCCTCTTCTATGATCTGGCCATCTGCCATAAAGACCACGCGGTCTGCCACTTGCCTTGCAAATCCCATCTCATGTGTTACCACGACCATCGTAATATTTTCCTTTGCCAGCTTGATCATAACATCCAATACTTCCTGAATGGTTTCCGGATCTAGTGCGGATGTAGGTTCATCAAATAAAATAATTTTTGTCTGTGCACATAGTGCTCTTGCAATCGCTATCCTTTGCTGCTGTCCACCGGAAAGTGTAGTCGGATACACATGTGCCTTATCCCGAAGTCCTACTACATCCAAATAATGATATGCAAGCTCCTCTGCTTCCTTTTTGCTTTTATGATGCAGCTTGATTGGTGCTAAAGTCAGATTTTTCAAAACGGTCATATGGGGATAGAGATTGAATTGCTGAAATACCATAGAAGTAGTTTCCCGAACCAATTTTGTCTTATTTTTCGCTGTCAACTCCTGCCCATCAATATACACATGACCACTTGTAGGCTCTTCCAGAAAATTCATACAGCGTACCGTTGTCGATTTACCAGAACCGGAAGGACCGATAATAACCAGTTTTTCGCCTTCCTTTACCTCCAGATTTACATCCTTTAGCACATGCAGCTCTCCAAAATATTTATTAATATTTTCCAGTTTAATCATATCTTAGTCCTCCTGCTCTAACTAGGAAAGGCGCCCCACTGTCATAGCCAGTGAAGCGCCTTTGCTTAACTTATTTTATAAAATAGTCTAATTCTTTCAAATTGTCAATACATTTTTCAAACAATTTAAACTTTTCGTCGACAAATTATTGCAATTTTCTTCGTAATCCCTTTGGATAATGGTTTTTCATAATGCCTCCTGCCAGTTTTCCCCAACCTAAACTGTAACCATCAACAGTGAGCAAATACCATCCCTTTTCCCCTTCTGCCTGCAGCGTCATCCCTTCTATAAAATCTGCAGGTTCTTTTGCTTTTCCAGAAAGTCCTAAACTGTATTTTGCTTCCTCCGGTCTTAAAAAGAGTGCCAACGCATGCGCCGGTTCAAAACGGTTCTTCTTTATCGTTCCCAAATGCAATCCCGGTCTTAACACTTTAAGTCCTTTTAATCCCGGCGTTCCTTCTGGTACCAGATAAAGCTGCTCTCCAAATTTCAAGAAAACGCCATCCAGTTCTGTTTTCAAACTTTCCTGTTCGAACTGTACATATTCCTTGCACTCTTTTTTGGCAAGTCCTTTCTGTTCTCCATTCCGACAATATCCTTGATAAGCGTCTGTCACTTCTCCGATCTTTTCCAGTACGGCTGCAAAATGACCCTCTCCCTCTATTTTATGTGGAAACAGTCTTATCGTATGTTCCAATCCTTCCACAGGCTCTTTCGTCCATTCTGCCCTGCCGCCTTCCATACCTTCTGTTTTTGAAGCTTCTACCATGCGAAAATCTTCATGCTGCTTTAAGAAACGGCTGATACTGCCTTCATTTTCCTCTGGTGCAAATGTGCAGGTCGAATACACGATCCTTCCTCCCGGTCGCAGCATTTTTGCTGCACACGCTAAAATTTCATCCTGTCTGTCTGCACAGATGGCTACATTTTCTGTACTCCACTCCTGCGTTGCTTCTTCATTTTTTCGGAACATACCTTCTCCGGAACAAGGTGCGTCCACCATGATCCTGTCAAAATATTCTGTAAAAGTATCTGCCAGCGTCTGCGGAGATTCGTTCGTAACAATGGCATTGCAGATTCCCATTCTTTCAATATTCTCCGAAAGTATTTTCGCCCTTGCCGGATGGATCTCATTGCAGATCAGTACCCCTTCTCCCTGCATTGCCGCTGCGATCTGGGTACTTTTTCCACCCGGTGCTGCACACAGATCAAGCACCTTTTCTCCCGGCTTTGCCTCCAATAAAGCTGCTGGCACTTGTGCACTTGCCTCCTGAATATAATAAACTCCGGCTTCATGATAAGGATGTTTTCCCGGTCTGTCATCCTCTTCATAATAAAAGCCATTTTTCTCCCATAAAACTGGTCTCAGAGAAAACGGCGCTGTTTCCATAAATTTTTCCCTGCTGCCCTTTAACGTATTGACTCTAAGTGCCTGACTCTTTGGTCTATCATAGCTTGCAAGAAATGCCTCATATTCTCCTCCAAGCATTGTCTTCATTCTTTCCGTAAATTCTATTGGAAACATGATTCTCCTCACTTCTTCTATTTCTCTAAGTATTCTTCCCGCACGAACTGTTTTGTCCGTGCCACTTCTTCTTCAAATTCTCTTGCCGACATAAGAAGACATCCCTGCCCTCTTATAATGATCTGCTCAAGTCCGTCAGAAGTCGCTACCGTGACCTTGTATTTTCTCCCATTTTCATGGGCAAATTTCTCAATGTATCTGTCAGCTGTTTCTGCTTCCTTTGTATATACAACATGAATATTGTGGTAATTTGTAAGCTCCTCTGCATGTCCCTTTACACGATACGCATCAAACACAGCGATCAAATGGCATCCCTTCATTGCCTGATAATCACACAAAATATCCAAAAGCTGCCCTCTTGCACTATCTATATTGATCTTTGCAAGCTCAGAAAGCTCGTTCCATGCAAAAATAATATTGTAACCATCTACCAACAGATATTCTTCCTTCTTTTCTATCGGTCTTGGCTTCCATTCTGTTGTTCTCGCAGGAATAGCAGCACCTTTTCTTCTCCATGGTGTTCTTTCCCTGCCGTTTGCTTTCTCCTTTGTATTGGCATGAAATGTCCGCTCTAATATCTGGTCTATTTCTTCCGTTCCTATAGTCAGTTCTACACAAGAAGCGTGAGTCTTCTGTTTTTCCGCTTCTGCCTCCCCGCTCTCATCGAAACGATCCGGAAAAACAATACCACTATCTACATGCATGTATTCCTTTACCTGATCCCATTCCACCACATAACCTGCGCCATGTGCACAAAATACTGAGCTGGTAGGATTTTCCATATCCCGTTCAGAATCGTATCCGATACGTTCTATGACTTCTTCCGCATTATGACAAGGCAGATACCCTTTTAACGTCAAAAACAGCCTGCCCTGCCCCTTCGTGTAAGCATGCACTTCCTTTTGATAATCCTGCATTGTCACTGCTGGTACGACTCCGTTCAATACTGCAGTGCCATCTTGATTGCCTGCCATTTCAAAAGTACCAGAACGTTTTTCCAAGTCCGTCATTGCCCTGCCAATAACTGCCTCCGGTACTTCCAGACGGAACTCATAGTATGGCTCCAAAAGGACACTCTCTGCCTGTTTTAACCCCTGTCTTAAAGCGCGATACGTTGCCTGCCTGAAATCTCCGCCCTCAGTATGTTTCTGATGCGCTCTGCCAGCCACCAATGTAATCTTCATATCGGTAATGCCAGAACCTGTCAGCACGCCCTTATGCTCTTTTTCTTCCAAATGAGTAAGAATGAGTCTCTGCCAGTTTTTTGCGAGCATATCTTCACTGCAGTCTGTAAAAAAGGACAGCCCACTTCCTGCTTCTGCCGGTTCTAATAATAGATGCACTTCCGCATAATGTTTTAATGGCTCAAAATGTCCTACGCCTTCTACTGCATTTTGAATCGTTTCTTTATATACAATATTCCCTGTTCCAAACTCTACGGAAACACCAAACCGCTCCAGGATCAGACTTTTTAAAATCTCAATCTGTACTTCACCCATGATCTGTGCCTGAATTTCCTGTAAGCTCTCCTTCCATACAATATGAAGCTGTGGGTCTTCTTCCTCCAGTTGTCTAAGCTTCGGCAGCATCACTGCCGCATCACATCCGTCGGGCAACAGAATCTGACAGGTGAGTACCGGTTCCAATATTGGTACACCGGTTGCCTCTTCCACACCAATGCCTTGTCCTGCAAAGGTTTCCATCGGTCCTGTTACCGCGCAGACATCCCCTGCCTGCACTTCTCCTGTTACCTCATATTTTTCGCCGGAATAAATGCGGATCTGATTGACCTTTTCTTCTCCATAAAGAATACTTTTTACCTTCAAGCTGCCGCCGGTGATCTTCATAAAGGTCAGGCGATTGCCCTGCTCATCTCTTGTGATCTTAAATACCTTTGCACCAAACTCTTCCGGAAATTGCTTCCCTTTTGTGTAAGCTCCCAAGCCTTCTAAAAAGGCGTCCACTCCGGTCAGCTTCAGTGCCGAGCCAAAGAAACAGGGGAAAATCTTTCGTTCCGAAATAAGCTCCCTTATCGTATCGTCTTCCAGTTTACCCTGTTCAAGGAACTGCTCCAATGCAGCTTCCTCCGTCATTGCCATCTGTTCATAAATTTTTTCGCTTTTTTCAGAAAAGTCTATGCAATTTTCACTTAATCGAAATTGTAATTCTTCCAAAAGTTTCTTTGGATCTGTTCCGATCTGATCCATTTTATTGACAAAAAGAAAAACCGGAATTTTATATTTCTTCAGAAGACTCCACAAAGTAGCGGTATGCCCCTGCACACCATCTGCACCATTGATTACCAAAATAGCATAATCCAATACTTGTAGAGTCCGTTCCATTTCTGAAGAAAAATCCACATGTCCGGGCGTATCCAAAAGCGTAATATCCGCATCTGTCACCTTCATCTTAGCCTGCTTGGAAAAAATAGTAATCCCCCGCTCCCTTTCCAAAGTAAAAGTATCCAAAAAGGCGTCCCGATTATCTACTCTTCCCAAGCTCCTTATACTGCCGCATTTGTACAGCATTGCCTCTGATAAAGTTGTTTTACCCGCATCAACATGGGCTAAAATTCCGATTACTAATTTTTTCATGATCTCGCTGCGCCGTCTACAGAAAGTATCTCTCCTGTCACATAACTTGCCATGTCACTGGCAAGGAACAAAAATGCATTTGCCACTTCTTCCGGCTCTCCTACTCTTCTAAGCGGTACTGTCTTTACTAATCCCTCAACTACCTGTGGTGGCAGTGCTGCTACCATATCCGTTCTAGTTACGCCCGGTGCAACGGCATTTACACGAATATTGTCCGGTCCTAACTCTCTTGCCAAAGAAATCGTTATTCCGTTTACTGCAAACTTACTTGCCGGATATCCTACACCAGCAGGCTGTCCGCTGATACTTACCATGGAACTCGTGTTAATGATACAACCGCCACCCTGCTCCTTCATAATCTTTGCTGCCGGCTGTATTGCATAGAATATGGCATTGACATTCAAATTGATTGCTTTTTCAAACTCTTTCGGATCATAATCATACAATTTTGTACTTTGGGAAATGCCTGCATTATTAACAAGAATGTCCAGTCTTCCGTACTTTTCTTTTACCTTTGCTATTGCTTCTGCCACTTCTTCCGCATCTGCTAAAGATGGTGCCATTCCTTCGACTTCCCAAGAAGCATTTTCTTCTTTTAAGGAAGCTACCGCTTTATCTGCCGTTTCCTGTCTAGAACCAAATAGAATTACCTTTGCCCCATTTTCCAAATATTTCTTTACTACCGCGTAACCAATTCCTCTTGTTCCTCCTGTTACAATTGCAACTTTCCCTTTCAGCATACAAATTCCTCCATTCTTATTATGATTTTTTACGTTTTCCCCACCTTTTTTATCTCTTGTTTCTATGCTCTATTTTATCACAAGTTGTTTTGTTGTAACAGTATTTATTTCGGTAAACTATCCGCCACACAAAGCGCCCCAAACCCTACCCGGCTGTTCGGATATACACTTTCCCCACGTATTGACTTAGCTCCTCTTCTTAAATACGCTTTCACCTTCTCCCCATACAAAAAAGGGTCATTTCCACGCACAATTCCCCACTCCATTAAAAGTGCTGCTGCCCCAGTCACAAAAGGCGTTGCAAAAGAAGTGCCGGTCACTGGTTCATAACTTCCGCCCACTGCGGTCGTCACAATGCCTACTCCCGGTGCAGTCAGATCGGGCTTTACATCTAGCTGTAGCAAGGTCTTTGCCAATTGACTCGTATCCGCATATCCCCTCCCTGAAAAATCCGCATAAGAATCATATGTGACATCATAGGCTCCCACCGTGACCACACGTCTCGCCGTAGAGGGAATCGTCAGGGTTGCTTCCGGCGTAGGACCATAAAATCTTGTCTGGGTGTTTCGCACACTGCTGCTCGGCAAATAAAAAGTATAGGTTCCTACGCGGATATTTTGTGGAACCAGTTCAAACCTCCACACACCGCCTGCCACATAAGTACTTTGCGGTAAAAAATCAATGTAAATTTCCTGATTGACCGAATAAGGAACCGGCTCTCCCACATAGATCAAAAGCTGTGTATTGTCTGCCATAAACGTATAACGTCCCGACGTTTTCACCGGTATTTCCCTCCGTTCCCCGGAAGGAGCTATGACCTCTAATAAAAAAATATCCACATAATTTTTCCAGAGCTGCACATTTATTGTTGTTTCATAGGATGCCACTGCCAACTCTACTGTCTGACTTACCACAGCCCCCGGTATAAATGCTCCTGCAAAATGCCCTGCCGATGCTGCCTCATTTCCACTGCCTACACAAACGACCGTTTTACCGATTTCCGAAACATTATCCAAAAAACGTTCCAACAATGACGTACCGTCATGCGAACCATATGTGTTTCCAAAGCTTAAGTTCACTGCCACTGGCCTTGCCAGTTCTACTGCTTTTTGTATCACATAAGTAATCGCGCGCATCAGCTCGGTCGTACGTGGGAAACCTCCTGCTCTTGGTATCCCAAGCTTTACCACGATCAATTCACTTTCCGGTGCTACGCCTGCCAGACGTCCGCCAGAACCATTTCCATTGCCTGCTGCAATACCTGCCACCGCTGTACCATGCCCGGAAATATCCACACTCGGTACGATTGCCTCCTGCTGCCCCTTTGTTGGTGCAGACAGTGCCTCATCAAGCTGTTGCTTTGTATATTCTTCTCCAAGTACCTGATCCCACAAATACAAAATACGACTTTCCCCACTCTGTGTACGAAAGTCCAAGTTGGCATAATCAATTCCCGAATCGATAATCCCGATCAGACACCCTTTTCCAGTAAGCCCTTCCCTTCCAATTGTCACTGGAATGATACAGGAAGCCTCTTTTCCGGCCGTAACAGAAAAGAATAACCGCTTTGGCTTTTCAATATATTCAATTTCATTTAATTCTGCCAACGAATCAATCAGATTTTCCGGCAAGGTAATGATGGCATACCCTGCAAGCAGTTCTTCTACCCTGATCAATTCACTCTGCAGTCGGCTGATATTTCCATTATACTTTACGATCACTTCCCATGTATTTTCCAAAGGGTTATATCCTACATTCAAATTTTCCGACTTTACTCTTTCCTCCGGTGTAGAACTTAAAGCAAGATTTAAAATATTTTCAATTTTAGAATTATCCATAAATTTTTCCTAAAATAGTTCTTTCCTATTTATATTCATGCTTTCACTCCTTTTATACTTTCCCTTTGAAAGGTGTCTTGTCACCTGTATGGAAAAGTGGTATACTCACTTTTAATATGATTATGGAGGACAATCTCGTGAATGAAAAACAAGCGAAAATAGAGCAGTTAAAAAAAGAAAAAAATGCCGTTATTATGGCACATTATTATGTTGCAGACGAAGTACAGGACATTGCAGACTACATTGGCGACTCTTATTATTTAAGTGACGTGGCTACAAAAATTGATGCCGATGTTATCGTGCTTTGCGGTGTTTCCTTTATGGGCGAAAGTGCAAAGATCTTAAACCCAGACAAAACCGTACTGCTTCCTGATGACAGTGCTGATTGTCCAATGGCTCATATGGCAACTGTAGAACGTATCGAAGAAGTTCGCCGTGAATACGAAGACGTTGCTGTTGTATGCTATGTCAATTCGACTGCTGAACTCAAGACCTGCTCTGATGTGTGCGTAACATCTGCTAATGCTTTAAAGATCGTACAAGCTCTTCCAAATAAAAATATTTTCTTTATTCCGGACCAGAATCTTGCTCATTACATTGCAGATAAATTACCGGAAAAGAACTTTATTTTTAATGATGGTTACTGCCATGTACATCACACCCTTACCGCGGAACAGATTCAAGCAGCAAAAACAGCTCGTCCTACTGCAAAAGTGCTGGTGCACCCGGAATGTAAACCGGAAGTTACTGCACTTGCTGATTACATAGGAAGTACATCCGGCATTATTGCTTATGCAAAACAAAGCACAGCTTCCGAATTTATTGTTGTGACCGAAATGGGAGTCATGCACGAATTACAAAAACAAAATCCAGACAAGAAATTTTATACTGCAGGCAACATGCAGATTTGCCCGAACATGAAAAAGATTACTTTGGACAAGATCATCACTGCATTAGAGACGAATGCTCCTGCTGTAAATTTAAATGAAGAATTTATGAAAAAAGCTCTTGCTCCTATGGAACGAATGCTTGTACTTTCTAAATAGAAAGTCTTGCATTTCTTATTGATAACAGAGGTTTAAAATATTATGAATAAACAATACGATGTCATCCTTGTTGGCTGTGGTGTCGCCGGCTGTTTTGCCGCTCTGCACCTGCCCGATGACTGGAACATTTTAATGATCACCAAAGGGAATATAGAGGAAAGTGACTCTTTTCTTGCACAGGGCGGTATTTGCGTACTGAAATCCGAAGATGACTATGACAGCTTCTTTGAAGATACCATGCGTGCCGGTCATTATGAAAACCGCAAAGAATCCGTTGACATGATGATACGCTCTTCTCGTACCGTCATTGATGAACTGGTATCCTTTGGTGTGTCCTTTATGCAGGAAGATGGACAATTTCTTTATACAAGAGAAGGGGCGCATTCTACGAACCGCATTCTCTATCATGACGATATTACCGGGAAAGAAATTACAGAAAAGCTTTTGGCACAAGTAAACAAACGAAAAAATGTCACACTTTTATGCCGCACAGAAATGGTAGACCTCTTATGTCACGACAATACTTGTGATGGCATTCTTGTACGGGAAGAAAATGGAAATCTTACACCCGTTTTTGCAGACAATATTTTGCTTGCCTGTGGCGGCATCGGTGGAATCTATGATAATTCTACAAATTTTCCACATTTGACAGGAGATGCACTTGCGCTTTCTTTAAAACACAATATCCGGCTTCAAAATATCAATTATGTACAGATTCATCCTACCACGCTCTACTCTACCAAAAAGGAGCGCCGTTTCTTAATTTCCGAATCGGTACGTGGGGAAGGTGCTGTCTTACTTGACAAAAACGGAGAACGCTTTGTAAACGAGCTGCTTCCCCGTGATGTTGTAACACAGGAAATATTAAAACAGATGGAAAAGGATCATACCGATTTTGTATGGCTTTCCATGCAGACTATCAAAGATCTGGATATTACAAAACGCTTTCCAAATATATATAAAAAATGTCTGGAAGAAGGTTTTGATATTACAAAAGACTGGATTCCGGTCGTCCCGGCACAGCACTATTTTATGGGCGGTGTCTATGTGGACTTAAAGAGCAAAACTTCCATGGAACATTTATATGCATCCGGTGAAACTTGTTGCAATGGTGTGCATGGCGCTAACCGACTGGCAAGTAATTCTCTTTTGGAAAGTCTTGTCTTTGCAAAAAATGCAGCACTGGATATGGCAGCTTCTAAAAAGGACAGCGGACGTTTTTCTTCTTCCCTTTCTTTCACGGAAAAAGAATTGGAAGAGCATTACCATATCGATCTGTCAGATTACAAAGATTTGGACGCTTTCCATGACAAAAACAAGCAGCTTATATGGAACGAAATTGACAAAGAAAATAGAAAGGATAAAAAAATATGAATCCAATAACAACAAAATTGAATGTAGATAATCTTATTTTAATGGCTTTGGAAGAGGATATCTCCAGTGAAGATGTAACTACCAATGCCGTTATGCGTGAAAGCAAGGCAGGTACTGCACAACTGATCTGCAAACAGGATGGTATCATTGCCGGATTGGACGTATTTAAGCGCGTTTTTGAACTTTTAGATGAAAATTCAGAAGTCATTATGTATTTCAAAGATGGCGATGCCGTAAAAAACGGAGACTTACTTGCCGTTGTAAATGGAGACATCCGTGCACTGCTTTCTGGTGAACGTACTGCTTTAAACTATTTACAGCGTATGAGTGGTATTGCTACTTATACAAGAAGCGTAGCTGCTCTGTTAGAAGGAAGTAAGACCAAGCTGCTTGATACTAGAAAGACGACTCCTAATATGCGTATTTTTGAAAAATATGCCGTAAAAGTAGGTGGTGGCTACAACCATCGCTATAACCTTTCCGATGGTGTCTTAATCAAAGACAATCATATCGGCGCAGCCGGTGGTGTTGCAAAAGCAATCCAGATGGCAAAAGAATATGCTCCTTTTGTACGCAAGATTGAAGTAGAAGTTGAAAATCTTACCATGCTTCAGGAAGCATTAGATGCTGGTGCAGATATTATTATGTTAGACAATATGAGCACAGAAGATATGAAAAAAGCCGTGGAAATGGTAGCTGGAAAAGCAGAAACCGAATGTTCCGGCAATGTAACAAAAGAAAATATCAAACGCATTGTAGATATCGGTGTTGATTATGTTTCCAGTGGTGCGCTGACACACTCCGCTCCAATATTGGATGTTTCACTGAAAAATCTGCATGCTATTTAATGTACTACTTTTCATTGTGTTTTCAGTTAATAGAAAGGAATTTTTATGACCGGCGAAGAAAGACGTTCTGCACTACTGGATTTTATAAGGGGATCAAAAACACCTGTTTCAGGAACCGTTCTTGCAAATAAATTTCAGGTAAGTCGTCAGGTTATTGTACAGGATATCGCTCTGCTTCGGGCAGCAAATGAGGAAATCCTTTCCACTCCGAAAGGTTATCTTATGCTGCCTGCCACAAGTGTTTCCCGCGTTTTTCATGTAACACATACGGATGAGCAGATTTTCGAGGAATTAAATACCATTATTACTCTTGGTGGCAGAGTCGTTGATGTTTTTATTGACCATGATGTTTATGGTTCTCTTCATGCAAATCTTAACATTGCGTCCGGTAAAAATATTACGGATTTTATAGATAGCCTGGGAAGCAGCCAATCCAAACCTCTAAATGCTTTAACCTGTGGCTCTCACTATCATACAGTAGAAGCCGTCAATACAGAAAGCCTCGATAATATCGAGGCTACTCTGAAATCAAAAGGTTTTTTGATTTAATATGACTTATTCAAAAAGACTGGTGGAAAGGTAACGTTCGCCTGTATCCGGAAGGAGCACGACAATGTTCTTACCTTTGTTCTCCGGTCTTTTTGCTAATTCAGTGGCTGCATGAAGTGCTGCCCCTGAAGAAATTCCTACCAGAAGTCCATCTGTCTTCGCTACTGCCCTTGCTGCTTCAAAAGCATCTTCATTGGCAACCGGAAAAATTTCATCTACGATAGAAAGATTCATAACACCCGGCACGAATCCGGCTCCAATACCTTGAATTTTGTGCGGTCCTGGTGCTCCGCCTGACAAAACAGGGGAACTAGCTGGTTCTACCGCAACAATCTTAACATTCGGGTTCTTCGCTTTCAGAACTTCTCCATTGCCTGTCACAGTACCGCCTGTTCCAACACCAGCTACAAAAATATCTACCTTTCCATCGGTATCTTTCCAAATTTCCTCTGCTGTTGTCTGTCTATGTGCTTCTGGATTTGCTTTATTTTCAAACTGCTGTGGAATAATCGCATTTCCATATTCTTTTACGAGTTCTTCTGCTTTTGCAATAGCACCTTTCATTCCTTCTGCGCCCGGAGTCAGTACTACCTCCGCACCTAACGCAGACACAATTCTTCTTCTCTCAATACTCATTGTATCCGGCATAGTTAAAATAAGACGAAGTCCCTTAGATGCGGCTACAAAAGCAAGACCAATACCGGTATTTCCACTGGTAGGCTCAATAATGACCGTATCCTGATTGATCTTTCCCTGTTTGATCCCTTCTTCGATCATAGCGAATGCCACACGATCTTTTACACTTCCGAGCGGATTAAAGTACTCCAGCTTCGCAATCAGCTTCGCTTCCAATTCCTTTTTTTCTTCGTAATTCGTCAACTCTAAAAGCGGTGTATTACCAATTAAATCTGTCAACTTTTTTGCAATTTTTGCCATATTTTCTTCCTTCTTTCTAAATTTTATGAAATTGCTTTAAATGCTTCATCCAAGTCTTCAATAATATCATTGATGTTTTCTGTTCCAATGGAAAGTCTTATCGTATTCGGCTTAATACCCTGTTCTGCCAGTTCTTCTGTATTTAACTGGGAATGTGTTGTAGATGCCGGATGTATTACCAACGACTTTACATCTGCTACATTGGCAAGCAGGGAGAACAATTCCAAATTATCAATAAAATCTTTTGCTTTCTGCTCATCTCCCTTGATCTCAAAAGTAAAGATAGAACCGCCACCGTTAGGAAAATATTTCTTGTATAAAGCCTGCTGTGCTGCATCTTTTGTCACCGAAGGATGATTTACTTTTTCTACTAACGGATGCTTACTTAAATATTCTACCACTTTTAATGCATTTTCAACATGTCTTTCTACACGAAGTGATAAAGTTTCTAATCCCTGTAAGAAAATAAATGCATGAATTGGTGACAAAGTAGCTCCAGTATCTCTCAGTAAAATAGCACGAATTTTTGTAACAAATGCTGCTTTTCCTACTGCTTTGGTAAAGCTGATTCCATGATAGCTTGGATTTGGTTCTGTCAGGGATGGGAATTTTCCTGAACCCTCCCAGTCAAAATTACCACTATCTACGATCACACCACCTATTGTTGTTCCATGTCCACCAATGAATTTCGTAGCAGAATGTACTACAATATCCGCACCATATGCAATTGGTCTTACGAGATAAGGTGTTGCAAATGTATTATCAATTACGAATGGTATTTTATGTTTATGGGCGATTCCGGCTATCTTTTCGATGTCTAACACATCTGAATTTGGATTTCCTAGTGTTTCTGCGAAAATTGCTTTCGTATTATCTTTTATGGCTGTTTCTACTTCTTCTTCGTTAAAAATGTCTACAAATGTTGTTGTAATTCCATATTCTGCTAATGTGTGTGCCAGCAGATTGTATGTACCACCATAAATATTTTTGGCTGCTACAATGTGATCTCCTGCTTTTGCAAGATTTTGGAATGTATAGGCAATCGCCGCTGCGCCAGAAGCAACCGCCAATGCTGCTACCCCTCCTTCCAGTGCTGCAATTCTCTGCTCAAACACATCCTCCGTTGGATTTGTTAATCTACCATATATATTTCCTGCATCGGTAAGACCAAACCGGGCTGCTGCATGATCGCAGTTCTTAAATACATAAGAGGAGGTCTGGTATATCGGCACTGCTCTTGCATCGGTAACTGCATCCGGTGTTTCCTGACCAACATGCAGCTGTAACGTTTCAAATCTTAAATTTCTTTCATTTCTGCTCTTTTTTGTTCCCATATCTATCTCCTCACTTTTCGTTTCTTTATAGTATGCTTTGATTATAGCATTATTTCATACTATGTCAATATGAATAGTTATGTATATTTTCTATTATCAGTTATAGGTAATAGCTATAACAAAAAAATTCCCCTGCTTGCATTGTTATACAAACAGGGAAACCTTTTTATATCACGTAATTATTACTGTTTTTATTATAATGCCAATCAATCAGATCCTGCAATGTGACATTATCTACTACATCTCTGATCGCTGCATCCAGCTTCTCCCACAAAGGCAATGTCATACAATCTTCTTTTCTTTCGCAAAGATTGATCTCATCATCCAAACAGGCAACCGGACTTAAGTTACCTTCTGTCAGTCGCAGGATACTTCCTACTGTATATTCTCCCGGTGCCCGTACTAAACGGTAACCTCCCTGCGGTCCACGCAGACTCTTAACATATCCTGCTTTTGTGAGTACAGATATGATCTGCTCCAAATATTTGTCAGATATTCCCTGTCGCTCTGCAATCTCCTTCACACGTATCGGCTCATCTGTATCATTCATGGACAAGTCCAACATGAGTCTTAACGCATATCTTCCTTTTGTAGAAATTTTCATACACCCTATCACTCCGTTCTCTAAATCTACCAATACTATAGTTTTCCACTATGAATTATTATATATTGCTATCATACCTTTTTTATCTTTTTTCGTCAACTATTTGCTTCTCTTCTGTATTCTTCAATTGACTCTCATACTTTTTTAGTGTAAATTAAAACTATATTATCATTATAAATCTATATTGATTTGAATTATACAAAGGGGTTTAATTAATAGTATGGAATATGCACCACTTCCAAATGAAGGGAACTCTTCCGAGGCTTTATTTGTTCCGGCAAGAAATGAACATTTAGAATTTTCAATCGTAACATACTTTATTGATTTAAGTCAAATGTATATGGGTGCTATACGCTGGCATTGGCATGATGAAATTGAGATCATCATCATTAACAATGGCGAGGCAAATGTACATGTTGACGATACCTATATTGAACTGCAAGCAGGACAGGCAATTATGATAAATCAAGGAGTTCTGCACTCTATTCGACCAAAATCGAATGAAAAATGTACCTTCTACTCCATGATTTTCCATACTTCCCTGCTTTTCGGATATGGACAGACTTATTTTTCATCGAAGTATTTAACTCCGATCATCAGCTCACCTTCTTTAAAATATATTAAAATGGATGAATCTGTCCGTTGGCAGGAAGAGCTGATAGATCATTTGAACAATGCTATCGCAGCAAATCTGACAAAGAAATTCGGCTATGAACTTGTTACAAAAGCAGAGCTTAGCTTGTTCTGGTCTGGAATATTAGAGCATTATATGCCTGCTGAATCTTTAGAAGAGGATACACCTCCTGAAGCATCTTCTGACTCCAAACGGGTCAAACAGGCAATCCTTTATATCGAGCGACACCATATGGAAGCCATTACTCTGGATGATATTGCCTCTTCCATCCATGTCAGTAAAAGTGAATGCTGCCGCTGCTTTAAACGGACGCTTCAGATCACTCCTATTGAATATGTTATGAAATATCGTATTTTTGAAGCCACTCGTAAGATCAAGCGTGGTGAACCGGAAGCCAAAAGCATCTCTTCCCTTGCTATGTCCGTAGGCTTTAACAATGCCAGTTATTTTAATAAATTATTTAAAAAATATGTTGACTGCACTCCTAGTCAATATCGAAGCTCTTTAAAAACCAGATCGGCTAACTCACAGGATGAAGAACCCTTCCAGCTGCCACAGCTATTTAGAGAGAACTTCTGATCAAGAAAGAAAAACGCCACTAAAAATAGTGGCGTTTCTTTATGCAAAAAATGTGGTCAATGCCCTCACTAAATATTGTATATCCTTTGCGCCTGCAGTCTCATATGCAGAATGCATGGCAAGCTGTGGAAGCCCGATATCAACTGTATTCACCGAAACGTGCGCCGTCGATATGTTGCCTAACGTAGAACCACCTACAATATCAGACCGATTGGCATACGTCTGGCAAGGCACTTCTGCCCTTTTACATATGTCCTGCATCATAGCAGCTGAAATTCCATCTGTAGTATATTTTTGACTGCCATGATATTTCACAACAATACCACCATTTAAAAAAGGACGGTTGGTCGGGTCTGCCTTTTCCGTATGATTTGGATGTACCGCATGCGCATTATCCGCAGAAATCATAAAGCTATTTGCAGCCATACGACAGAACCATGAGTCATTTTTCCCTAAGCTTTCCTTTATCCTTGTAAGAATATCCGCCAAAAAGGTGGAATCTGCCCCTTGCTTCGTTCCGCTTCCTACCTCTTCGTTATCAAAGATCACCGCAATATTGCCATATTCTGAACTCTTTTTAGCATGAATGATTCCCTCTATCGCAGCAAATGCACACTCCAGATCATCCAGCTTAGGAGCACAGATAAATTCTCCATCTGCACCGAATCTTCTACCCTTTTCCCGTACATAAAGGAACAGATCACTTCCTAAAATATCTTCCTTTTCTACTCCTGCTGCCTTCGCAATTTCTTCCTGAAAACTTCCCTTTTTCTCTATGCCTGCATAAAGCGGGAGCATATCTACCTGTGGATTATATTCTACACCTTTATTCATATCCCGGTTCATGTGAATCGCCACATTAGGAATCATCAACAGATCCTTGTCAATATTTACCAATCTGGAAACAAACTCTCCGTTTTCTTTTACAATAACCCGTCCTGCTACCGACAAAGGTCTGTCCAACCATGTTGATAAGATCATACCGCCGTATTTCTCTGTATTTAACTTGATATACTGCTCTTCTACTGCAATTTCTGGATTTTCCTTTATTTTAAATGTAGGAGAATCACTATGCGCCGCTACCATATGGAAGCCTTTTATTTCATCACTCGGCAACGTAATAGCAGCTATCGAAGAGCCATTTCGAACGACATAATATTTCCCACCTGCTGCAATCTGCCATTCCTCATTTTCTTTCAACTGACAAAACCCAGCTTCTTCCAGCTCTTTTTGTATCGTATTGACTGCATGAAAGCAACTGACACTCTTTTCTATAAAGGAAAATAATTTTTCTACCATTCTAAAACCATGCCTTTCTCTTTCTATATCTATATACTTTTGCACCCTTTTACTCTGCTTTTTTACGCATTGCTGCAAGCTCTTCTAATCTTATTCCTACTGCCTCTTCTGCCCCTTGCGTCGTTGGTTCATAATACTTTCTATCCTTCAAAGACTCTGGAAGACATTGCATATTCGTCACCTTTTCTTCTGTATCATGTGCATATTGATAGCCTTCCCCGTAATGCAGTTCCCGCATCAATCCAGTAACACCATTTCTAATCTGAAGGGGTACTGGCTCATTCAGCATACGAGCTGCATCCTCTTTTGCTTTTCCATAAGCCTTATAAAGTGCATTGGACTTCGGTGCCATGGATAAATACACAACTGCATGTGTCAAATTTACATCACATTCCGGCATCCCATTAAAATGACATGCCTGATACGCAGATACTGCTACGTTCAAAGCCTGAGAATCTGCCATTCCGATATCCTCACTTGCGAACCTTACAAGCCGCCTTGCCACATAAAGAGGGTCTTCTCCTGCTTCTAACATTCTAGCTAACCAATAGACCGCTGCATCCGGGTCACTGTTTCGCATAGACTTGTGCAGTGCAGAGATCAGATTATAATGTTCTTCACCGTTCTTATCATACAGTAACGTCTTTTTACCGATACACTGCTCCACCGTCTGCTTTGTTACAATGACCGAGCCATCGTTTTGCATTTCTCCGTTTAAAACTGCCATTTCCAGCGTATTTAATGCCGTCCTTGCATCTCCATTTGCAAAAGCTGCAACGACTTCTAGCAGAGACCTTTCCATAGTAACGTGCATATTGCCAAAGCCCTTTTTGTCTGTCAAAGTCCTCTCTAGCAGTTCCACCAGATCTTCCTTTTTCAAGGCTTCCAATACAAATACTTTACAGCGCGACAGCAAAGCAGAATTTATCTCAAAAGAGGGATTTTCTGTAGTTGCACCAATCAAAACAATGCTTCCCTTTTCTACAAAAGGCAGAAAGGCATCCTGCTGTGCTTTATTAAAGCGATGAATCTCGTCCACAAATACAATCGTCTTAAGTCCCATCATCCGGTCATTTTCTGCCTGCTTCATAATTTCCTTGATCTCTTTGATCCCGCTTGTGACTGCACTAAAATCAACGAACGCTGCCCTTGTATGATTTGCAATAATTCTTGCAAGTGTAGTCTTTCCTACCCCGGGTGGTCCCCAAAAGATCATAGAGGACACCTGATCTTTCTCTAAGATCTGCCGCAATACTTTTCCTTCTCCAAGTAAATGCTTCTGTCCTATATAATTTTCCAGACTATCCGGCCGCATCCTGCTCGCAAGAGGCGCTGACAGATCATGATGATTTCCAAAAAGCGATAATTGTTCCATTTGCAGATTCCTTCTTTATCGAACATTTGTTTTATTTATCATAGCACGATTTGTCTGCCTATGCAAATTGTTCTTAAAGAATTTTGATCAAAATAGTAACAACACCAAGAACGCTTAATACCACACCGACAACTTTATTTAATTTTGCAATTTCACAACGGTTAGCAAATTTCGCAGAAACATAAGCTCCCAAAAGACACGCCAAAATCGTCACTGCTGCCAAAAACACATCCACACTCGCACCCATACACACATGACTGACTGCACCCGTGAGCGCTACAATTGTCATGATCATTGTACTAGTTCCAACTGCTACTTTCAGGTTATATCCTAATACCAGTGTAAATACAGTCAGCATCAAAATTCCACCACCGCTTCCGGTAAAGCCACACACCCAGCCGATACCGCATCCACAAACCATCGCAAGTATTGTTTTTTTCACTGAAAATTGCTTTGCAGCCGATGCATCTGCTCCGTCCGTGATCGGCTTAAATAAAAATTTAATCCCAAGAAAGATTGTAGTCAGCATAGAAATATATCCTAGGCCATCCGGTTGTGCCTGACTAAAAAGATAACCACAATAGCTTCCTACTACACTTCCTACAAAAGCGGTAATCGTTACTAAACTTCCATTTTTCAAATCTATATTTTTATTCTTATAATAAGTATAAGCAGAAAGCATGCTCGCCAGCACATCCGATGCCAATGCGACCGTTACCGCGTCATAGCTTTCCCATCCACATATACTTACAAGTATCGGTGTGATAACAACTGCCGCAGATAATCCTGCCAATCCGGTAACGATCCCTGCTCCAAATCCTGCAAAAATATAGGCTAAAATTAGCATAATTCATCCTCCTAAGTATCAAATAACCTTTATAAAGTTCCTTTATAGCTGCCATCGTTTCCGCTCTTCATACTGCTCATAAAAATCTCTGTCCGCATCATATGGAATAAGATAAAACTGCTTTAAAATGCCCATACTGACACGTTTTCTTTCCTTTTCGTCGGACTGCTTTTGCAAGTTTTCCTGCAAACCAAGCAGGAAATAATGCCAATCTGCCACAAATCTTTCATATTTTGTAATATCCGGTGTATCGATCCACTTCCGCACTTTTACCTTTGTACGGTTCTGATTTTTGCATTCATGCACCTGTAGAAAGTACTGAAAAGACCCATTTTCATAATATCTTCCAAGTGGAAACAATCTGCAGATTCCCGGCCGGAATGCATGGATACTACATCTGCCTTCCTCATTTAAGAAAGCACACTGTTCCTTTTCTCCACCCATTTTCAAATTTGGAAGCACAATGCCATCTACTACTTGCAGCTCCAGTTTTTCCACTAAAAGCTGTTCAAAGGTCTGTCCCAAATTTTGACAGAGTCTGTAAACATCTAGAGGATCTAACACAATCGAGCTTCCCATACCCTGACAGCATGCAGAACACCCCTTGCAGTCATTACAGCCCGCCTTCACCATATCATTTACTGTATATAATTTTCCATCCGAGATTTCATCCATACTTACTTGGCGTTTCATCTTTCTTTTCTCCCATACCTTAAACTTGTAAGCGTTTTTCCTGTCTCTGCATGATCTTGTAGCAGATGAGGTAAAAAATAATACCATAAATCGTTGCGATCGGTGCCGCTAAGCCGATTCTAGTCAAATTCGTTCCTTCCGTCATAGACATCAGCCACGATACTGGAAAACGTACTAAAAAGGAAGAAGTGATTCCCTGAATCATTACGAAAAGTGTTTTTCCATTTCCATTAAAATAACCTGTAAAACTGAATAATACGCAAGTTAAAAGGCAATCAGCTGAAAAACCTCTTAAATATGCTGCTGACTGTGCGATCACCGCCGCATCCTTCGAGAAGATTGCTGACAAAATATCTCCAAAGAAAAAGCCAGCACAGAACAAAAATACACCCGCAACACAGCCTGCTGCCATTCCTGTGTACATAGATCTTCTCGCTCTGTCTTTCTTTCCAGCACCCACATTCTGCGCTACAAAAACAGAAACTCCCTGCATCACCGCAGATGGCACTAAAAAAATAAAGGAAGTCACCCTTTCTGCAATTCCATAACCGGCAGATTCATTCAGACCAATGCCATTAATGATCGAATTGATCAAAAGAAAAGACAAATGTACAAGCGCATCCTGTAACGCGATCGGCGTTCCGATGGTCAGAATCCGCTTCATTTTATCCGGGTAGAACCGAATATACGATCTTGAAAACTGAAATGGCAGCTTAGTCCGCCTTATAATAAAGAAAGAAGCCGCTACACTAACTGCCTGTGCTGCAATAGTCGCGATCGCAGCTCCTGCCGCATCCATATGCAATCCCCCTACTAAAAGCAGATCCCCTGCAATATTGACAATGCAGGAAATCAGTACAAAGATCATGGGAAGCTTGGAATTTCCCAGACCGCGAAAAATTCCGCTTATCACATTATATGCGGTAATAAAAACAATTCCCGCCGAACAGATCAGAACATACTGCACCGTTTTGTCAAAAGCTTCCGGTGGGGCTTGTAATAATTTTGCCAAAGGATTCACGAACACGAACATAACTACCGTCAATACTACTGCCACAATGGCAAATAGCACGATAGATGCTCCTACTGTCTTTCCTGCTTCTTCCGGCTTTCCTTCTCCTAAATACTGTCCAAGAACCACCATCGTTCCCATGGTAAGACCCGTGATGATCACTGTTACAAGGAGCATGATGGCACTACCCGTACCGACCGCAGATACTCCTGTCACATCACCGAACTGTCCCACGATCATCAAATCCGCTGCGCCATACATTGCCTGCAAAAACAGTGCACCTAAAATTGGTACGGAAAACCGTAGCATCTGAGGCAAAATTTTGCCTTCTGTAAATTTATTATCTGCATTTTCTTTTGTTATTTCTGTTGTCATCGCTTTTGTTTCCTTTTTATATCTTTTTCTCACTAAACTTCATACTGCATTGCATATTCTATCACATTCATTTCTTTTTTCCTATAAAAAAATTGAAGGGAGCAAACTTCTTACCTTTGCTCCCTTGTCTTTATGATCACCACGATGAATCGATTGGTTTTGTTACTTTTGCGTACGAACCTTTTTCAGGATATACAACGCATAACCCACCGATACAACACATAAAAATACTCCGCTAACTATATTCCTTTCCATAGTCTTTGCTTCTCTATTTGCCAATACACTCAAACTGTTAATCACACCATGCGTTATGATACACGGCCACAATCCCTTTCCATAGTAAAAAAGTATGGTAAAAAGAAAACCAATTGCAGTCGCATAGCAGATCTGCATAACTGTTTCCATAGTTCCACTGCCACTTAACAGATTTACAATATGTCCGATTCCAAAAGTAATCGAAGAAATGACTATGGCTTGTTTCACGTTATTTTTGCACATTGCCTGAAACAAAAATCCCCTGAAAATCACTTCTTCCAGAAATCCAACACACAACATACTGATCACATAAAGAACGGTTTCAAATATGGACAAATTTAATCGAACTCCATACCATAAATTCGTAGAAACAAGCAACACTAAAGGAACAAAATACAAATATGTCTTCGCCTCCCCTTTAAATTTACAGAGACCATATTTTTCCTGCAATCCATTCCTGCATATCCACAAATAAATCATAGCTGTCATAACTATGCACAACGGTGTCGTTACTATTTTGGCAACTCCAATCGTATTGGAAATACTATCCGCCACACTACACACAACCACATATACCCCAATCCAGATCAGGGCAAAATTCAATTCATTCTTATCATATATTTTTCTCATCTGTATCCTCCTTTGCCGCATAAACAGCACCTAACAAAACCTTTGTCAACATAGCAACCAATTTTTTTTCATCATAATCCATGGAATTATTGGCAAACATACTTGCATACCCATGTACGAAAATGAACAACGTAGAAAATATTTCCTTTGCTGCAGCCTCTGTCGTCTCTGTTTCCCCCTGTAAAATGCAAAGAACAGGTGACAATTCCGGCGCATCTATTAAGTCCTGCAAATTTGCCCCTGAAAACTCATTTGTCTGAAACAGGAAACGGAACAAATTACGCTCTTCCATTGCAAACCGGATATAATTCATACCGATCGTAAGCATCGGATCTCCATAATCCTTTTCCAAGTTCATAAGGTAACTGCTATGATACGCGTCCGCCTTCTGATAGGTAGCTTTTTTGATCTCTTCCACGCTGGAAAAATGATATAGCACGGGTTGCGTCGAACACTGAAGCTGCTCCGAAATTCTCCTAGCTGTAATTTTGTCTGCCCCTTCTGCCCGCACAATATCAAAAGCTGCATTTTCTATCATTTCTTTTGTTATTTTTATTTTGGGTGGCATAACTACTCCTCTTTTATTACATTTGTTATATAACACATATTATATTTCAATGCAGGCATTTTGTCAACTACAAAAAAGAGATACCACTATTTCCGTGATATCTCTTAGCCTTTTTCTGTTCCGAGAACAAATACACTTTTTTATTTACAATACACCGCAATCGCCTCTGATACAAACTGTGCACATCCTTCTTTGCCTACCCGGTCGATGTTCTCCTTGAACTCATCGTTTGACACATACATTTTTCCAAGTCCCTGTAAAATTTCCTTTGTACACTCATAAAAATGCTCTGTAATGTAATCCTGAATTTTCTTTACCTGTTTTTGCACAATTTCTTCTTCTGGCTTTTTGTCCTTAAGCTCTCCGAATTCTGCAAACAACTGCATAAATTCTACCCAGCTCTGTTTTGTTTCTTCTTCACTGCGTCCTTTGTCCTTCTGCTCAAATTCTGCGAAAGCTTCTGTATTTCCCCATTTTTCCTTCGCCTGTTTCTCATATTCTTCAATTTTTGTTTTGTCAAATACTGTAAAATCCATTTTTTGCACTCCTGTCAATTTTATTTCACGAGCGAAGGTGATCAAGTTCTCCAAATGTTCTTTCTTTAATGTCAACAGCTCAATCTGCTGCTCTAAAGCCTTCTTTCTGTCAAACCCATCACTATCCAGGATACCTTTGATTTCCTTTAATGGAAATTCCAACTCACGGAACAATAAAATCTGCTGTAACCGCTCCAGTGCAGTATCGTCATACTGTCTGTATCCGGCTTCTGTAACACCTGACGGATGTAGCAATCCGATCTGGTCATAATAATGCAGAGTGCGTATACTCACTCCGGTTAATCTGCTCACTTCATTTACTGTCATCATGTTGTTTCCTCCTTCTCGTGTAATCATAGCATAGAGTATAACGTAACGTTAGGGTCAAGTATTTTTTTATTTAAATTAAAAAAAAAATATTTGACCACTTCTTCTTCCTGATTTTTCTTACTCTGACAATGTCTTACTTGATTCCTCCCCGCAAATATTATATGATATTTAAAGTATGAATTATAGAAAGAAACGAGGGAAATTTATATGACTACAAGCGAAAAAGCACTTGAACTTCACAAACAATGGAACGGTAAATTGGAGACCGTTTCCAAAACTCCGGTAAAATCCAGAGAGGATTTAGCTCTTGCTTATACTCCGGGTGTCGCAGAACCTTGTAAGGTAATCGCTGAGGATAAAGAAGCTGCATATACGTATACATGGAAATCTAATACAGTTGCTGTTGTTTCCGATGGTAGTGCCGTTTTAGGTTTAGGAAATATCGGTCCTCATGCTGCTATGCCTGTTATGGAAGGAAAAGCTGTTCTCTTTAAAGAGTTTGGTGGTGTCAATGCGGTACCTATCTGCTTAGACACACAGGATACCGAAGAGATCATCAAAGCAGTTACTTATCTTGCTCCGGGTTTTGGCGGTATCAATTTGGAAGACATCAGTGCTCCCCGTTGTTTTGAAATAGAAGAAAGATTAAAAGCTACTTTGGACATTCCAGTATTCCACGATGACCAGCACGGAACTGCTATCGTTGTTCTTGCCGGCATTATCAATGGTTTAAAAGTAGTTGGAAAGAAAAAAGAAGACTGTAAGGTCGTTGTAAATGGTGCCGGAAGTGCTGGTGTTGCTATTACAAAGCTGCTGATCACTTATGGTTTCCCAAATGTCATTATGTGCGACAAAGTCGGTATTGTTTCTAAGGAGACAGATGGTCTGAACTGGATGCAGCAGAAAATGACCGAAATCACAAATCCAAATAACGAAACCGGTTCTCTTGCAGATGCCTTAAAGGGCGCTGACATTTTTATTGGTGTTTCTGCTCCAAACATTGTATCTCCTGAAATGGTCTCTTCCATGAATAAGGATGCGATTCTTTTTGCTATGGCAAATCCAGTTCCAGAAATCATGCCGGATGTGGCAAAAAAAGCTGGTGCAAGAGTCGTTGGTACAGGACGCTCTGATTTCCCGAATCAGGTAAACAACGTTGTTGCTTTCCCAGGTATTTTTAAAGGTGCATTAGAAGGACGTGCTTCTCAGATTACAGAAGAAATGAAATTAGCTGCTGCTTTAGCACTTGCAAATCTTGTTTCAGATGAGGAATTAAATGAAGACAATATTTTGCCGGAAGCCTTTAATCCAAAGGTTGCAGAAGCTGTTGCAGAAGCTGTAAAATCTCATATTAAAAAATAATGAACTTAAAAGATCAAGCAAACGTACTCCGGCGGGAAATATGGCGTGAAAAACCCTATTACTCGCTGGATGCTTATTTTAAAAACACATTTGGCTACAAATTGTATAAGGTTTCCCTGAATGCCGGTTTTACTTGTCCTAACAGAGATGGCACGTTGGATACAAGAGGCTGTATTTTCTGCAGCGCAGGAGGAAGTGGTGATTTTGCTATTTCCATGCCAGACTTTGCCACGTCTCTTTCTGAAATTATGACACCATTGTCAGATTATACTGACAAATCTGTCAAACCGGATAAAATCGCCTATTTTCAAGCGTTTACCAATACCTACGCCCCGACAGACAAACTGGAAGTTCTTTATCGTGAAGCATTGAACAAACCAGAAGTTGCCGGTATCGCCATTGCCACAAGACCGGATTGTCTCCCCACGGAAGTATTGCATCTTTTAGAAAAGCTGCATCAGGAATTTTTTCTTAACCCAAAAACTGGGAAAAAATTTATCTGGCTGGAATTGGGACTGCAAACGATTCATGAAGCGACCACAGCTTATATCAGACGCGGTTATCCGCTTTCTGTTTTTGACGAAGCTGTCAGTCGGTTAAATGCCATTGGCATCCCTGTCATTGTACATGTCATTTTAGGACTGCCGGGTGAAACAAAAGCAGATTGCATCAAAACCATACAATATTTAAATACCAAAAATATTTTTGGAATAAAGTTGCAACTCCTTCATGTACTGAGAGGAACTGACCTTTATACAGATTATTGTGCAGGAAAATTTTCCGTTTTGACAAAAGAACAATATATGGATATGCTTGTTGACTGTATAGGACATTTAAATCCTGACATTGTCATTCACCGACTGACTGGAGATGGACCGAAAGAAATCCTTGCTGCCCCTGACTGGAGTCGAAATAAGCGAGATGTATTAAATACCTTTCACCATGAAATGAAAATTCGAAATGTTTATCAAGGAAAATTTTTATAGATTTTCAAAAGAAACTTAGTAAAAAAAACGATTGCGCTTTAGCGTAGATTAGAAATGGAGTAAAAAATGCAGGAACCACTGACACTTTATAAATTGATCGTGCTTTATATGTTGGATCGCGTAAATTTTCCACTTACAAAAGCACAGGTCGCAGACTTTATAACAGGAAAAGAATATACCAACTTCCTTACACTACAACAGGCAATTTCTGAGTTGATAGATGCAGGACTTGTTTCTGCTGACTCCATTCGCAATCGTACTCATCTTTCCATCACAAAAGATGGTCAGGAAACTCTTAGCTTCTTTGAAAACCGTATCAGCAGTGCCATCAAGGCAGATATCAATACTTTCTTTAAAGAAAACGAACTGGAACTTCGCAATGAAGTTTCCGTACTTGCAGACTACTACAAGTCTACCAGTGGTGAATTTGAAGCACATCTGATTGCCAAAGACCGGAATATTAATCTTGTCGAAATTACCATGTCTGTTCCCGTAGAAGAAACTGCTGCCGCCATATGTGATAATTGGCAGAAAAAAAATCAGGAAATATACCAATATTTAATTGAGGAGCTATTTTAACAGCTCCTCTACGATTATTTTTCCTCTTTCTCCTTCCTGGCTTCTCTTTTTATTCTTGCCATATGCTCTTTGATCTTTACTTCATATCCATTTCCCTTTGGTTTATAAAACTCTTTTCCATTCAACTCATAGGGCAAATACTGCTGCTCTACATAATCATTTGGATAATCATGGGAATATTTATATCCTGTTCCGTGTCCCAATTTTGCTGCTCCTTTATAGTGTGCATCCTGTAAATGTGTTGGAATCGGAAGATTTCCTGTCTCCTCCACAACTCTTGTTGCTTCCATAATTGCTTTAATGCTCGCATCGCTCTTTGGCGCAGAAGCAATATATGCTGCTGCCTGTGCCAGAATGATCTGTGCTTCCGGCATTCCCACTCTTTCTACTGCCTGTGCCGCACTAACCGCCACAGTCAAAGCGTTGGGATCTGCATTTCCCACATCTTCTGAAGCACAGATCATCATTCTTCTTGCAATAAAGGTCACGCTTTCTCCAGCATACAGCATGCGTGCCAAATAATAAACTGCTGCGTCCGGGTCAGATCCCCGCATACTTTTAATAAATGCCGACACCGTATCGTAATGATTGTCCCCTGATTTATCGTATCGAATCACTCTTTTTTGAATACATTCTTCTGCAACCGGAAGGGTAATATGTATCTTGCCATCCTCACTGCGGTTCGTCGTCATGACTCCAAGCTCGATAGCATTAAGTGCATGTCTTGCATCTCCACCGGAAAGCTCTGCCAGGAAATCCAACGCATCCTCATCTATTTCTGCATCATAGGCTCCCATTCCCTTTTCCTTATTATATACCGCTCTTCGCAAAAGCTCCTTAATATCTTCTTTGGATAGTGGCTTCAATTCAAATATAACAGATCTGGAAATCAACGCTCCATTTACTTCAAAATAGGGATTCTCTGTAGTCGCTCCAATTAAAATAACCGTACCGTCTTCCACAAAAGGAAGAAGATAATCCTGTTGTCCCTTATTAAAACGGTGAATTTCATCTATAAAAAGAATCGTCTTTTTCCCATACATTCCCTGCATATCTTTCGCCTTCTGGATAACCTCTTCCATATCTTTTTTTCCGGCGATTGTAGCATTGATCTGTGTAAACTCTGCACTAGTCGTATTGGCAATTACTTTAGCAAGCGTAGTTTTTCCTGTACCCGGCGGTCCATAAAAAATAATAGAGCTCAATTTATCCGCCTTTATCGCACGATAAAGCAGCTTGTCTTTTCCTACAATATGCTGCTGCCCTACCACTTCCTCTAACGTCGTCGGACGCATTCTTGCTGCAAGCGGTGACTCCTTTTCTTTATTTGTATTTCGCATATATTCAAATAAATCC
>JAGKTQ010000052.1 GCA_021153325.1 Lachnospiraceae bacterium | reverse complement strand
TTTGCACCCAAGAATGCGCTTGTGGCGAAATTGGTAGACGCGCTAGACTTAGGATCTAGTGGTTCAGGCCGTGTAGGTTCGAGTCCTATCAGGCGCACCCAAAGAAATGCTAAGTAGTTTATTATCAACTATTTGGCATTTTTCGTTTACTTAAAATCCCCGTGAAAATCCCCGTGTTTGCTTTAATAACTCCCATTTCAGCCTCAGCAAAGAAACGAGAAAAGCGACTATCCATCACGGACAATCGCTTTAGTTGTTCAATTAAAAAAATAGCTGATTATAGCTATTCGGGTGCAAAGGTACAAAATAAAATTCATACATAGCACTCTAAACGTAACTTTTACTATAACAAGCCCTCTCTTTTCAAAACTTCGTCTTCTGAGGATGCACACGGAAAACCTGACGGGATTCCACGTATCTCTAAATCCTCATTTACACCACTATCAGGCGGCAATAAAGTTTCACTTATTATCTTTTTCGTTCCATCGGGTGCAACCTCAACATATCGGATATAATGTTTTATTGGCTGAGGCTGCCCACCTTTGGCATATTGCAATATTGCAGATACTTTGTTAGTCTCCATCGTCCACCTCCTTTTCCCTTAAAGACTGAATACGTTCCATTATCTGCTCTATAGCCTCATTAGGTGCAATCTTTAATAGTTCCTCCAATTTGTGATATTCGTAATCTAAAGATTGCTGCACATTTAAGGCTTGTTTCTTTGGGATAACATAACCTATCAATCCAGTTATCGCTTTAACACGTTCTACTGGCTGCAAAGATTCTAAATCTTTTTGCAGTTGCTTAGTGTTCTTATCTAATATTTGCCCGATACGCTTTACCAAATCGCTTGTAGCGTGATTTCTTGCGCCCTTTGGTCTACCATTCGGGTTTCCCGATTTTCCACTCTTAAACGCCATATTTCTGTATTTTAATTGTTATTTACAACAAACCACTGTTACCCCCTCAAAGATTTACCGGTAAACGGAACAAACTTTGTGATTGCTCTCAGGCGGTCTATAGTTCTATCTCCATACTTCTGTTGCAACTCTGGGATATTTAGATTTGTGGAGATTACAAGCAAACGCCCTTTCTTTTCTGCCTCATCTACCAACTCAGGGAAAACCATTCTTTTGTTGCCATAGTTGTTTGCCATCCCCTCGTTTCCCACATCATCCAAACTTAGCAAATGATAGTTTAACAATTCATCTGCTTTGTAATTCATATCCTTAGCATCGCAGCAGTTTAGTATTTTGTGGTGTACCTGATTGATAAGGCACGGCAAAATTCTGATTCCTATTAGCGACTTACCCAAACCACACGAACCAGTCATAAGTAAACCCTTACCCTCGTTATCTGCCATCCAGTCCACAATCGGGCGATAATTGCTTTCACTCCATATCGCTTTTGTGATACGCCCACCTGAGAAACGGGCTACCATAAAATCAAGCCCTCCACGCAAACGCTTTTCTGCATCAGGAATCTTTATTCTCACCATATTAGGCATAGACGGATAATTACCATCTTGCAAATTCTTAATAATTTTGCCTACACTCTCCATATTACCAACCTCCTTTTGAATAATCTTTATTATTAGAATCTTGGAGCACTACCCCCATATCAGGCGTATTTGTTACCTCCTTATTGCTATTAAGCGGAAATACCCCCGAATAATTATTAGCCATAGATTGCTCTACTATTTTCAAAGCAACTTCGCCATTACCACCCGACAAATTACCTAGTCTTGTTATGAACGCCTTTAAACCAGTTGGCTTGTATGTCTGCCCACGTTCTTTTTTATACGCTAGCCATCTAGTTATTGCCTCATTCATTCGGGCATCATCAGAAAAAGAAATAGTTTTCTCTATTAAAGATTTATCTTTATTATCTTTTCTATTTTCTATTTTCTCTTTTCTATTTAGTGAACGTTCGTTCAACGTTCGTTCAACGTTCGTATTACGTTCGTATACGTTTGTATCGTTTCGTATACGTTCGTTCTCCTTTCTAGCCTCATCACGTTCTTTTGCGATACGCTTGTTTGTTTCGCATCGCTTAGAATACTTTGTATCGAAATACTCCATATCTTCCTGAATCACCTGAAACAATATTGCAGATACTGACGGCACATCATCAGGAACATTACCACTACTGGCATATTGCGCCATCATCTTTAAGACTTTTCCAGCCTCAGCATCAGACAACAAAGCAATATTTTTTAATCGATCTGTTTGGAAATTCACAAATTTCATACGCTGCCCTCCATTTCCTTTAGTGTGAACAAACTTAATTGCTGAGGCTTACGCACCCACAAACTCGGATTTGCAGAATAATAGCTAGCCTTATATCCAGTTGTGGCATCAGGGCGTTTATAGATTGCTTGCAACAATCCCATTGCCTCCAAATCACGCACATACCATGTTATGCTATTTCTCAGCATTCCCAAATCTAAAGCTGCATCCAGTGTAGTTGCAACCTTATATCGAAAATAGACTAAAACTTTGGTTATATCCTTAGAATTGCCTACCTTTGCAGTGTTGTTGTTCGGGCGGTCGTTATGGCTGCCCTTTACTTTTTCTTTCATCCTCTACCCTCCAATATTGATTTTACATCAGATAGCTTGTAACGAGATTTGCGCCCTACCTTGATAGGAATCAGATATTTCTCTTTTTCCCATCGCCACAAAGTATTTTTCGATACGCCCACCATGTCGGCTACATCATCAGGCGTTAAATACTTTTCCTCTTTCTTCTCTGCCTCCTTGGCTGCCATTGCCTCAGCTACCACATTCAAAGCAAACTCTTTAAGGTCTGCCACAGATACCATTACCGAAATATTGGCATCCGCATTCAATAAAGAATTGATATTCATTTATTCATATTGTATAATTTGTATAACGGGGCGCACATCAACCAATAAGTACGTTTCCCGTAGATTCTCGATTGTTGGTTGTCAATCTCGAACGAATCACGGGTGCAAAGGTAATACGAATATAAGAAAACAAAACATTCAGGGGAATCAGGGGAATTTTAGGGGAAAATTATGGGAATTTTAGGGGAAAATTAAAAGGTAGATAAAAAGAAAACAAAAAGAAAGCAAAAAGGGGGACGCTTTCGCCTCCCTCTCTTAATGTTTTCTTATTGCATCATAATTCCAACCTTTTTCGTTATTTCTTTCAGGCACAATCTTTTGGCAATCAGCAAAAAAATCCTTGAAACTAATATCTGACTTCGCAAACCATTCATCATATTTATGCTTTAATTCCTTTCCTTTTATTATTTTCAGTTTTTTTATAAAAGCATCAACATTCGGAACATACTCGGCATACTTATCCTTAAACTCGTTTGGAACATCAAGTTTAACGCTCAAAGATTCCTTATATTCCTCTAGCCATTTCATTTGCTGCCCATTTATGGCATATCTCGGGCAATCTAGCATCTCAGATAAAAGATTCTCTATATCCTCCAGTGAAAACTTCCATCCATTTAGGCAACGCATAAAATCAGCTTTCAGTAATCCTTTTAGTGTATTGGCATACATTCGCATCTTGCGATTACCATCAGGCACACTACTTGGAACACTCCAACGAATTACTTTCGAATCATTCATTTTCTCTTCCTCCTATTGGCTTAATGATACATTTCCCCTCCATCGTTCTTTTCTCAGGGATTTCAGGATATAACGGAATCGGCATAGCATTATCTTTATAAAACTGGCTATTCTCCATATCGCTAGCCTTTGCTATCTCTGTTACAAGCTGCTTTATTAGCCACTTATATTCGCTTATCTCCATCTTTAAGTTGTTAATCTCAATCTGCAATTCATTATTAGAGATACTGGCTTTAAGACTTTCTATTTTAGCGTTTGCCAACTCCTGAAAAACGGCAAAGTCCATTATAACTTTGCCATTCTCCAGTTTCTTACAATTTTCCTTTGTTATCATAACTTAGCCTCCTTATCCTATTTGGTTTATAACATCGAGCAAAGTAGAATCCTCTATTTTACGATAGCGAGAAAACGCCTTTGAACCCTCCACGTGTCCACTCATTTTGCCAATTATATTCGGGTCGCTCACCTTAAAGTAAGCATTGCCTACAAAGGTACGTCTTGCCAAATGGCTACTGGCTATTTCGTTTATCGGTCTTATCTCGTTTTCTCCAGTCTTGGGATTCCTGATAACCACATTACGATTTATCCCAACTTCTGTGAAAATCTCCTTTATGGCATCATTGTACTTTTGTGGAGATATAAACGGGAACAATCGCCCTTTGGCATCCACGCCCTTGTATTTCTCAACCAGTGCCAACGCTTTAGGGTGCAAAGGTACACGTGCTTGCAAAGTTTGTTCGCCCTCATCCTTTGTTTTGTGTGGAGCATAAACTAGCATTCCATCTATAATATTTTCACTTGTTAGCTTTACCAAATCGCCAACACGGCAACCAACAAAACATTGAAATATAAAAATATCTCTCTGAGCCTCCAAACGCTTGCAGCCCGATAAATCATACTCTGCAATCTCGTTACGCTCTGAAATGGAAATGTAGTAAGGCGTGCCAAACTTTTCTGAACCTATCTTGATTCCATCAAAAGGGCGATTCTTAGTTTTATCTGATTCATAAAGCCACACAAAGAACGCTTTCAGTTTTTTTGTTAGCTTTACAATCGTGTTATCGCCACGTGTCACTAACTTTGTTTGTCCTTTCTTTACACCAATCGGATATTTCTTTAATAGCTTATCAAAGATAGTTGGATATTCTTTAGATAACTCTTTTTCGTTTCTCAGGTAGTCCAAAAAATCCTCTATATCAGAACGTGTTATTTTATCCACATCAAAAGAAAACTTCTTATCCTCTGTAGCCTTTCTGAATCCCTCATATCGTGCCACATCACGAACCAGTACACGAATCGCCTTAGTGTGGTCGTAAGAAAAATCTTTCTTTGCCAAATACTCCTCTGCCAACTCATAAAAAGTCTTTTTAGCCTCAACCTTTGTAGCATACTTTTCAGGGTGATTATACTTATCTACAACCAACTTAAACCACTTAGTATTGATTGCGCTTTTATCAGTTGTTTGTACCAAATTCAGAATATAAGTACAAAGTGCATCCATCTTTTGCGCTTGTTCTTCGTGATACTTTACATCATTGCCCACCTTGCGCCTATTCACCACAATTTCACCATTGCGGAAATTATCAGCAGTTACAAAGATTTCAGATTTTGCCAATAAATCATAATCATTACCATTACGTAAACGGATAATGATTTCTGCCATACCAGTTGTAGCGCATACTCTTTTAGATAAACTTTGATAAATTGTTGCCATAATCTTTATTTTTTTATTGAACGCTGCAAAGATAAGGCTATTTTTTCTAACTACCAAAAAAAACACGGGGATTTTTCAAAATTCCCCGTCAAATTCCCCGTGTTTGTTCAAACTCAATATAATTTCACAAAAACAAACGCAAAAGATATTAATGTTTTAGTACTGAATTACAAGCAGTTACGTTTTACATCGATTTTCTTAGGTTTTATTCATTTTCTCGTATTGTGTGCCTATCAGGCGCACCCAAGAAAATCCTAACTGCTTGATAATAAGCGGTTAGGATTTTTCGTTTCTAGAAATTGCCAACATTTTGCCAACATAATTCCAAACTAAATTGAATCGGTTGGCAAAAGCAAGGCTTCATTTTACATACTTTCACACTATTTCTTGCGATTACACATACCACTTTAGTTTATCCCCATACATAGAGTTTTTCACCCCAAACTGAAAAAATCACTAAGAAAATACATTTTCCTCCTAAATATATGCCCTACTTTCAAAGAAAAATATTATCTTTGTATCAAAAATAAACATTTTATTCATAATGGAGTATATTGATTTCAAAAGACTGATAGATGCTTTGACCGCCAAGCCAAAAGAGACGGAGTGGTTAGAGTTCAAACATAATTTTCATTCTAAGGAAGAGATTGGCAAAAGAATCTCTGCCCTGTCAAATAGTGCCTATTTGAGCAATATGCCGTTTGGTTACATCGTATTTGGCATTGATGACGAAAGCCATGACGTAATTGGCACAGACTTATATGGTAAACAGAAAATGGTTGGAAACGAAGAACTGGAATCCTGGTTGTCAACCCGTCTGAATCCCCGTATTGACTTCGAAATAATCGATGATTTTGATTATGAAGCCAACGGGCATGTCTGCATCTTCAAAATACCAGCTACAACAAACCGCCCTGTAAGTTTCCTGCATGAGTCTTATATCAGAGTTGGTACCATTACCCGAAAGTTGAAAGACTTTCCGGCTAAAGAAGCCAAGATATGGAAAGGTGGTCAGAAGCCATTGGAAAAGATAATATTGAAAAAGGGCTTGTCTGGACAAGATGTGTTTTCTTTTCTCAGTGCAGAAGTGTACTTTGACATGATGAACTTGCCACTTCCACAAGACATCAACGGTATCTTGGACCGATTCCTTTCTGAGAATTTGATTACCAAAGATGAAATCGGATATGGAATTACCGAACTTGGCGCCATTCTGTTTGCCAAACGCCTTTCCGACTTCGATGGATTGAAAAGAAAAATGGTTAGAGTTATTGTCTATAAAGGCAAGGGAAAGATTGAAACATTTCGCGAAAAATCATTCGACAAAGGTTATGCCATTAGCTTCGAGGAAATGATTGCCTGGATAAACAGCCAACTTCCTGCCAACGAAGAAATCGGTCAAGCTCTAAGAAAGGATACGCGTATGTACCCAGAGATTGCGATACGTGAGCTTACTGCAAATATGATTATCCACCAGGATTTTGCAGAACAGGGATTTCCTATGATTGAAATATACTCCGACCGCATTGCGTTCTCCAATCCCGGGCAACCGCTTATCAGCGTAGAGCGTTTCATCGATGAGTACCAATCCCGAAACGACTCTCTTGCCGACATCATGCGCCGCATAGGTATCTGTGAAGAGAAGGGAAGCGGTATGGATAAGACAATCTTCTATGTAGAATTATACCAGTTACCTCCTATCCGCATCCAACTTCAAGAAACCCGAACGGAAGCTACAGTTTTCACCTACCGTAAGTTTGCCGATTTGGATAAGTCAGAAAGAGTGATGGCTTGCTATCAACACGCTTGCCTCAGATATGTTTCAAACGAAAAGATGAACAACCAATCTCTCCGAGGCCGCTTGGGCATTGAAGACAAGAACTACCCAATGGCTTCCAGAATCATAAAGGATGCCTTGGAAGCAAAGATGATAAAAGAAGAAAACGCTGAGGGTAATAACCGACATAATTATATCCCGTATTGGGCATAACTCATGTAACCGGCATGTAACTGGCATGTAACTGGGCGACTCGAAACAGCCCTAAAACAGAGCAAAAGCCCTTTAAAACAGTGCTTGGCGCATGTAACTGGCATGTAACTGAATAAAAAAACTCGTATGGATACTAGTATTCATATATATGGTCATCTCTCTGACGGCATCTTACATCATATAGAGCGTGAAAACACGCTCAACGGCAACCGTGATCAGGATTTCGGGCAACTAACTCTCACCCCGACCAAATTCCATCTACCATGCAATGGCAGATCGTGAAACGAGTAGCCGAGCTTGATGCCATCTTTGCTCATCTCTATGGTCTCAATACAGAAGATCCCCGTTATATCTTAGACCCTGAAGATGTCTGTAGCAAAGGCAGCCTCAACGAGACCTTCCGTGTACTGAAAGACAACGAGATACGCTAGTACGGAAAACACCGTACCAAACATCTCGTCCTCGAAGTCTGGAATAATTTTGGATTTGATAATTAAATAAAAATTTTATGGACAACTTAATTATTTTAGGAAACGGATTTGACATTGATTTAGGCTTAAAAACTACATTTAAAGCCTTCAGAGAGTCTTTTGAATTTCGTTCTATTGCAGACATACCTCTAATAAAAGAAATAAGAGATAACCAATGGAATGACATTGAAGGAAAATTGCGTGAGGAACTAATTGAATATTCAAAAAATCCGAATGACGAATGGGCAGAATCCATCAACCATGCGTGGCTTATGATTACAAGACATTGGGGAATATATCTTCCCCAATTAACCGATTTGGATAAAATTGAAGTAAACAAGAATTCATGTGCTTACAACCTGCTAATAGCTGACCAAAAACAGGATTCAACTTGGTATACATTCAATTATACTAACCCTTGGTATCTTTGCCAATTGCCGGAAGGAACAAAACCTGTCTTTATCCATAATGAAACTGTACCACTGGATTGGGCCAAACATCATGGACTATGCTATTATATTCCCATGAGCTTAATCTTTGGAGTTGACTCAAAGATGCCATCCTGTATTACCAAGAACGAACAGCTTTCACATATAATAAAAGTAAACAATCCGAATTTCAACACAAAGAATAAAGAAAATTTGCAGAAAGATTTAAAGACAGCACAAAATGTTGTTTTCTTTGGTCAATCTTTCGGCATTACTGATTCTGATTATTTCAAGCCATATTTGAATTCTGTGATTAATGGTGAGACAGACAACAAAAATATGTTTATTGTTACCTACAACAATAGTAGTTTAAATGGTATAATAAACAATATGTCTGAATATGGCATAAACTTCGTTGATATTAAAACGTCTAAAGTAAATATCAAGAGCCCACTTTAAAAAGGGGCATATTTTGAATTCAGTCTGACCAGTGTGGTCATTCTGAGTGAAACATAGCAATCGGCTTCGCAGGTGAATATCTTT
>JAGKTQ010000051.1 GCA_021153325.1 Lachnospiraceae bacterium | reverse complement strand
TGAAGGGAGAGTTTGTTTAGAACTCATATCATGAGGGCGTAGCTGTTCAATACGATTGAACATCCTAAGGGGATTGGGGTTACTCCACAACAAGCGAAAAAGCATGATGTATATACGAATGCACTGCTTGCCACTTTGTAGTTTCCGGGAAATGCAAGTATATTGGGAATAGACTTTTTGTACAATGTTTGGGGAACGACATTCTGTTTTGTCTGAAGTAAAATGCAACTATTCAGAGCCATGCGAATTTTGAAAACAAACTGAGTAAGCTTGCTTACAGAAGTTTGTTTTCGAAAATTCATATGGCGAGAAGGCCTCATAAGCAAAAGGAAAGCCGCGTAGCGGCGATTTTGCGCATGAGGACTCTGAATAGTTAAAATAAATGAGGTCTAACTTGAGAGTGGATCTCATAGTATTGGAAAGAAGGACAAGCGTAAAGGAGGTGGCGATTCCGCTTGAAGCAGAGGAAACTAAATTATCGTTTTCATAATCCGAATTCAGCGGAGGATACCGCTAACTACTTATTTAAGATTTTAATTGAAGCAAATGCCGGGAAGGTTGAATGTGCGATTGAAGAAGCCGCATTAAAGTGTGCAGAGGAGAGTGAGTACATAGAAGCGCCGGAGGAGATGGAAATGGTGGGAGAACCGGTGAGTATAAGGCTAAGGAGAGCAAGGTAGAAGTCTTGCTTTTTGAAAAATACATTGAAGAACTAAAAATTCACAAATCTAATTTGAGTTATTTTTCAGATTTTGATAAATATAGCAAAGAAACTAAAATTTATGTAAAAGAATTTAAGTTATTATTTTAGTTCATGCATTTTATTTGGGGTCATTTGAGATTCTTAAAATATTATGACTTGATTAATGCTTAAGAACAACATAAAATTAGTCATAGGTAGTCATGGAATAGTCATCATATTTGGTGATAGATATTGCAAAACAAAAATGTAGAAAGGGGTTGCTGTTTTGAATTTAGGTATTGAAACAGAAACATTGGAATTTAAAAAGTCTACCGGAGAACTGAAAGAAGCAGTGCAATCAATCTGCGCGATTTTGAATAAACATCAGCATGGGGAGTTATACTTTGGAGTTAAACCGGATGGTACGGTTATCGGACAAGTTGTCACAGAGGAATCTTTGCGAGAGGTTAGTCAGAAGATTAAAAATTCTATTGAGCCCAAGATATATCCGGAAATCAAGAAGGTGGTTATAGATGGCAGAGATTGTATTCATGTTAAGTTCGAAGGAAACCAAGTGCCTTATTTTGCTAATGGTGTAGCGAAGATTCGTGTTGCAGATGAGGATTTAACCATGTCTCCAGAGCAGATAACGGAATTGATATTGCGTAGTGGTAGAGAAGGAAATCGTTGGGAAAGTTTGGTGTCCAATAAGACAGTCGACGATATCGACGAGGAACTTTTAAAGAAATATACAACACAGGCACACGAGGTAGGTAGAATAGCGATTTCGTACACGGATAAAGAGACTGTTTTGAATCAGTTGGAATTAACAGAAGGCAATGCTTTGCTGAATGCAGGAAAGGCATTATTTAGTGACGACCTTGTACAAGATGTGCAGATGGCAATCTTTGCCACAGATGAGAGATTGACATTTAACGATATCCAGCGTCATCATGGTCCGGTGTTAAAGCTTGTAGATATAGCGGAAAGTTATATTAAGAGCAATATTCATTGGAGAGTAGAATTTACCGGAGCTTTGCAACGTACTGAGATACCAGAGATTCCGGTGGATGCAATTAGAGAGGCATTGCTAAATTCGTTCTGCCATAAGGATTATGCATCTGGGCAGAGTAATGAGGTTGCAATTTATAAAGATAGGGTAGAAATTTATAATCCTGGAGCGTTTCCGGAAGGATATGAACCACAGGACTTTATTGATAAGGCAGAGAGACCGATTCGTAGAAATCCTAAAATTGCGAGAATACTATATTATTCCAAAGATATAGAAAGTTTTGGAACAGGATTGAAGCGTATTGCGGATGCTTGTGAAACGGCCGGAGTCAGATATGAATTTAAGAAAATGAAATCAGGATTTGTGGTTTGCTTTTATCGGTCAGAAGAAAAAGCCGATAAAAGTACGGATAAAGTACGGATAAGTATGGATAAAGTACGGATAAATATGGATAAATTAACTCCGGCACAAGTGAAGATTATAGTATTTTTATTGGAAAATAAAAAAATAACTAATAAAGAAGTGCAAGAATTGCTTGGTGTAAAAGATTCGAGAGCACTTAAAATTCTAAAAGAAATGACGGATATAGGAGTGCTGGTAAAGCAGGGTAAGCTAAAAGGCAGTTATTATGTCTTAAATGCAGAGGAGTAGAATATGATAGCACCGGATAAAGTACAGATTGAAGCAAAGAAAAGAGAAAACGAGAATTTTAAGTTTAGAACTTATTTAAAGGGGCATGCAGATGAAGAGGAACTGGATGCACAGTTTCTTCGCCTGCATAATGAGTTGTTTGCAGATTATGACTGCAGCAAGTGCAGAAATTGTTGTAAAATGTACAAGGGCAGCATACCCGAAGAGGATATTGAAAAGGATGCGGAGCATTTAGGCATTACGACAGAGCAGTTTGTAGAGTTCTTTTTAGAAAAAGCAAGGTTTGATGTTGGATATCAGACAAAGCATAAACCATGTGATTTCCTAATGGAAGATGGGAATTGTAAACTGGGAGAGTGCAGACCGGATAACTGCAAAAAGTATCCATACACGAATCAACCGGAACGATTATTTAGTCTGTTAGGATTCTTAGATACTGTATCCATATGTCCGGTAGCCTTTGAAATATTTGAAAGACTAAAGAAGGAATATGGATTTAGGGCACGCAGATAAGCTGAAACACGGGGGAAAAGAATATGTCTATGAGAAAGGTACTTTATGGACCGGAAGGTATTAGGTTAAGTCATATAATGAAACTGTATGATAAGCAGAGCCTCTTAAATTATGCGGGCGATTTACAAATCCGCAGAGTGTCTGGTCTGAAAAAAGATGAATTAGCTGAAAAGATTGCCAATGAATTATTGGCTCCTTCGGTAATGAAGAGAAGAATTGCTACATTTTCACCGGAAGAAAGAACTCTTTTTGAACGTGCGATAGAGTGTCCGTTTGTACCAACGGAGGATGAGCTGGATAATGCATATGCTTTACGGGAAAAAGATTATGCTTTTATGAATAAAAAGGATGAACTCAATGTGCCGGTGGATGTGGCGGAAGCATATAAAAAGTTGAATACACCGGAGTTTCGACAATATACGAAAAAGATGTCATGGCTTGCGCAATGTCTTTATTTTGGTGAAAACTTTTATGGTGTGTTTGATAAAGATGTTTTGCTTGAAATGTACAATGCAAGAAAAGGATATCACATTTCCTATGAAGAGTTGGAGCATATGTGTAATGAATTTCCGAAGGATTTAACAGAATCTCACTTGGAAGAAGGACAGAGGTTTATTGTTGCAGAGTATCTGGCATATGATGACAGATATAAAGAACTATTGGATGTTCAAGCGGGTAAAGACTTTTATATCCCAACAGCTGAGGAAGTGTTAGATTATAATAAAAATTTATATTTGTCTATGGAACCTGCATACCAAAAACTAAAAGAATTCTTCCAAAAGGAAATTGGACTATCCTATAGGGATGCAGATGATGAAGCGGCTGAAGTCTGGGCAAAAATTCAGTATGACGTAGATTTTCAGGATATGTTTCAATATTTTCTTGATTTATATGGTGAGGAATTAACCGAACGTAGATTGGACAGACTTGTAAATCTTTTGCAGAATGCTAATAACCACACACGATTGCAGATTCATAGAGGACATACACCGAATGAAATTATGCAGAGTGATATTAGGAGAGGACATTTCGCTAAGCCACCGGTTATCGTTCCCGGAAGCACAAATGCAGCCAATATGTTGAAAGATGTGTCTGCAGAATTGGCGGCAATGGGAGTACAGGTTGATTTTGCCGGCAATGCTGACATTGTGTCAGATGGTAAAACTCAAAAGAAGGTATATCCAAATGATCCGTGTCCATGCGGGTCGGGTAAAAAGTATAAAAAGTGTTGTGGCAGAACATAAGAAAAATATGCAAGCAAGGTGTTATTGAACTAAATCAATAATGCCTTGTTTTTTTATTGAAATGAGATATAATAGTCGTAACAGAACGCCACAACTCTAACAGAAAGGTAGTTAAACATGAACATAGCAGCATATTGCCGAGTTTCCACAGATAAAGAAGACCAGCTCAACAGTTTAGAGACTCAAAAAGAGTTTTTCTTAGAATATACAAAACGTACAGGGGACAACCTTATTAAATTATATGCAGATGAAGGTATTTCCGGAACTAAAATCAAGAACCGTAAAGAATTCCAGCGTATGCTTTCAGACGCTGAGAAAGGCTTATTTGATATGGTTGTGGTAAAGGATATTTCCCGTTTTGCCAGAAATACCGTGGACCTATTACAAAGTGTTCGTAAGTTGAAAGCGCTTGGCATCGAGACACAGTTTCTTACCGCAAATATGACTAGTATGGGTAACTCTGAATTTGTATTAACCATCTTTGGTGCATTAGCGCAGGAAGAAAGTGCGAATACATCTAAGCGTATCAAATTCGGTAAGAAGATGAATGCAGAAAAAGGTCGAGTTCCAAACATTGTTTATGGATACGATAAAACCATCGGTGACTATTTCAATCTATCCATCAATGAGGAAGAATCAAAGGTTATCCGACAGATGTACAAGTGGTACACCGAGGAAGGCTTTGGTGGTGCGAAGATTGCTAACATGCTAAATGAACGTGGTGTTAAAACCAAGAGAGGAAATAATTGGAGTCAGAATTCCGTATGCCGTATTCTGACCAACGAGATATACACCGGAAAGATTATCAACGGAAAAGAAGAGGTTGCGGATTTCCTTACCGGACAGAGAAAGGAAAAAGATGAATCGGAATGGCTTGTGACAGTTCGCCCGGAACTTCGTATCATTGAGGACGAAATCTTTGACAGGGCACAGGAGATTTTGAAAGGTCGTCATGATTCCTTTAAGATGACACACGAACGTCAAAGCAACAAGCATTTATTCTCTACATTGATTAAATGTAAGGATTGTGGTTGGTCTTTCCGTAGAAGTGTTCGTCAGTATAAGAATACTTATGTGCGATGGGTGTGTTCCGGTCACAATGGTCGTGGTGCAGATAGCTGTCCGAATGCAATTACAGTAGATGAGGAAGAACTGATTCAAGTACTGCAGGAGTACTTTCAGGATGTACTCAGCAAGAAGAAAAAGGTTATCGACCATGTAATTAGAGAATTTCAGCGTGTCTACAAAGCAAAGGATGAGAATATCGAATATGAAAAGGAACTCAACGCAGAGTTAAATAAACTACGTAAGTCCCGTGAGAAATATATGGACATGTACACCGACGATTTGATTTCCAGAGAGGAATTGAATGAGAAAATCGGTGGTATGAGAAAAGAGATAGAGCGATTGGAAAATGAACTGAAAATGGTGTCTTACAATCTGACAAAGGGAGAACAGTTAGAAGCAATTCTAAACAGCACCTTTAAAGAGATGGAAGATATCACAGATGTTCATGAAATGACCAATACACAATTAAAACGTCTTATCAATAAAATTGAAGTGGACAAGGATGGTAATGTTGATATCTACCTACGTCTTATCGGCGACTTGGGATTAGATGAAACTGTGCTTATAGAAGGCACAGAAGAAACCATTCCAAATACCCACAACCATACATAAAGATGTAACAGAACGTCTGATGCAGTTGAACCCTACCCTTGCCAAAGAAGCCAGAAAAGTGCTGGATGTAAATAAATCAGAACGTCATATCAGAGGCGGGCTTGCAACGCGAGAAAAATATTTACATCAGCATGAAATAGGCATAAAATAACTGTGGTGAAAAACAAAAGATTCTTGTTTTATTTTATTTCATTGGAACAGGCAGGGAACAGAAGATGCAGGAAAAGATGCTATATAGCAATAAAGATTTAAAAAAATTGATCATTCCACTTATTATGGAGCAGTTGCTTTCCATTTTGGTAGGACTTGCCGATACGGTAATGATTGCAGGTGAGGGAGAGGCCGCCATGTCCGGCGTTTCCCTTGTGGATACCATTAATATTTTGATCATTAATGTTTTTACGGCGTTAGCGACCGGCGGCGCTGTTGTAGCAGGACATTCCTTAGGACAGAAGGATGCTAAAAAAGCCAGCACGGCAGGATGGCAGTTGGTTCTGTTTTGTCTGTTGACTTCACTCATAGTAACAGTTTTGTTCATTGGTTTTCATGATCCGCTTTTGAAGGGGATTTTTGGACAGGTAGAAGCGGAAGTAATGGAGAGCGCCAAGACTTACTTGATCCTTACGGCGATATCGATCTGTCCGCTTGCTTTATACAATGCGTGTGCTGCTCTGTTCCGGGCTATGGGAGATTCTAAAACAACAATGTGGATCTCGGCTTTGATGAATGGATTAAATATAGTAGGAAATGCTATTTTGATCTATGGTGCTAAACTCGGTGTGGCAGGTGCTGCAATTTCCACCAGCTTTTCCAGATTTGTTGCCATGATCATTATTTTCATTATGATGTTCCAGACAAAGCGTACCATCAATTTTAAAGGACAAGTCACTTGGAAATTAAATGGAACATTGATCAAGAAGATTCTTCATATTGGCATCCCAAACGGATTGGAAAACAGTCTGTTTCAGCTTGGAAAGATTTTGCTGCTCAGTCTGGTGACTACTTTTGGAACTTATGCGATTGCAGCCAATTCCATTTGTAATGCGCTTGCCTGCTTTAATATTCTACCGGGAACGGCGATCAACTATGCGCTTTTGTCTGTGGCATCCGTGTGCGTTGGTGCAGGAGAATATGAACAGGCGCGCTATTATACAAGAAAACTGATGAAGATTGCCACAATATGTCTTGCGGCTATTTCGTTGGTCTTCCTTTTATTCACGCCACAGCTTGTAGGAATTTATCAGGCAAGTGAGCAAACGACGGCACTTTCAGTACAGGTGCTCCGGTGGCATGCGGTCTTAGCTATTTTCTTTTGGATACCATCTTTTACACTGCCGAATACCCTTCGGGCAGCAGGAGATGTGATATGGACAATGGTGATCGCTATTTTGTCTATGTGGGGATTCCGAATTGGTGCAGCGTATATTTTCAGCTATTATTTTGATATGGGACTTATGGGCGTTTGGATTGCCATGACAATCGACTGGATATTCAGGGCAATCTGCTATGTACTGCGGTATCGGGGAAACAAATGGGAAAGGATTATGAAGAAACAAGCATAAAATAGCTTGTGTTTCCGATGTTCCTAACGTATAATTTAAAAAGATACTGAAAGAAAAATATGGAGGAGGAGACAGACTCAATGAGCATGGAAAACAACTTTTTCCAGGAAAAAGTAATCGTCATTGATTTTGGCGGTCAGTACAATCAGTTGGTTGCAAGACGCGTCAGAGAATGTAATGTTTACTGTGAAATATATTCCTACAAAACAGATATTGAACAGATCAAAGAAATGAATCCGAAAGGAATTATTCTTACCGGTGGGCCAAACAGCTGCTATGAAGCAGGTGCGCCGACATATACAAAGGAATTGTTCGAGCTTGGCATTCCAGTACTTGGACTTTGCTATGGTGCACAGCTGATGATGCATGTATTAGGCGGTAAAGTAGAAAAAGCTCCGGTACGTGAATATGGTAAGACAGAGGTTATGGTGGACAAGACTTCTCCATTGTTTAGTGATGTGGCTGCTACTACAATCTGCTGGATGAGCCATTTCGATTATATATCAAAAACAGCACCGGGATTCAAGATCACTGCCCACACAGCAGACTGTCCGGTTGCAGCAGCAGAAAATGCAGAAAAGAAACTTTATGCAATTCAGTTCCATCCAGAAGTACTGCATACACAGGAAGGAACAAAGATGCTTTACAATTTCGTAAGAGGTGTCTGCGGTTGTGCAGGAACTTGGAGAATGGATTCCTTCGTGGAAAATTCTATTAAGGAAATTCGCGAAAAAGTTGGAAATGGAAAAGTATTGTGTGCATTGTCCGGTGGTGTTGACTCCTCCGTGGCAGCAGTTATGCTCGCAAAAGCAATCGGTGATCAGCTTACTTGCGTATTTGTTGATCATGGTTTACTTCGTAAGGACGAAGGCGATGAAGTAGAAGAAGTATTCGGTCCGAATGGTCCATACAAATTGAATTTCATCCGTGTGAATGCCCAGGAACGTTTCTATGGAAAACTTGCCGGAGTTGAAGAACCGGAGAAGAAACGTAAAATTATCGGTGAAGAATTTATCCGCGTCTTTGAAGAAGAAGCAAAGAAGATCGGAGCAGTGGACTTCCTTGTACAGGGAACCATTTACCCTGACGTAGTAGAAAGTGGACTTGGCGGCGAATCAGCAGTTATCAAATCCCACCACAACGTAGGCGGTCTGCCGGATTGCGTTGATTTCAAAGAAATCATCGAGCCACTCCGCAACCTGTTCAAAGATGAAGTTCGTAAAGCAGGCTTAGAGATGGGCATTCCAGAAAAACTTGTATTCCGCCAGCCATTCCCAGGTCCTGGTCTTGGAATCCGTATCATCGGTGAAGTAACAGCCGATAAGGTAAAGATCGTACAGGATGCCGATGCAATCTATCGTGAAGAGATTGCCAATGCCGGATTAGACAAAACGATTGGTCAATATTTCGCAGCACTTACCAATATGCGTTCCGTAGGTGTTATGGGTGACGAGAGAACCTATGACTATGCGGTAGCCTTAAGAGCCGTGAACACGATTGACTTCATGACAGCAGAAGCTGCCGAGATACCATTTGATGTGCTGCAGAAGGTCATGAGTAGAATCATTAACGAGGTAAAAGGGGTTAATAGGGTATTCTATGATCTGACAAGTAAGCCACCGGGAACGATTGAGTTTGAGTAGTACCACATATCTTCGGGCAACCACCTACATCGTGAAAAGGCAATGAGTGGAAGCACGAAAAATTAAATAAAAATGATTTACCAAGAGACCTTGTAGAAGTGTAA
>JAGKTQ010000050.1 GCA_021153325.1 Lachnospiraceae bacterium | reverse complement strand
TCTACCCATAAGAGCACACTCCTTTTTGAAGGAGTATATCGTAGAAAAATCATCACATCAACAGAGCGTATTACTGAAAGTTTCACTTCTCATTATCAAGTTCTAATAACAATTTTACACCTAATACAGTAGCTGGGACTCTATAATTCGGGGCGAGATTTGAAAGCACAACAACAGCTGTACCTGTTTCGGGATTAAAACCAAGATAGCTATTATAATTTCCTGTACCACCATTATGCCATATGATGTTATTCTTACTATCAAGAATCCAAGACATTCCTATCTCATCCATATGAATACCCATGGTTTTATACATTTCGGTTGATGCATTAATGCTTTTCAGGCTATTATGGCAATCTGAAAAATATGAATTATCTTCAAGTTGCATCTGTGCGTATAAAAGCATATCCTCAATATTTGATGTGACAGCTCCCGCTGACAAATATGCATCGCCTTCTTTCCAATCCCAATACTTTCCAAGGTCTCCGCTTTTATCAGAAATCTGTGTTGAGGTTAAACATAATTCATTTTGTGCAAAATCATTTAACAAGCTTGTATATTCCGTTTCATATACTGACTCAAGAACAAGTCCTAATACTGCATAACCATAATTAGAATATACGAAATCATAACTTGCTTTATTCATATTCAAGTTTCCTGCTTTGTCAGAAACCATTTCTTTTGTAACACCATAAAAATCATTTCTACCATTAAAAAAGTTAGAAACAATCATTATTTGAGGAACTGGGCGGCAAATACGAAAGGCAAGGGGATTATTTGATACCGTGCTTAACTGTACCCGCCGAAGAAGAACAGGCAATAGGCATCTGGGGGCAACGGCATTTAGATTATCTAAAACAGTACCGTAAAGTTACATACACCAATCTTCTTACAAGCGGCAGGCTAAACGCCTACCTTGCCGACATCAACAGACAGGCACAGGAACGCTTTGAAAGGCTCATAGAGGGTATGAAACAGGCACAGGGCATAACGGAACAGCTAAAGGCAGAAAACGCCTTAGAATGGACAGGATGCCTCAATAACATAAGGGCTTGTGCGAGGGAGATTGTGGAAAAGGAAATTATTTTTGCATAAACAGATGATTAGTGGCAGGGGGAAATCCTGCCGCTTTTTCTGCTTTAGTTTGTCAGCTTGACAAATAAAGGGTTAAGGAATATAATTAGATTCAGTATTATACAAGGAGTTAATAAATATGCGGCAAGGTATTCTTAAATAAACTGTCAATTTGATAGTGGGAACAAAAAGTAGCAGTCCCGTTTCACTTTTAATATGGGGCTTAGTTTTTTGTACCCAGTTTAAGAATACTTTTATCATGTAATTTTATATGCCCGAAAACATATAAGTGTTTTGGGGCTATTGGAGTTATTTACCCAGTGATAGGAGTATTTATCACTGGGTATTTTTATGCCCTTTTTTGGGTGTTGATAGGAGGAAAATCACATGAAAATAATTAACTTAGGCATTCTGGCTCACGTTGACGCAGGAAAGACAACATTAACGGAAAGTTTATTGTATACCAGTGGTGCAATTGCAGAACTAGGGAGCGTAGATGAAGGCACAACAAGGACAGATACAATGAATTTGGAGCGTCAAAGGGGAATCACTATCCAGACAGCAGTGACATCTTTTCAGTGGGAGGATGTAAAAGTCAACATTATAGATACGCCAGGCCATATGGATTTTTTGGCGGAAGTATACCGTTCTTTATCCGTATTAGACGGAGCAGTATTATTAGTTTCTGCAAAGGATGGCATACAGGCACAGACCCGTATACTGTTTCATGCACTACAGATAATGAAGATTCCGACAATTTTTTTCATCAATAAAATTGACCAAGAGGGGATTGATTTGCCAATGGTATATCGGGAAATGAAAGCAAAGCTTTCTTCGGAAATTATAGTGAAGCAAAAGGTTGGGCAGCATCCCCATATAAATGTAACGGACAATGACGATATGGAACAGTGGGATGCGGTAATTATGGGAAACGATGAACTATTAGAGAAATATATGTCAGGGAAACCGTTTAAAATGTCAGAACTGGAACAGGAAGAAAACAGGAGATTCCAAAACGGAACGTTATTTCCCGTTTATCACGGAAGCGCTAAAAACAATCTGGGGATTCGGCAGCTTATAGAAGTGATTGCCAGTAAATTTTATTCATCAACGCCTGAAGGTCAATCTGAATTATGCGGGCAGGTTTTTAAGATTGAATATTCAGAGAAAAGGCGGCGTTTTGTTTATGTGCGTATATATAGCGGAACATTGCATTTGAGGGATGTTATTAGAATATCTGAAAAAGAGAAAATAAAAATCACAGAGATGTGTGTTCCGACAAACGGTGAATTATATTCATCCGATACAGCCTGCTCTGGTGATATTGTAATTTTACCAAATGATGTTTTGCAGCTAAACAGTATTTTGGGGAACGAAATGCTGTTGCCGCAGAGAAAATTTATTGAAAATCCTCTCCCTATGCTCCAAACAACGATTGCAGTAAAGAAATCTGAACAGCGGGAAATATTGCTTGGGGCACTTACAGAAATTTCAGATGGCGACCCTCTTTTAAAATATTATGTGGATACTACAACGCATGAGATTATACTTTCTTTTTTGGGGAATGTGCAGATGGAAGTCATTTGTGCCATCCTTGAGGAAAAATATCATGTGGAGGCAGAAATAAAAGAGCCTACTGTTATATATATGGAAAGACCGCTTAGAAAAGCAGAATATACCATCCACATAGAAGTCCCGCCAAATCCTTTCTGGGCTTCTGTCGGGTTGTCCATAGAGCCGCTCCCTATTGGAAGCGGAGTGCAGTATGAAAGCAGAGTTTCACTTGGATATTTAAATCAATCGTTCCAAAATGCGGTTATGGAGGGGGTTCTTTATGGCTGCGAGCAGGGGCTGTATGGATGGAAAGTGACAGACTGTAAAATCTGTTTTGAATATGGATTGTATTATAGTCCTGTAAGTACCCCCGCAGACTTTCGGCTGCTTTCCCCTATCGTATTGGAGCAGGCTTTAAAAAAAGCAGGGACAGAACTATTAGAGCCATATCTCCACTTTGAAATTTATGCACCGCAGGAATATCTCTCACGGGCGTATCAGTTAAAAGGATACCAGCCAGCTATTGGTAAATTTATTTGCCAACCCCGCCGCCCGAATAGCCGTATAGATAAGGTTCGGCATATGTTCCACAAGTTAGCTTAACAGCTTGCAAAAGTCATATAAAATGAGATTTGAAAGGATTAGAGACTAATTATGATGAAATGCGAATGGATATTGTGTCCTGTTTGTGGGAGCAAAACCCGTAATAAAATTAGGAAGGACACTGTTTTGGAGAATTATCCCCTTTATTGTCCAAAATGCAGACAAGAAAGATTGATTAAAGTTGACAACTTGAAGATAACTGTCATCAAAGAGCCAGACGCTTAAGACGCAGAGCCGATGAAATTGTGGAACAATTCACGAATCATCGGCTCTTTTTGTTTCGTATTTGAAAGAACAAACTCACCAAATAAAAAAAACGATATTCGGGTGGGTTATTTTGTTATACCCTAAATTACCCTCTGAATTTGTTTTTAAATTTGGAGGGATTTTTTTATGTCCTTTTTTCGGGCAGTTATCTATCTGCTCATACGAAGCAAAATTTATCAATACATAGCATATCAGAGAACGGCAGGAAACCAGTTAAAAAAATTTCTGCCAGTGCAACGGTACTTCTCACCTTGAAAGTAGAAGTACAATCTCCATACAATAGAATTACTATTTCCTATAACCGTAAAGGTCACAGAGCCTTTGCGGTTTTTCTTTTGTCGATTTTTGTTGGAAAGTGCCGTAGGGCTGTTTCTGATATGCGGTGTCGTTCTCCGCCTCTCCATCTGGATTTTTTACATTTCAAAAATTCAGATGGGAGGTATTTATGGTGAAATATGCACCAAGAAAGGTATATATCAGAGAAAGTGGCGGCTATGTGGAATTATCCTACACGGAGTTCTGCCGTTGCAGGGAATCCGACCAGACCTATATGGACAAGCTGTTTATCCCCATTCAAGGCTGTCTGCTTGAAGTCGTGAGGGAGCAATACACAGACTTCTACCGTGACAAGGAACGGTGGCGTTATCTGCAAAAATTAGATACAAAGAATAGACTGCTATCTCTCGACGGATTTACGGACAGCGAGGGGAATCCTCTGGACTTTATCACTGATGAAGCGGTGGACATTGCAGAAACCGTTGTCAATGCGGTCATGGTGGACAGGCTGAAAGCCGCCCTGCCTTTGCTGTCGGATAGTGAACAGGAGCTGATACAGGCAATCTTTTTTGACGGACTTTCCGAGCGTGAAGTCGGGGCGAGGTTGGGCATAACCCAGAGCGTTGTAAACAAACGCAAAGCCAGAATCCTAATAAAACTAAGAAAGATAATAGAAAATTAAAATTTAAGGCGTTCAGCCCCCTTGTTTTTTCCTTTGGGAAGATGAGGGGGCTTTTCTCTGCCCTCTCAATCAATTCTGATTGGAGGAAGTAAGAATGGCATACAACCACGGACGGGAGGACAGGAAATGGCGTATCTGGAAAGAAGCGGAGGAAAAGCTGCTGCGTGAGTGCGGCGTTGATGAAGCGACCATTGAGCAGATACGCATGGCGGACAGGGCAGACTTCAATTCCAACAGGCGGTTTTACCGATGGACGAATGACGTTGCGGAATATCTTGAGGACATGGCAGGCAGGGAGCGGCAGGCGGAAGTGGGTACGGTTGCGGAGTTACTGGAAGAGATTGAGAGCGAAAATCTCTATCAAGTATTAGTCACGGTGGACGGGCGTACCTTGAAAATCGTCCTGCTGAAAATGCAGGGGTATTCCACAAAGGAGATTGCCCCGCTTGTGCATTTGACGACTGGTGCCATCTATGCGAGGTTAGACCATCTGCGGAAGAAGCTGCGGAAAATTTTATAGCTTCTAAAACAGCCTGCCATCCTGCGGGCTACTGGGTGAGGGATGGAAATCCCCTCACTCATTTTTTGCAGGAGGACAACAGGATGGCATACAGGGTTAAGGCATACACGCTTCGGGAGGAATCCACGGAAAGCGGCACAAGGTATTTTATCAGCTTTAAGGACGGGCAGGGCAAATCCCACGAGTTGGAAGTGTCGGAACAGTTCTTTATGGAGTTTCGGCAGATGGAGCGCAGGAACAGGAATCTTTTCTAATGGGACGAGCGGCACAGGGAGTTTAACGAGGTATGGGACGAAACCCTTTACAGACGGGCGTTGCGTGTGCCTAAGAGCCTTGATGAACGCATGGTTGAGGAAGAACGGAATGAAACGCTCTATAAGGCGGTTGGGAGCCTTCCAGAGATACAAAGGCGGCGTTTCCTGCTCTACTACGAGTATGAGTTCAATTTTTACCAAATCGCCGCTATGGAGCATTGCACCGCTTCGGCAATACAGAAATCTGTTGCGATTGCAAAGGAGAAAGTAAAGGCGGAAATTGAAGAAATATCTCCAACCGTGACCGACACCGCCCGAAAAAGAAATCTGTTTTTTATTTGTGTGGGATTGGCGGCATTACATACTCTCACTTTTTTCCGTGGGAGTAAATCTATTTTTAAGGAGGTCAACGCCTATGTGCAACGAAAACAAAGACACCGCCCGAAAGGAGGAAAGCCATGCAGAAGTTACAGACAGTCAACGCCGAAACGCTCCTTTATGAACCGCTTGAGAAACCATCCTTTGTGGTGGACAGCCTTATCCCGACAGGCTTATCGCTGTTCTGCGGCTCACAGAAGATAGGCAAAAGCTGGCTCATGCTGAAGCTATGCTTATGCGTGTCGCAGGGAATCCCTTTATGGGATATGCCGACAATGGAGGGCGATGTGCTTTACCTCTGCCTTGAGGACACGTTCTGCCGCATACAGGACAGGTTATTTCGTTTGACGGACGAAGCAAGCGGGCGGCTCCACTTTGCCGTGGCAAGCTGCAAGCTGTCAGACGGTCTTATCGTGCAGCTTGAAGATTATCTGAAAGATTACCCAGACAGCAGGCTCATTGTCATTGATACCTTGCAGAAAGTCCGTACAGCTTCAAAAGACAATGCCTATGCAAGCGACTATGGGGACATCTCCCTCATCAAAGACTTTGCCGACAGGCACTCTCTGGCGGTCATTGTCGTACACCACATCCGAAAGCAGAATGACAGCGACGTGTTCAACAAGGTGTCTGGGACGACAGGATTAACGGGGAGTGCCGGTTGGTGGATTTTATGAGGGATAAGGAAGAATGGATAGGCACGGCAACGGAACTGTTAGCCGCTATGGGGGAAACGGAAACCATACCCACGGTGATTGGGAGATTTATCGAGAGGATATGAGTAAGAGACTTAAGGAAACCACTCTTGAAAATAAGGAGCAAATATTCCGAAAGAAAATAGAACCTTATTTCGGAGATACACCTATTAATGAGATTACTCCTGCGAAAATTCGAAAGTGGCAAGGGGAAATGATTGAAAAAGGATTTAAGCCTACATATTTGAAATCTATTCACAGTCAGCTTTCGGCTGTTATGAATTACGCAGTGAATTTCTATGATTTACGCTCCAATCCATGTAAGAAAGCCGGAGCAATGGGAAAATGCAATGCGGATGAAAGACCGTTTTGGACATTGGAAGAATTTAACCAATTTATTGATACTGTTATGGATAAGTATGAGGCTTGGATGGGATTTCAGATTATGTTTTGGACAGGCATGAGAGTTGGAGAACTGCTGGCTCTTAAAGTGGAAGATATTGATTTTGAGAATAGGACGATTCGGATTGATGAATCTTACACGAGACTAAATAAGAAGGATATTATCTCGACTCCGAAGACGGAACGGTCCATCAGAGTAATTGTCATTCATGATGAATTATGTGATGACCTGAAAGAATATATCTCTCATCTTTACAGAGCCAGAGCCGGTTCCAGACTTTTTCCAGAGAAAACAAAGCATTTCTTCCAAAAAGAATTGAAGCGTGGAATCAAGGCTTCCGGTGTAAAGGAAATATCAGTTCATTGTCTTAGACATTCCCATGCAACGCTGCTTGTTGGACTTGGCTTTAGTCCACAGGAGATTGCAAGACGATTAGGACATGCAAGAGTCACAACAACGATTGAAACCTACTGTCATCCGTCCATGGATGCGCAAATGAGAATTGCAAATACATTAGGAAAGGTTAGTCAGGGTGAAGTAAATGAATGAAGAAAGATTAGCTAGAGAACGACATAATACAATTGCATTTTGGCTAAATGACGAAGAAAAGCAATTAGTTGAAGCTCGGATTGAAGTGTCGGGAATGCCGAAGGGAGATTTTTACAGAGCAGCTGTCCTAGGTGAAGAAATTAATCTTATTGGTGGGCGTTATAAATCAGACCGCTTGGCAAAAGTTTTGGAAAAGCTGAGTAATCAGATAGAAGGCGGTGATGTGAAAGCATATGAAGAATTGCAAGCAATATTGCGTGAGCTGTTAGCTCTTATAAAACGATAAAATCCTCTGCTGGTAACAGAGGATGATAATCGAAAAGCCCCAAGGGGCTCCTAAATACTATATTCTCAACAAATTTAGTATAGCAGAGCTCCTGGGTACAAACAACAAAAAGTTTACTTAGGAGGAGAAAATTATTTGAATGTATTTGAAGAAGTAAAAAAGTATGTTACTGCCAAACAGGTGGCAGAGAATTATGGTCTTAAGTTAAGTAGAAACGGGATGGTCTGTTGCCCGTTTCATAAGGATAAACATCCAAGTATGAAGATAGATAATCTTCGCTATCATTGCTTTGGTTGTGGTGCTCATGGTGATGCAATTGGTTATGTGGCACAGATGTTTGGACTATCACAGTATGACGCGGCTTGTAAGATAATTGCGGATTTTGGATTGCCGGTTGAAACCGGCAATTCTATATCGGAAGAGGACAAAAAAGCGTATCAAACTATGTGCATGCAGAAAAAATATGCGGAATCGGTGCAAAAACGTTTCAGCAGTTGGGTGAATGAAACGATTAGCCAGCTTCGGGATTGTGAAAATTTGATTCGGGAAGCGAAAGATTTTTTCTTACGGAGTAATACCACGATGGTAGCAATATCAAATGGATTTGCGTATATGCTTCATCAGGAACCAAAGATTGATTACTGGCTGGATATCCTTTGTACCGGAGAATTTGAGGAACAACGTCAGCTCTTTCTGATAGATGGGAAGGAGGTACGACGAATTGCAGCAAATGTTAAACGAGCAGGAGATGAAATCCTTGGAAGAAATCGACAGTGTGCTGGATAGTCGGAAGGCATATTCAGTAGATGAGGTACGGAAGATGCTTGCAACAGATGATAAAGGACGTATCTACCAAGGTATTGATAATTGTATGATAGTTCTGCAATATGACCCGATTCTTTCGGGGGCAATTTGCCACAATGATCTTACCTGCAAGATGGATATCACTAAAAATCTTGGTTGGGGAAAACCTCTGGGTGGAGGAATCCGTGATGTGGATGTGAATCAGATTGAATGGTATCTGGAACGTACCTATGAACTTAAGAATTACAAGGCAATTGGTAAGGCGATGAATATTATTGCCAGTCAGAATCACTTTCATCCGATTAAGGAATACATGGAAAAGCTCAAATGGGATGGCGTGAGTCGTATCGCGGATGTGCTTCCGAAATATCTGGGAGCGGATAGATGCGAGTATAACACAGAAGTAATGACGCTTCTTATGCAGGCAATGATTCACAGAATCTATGAGCCCGGTTGTAAATATGAGACTATGGTGTGTCTGGTTGGCGGTCAGGGTGCCGGTAAATCCACATTGTTTCGTCTCTTGGCAATTAAGGATGAATGGTTTTCGGATGACCTTAACAGGCTTGGTGATGATAATGTGTATCGGAAACTACAGGGACATTGGCTGATTGAAATGCCGGAAATGTTGGGAACAGTTAATGCAAAAACAGTGGAAGAAATTAAGTCATTTTTGAGCAGACAGAAGGATAATTACAAGATTCCTTACGAGACTCATCCGGAAGACAGACCAAGACAATGTGTATTTGTGGGAACCAGTAATACATTGGATTTCTTACCGCTGGACAGAACCGGCAATCGTAGATTCGCGCCGATTATGATTCATCCGGAGCGAGTCGAAAAGCACATTCTTGCAGATGAAAAAGAGTCCAGGGAGTATATCAGGCAATTGTGGGCGGAAATGATGGAGCTGTATCGAAGCACAAAGTGCCATACTTTAAAGCTCTCAACCAGTACAGAGCAATATCTGCGGGATATGCAGAAGGAATTCATGCCGGAGGATACGAAGGTAGGAATGATCCAAGCGTGGCTGGATAATTGCGGTGAGGATTATGTGTGTAGCCTGATGATATATCGCGAAGCACTTCATCATGAATATGATGAGCCAAAGCAGTATGAGATTCGAGAGATTAACGACATTATGAATAATAGCATAGAAGGATGGCCAAAAGCTCCACAGCATCGTTTTAAGGATTATGGAAGACAGGCAGGTTGGAAGCGACAATCTGATGACAATGGATTCCATCCGGTGGCTGAGGAGGTAAAGCTACCTTTTGAATAAAAAGTTTTTTGTAGCGCGATGACAAAATTGGATGACAAAGCGCTGTCATGGAAAGTGTCATAGAACGAAATGGCAAAGAAAGCCTTATATTTCAAGGCCTGCAGGATTTGTCATTGGTGTCATCGCGTTTTTGGCAAAAGACTTTTATTTGGAAAAGTTGTCATTCCGATATGTCATTTGAATGAAATAAAGAAGAAAACGGAGGATTTTGAAATGGAAGGATTTAATATTAACGGAAAGATTTTATTAGGAATTGATCACGGGTATGGAAATATGAAAACTCGTCACACGGTATTTAAGAGCGGTGTAAAGTGCTATGCATCGGAGCCTGCGATTGCTTCAAATGTATTGGAGTATAATGGCAAATACTATGTGATTGGAGAGAGCCATAAGGTATTCATTGCAAGCAAAAACGAGGATGAGGATTATTATATCCTTACGCTGGCGGCAATAGCTAAGGAGCTTGCAATCAGGGGACTGGATAGAGCCGATGTACTTCTTGCGGTGGGGCTTCCGTTGAACTGGCTTGCAAATCAGAAGAAGGACTTTGCGGAGTATCTGATGAGAAAGCCGGAGGTGGACTTTAAGTTCTGTAATGTGCAATATCATATCAGAATCTACGATGTCAGAGTTTATCCGCAGGGGTATGCCGGAATTGTAGCAGTCTTGCCAAATTATAAAGGAGTACATATGTTGGCGGATATTGGAAATGGCACGATGAACACGCTTGTAATCACCAATGGCAGACCGATATCTGATAGGATGTATACGGACAAGATTGGTGTACATCAGTGCGTAAAACGTATATACAATGCGGTGCAGGCAGAATGCGGTAAGTTGCCGGATGAGAGCTTGATTGAAGATTTTCTGAAGAATGGAACTGCGGATACTTCGAAACGTATTTTAACTGTAATGCTGATGGAGGCCGAGAAGTACACGGCAGAAATATTCGATAAGCTCAGTGAATACGAATATGATCCTGAATTGGTCAGACTTCATATTATCGGTGGAGGTGGATGCCTAATTCGGAATTTCGGGGCTTATGATCCGGACAGTGTGGAGATTATCACTGATATTTGTGCTACAGCGAAAGGATATGAAAGTCTGTATATGACACAGTTGAGGGCGAAGAAGGGAGCGTAAGCTTCCTCTTTCCTTTTAAGGGAGATGATTATGAAGGAAAAGAGAATCAGCTTGCGCTTTCGAGAAGACAATGAACAGGATATGAAGGCTTGGGAAATGCTCGAAGCGGTAGCAAGAGAGAGAAATTCATCAAAGAATGCGGTGGCAATTGACTTGATACTTTCAGGTGGAGTGCATGCGGATTCTGCAGATGAACTTGCTGAGCGTGTTGCCGGGCTGGTAGCAAATAAGCTGAAAAGGGAGCTTATTTACATACCGACAGGCAGCGTGGCAAGCGGAGAAACTGTATCCGGGGAGAATGTGAATACTGAAAATGCGGATACAGGTTCTCGAGCGGACGAGCCTGAGCTTTTAGGTGAGGAAGCTCTCGATTTCCTTGATATGTTCGGATAGGCATCAAGATGATGCCATCTGAAACATCGTGGCATTATTTTGATGCCAGTGGTCAAGGGAATCGATGGCTCTCCGCAGGAGTCCCCCGGAAGGGCGACTGGGCTTTTGATACGCAGTGTCAAAAGTAATAAGGAGTTACTCTTGACAAGAGTAACAGAACCCCGGCGAATACGCCGGAACCCGCTTAGGCGGGCATAGCAAGAAGAATGGAGGAAACATGGGAAAAACAATATCATTTGTAAAAGGAAAAGGGAGCATATCTCATAATAACAGGGATTTTATAGCTGAGAATGTTGACCGGGATAGAATGGCTTGGAATGAGTATTATGTGAGGCTGCCAATTAGAGAAGCATATCAGCAGATTTTCGGATCTGCAATAGCAGAGTATAATGCCAAGCAAAAGCGAAAAGACAGGCAGGTCACGGATTACCTGACTGATATCAAGAATTCAGGGAATAAAGAAAAACAGTTTTATGAGATTGTGGTGCAGATTGGTAGAATGGAGGATACAGGCGTGTTGGATGCGAACGGCGAATTATCAGTAGCTGCGCGGGATGCGAAAGAAATCCTGGATGAATACGCAAGAAGCTTCCAGGAACGAAATCCGAACTTATATCTGTTTAATGCCGTACTACATATGGATGAGGCAACGCCACATTTACACTTGGATTATATTCCGGTTGCACATGGTTATAAAACGAAAATGCATACTCGTAACAGTCTTACAAAAGCATTGCAGGAAATGGGAATTGAGCCGGCTGTAAGCAAAAATGATACTGAGACTATGCACTGGCAACAGCGGGAACGTGAATATTTGATAGAGATGTGTCTTGAGCGTGGACTGGAAGTAGAGATTATCGGTGAAAAACGAGATAACTACACCATACCTGAGTATAAGGCTGCAAGGCAAGCGGCAGATGAATTAACTGCGGAATTGGAAATCCTAAATGCTGAAAAGAAAGAGGCTGAGAGTATCATTGCAGATGTGAATGTACAGGTCTCTGAATCTGTAGAACTTGTAGCTGAGAGCAAACACCAGTTAGAAGAAATCAATAGTCAGATAGTTGATAAGGAAAAAGAGTATGCTGCACATGAGAAGAAAATTGATACACTGCTAGCTGCAGAGAGGCCTGTAAAAAGGGAGCTTGCACTGATTAGACAGGATACGAAACAGCTTCCGGCAATACTTGGTGGCGAACCGTATTTCAAGATATCGGAGAGAAACCTAAACAAGCTAATGGAAATGGCACAAGGCGCCGGTACTTTAAAGAATTTGACTATGGCTTATGAAAAAGAAATATCTGCCATGAAAAAAACAATAGACAGATTGAGTGCACAGGTAAAAACGCTACGTAGTAAGGTGAAGCAATACGAGACATTCTTGGATTTGCGAGGACTGATGGATGCTTTCGTAGAATATATTCGTCCCAAAAAGCCTTTTTATCTGGCAAAGCAGATACTGCCGTACTTACAGGAAATCCAGAAGAGATATCCTATGGAGAGTTTGAAGGTGGTTATTCTGTTTTCTGGAGATAGTGGTTTTTATAGTGGGTGTCAGCCATTATATCATGCTTTACAGGAAGAAATAAATGCAGGACAGCTACAGGCAGGTATTCGTATTATGCCGGGAATTTCTTCGGTGGCTTTTCTGGCTGCCTGTATCGGGGAAAGCTATCAGGATGCGGCTATATGCAGTATGCACGGAAAAGAATTATATAATCTTGCACGCAGAATTAAAACAGAGCGAAAGACATTTATGATTATGTCTGGTGTGAAAGATGTGAACAAATTAGGAGATGCTTTGATAAAAGCAGGAATGACCCAGTGTGAAATTATTACAGGTTATCAACTGTCTTATGCCGAGCACCAGATTAGAAAAAGGACACCAAAGGAGTGCTTGGAGTTAAAAGAAGAAGGGCTTTATACTTGTTTCGTGAAAAATCCTAATGCAATACATAAAAATTTGACACATGGAATTTCTGATGGGGAATTTATCAGAGATAAGGTGCCGATGACAAAGGAAGAGGTAAGAGAAGTCAGCATTTGCAAATTAAAATTGTATCAAGGTGCAGTCGTTTTTGATATTGGCAGCGGAACCGGTTCTATCGCAATGGAGATGGCAGGACTTTCACCGGATATACAGGTATATGCTATTGAGCAGAAGAAAGAAGCTGTATCTTTGATTCAGCAAAATAAGGAGAAGTTTCAGATCGAAAATGTAACAGTGGTAGAGGCAAAGGCACCTGAAGGTTTTCAGGACTTGCCCAGGGTAACACATGCTTTCATAGGAGGAAGCGGAGGAAATTTAAAGGAGATATTGCAGGCATTGTATGAAATGAATCCCAATATGCGGGTTGTTATCAATGCTATCAGCATGGAAACAATTTGTGAAATAAAAGAGATACTGACGATGTATCCAATAGAAAATGAAGAAATGGTACAAATCCAGGTCAGTAGGGCGAAAGAAGTAGGAAAGTATCATTTGATGCAGGCGGAAAATCCGGTATGGATATGTGCTTTTAATTTTCGGGAGGAGTGAGGTTGGATATGAAGCTTAACCGAATTATGATTGCTGCTCCGAAAAGCGGTAGTGGCAAAACTACCATTACTTGTGCTTTACTAAAGGCGTTGAAAAATAGAGGGGAACAGGTAGTTTCTTATAAATGCGGACCGGATTATATTGATCCAATGTTCCATGAAAAGGTAATTGGCATCCCTTCAAAGAATTTAGACACTTTTTTTACCGGAGCAGATGTAACCAGAGAGCTTTTTCTTAAAAACAGAACCGAAAAGGACTTTGTGGTAATGGAAGGTGTGATGGGACTTTTTGATGGGCTTGGAGGAATCAGAGAAGAAGGTTCCTCTTATCATTTGGCAAAAGTGACAGAAACACCGATTGTATTAGTGATAGATGCAAAAGGTATGGGACGTTCTGTCATACCTATGCTTGCCGGTTTTCTTGCATATGATAAGGAACATCTTATTCGAGGGGTAATCTTAAATAAGATGTCAAAATCTTATTATGAAATCATAAAACCTATGATAGAAGATGAATTAAGTATAAGAGTGTTAGGATTTCTTCCTGATCAGAAAGACATTCGTATAGAAAGCAGACATTTAGGTCTTGTAATACCAAACGAGTTAGCTGATATACAAAAGCAACTGCAAGTTATTTCAGAGGAATTGGAAACAACTGTGGATGTGGATGCAATAAAGCATATCGCCGAACAGGCAAGTGCGTTAATGGGTACGCATAAGGGAATGAGCGGAGACAGTTATGCTGAGGGTAAAAAAGGTGGAAGACCTGTGATCGCAGTTGCAAAGGATGAAGCCTTCTGCTTTTATTATGAAGATAATTTGCTTATGTTACAGGAAAAGGGAGCAGAGATTATATATTTTTCACCCGTGCATGATACGAAACTGCCAGATAATTGCGATGCCCTACTAATTGGAGGTGGCTACCCGGAATTGTATGTAAATGAGCTGGGTCAGAACGCCAGTATGAAAAATGCAATGAAAAAGGCGTTTGATAAAGGGATGCCTATTGTGGCAGAGTGTGGCGGCTTTATGTACCTGCATGATGCGATTATAGATAAGAATGGAGTGAGTCATGCAATGGTCGGAGTGGTTCCAGCAACTTGTGAATACAAAGGGAAATTAGTACGTTTTGGATATATAGAGATAAAGGAAAAGCAAAGGTATTTTTTGCTCGAAGGTGAACTTATAAAAGGGCATGAGTTTCATTATTATGATAGTACCGATAACGGGGAAAATTGCATTGCTACAAAACCTACTACAGGCAGAGAGTATTCATGTGTGATGGCAGGAGAAAGTTATTGGCTGGGATTTCCGCACCTCTATTATCCGTCTAATCCGTTTTTTGCAGAAAACTTTGTGAAAAAGGCAGAGGAATATAAGAAAGGGAAGGAGCCGGTATAAATGGAAAATTCACATTGTTTCTTTGAAAATAAAGAGTGTAAATATTTTCCCTGCCATAAGGGATTAGAGGATTTTAATTGCTTGTTCTGTTATTGTCCTCTATATAATAGAGAGAATTGTCCGGGCAATCCCCGATATGTAGAGAAGGAAGGACGAACAATAAAGGTTTGTACGAATTGTATATTTCCACATCAGCCAGAGAACTATGATAGTGTGATACAAACTTTGAGGAATAAGATGTAGTGGTAACTCGGTCTGGGTACACTTTGGGTACAACAGCTTTTGAACTTGATTAGAAACCAATCGAAGTTGGTGTAAACGATAAAGCAGCTTACATCCGTTGATAAACTGCCCTATCGTTTACATCAATTTCGATTTTTCTATAGT
>JAGKTQ010000049.1 GCA_021153325.1 Lachnospiraceae bacterium | reverse complement strand
TATTTATATAGTGTAAGTCCACATGCCGGTGCCGTAGGTCCCGCTGCATTTCTGTCACATTTTTCCAAAATATCCTGCATCTTCTCTGGCTTAAGATTTCCTCTTCCAACTTCCATCAAGGTTCCCGCAATGATCCTTACCATATTATACAAAAAACCATTTCCAGAAATGCGGATCACAATTTCCTTGCCTTCTTTGAAAACATCTGCTTCATAAATCGTTCGCACAGTTGTCTCTACTACCGCTGCGGTGGCACAAAAGCTCTTAAAATCATGCTCTCCAACCAAATAAGCTGCAGCCTCCTGCATTTTTGTTTCATCCAAAGGCACATAAGTAAAATGAGAATAAAGTCTCTTTATCGGCATCGGAAATTCCGCATTGTAAATGCGATATTCATAGGTCTTTTTAGAATCGCAATGTCTTGGATGAAAATCATCGGCTACCTGACATGCCTTCTGTATACGAATATCCTCCGGCAGTCTCTGATTTAATGCATAAGTAAATTTCTCCGCCGGCATTCTTGCCGTTGTATCAAAAACAGCAATATTTCCAAGTGCATGCACACCGGAATCTGTTCTACTTGCTCCAATGACTTTGATCTCCTCACCCAAAAGTTCAGAGAGGCATCGATTCAGTTCCCCTTCGATGGTAATCCCATTAGGCTGTATCTGCCATCCACAGTAATTCGTTCCGTCATAGGCTACTGTCAGCATAACACGCTTTTTTTGTGTTTCTAATTTTGCACCTTCCATTCCGTCTCCTTACTGCACCTAAAGATTGCTTTTATCGATTATGCACTAAACATTCCCGGCAGAATCCTTCCCACTACAATACAGACCACCAGATAAGCTGCTACCGTCGTATAAGCAAGTACATCTCTTTTTTTGTACTGAAGCGGTTTCATTTTGGTACGCTGGTCGCCACCTCTGTAACATCTCGCCTCCATCGCCATAGCAAGATCATTCGCACGACGAAATGCAGAAATAAATAACGGCACTAAGAGAGGGACAAGACTCTTTGCTTTTTTTATCAGATTCCCACTTTCAAAGTCTGCTCCTCTTGCAATCTGCGCCTTCATGATCTTGTCCGTTTCTTCTAACAAAATAGGAATAAAGCGTAATGCAATGGACATCATCATAGCTACTTCATGCACTGGCACATGTAATACCTTTAGCGGTTTCATCAATTTTTCCAGTCCATCTGTCAGATTGTTCGGTGTGGTAGTCAGTGTCATGACCGAAGAGCCAATGATCAAAAAAGTCAGCCTGACTGCCATCAATACAGCCGTACGCAAGCCTTCTTTTGTGATCGTAAGCTTCCATACACTGATCAGAGGTTCGCCTGGTGTTAAAAACAGATTAAAAACTACCGTGATCATCAATAAAATCATGATCGATTTCATACCCTTTACCATAAACTTAAAAGGTACTTTTGAAAGCTTGATCACCATAGTAAGAAACAGCGCTGCAATCAAATAACCAATAAAGTTATCCACAACAAATAAAGAAATAATGAACACCATAGTCGTTATTAGCTTTACACGTGGGTCCAGCTTGTGGATAACCGAATCCGATTGATAGTATTGTCCTAATGTTATATCTCTAAGCATGGTCTATCTGCTCCTTTATTTTGTCAGGTTAAAATAACGTAATATTTCTTCTTTTGCTTCCGCAATTGTCGTAGCATCTGTATCTACTGCAAATCCATGTTCCTTTAAAGCATGCATGATATACGTTACCTGGGGTGCTGCAAGTCCTACTTCTTCCAGCTCTTTATAATGTTTGAAAACTTTCTTTGGTGTATCATCAAACATCACTTTTCCATGGTTCATAACGATAATACGACCTACATATTTCGCCACATCTTCCATACTGTGAGATACAAGCACTACCGTCATATTCGTCTCTTCTCTCAGTTTCTGTATCTGATCTAAAATCTCATCTCTGCCTTTTGGATCAAGACCTGCGGTCGGTTCGTCCAGAATAAGCACATCCGGCTTCATTGCAAGAACACCCGCAATGGCTACTCTTCTCTTTTGTCCACCAGATAATTCAAATGGGGACTGATAAAAATACTCCTCTGGAAATCCTACCAGTCTTAATGCTTCAAAAGCCCGAAGCTCTACTTCCTTTTTAGGAAGTCCTAAATTTTTCGGTCCAAAACAAACATCGGAAAAAACATCCACTTCAAAAAGCTGATGTTCTGGATACTGAAATACCAATCCCACCTTACTTCGTAAAGTTTTCAGGTCATAGTCTTCATCATGGATATCTGCACCATTATAATAAACACCGCCGCTTGTCGGCTTCATAAGACCATTTAAATGCTGTACAAGAGTAGATTTTCCTGAACCGGTATGTCCAATTAAACCGATAAATTCACCATCATTGATCGTCAAGGAAACATTATCCAATGCCTTTACCGGTATTTCTGTATCTCCATCATATATATAATTTACGTGATTTAAAATGATTGACATTTTTATTTCAGCCTTTCTAATGCTTTTACCAATTCCTCTGTTGTCAAAATTCCCTCTGGGATATCCAGCCCGCCTTGTTTTAATTCATGAGCAAGCAAGGTCACCTGTGGAACGTCCAAACGTAAAGATTTCAACTTATCTACTTGTGAAAAAATTTCCCGTGGAGTTCCTTCCATTTCTACATGACCTTTATCCATTACGAACACCTTATCCGCATGAATAATTTCTTCCATATAATGTGTAATCAGAACGACTGTAATTCCCTCCACATCATTTAATGCACGGACAGCACGAATCACGTCTTTTCGTCCATTTGGATCAAGCATTGCTGTAGGCTCATCCAAAATGATGCATTTGGGGTGCATGGCAATAACTCCGGCAATAGAAACACGCTGTTTCTGTCCACCTGACAGTTTATTCGGAGAATGCTTGCGAAATTCATACATTCCTACTGCTTTTAAGCTCTCCTCTACTCTCTGCCATATTTCCTCTGTAGGTACTCCCAGGTTCTCAGGTCCAAACCCCACATCCTCTTCTACGACCTGTCCGATGATCTGATTGTCAGGATTTTGGAATACCATACCTGCTTCCTGACGAATATCCCAAATTTTATCTTCATCCTTTGTATCTTTTCCGTCTACCCAGATCGTTCCTTCTGTTGGAACAAGGATAGCATTAATATGTTTTGCAAGCGTAGATTTTCCTGAACCATTGTGTCCAAGAATCGCAATGAACTGCCCCTGCTTTACATCAAGGTCAACCTCATCGACTGCACGAGTAATCCCTTCTACGTTTCCTTCCTCATCTCGTCTTATATATTCAAAAACCAATTTACTGGCATTTATTATTCCCATTCATGACCTCATTTCTGTCACGGCTCTCTATTCCGTCCTGCTGTCAAATTAACGTTCATGGCTCTTATTGTACTAAATTATGCCAACAATTACAAGGCATTGTTGGTCTTTCATAAATAGCATTTTATAAATAAAAATCCTATGCTATAATGAATTTACACTATGTAAAAATAAGAAAGGGAAGGTATTCCATGAAACAATATATAAAACCAATTGCTATTATTTTAGGCATCATTCTGATAGCTTCTGCTTTATCACGCGTTTTTGGTAAAACAGAATCTCTGACAGAGTATGCCGCACGCAATCAAAAAAGTGAAATGATCGAAACACAGGAAACTGCTTCGCCAGAAAGTGATACAGAAGAGACAGAAACACAAACGGAAAGTTCTACAGAAGCAGAAACAACAGCTGACGAAACTGAAACTTCTATAGAAGATGCTTCCTCTGAGGATGATTTGATCTATTCCTTCTATTATGAACCATTATCGGAAGAGATCATTGCTAAAATAACTGGTGTATCCTATGTAGAAAATGAAAACATCTCTTTAGATGATTTGCGGTATGTACACATTTTACATTACAATTTTAATGATGAAGTTGTTGAGGGTGAGTTGATATGTAACAAAGCAATCGCTCAAGATTTATTGGAAATTTTTTATGAATTGTATTTAGCAGAATATAAAATCGAAAAAGTGTGTCTGATTGATGAATATGATGGAGATGATACCGCTTCCATGGAAGACAATAACACTTCCTGCTTTAACTATCGTGTGGTAGATGGTACTACAAACTTATCTAAACATGCTTATGGACTTGCTATTGATATTAACCCATTTTATAACCCTTACGTTGTATTTAAAGAGGACGGCAGTACTTATATCTCTCCAGAAGGCAGCGAGCCTTACACAGACCGCTCCGCAGATTTTCCTTACAAAATTGATGAAAATGATCTATGCTACAAGCTCTTTAAAGAACATGGCTTTACTTGGGGTGGCAACTGGAATTCCTGCAAAGACTACCAGCATTTCCAAAAAGCACAATAACAAACTAATCTGCCTAAAACATAAAAGAAAGGTGTGTCTCCTAAATGGAAACACACCTTTTATTTGGCTTTTATTTGGCTCTTATTATACTAACTCAAGAAGTACTTCTAAAGCTCCGTCACCTTTACGCTGACCAATCTTAACGATTCTTGTGTAACCGCCCTTACGATCTGCATATTTAGCGCCGTACTCATCGAATAATTTAGCTACTAAATCAACTTCTTTTGTTCCTTTTTTCTTACCTGCGTTAGTAGAAGGAACTTCTGTTACAGTATATAAAACTTTAAGCATCTGTCTTCTTGCATGAAGTCTGGAAGGCATATCTTTTTTGATTTCCTTTTCTACTTCATCATAAACAGTTTTCTTTTTACCATCAACAACTTCTTTTACTCTCTTGCCGTCTTTATCTTTACGAGCAACTTTAGCAGTAACCTTTACTGTTTCAAAGTTATCTTTTTCTTTGATTGCTAATGCAATAAGACCTTCAGCGATTTTCTGAACTTCTTTTGCTTTTGCTTCTGTAGTAACGATTTTACCATTGTTTAAAAGTGCTGTTACCTGGTTTCTGAGTAATGCTTTTCTCTGGGAAGATGTTCTTCCAAGTTTTCTGTATTTTGCCATTTTTCTATCTCCTTTTAATGGGCTTCCCTCCGGCCACGCTCTTTGGACTTACTTACCGAAAGGTATCAATAGTTTCCATTATATGAGTAACACGCCTGCGCTCTTCGGACTTATCCGGCATGCTTCATATCTTATTTATTTCCTGCTACTCTTCTGATGGGTTAAGCTGTAAACCTAACTCTTTTAATTTTGCTAAAACTTCTTCTAAAGATTTACGTCCGAGGTTACGAACTTTCATCATATCTTCTGAAGTCTTATTTGTTAATTCTTCTACTGTGTTGATACCGGCACGTTTTAAGCAGTTATAGGAACGAACTGACAGTTCTAACTCATCAATGCTCATTTCCAATACTTTTTCTTTTTCATCGTCTTCTTTTTCTACCATAACTTCTGCTGTTTTAGCATTTTCAGATAAGTCGATGAAAAGACCTAAATGTTCGCTAAGTACCTTTGCAGCTAAACTTACTGCTTCGTCAGGAACCAATGTTCCATTTGTACGTACATCAAGAGTAAGTTTATCATAGTCTGTAATCTGACCAACACGAGTATTTTGTACAGTAACGTTAACTCTTTCTACAGGTGTGTAGATGGAATCAACAGCGATTACACCAATTGGTAAATCTTCATGTTTGTTTTTATCAGCGCTTACATAACCTCTTCCTTTTGTAATGGTAAGTTCCATATATAATTTACTTTCCTTACCACCGCTTAAGGTAGCAATTACTAAATCCGGGTTAAGAATCTCTATATCCTGATCTGCCTGAATATCGGAAGCATGAACCACGCCTTCGCCTTCGAACTCAATGTATGCAGTCTTCGGCTCATTCGTATCACTATTATTTTTAATAGCTAAACTCTTAATGTTCATAATAATTTCAGTAACGTCTTCCTTTACTCCAGGAATAGAACTGAATTCATGAAGAACACCTTCAATTTTCACCTGACTTACAGCAGCTCCCGGAAGAGAAGAAAGCATAATTCTTCTTAAGGAGTTTCCTAAAGTAATACCATAACCTCTTTCCAAAGGTTCCACTACGAATTTGCCAACTTTTCCGTCATCCGAAATTTCTTCAACCGTAATATTTGGTCTTTCAAAATCAAACACTGCAAATACCCTCCTTTACGAACTTAAACTTGGTAATGTAGGTGGAAAATGAGCGGAACTTCCCCGCTCTTTTCCTATTACTTACTATATAATTCGACGATAAGCATTTCATCAACAGGAACATCAATCATTTCTCTTGTAGGAAGATTTTTAACTGTTCCTTTGAGAGCTTCTTTATCTACATCCATCCATTCCGGATATAATCTTCCGGCTGTTACTTCGAGGATATCTTTATATCTCTGTAATCCTTTGGATTTTTCTCTGATTTCGATTACGTCACCAGCTTTGATTAAGTAAGATGGGATGTTTACACATTTGCCGTTTACTAAAACATGTTTGTGATCAACAATCTGTCTTGCTTCTCTTCTTGTTCTAGCGAATCCCATTCTGAATACTACGCTGTCAAGTCTGGATTCCAAAAGAACCATAAGGTTTTCACCTGTCTGTCCTTTCATTCTATCAGCTTTTTCATAGTAGTTTCTGAAAGGTTTTTCAAGAACACCGTAAATGAATTTTGCTTTCTGTTTTTCTCTTAACTGAAGACCATATTCACTTACTTTTTTACCTGCTCTTGCATTTGTTCTGTTGGATTTTTTATCATATCCTAAATAAGATGGTTCTAAACCAAGAGATCTACATCTTTTAAGGACTGGAACTCTATTAACTGCCATTGTTGGCTCCTTTCTTTTAAAGGAGAATTGCTCTCCTACTATTGTTTACAACGCACAAAGCGCCTTCTTCCAAATTTTACAACCTTTATCTAAAATTAGACACGACGACGTTTTGGTGGGCGGCATCCGTTATGAGGTACTGGAGTTACGTCTTTGATAGATGTAACTTCAAGTCCGCAAGCCTGAAGTGCACGGATTGCAGCTTCACGTCCTGAACCAGGACCTTTAACCATAACATCTACAGATTTTAAACCATGTACTAAAGCAGCTTTTGTAGCTGTTTCAGCAGCCATCTGTGCTGCATACGGAGTAGATTTCTTTGAACCTCTAAAACCAAGACCACCAGCACTTGCCCAGCTAAGAGCATTTCCTTCAGTATCTGTTAATGTAACGATTGTATTATTAAAAGATGCCTGAATGTGTGCCTGTCCGCGTTCAACGTTTTTCTTTACACGCTTTTTTGTTACTTTTTTCGCAACTTGTTTAGCCATTTTAAACTAACCTACTTTCTCAAAATTCACTATACATAGTGTCCGACATTCAATTCCTATTGAATTAATTATTCTTCTTATTTGCTACTGTACGCCAAAAGCGTACCAAAGACTAAATTATTTCTTCTTATTTGCTACTGTACGCTTTGGACCCTTACGAGTTCTAGCATTTGTTTTAGTCTTCTGACCACGAACTGGAAGTCCTTTTCTATGACGGATTCCTCTGTAGCAACCAATTTCCTGTAATCTCTTGATGTTAAGAGCGATTTCTCTTCTTAAATCACCTTCTACAGTCATTGTTGCATCAATTACTTCGCTGATTTTCTTTACTTCATCATCTGTTAAATCTCTACAACGAGTGTCAGGATTAACATTTGCTTCAGCTAAAATCTTGTTTGCACTTACTCTACCGATTCCATAGATATAAGTTAAACCGATCTCTACACGTTTTTCTCTAGGTAAATCAACACCTGCGATACGAGCCATTTACGTTTCCTCCATTTTCTGCTGCGCATACGTCTATTGCGTTGCGCTATTGCCTGCGCTTTTTGCGCTCTGCATTTTGTGATATTCACAAATATGCCTACACCATTTGGTGTATTCGTTACTGATTGATTGGGGCGGTCATTAAGCCCAATCGGACAGGATCAGTCCGATTTTTCCGAAGAATTTCGGTACCAAAAAGTAATCTTCCTGTTGGCTCTGATTCGTAATCTATATAAAAATAGTGTCCAGCACTATCAGCCGCTTCATACTTACTTACGAGACGAGAACCCTCACTTAAAGATTAAAGTTCGGTATTATCCCTGTCTTTGTTTGTGTTTTGGATTCTCACAGATTACTCTGATTCTTCCTTTTCTTTTAATGATTTTGCATTTTTCGCAAATTGGTTTTACTGATGATCTAACTTTCACTGTTAAACCCTCCTTTCAAAAAAGACCGTTTATGATTATAACATAAGAAAAACCTCTTGACAAGAGGTTTTTCCAAGAAATTACTATATTTTCATATATTATTTATCGCGTGGACATTCTGCTATGAATCTATCTCACAATGCCCGGTAGCCATCTACTTGTCACGCCAAATAATACGTCCTTTTGATAAGTCATATGGACTAAGCTCTAATGTCACTTTATCACCAGGTAAAATACGAATAAAATTCTGTCTAAGCTTACCACTGATATGTGCAAGTACTTTATGTCCGTTTTCGAGTTCTACCTGAAACATAGTGTTTGGTAACTTTTCAATTACAGTTCCTTCGATTTCAATTACATCTGCTTTAGACATATACTACAACCTTTCCTTTCTATCTGCCCTCTTCCGGCTCTCTTCTGCATTCATAGATTTTAATTGCTCTTTTTATTTCTTCGTCAGAAACCTGCTCTTTATTAAGAAGCTTCTTTGTTAAATTTTCATCCTGACCTTTGTTTATAATCTGAATATGTTTTTTACTCTTCTTTTTCGGCTTTCCCATTGTTTTATAGATGCCGTCAGCAAGATAAACATATTCTTCCTCTTCTTTTATTATGACATAAACTTTTAATTTGTCATGCCCTGCTTTGGATTTTGCAAACTTTCCTGTCATTTACGCCTCCACACCTTTTAAACCAGTGTCAGTATTTCCGGCTCGCCTTCTGTGATCAACACTGTATTTTCATAATGTGCTGATAAAGAGCCATCTGCGCTTACAACTGTCCAGTCGTCATCCAGCCATTCCACTTCCCATGTTCCCGCATTGATCATCGGTTCAATTGCAAGTGTCATACCGGGCTGAAGTTTAAGACCTCTTCTTTTCTGCGCAAAGTTCGGAATCTGCGGGTCTTCATGAAGACTTGTTCCAATCCCATGTCCTACCAGGTCACGGACAATACCATAACCAAACTGTGAAACATAGGCATCAATAGCATTTGATATATCATATAAATGATTACCAGCTTTTGCCATTTTAATTCCTTCAAAGAAA
>JAGKTQ010000080.1 GCA_021153325.1 Lachnospiraceae bacterium | reverse complement strand
ATCCTGAAAGTAGGCTGATGAATATCTGTTAAAATTATCGAAATCTACAAAATTTTTTAATTTATTTTCATCTGCCCGCTGTATCCTAATCTCTCAAGGAATAATCTATCGCGAATCGTTGTTTCAGTTATAAGTTTTATATTCTTATGCCTTTTGCCTGTTAACTGAATTAAGTCAACTGCATCAAACCATTGCAACACCTCGTTTAATGATGAATTTTTAAGCCACTTTAACAAGTCTTTTTCCCTATCAAGATTATCCTTTAAATCATGTCTCGAGTCCCCGTTAGGCTTGCCGAGTGTTGCCTTCATATCCTTTATTTTTTTATACAGAAAATCATAGTAACTTAATGCAATAAACTGAACAAACTGCCGTCCCTTCAATCTATCTGTATCCTGTACTCTTGTTTTCTTACCATCTGTTTTTTGTTTTAACAACTCAAACATATCTTCTATATGTTCACGTTTACGTCCAAGTTTTAGAAGCTCTGCTGCATCATTAATCTTGTTGGAGCACAGACAGAAGATTCCCTTGTATTTCAGTGCCTCATCGACAGCTTCTTTTCGAAATACAACCTTAATCCCTCCGTTTCTAGTCTTGCTCCAGCTTAGGTAGGTGCTAGCTTTATTTAATGCTGTTTCGCTTAACTGGTCTTCATTACCTTCTTCTATCAAAGCTTTTAACTGATACAATTCCCGAGTAAAATTTCTTTCCGCCTCATAAGCTCTGCTCCTGCTTCGGAATATTCCTAAATAAAGACGTGGAGTTAACTTAATCTTGTCTCCCTTTTTATGGCTGGAACAGGAATATTTTGCAGTATAAGACAGGGTTGGTTTGATGGTGATACAGGTGCCAGTTATATCATTATCAAAATCAATAACGTTATTAATATCATCTAACAGTGACAGGTTCTGATCTATGCTGTCTTTAACCCACTTACCATCGCTTCTTGTAGCTCGTGTTACAAACTTTATATGATTCTGAATATAGTGGATGATATTCTCCTGTGAGCAAAAGCCGTTGTCTGTGACTACTGTGGGCTTAGTTACATTTAAGTAATCAAGCTGTTTCAATGCATTTTCAACGCAAATGGAATCAGGAAGATTACCAGGTTGTGACCAGTAGGCAAAAGGTTGTTCAGTATTTAAAGAATAAAGGGTAAGAACTTTGATTGTAGGAAGCCCGTCTTTATCTTTGTTAAAGCCGTATCTTGCCTGAGTTAAGCTGTCTGAATATGTGGATATCGTAGTACTGTCATATGCAACGGAATCACCTGTATCCAATCTTGCTGCTCTACTTTTAAAATACTCCTGTATAAAACCATCATGAGTCCCCAGTATTTCAAAGACAGCACGGTAAATATCCTCGCTGATCATACAGTCTTTATCAATGCCATGTTTAACCTGCCAGGCGTACATATTTGGCAAGGTATTTCCTCCCGTTGCCACCCAGAATTTTGCAATTGCAGCTATTCTTTCCGCAAGGGAACCGCAGGTGCTATCAGGCATTACTTTTTTTAAGTCTGCTTCTATTCCGGAAGATGCGCCAATCCAATCAAGAATTGACAACATTCCCATATGAAAACGTACAGGTATTCTCTTTTCTTCTTTTTCTGTTTGAGGCTTCGCTCTGAATTTAGTTGGAATGATTGCATTATTGCTTTCAGGTGTTATTTTTCCGACCAATTTACTAGACAGGATATCATTCGATCTAGTTTCAGGATTATATTTTACTTTCCGTTCGTAAACATAAATAACCCCATTTGCTTTCTTCTGCTTAACCTGAATAACTCTGGTGTCACCTTTAATTGGTCTAGACATAAGGCCCTCTTAATTTAACAGATATCTATAGTATTATTGATATTATAACATAGATACCTGTTAAAATAAACAAAAAAAACGCAGAATTTACTGCGTTTTTACCAAAAATTTCGTTTTATGTGGATATCCTTTTTCTCATCAATTTCAGCAACAGCCGTCAGATTACTGATACCCAGAACTTTTGCGATGTTTGCTTTTAGCTGTGGCAGGAAATTATCCTGTTTTGCGTAGACCTCATTGATAGCTTTCAGCACCGACGCATGAAGATCTGTTTCATTTACCGTTCTCGCCGGGCAGTCTATCTTAGACCGTTTCTTTTGGAGACGTGAAAGGCATCGCCATACATTTCTTCTATTTCCACGTATGTTCCACTGGGTTCTCTGAAAAACCTCACCGCAATGAGCACAGAAGACAATGTTTGTAAGAGCGTACTTGCCACTGTACTGTCTGCGTCTCAACACATTGGTTTCAAGGCTGGCACGTCTGGCTATCTCCTCCTGAACCCGCAAAAACAGATCCCTCGGAATGATGGGCTCATGATTGTTCTCGATATAATACTGTGGAACCAGTCCTTTATTCTCCACCCGATTTTTGGTAAGAAAATCTGTGGTGACAGTCTTCTGCAGGAGGGCGTCGCCAATGTACTTTTCGTTTCTGAGAATCTTACGCAAAGTCGTTGCAACCCACCTGGTTTTGCCCGCTGCTGTCTTAATACCATCAGCCTCCAAACCTTTGCTGATGATGTTGTAGC